>DASUDP010000142.1:0-18588 GCA_036275535.1 Acidimicrobiales bacterium | reverse complement strand
CTGCCGGCCGACCTCGGTCGCCTCCTGGCCCGCCTCGAAGCCGACCTCGTCGACGGGCCCACCGCCGTCGACCCCACCCGCGTCGTGCCGGCCCTCGCCGCCGAGGTCGCCGCCATGGCCACCAGCGCCGGGATGGTGACGCTCGACCTCGTCCCCGAGGAGGCCGAGGTGCTGGGCGAGGCCCTCGGCGCCGACCTCATCGACCTGCGCCTCGACGCCCTCCACGAGGTGGCCGACGCCGTCCTCGCCGTCAGCCGGGCCCCCCGGGCCAGCGAGCGGTGGAGCGAGCCCCGGGCGGCGGCCGCCGCCGAAGCCGTAGTCACCGCGGCGGCGGGAGACCTCCGCGAGGCGGCCCGCACCCACGAGTGGCTCTACGAGCACTTCACCGATCGGGTGTGGGACGTCCCCGCCCACCTCCTCGAGCGCGGGCAGCGATTCTGGCGGGTCGCTGCTCGCGCCCGGCTCAAGCGGCTGCTGCGCACGGCCAGCCGCTCGGGTCGCGTCCCTGGCAGCCTGGCCACCGCGGCGGCCGGCATCGCCGAGGCCCGGGCCGCCCGCCAGCGCGTCGCCGCCGTCGGCCCGCTGCTGGCCCAGCACCTCGGCCTGCTCAACCGCGGCCCGCTCAGCAACGCCGACGACGCCCTCCGCGCCGTCCGGGCGGTGCGCCGGCTCCAGCACGCCCTCGGCGAGCGGCTGGCCCCTGAGCGCCTGGGCCGCCTGCTCCTGGCCGACGCCTTCCGCAGCGAGGACGTGTTCGGCCCCGCTGTCAACCTCCGCATGGCCCTCGGGGCCTGGCAGCGCGACGTCGAGGGCTTCGGCGGGCGGGACGCCTGGATGATGACCCTCCTGGAGCTGGCCGAGTGGGTGGAGGAGTGCCTCGAGCTGCTCCCCGAGCTGCGCACCGGCACCGCCGCCGCCCAGGCCATCGGGGCCGACGTGCGCACCCTGCGCGACCTCGTCGACATCCACCTCGTCCGCCAGCACGTGGCCGAGCTCAGCGCCGCCCAGGACGCCGCGCTGCGCGTGGCCGCCCTCGAGGCCGTGGCCTTCACGGCCGACCAGCGCACCCGTGAGGTGGGGTCGTGAACAAGCTCGCCATCCTCGCGGTGGCGGCCGTCGTCGCTGTCGTGTCGGCCTTCGGGCTCATCCGCTACGTCGGCAACGCCGAGGCCCGCGCCGAGGACACCGTCCAGCCCGTGCCCGTCTTCGTGGCCACCGCCACCCTGGCCGAGGGCACCAGCTGGGACGAGGCCTACGCCGACGGGCGCATCGTGGCCACCCAGACGATGGCCTCCGCCCGCCCTGCCACCGCCGTCACCGACCCGGCGTCGCTGACCGGCCTCGTCACCGACGGCGTGCTGCTGGCCGGCCAGACGGTCGTGGCCGGCACCTTCGTCGACCCCGCCGCCGAGCGGGTCGGCTCCGGGCCGGCCACCTTCGCCGATGACCTCCCCGAGGGCACGGTGGCCGTCTCCTTCGAGGCGTCCGGCGCGGCGGCGGTGAGCGACCTCATCAGCCCCGGGGACCGCGTCAACCTCCTGCTGAACGTGCCCAACGCCTCCGTGCTCGGCCTGCCCGACTCCGGCGGCCCGGCCGTCGTGCACGTCTTCCAGGACCTCGAGGTCATCGCCATCGGCACCGCCATCAAGCCGCCGGACGGCTCGACCGAGCCGGTGGCCAACCCCGGTGCCGGCACGTACACCGTGGCCGTCGCCCCCCGCGACGCCGCCCGGCTGCTCTTCCTGACCCGCCAGTACGAGGTGCTCCTGGTGCTCGTCGGTCCGGGCAACGAGCCCTCCGAGCAGGGCCCGGTGGGGGCCACCGACGCCCTGCCCCCGACCCTCACGCCAGTGGCCACGCCGGCCGGCGCCACCACCACGACGACCGCCGCCACCGATCCCGCGGCCAGCGCGGGGGCGGGCGGATGAGCTCGCTCCGCGAGCGCATCCTCGCCACCCGTCAGGACCTCGTCTCGGAGCCGACGCCCGAGGTCCCGGTCGAGACCGGCCCGGCGGAGGACGCCCCCGTCGACCACCTCCAGCCCTCGTTCGCCCCGCCGCCGCCGCCGAAGCGGCCCAGCCTCCCGCCCGAGGTGTACGCCGAGGTGCACCGCCGGGTCGTGAAGGAGCTCGGCCCGCTCCTCTACGACGACACCGTGCAGGGCGAGGAGCTCGAGGCCCGGCTGCGGGAGACGATCGTCGAGGCCTTCCTGGCCAACCAGCTGCCCACACAGGGCGAGCTGTTCCACCAGTTCGTCGACGATCTCCGCAACGACGTCATCGGCTTCGGGCCCATCGAGGAGTTCCTGAACGACGACTCCGTCACCGAGATCATGGTGAACGGCCCGGAGATCGTCTTCGTGGAGCGGGCCGGCAAGGTCATCGAGGTGCCCTCGGGCTTCGTCGACGGCAACCACGTCCGCCGGGTCATCGACAAGATCGTGGCCAACGTCGGGCGCCGCATCGACGAGGCGCAGCCCATGGTCGACGCCCGCCTCCCCGACGGCTCCCGCGTCAACGCGGTCATCCCGCCGCTGGCCCTCGACGGCCCCTTCCTCACGATCCGGAAGTTCTCGGCTGACCCGTTCATGGCGGCCGACCTCGTCCGCTTCGGCACGCTCGACGAGCGCAGCGTGCGCTTCCTGCGGGCCTGCATCGAGGGCAAGCTCAACATCGTCGTCTCGGGCGGCACGGGCACGGGCAAGACGACGCTGCTCAACGTGCTGTCGTCGTTCATCCCGAACGACGAGCGCATCGTGACCGTCGAGGACGCCAAGGAGCTCCAGCTCCACCAGCGCCACGTGCTGTGCATGGAGACCCGGCCGCCCAACGTCGAGCGCACCGGCGAGATCACCATCCGCGACCTCGTCAAGAACAGCCTCCGCATGCGGCCCGACCGGATCGTCGTCGGCGAGTGCCGCGGCGGCGAGGCCCTCGACATGCTCCAGGCCATGAACACCGGCCACGACGGCTCGATGACCACCGTCCACTCGAACAGCCCCCGCGATGCCCTGAGCCGCATCGAGACCCTCACCCTCATGGCCGGCTTCGACCTGCCCATCCGGGCCATCCGGGAGCAGGTCGCGTCGGCCGTCGACCTCATCGTGCAGCTCACCCGCCTGCGCGACGGCACGCGGCGCGTCACCCACATCACCGAGGTGGACGGCATGGAGGGCGAGAAGATCACCCTGCAGGACATCTTCCTGTTCGACTTCGCCGCCGGCGTCGACCCGGGCACGGGCAAGCACCGCGGCCGCCTCGAGCCCACCGGCGTGCGTCCCGCCTTCTCCGACAAGCTCGAGGACGCCGGCATCGCCATGACCGGCGACATCTTCGAGTCGGAGGGGACCAAGGGCCTGCGCGAGCGCATGGCGGAGCTCCGGTGACCCTCCCCACCGATCCCCTGGTGCTGGCCATGCTGGCGGGCACCGTCGTCGCCCTCGGCGTGATCGTCGTCGTCGTGCTGAGCATGAGCGTCGATCGCAAGCGGGCGATGGCCCTCCAGGCGCCGGCGGCGGAACCCGCCCGACAGGGCGATCGTCGGACCCGCCGGCTCGACGAAGCCCTGGCGGCGTCGCCGGCGCTGCGCCGGGCGGTGGAGGTGACCGCCAACCTGGCCGAGCGCAAGGGCGCCCTGGGGTCCGTCGAGCGCATGCTGCGGGCGGCCGACATCCCGGTGCGCCCGGCCGAGATGATCCTGGCCAACGTGGCCGCCGCCATCGGCGCACCGGCCCTCGTGCTCCTCGCCACCCAGTCGGTGCCGAAGGCGCTGTTCGCCTTCCTGCTCTTCGGGGTGGGGCCGTTCTACGTGCTGCGGTTCGTCGTGAAGCGGCGGCGCAAGAAGTTCGCCAACCAGCTGCCGGACGCCCTCATCACCCTGGCCGGCTCGCTGCGGGCGGGCCGGTCCATCGGCCAGGCCATGGAGGCCCTGGCCAAGGAGGCCGAGGCGCCGATGGGGCGCGAGCTGCGCAAGGTCGTGGCCGAGGTGCGCCTCGGGCGGCCGCTCAACGACACGCTGGCCGAGGTGGCCGAGCGCATCCAGAGCGAGGACTTCCGCTGGGCCGTGCTGGCCATGCAGATCCAGGCCGAGGTGGGCGGCAACCTGGCCGAGCTGCTCGACCAGGTGGCCAACACGATGCGGGAGCGCACCCGCATGAAGGGCGAGATCAAGGCCCTCACGGCCGAGGGCCGGGCCTCGGCGATGATGCTCGTCGTCATGGTCCCCGCCCTCGGCGGGTTCATGGCCCTCAACAACTGGGACTACATGAAGCCCCTGTTCACCACCGGCATCGGCCAGGTGCTCGTCGGCATCTGCACCGTGATGATCGTCGGCGGGTACTTCTGGATGAACAGCATGACGAAGATCGAGATCTGAGCCGTCATGCCCGACCTGTTCGCCTCCGGGGGCCTCGGGCCCGTCCTGGCCGTCGTCGTCGCGCTCAGCGTCACCGGCGTGCTGACGGGCGCCGCCCTGGTGGCGGCCGACCGCATCGGGCTGCGCACCAAGCTCCGCGAGATCGACGACCTCTACAAGTTCGTCGACGTGCGGGACCAGGAGCTGGCCCTGTCGTTCACGGATCGGGTGTCGGCCCCCGTGCTCGGCACCCTGACCAAGGTGGGGTGGCGCTTCTCGCCGGCGGGCCGGGTGGAGGAGATCCGCTCGATGCTGCGCCGAGCCGGCCGGCCGGAGGTCGACACCGATCGCTACATCGCCATGCGGGTGCTGTCGCTCATCGCCGCCCCCTTCGCCGCCCTCGCGGCGTGGACCTTCGCCGCCTCCCAGGGCGGGATGCTGCGCCTGGCCATCACCGGCCTGGCCGTCGCCGGCTGCACGATCCTGCCCAGCCGCAAGCTGCGGTCCCAGGTGGAGACCCGGGAGCAGGCCATCCTCCGGCAGCTGCCGGACATCATGGACCTGCTCGTCATCTGCATGGAGGCGGGCCTCGGCTTCACCGCCGCCGTCTCTCGCACGGTGGCCAACATCGAGGGCGAGATGTCCGACGAGTTCGCCGTCGCCCTCGGCGAGATGCGGGCGGGGGCCAGCCGGGCCGAGGCCCTGGGCAGCCTGGCCGAGCGGGTGCAGATCCCCGAGATCCGCTCCTTCGTGATGGCCATCCGCCAGGCCGACCAGTTCGGCATCTCGGTGTCGACGGTCTTGCGCAACCAGGCCGACGACATGCGGGTGGCCCGCCGGCAGGTGGCGCAGGAGAAGGCGCAGAAGGCGCCGGTGAAGATGCTCGTGCCGATGGTGTTCTGCATCTTCCCGCCGATGTTCATCGTGACGATCGGCCCGGCTGGCATCGCGCTGGCCACCGGCGGCGGGATCTAGATGCGGGCGCGGGCGGCCCGCGACGACGGCGTCGCAGTGGTGGAGATGGCGCTCGTCCTGCCGGTGCTGCTCGTGCTGATGCTCGGCATGTTCACGGGGGCGATGGCCTGGAACCAGAGCCAGGCGGTCGGCCAGGGGGCCCGGGTGGCGGCCCGCTACGCGTCCACCCTCCCGCTGCCGACGCCGGTGGGCGCCCAGACGCAGGCCCAGGCCAACGAGGTGTGGCTCGACGGGCTGATCGATCGCGCCGTGGCGGCCAGCGAGGGCGAGCTCGGGGCCGCCGTCAGCGGGCGGGTGGTGTGCGTGGCCTACGTCGACCCGGCCGGCACCGCCATCACCAGCGACGACAAGACGATCCGGCGCCAGCTCACCGGCGCCAGCACCCGCAGCGCCGTCGACGCCCAGCTCTGCTTCACCGACAGCCAGGGGGACGGGGACAAGCGGGTACAGGTGCTGGTGACCCGCGACGGTCACATCGACACCGGCTTCTACCGCATCCCCATCACGATCCGCCGCACGGTCGTCTACCGCTACGAGGCCGACGGTGGCCTCTGACGCCCGTCCCGACGGCAACCCGCGGTTGAAGCTGCGCGAGAACCGCAAGGAACGACCGCGGGTTCGGCGGGGGGGCGGGGACGACCGGGGGGTGGTGGTCGTCCTCATGGCGGCCTCGCTGGCCGCGATCTTGGTGATGGTGGCGCTCGTGCTCGACTACAGCGGCGCCCGGCGCGACCGTGCCGCCGACCAGGTGGCCGTGGACGCCATGGCCCTGGCGGCGGCCCAGGGCCTGGGGGGCAGCGCGCTGAGCGCCGAGGTGGCCTGCTGGAACGCCCTCGACTACCTGACCGTCAACCTGCCCACCGCAGCCTCCACGGTGGGGAGCTACAGCGACGACTGCACGACGAAGTTCAAGGCCCCCTGCAGCTCGGCCACGACCCCCCGCACGCTCGCCATCACGGCCGACGAGTACCACATCACCTTCACCCACCCCGTGCCCGACGGCGACGCGCTCCTCCAGGGCCGCCCGGCGGCCACCATCGACGGGTCCCGCTGTCAGCGCTTCGGCATCCGCGTGCAGCAGGCCCGCGACAACCTGTGGGCGTCCGGCAAGGTGGACCTCGACGTCAGCGCGGTGGGCCGCTTCCTGCCCGGCGTGGGCGACGTCCACGCCCCCCTCGTGCTGCTGGCCGACACCGAGTGCGAGGTGCTCTCCGTGGGCGGCTCGTCCCAGCTGACGGTGACGACGGCCGATGGGACCACCCCGGGCTACATCGCCATCGACTCCAACGGGGCCGACTGCGGCAACAAGGTCGTCTTCGACGTGTCAGGCAGCGACCCCAACGGCAAGGTCATCGCCGACAAGGTGGGCATGTGGGCCATCACGTCCGGCAACGCCGCCGTCGCCTACCCGAGCGGACTCGTCAGCCCCAGCCCCGTGGGGTCGTCCGCGCCGGTGGGTCGCACGGCCATGGACTGGCGCTACAACTGCGACCCCACCAAGGGCTGCCCCGGCAGCGGCCCGCCCTACATCGACCAGCTGAAGGCGGCCTGGGGCGGCAGCGGTACGCCGACCGAGCTGAGCTGGCTGCCGGGCACCTTCCAGGCGTGGTCACCCACCCGCGCCTGTTCCGGGCTGTCGGGCAACACCGTCGTGCCGAAGGGCAACTGGTACATCAACTGCGGCACGGCCGGCCTGTCGAGCAACAACCGCATCACGTTCAAGGGCGGCAACGTCGTCAGCGACGGGCCGATCAAGGCGGGCGGTGGGCTGCGCATCAACTGCCCCGGCCTGAACGCCAACGACACGTCCGACCCCACCGACTGCAACGGGGCAACCGGGCAGACGACCTTCTACCTGCGCAGCGGCAACCTGCTGGAGAGCGGCAGCAGCTGGGGGAGCCTCGTGCTGCCCCAGACCTTCGTCTTCCTGGCCGATGGCACCCTCGACAAGTCCGGCAACCAGAGCGTGACCTGGACGGCTCCCAACAGCTCGACCTATCCCTTCGATGACCTGCTGCTGTGGACCGAGAGCACGGCCCAGATGAAGCTCACCGGCACCTCCGGCCTCGTGCTCGAGGGCACGCTGTTCGCCCCCAACGCCCAGGCCGTCCTGGCCGGCAACATGGACACGCAGGCCCTCGGCGCCCAGATCTTCGCCAACACGGCTCAGGTGAGCGGCAACGCCCAGCTCACGCTGAAGCCCAAGGTCGACCGCATGAACACCGTGGGCAAGGGCCGTCCGCTGCTCATCCGCTGAACGGGTTCGCTGCCGGACCCCGGGATCGACTGCACTGGGGGGATGCCCACCGCCGTCGAGGAGGCCGCCCGCCGGCGGACGTTCGCCATCATCAGCCACCCCGACGCGGGGAAGACCACGCTGACGGAGAAGTTCCTCCTCTACGGCGGCGCCCTGCAGACCGCCGGTGCGGTGAAGGCCCGCGGGGAGCGGCGGCGGGTCACCTCGGACTGGATGGAGATGGAGCAGAAGCGGGGCATCTCCATCACGTCGACGGTCCTGCAGTTCCCGTACCACGACCACGTGCTGAACCTGCTCGACACCCCTGGCCACCGCGACTTCTCCGAGGACACCTACCGGGTGCTGGCCGCCGCCGACGCCGCCATCATGGTCCTCGACGCCGCCAAGGGCATCGAGCCGCAGACCCTCAAGCTCTTCGAGGTGTGCCGCGAGCGGAACATGCCGCTGCTCACCTTCATCAACAAGTGGGACCGGCCCGGCCGGGAGGCCCTCGAGCTGATCGACCAGATCGAGTCGCAGCTGTCGATCGTCCCCACCCCGGTCACGTGGCCGGTGGGGCTGGCCGGCGACTTCCGGGGCGTCGTCGACCGCCGCACCGGCATGTACATCCGCTTCACCCGCACGGCCCGGGGCGCCACCGAGGCGGGCGAGGAGCTGATGACCGCCGACGAGGCGGCCGCCCAGGAGGGCCCGGCCTGGCAGGCGGCCGCCGACGACCTCTCCCTGCTCGACGAGGTGGGCCACGACGCCGACACCGAGCTGTTCACCATGGGCGAGCTCACCCCGGTGTTCTTCGGCTCGGCGCTCACCAACTTCGGGGTGCGCCTGCTCCTCGACGCCGTCGTGGAGATGGCGCCGCCCCCCACGCCCCGGGTGGACGTGGAGGGCAAGCCCCGGCCGCTCGACGCGCCCTTCTCGGCCCTCGCCTTCAAGGTGCAGGCCAACATGGACCCCGCCCACCGGGACCGCATCGCCTTCGTGCGGGTGTGCTCCGGGCACTTCGAGCGGGGGATGGTCGTCACCCACGGCCCCACCGGCAAGCCCTTCCACACCAAGTACGCCCACTCGGTGTTCGGCCAGGAGCGCGACACGGTGGAGGAGGCGTGGCCGGGCGACGTCCTCGGGCTCGTCAACGCCACCGACGTGACCGTGGGCGACACGCTCTACGTCACCCCGCCGGTGGAGTTCCCCCGGCTGCCGGAGTTCGCCCCCGAGCACTTCCAGGTGGCGAGGGTCAAGGACACCGGGCGGTTCAAGCAGTTCCGCCGCGGCATCGCCCAGCTCGACGAGGAGGGCGTGGTGCAGGTGCTGCGCGACCCGGACCTCGGCGACCAGGCACCGATGCTGGCGGCCGTCGGCCCGATGCAGTTCGAGGTGGCGCTGCACCGCCTCGAGCACGAGTTCGGCGCCCCGACGCAGCTCTCACCGACGACGTGGCGGGTGGCCCGCCGCACCGACGAGGCGTCCACGGCGACGCTGCGGGGCCTCCAGGGCGTGGCCGTCTACGTCCGGGCCGACGGCACCCGCTACGCGCTCTTCGAGTCGCCGTACTGGCTGGCCCGCGTCGAGGGCGACCACCCTGAGCTCGTCCTCGAGCGCCTCGTGGCCGAGGGCACCGCTGGCTGATCTGCCCCAAATGTCCTGGTCAGCGGCCTGCGGCCAGGCTCGGCTGGACGTATCGAGCTGGTGCGCGGGGGGCAGGCATGACGTTCGAGAGGGCGGACAGGCCTCCCTCCGAAAGGAACGGTCATGTACATCGGAATCGGCACCCTCATCATCATCATCATCCTGATCTTGCTCCTCACGTGAGCAGGGCTGGGCGCCGCTGACGGCGCCGACCTGGCCGACCGGTCGACGAGGATCAGTCAGCGGCAGGATCAGTCAGCGGCAGGTCGTGCCGTCGGCGGGCACCGTGCCCTCCACGAGGTAGGCGACCACGAGGTCGTCGATGCACGGCTTGCCGTCGGCCACCACCGTGTGGCCGTCGCCCTCGTTCGTGATGAGCACGCCGCTCTCCAAGCGCTCCGCCACCCGCACCCCACCCTCGTAGGGGGTGGCCGGGTCCCCGGTGGTGGAGACCACGAGGATGGGCGGCGTGCCCGGCGCCGTCACCGGCTCCAGGGGCTCCCGCTCCACGGGCCAGTCGACGCAGCGCACGTAATCGTTGACCAGCGCCTCCCCGAAGTGGGGGGCGTTCGTCGCGGTGGCCTTGGCGAAGCTCAGGAAGGCGTTGGGGTCGTCGGGCCAGGAGAAGTCGAGGCAGTTGACGGCGAAGTAGACCTCGAAGTCCCCGATGCCGATGTACTGGTCGGCCAGGTCGACGAGCCGGCTGCCGTCGCCGTCCAGCGCCTCGGCCAGCGCGCTGTCGAGGGCGCCCCACAGGGACTGGGAGTAGAGGGCCAGGCTGACGCCGAGGTTGGCCTCACCGGGGCCGGCCGGGCGGTCGGCTGACGGGGCGGGGATGCCGCCGGGCTGCTCGGAGAGGGCCAGCACCCGTTCGACCGCGCCCTGCGGGTCGGCCGCCGTCTGGCAGCCCTCCCCCGCCTGGCAGTACTGCACCCAGCGCTGCAGGGCGGTCTCGAAGCCGGCCGCCTGCTCGGCCGCCAGGTCGAGCCCCGACGGTCCCAGCTCGAGCACGCCGTCGAGGACCATGGCCCGCACCCGGTCGGGGAACAGGTCGGCGTAGACCTGCCCGATGGCGGTGCCGTAGCTGAAGCCCAGGTAGCTGAGCTGGTCGTCGCCCATGGCGGCGCGGACGGTGTCCATGTCGCGGGCCACGTCCCGGGTGCCGACGTGCTGGAGGACGTCGCCGTACTTGATGGCGCAGTCGTCGACGTAGGACTCGCTGACGTCGAGGAGGGCCTGGCGGTCGGCGTCGTCCTCGATGGTGGGGTCGACGCTGTAGAGCTCGGTGGCGCTCACGCCGCAGTCGATCGGGCTGCTCTCGCCGGTGCCGCGGGGGTCGACGCCGACGATGTCGAACCGGTCGGTGATCTCGCTGGGGAGGAGCATGGCCAGCGTGCTGGCGAAGTCCGACCCGGCGGCGCCGGGCCCGCCGGGGTTGACGAACAGGGCACCGATCCGGTCGCCCTGGGCCGGCTTCCGGGCCACGAAGATCTCGGTCGTGCCGGCGTTCGGGTCCTCGTAGTCGAGGGGCACCTGGAGGGTGGCGCACTCGCCGTACTGGCAGGGCTCCCACTCGATCGGGTCCGGCGTGAAGCCACCCGGCCCCTCGGTGGTGCTGGGGCCGTCGTCGCTGGGCTCGGTCGTGCTGGTCGTCGTCGACCCGTTGGTCAACGGGTTCCCGTCGGCCTGTTGCACGCAGGCGGCGGCCAGCCCGCCGAGAACCAGCAGCGCAGCGGCGGTGAGCACCCGAGTTCGACGCATCCAGCTGAGGGTAGACGTCCCCACTCACCCCACCCGTGCGCCCCCTCACCCCCGTGTTCTTGCGTCGATCTGTGACGGTCTTGTGCGCCATTCGGCGCCGGAACGCGGGGGTGGTGCGCCACGGGGGCGGAGAACCGCTTCGAGCTGCGGCTGCTCATGGAGCGGCTCACGTCGACCATCACCGAGCTCGAGGTCGTCTCCCCGCCCGCCATCGAGGCCAACATCTTCGTCGGCGCCGTCCGCAGCCTCGACCTCGGCTTCACCCGCCGCCGCTGAGCGGGCGTCAGCGGGGCGGGCGGACGGTGTAGGTGAGGGATCCGTCGGCGACCAGGCGGCCGCTGGGGACGCGGAGCTCGGCGTGGCAGAACACCAGGGTGCGGCCCCGTTGGTCGACCCAGCCCTCGGCCACGACGTCCTCGCCGGCGACGGCGCCCAGGTAGCGCACGTCCATCTGGATCGTGAGGTAGGCCCACCCGGGGTCGTAGGCCTGACCGACGGCGGGCACGACGACCGTGTCGACAAGCGTGGCCAGCGCCCCGCCGTGCACCACCCCGGCCGGCTGCTCGAGCTCGGGCCGGAAGGGCAGGCGCATCCGGGCGTAGTCGGTCCGCACCTCCTCCAGCTGGAGACCGACCACGTTCGGGAACAGCGTCTTGCCCCACTGGCCGAACCTGGCCCAGCGGGCCGCCACGGCCTCGTCGGCGAGCGGCGGAAACCGCCCGGCGTTCGCAGCGGTGGGATCGGTGGAGTCCTCCGTCATGGACCCGAACCTACGAGATGCGGCCGGATCAGCGGGTCGTGGTGGGGGGCTCGGTGGTGGTGGGGGGCGGGGTGAGCGGGTCGCCGAGGACGTAGAGGTGGCCGTTGCGGGAGCCGATGTAGATGCGGCCGTGCCAGACGGCGGGGGTGGCCTCGATGCAGCCGCCGAGGTCGACCTGCCAGAGCTCGGGCGGGTCGACGAGCGGGTCGCTCACGTCGAAGGCGTGGAACCCGCCGTTGCAGTCGCCGATCAGCAGCACGTCGTCGACGACGACGGGGCTGCCCCACACCGGCGGGGGCAGGCGCTTCTCCCAGACCACGACGCCGGTCCGTCGGTCGACGCCGACGAGGCGGCCGCCGTTGGTGCCGAAGTAGAGCAGGTCCCCGTGGATGCCGGGCGTGCCGTAGACGCCGCCCTTGATGGCGCCCTGGTCGTCGAGCTTCCACACGATGGGGTTGGTGGGGTTCGACGGGTCGATCTTGGTGAGCTGGCCCACCTCGCGGGCCCGAGGGAGGTCGCGATCGAACTGGCCGGCCAGGTAGAGCATCCCCTCGTCGTCGACCACCACCGTGGCGTCGTTGTCACCACCGGTGTAGAAGCGCAGCGTCCGCTTCGGCGAGGTCCCCTTGGCGAGGCCGGTCAGGTCCCAGCCCCAGATGAGCCCGGCCGAGGTCCCGAAGTAGACGGTGTTGCCGTGGACGGCGGGCGAGCTCTCCACCGAGGCCACCTCGTCGCCGTTGGCGGCCAGCACCTCCTGGTCCCACGCCTCCGTGGTGAACACCACCTCGGGCGCCACTTGGACGAGCCCGCCGGCGTCGGTAGTGCGGTTGAGCTTCACCACCCAGAAGCGCCCGCTCTCGGAGCCCTCCACGAGGTAGTCCCCGAGGATGATGGGCGAGGCGTCCCAGTCGTCGTTCCAGATCACCGGCGGGACCGACTCGCTGTCGAGCGTCCACAGCACCTCGGCCCGGCCCGGTCGGTCGACGGCGATGATCCGCAGCAGGTCGTCGCGCGAGCCGGTGTAGACGAGCGGGTAGCCGTCGGGGTCGATCGTCGGCGTGCCCTTGATGATGTCGCCGGTCTCCACGTCGGGGAGGATGCGCTGGCCGGTGGCGACGTCCATGAAGTGGACGTGGCCGTCGTACCCGCCGAAGACCGCCCACGTGCGGTCCTCACGCTCGACGATGGTGGGCTGGCCGGTCCAGCCCATCCCGCACCACACCTTCGTCTCGCCGAGGTTGACCGAGGACCGGCACATCGGCTCGTCGGGGAAGCGGTAGAGGATCTGCGGCGTGGTGCGGGGGACGGGCCCGGCGCCGTAGTAGCTGCGCGACGGGTTGCCCCGGAAGGTGAGCAGCCCCACCACGTCGGCGTTCGGGTAGGGCCGGCCGAAGCCCTTCGGGTCGGCCAGGCCCTCGTACTTGGTGCGGAACCGCTCGGCGTCGGCGCCCCTGGTGTCGCCGTCGGGGGCCGAGGTGGCGCTGCCGTCGTCGCCGTCCCCGCCGCTGTCGTCGCCGTCCCCGCCGCTGTCGTCGCCGGCCTCGGGGGAGCGGCTGGCCGTGGGGTGCGACCCGTCGCCGGACCGGTCGACCGCGAAGCTGGCCACCAGCGCCACCAGCGACAGCACGACCAACCCGAGGAGGGTCATGCGACGGCGGCGATCATCGGGCACGACAGCAACCTCAGCTCCGAGCAGGGGTCGCGGGAGCGTACCGCCGCGCCTGTCGGCCGCCTCGGCACCGGGGCGGGCCGCGGGGCCGGGGTCCTAGCCCTCGGTGACGACCTCGGCGGTGGTCGTGGGGGCGGCCGTGGTGGGCGTGTAACCGGCCGGCGGCGCGTTGACGAACAGGTACTGCCGCAGCGTCAGCCCCGAGGCCACGACCGCGGCGGCGGTCTCCCGACCCACGTACCGCAGGTGCCAGGGCTCGTAGTCGTAGCAGGTGAGATCGGAGGCGCCCGAGGGGTAGCTGATGAGGAAGCCGTACTTGTGGGCGTTGGTGGCCACCCATTGCCCGGTGGGGGACGCCCCCCAGGCCTGGTCGACGTCGGTGGCGCCCTCGTCGGTGACGTCGATCGTGGTGCCGAGCTGGTGCTCGGAGTGCCCGGGCCGGGCCACGCGTCCCCCGGCCTGGGACGCCCCCATGTCGTCCACCCGCCGGGCGAAGAGGTCGGCCTGCTGGGCGTAGCTGCGGTAGGCGGCCAGGATCGACAGCGGCGTGCCGTTGGCGGCGGCCGCCTCCCGCATGGCGTTGAGGTCGTCCATCACGAGGCCTCGCAGCGCCAGCCCGTCGGTGAAGGGGAAGCCGCCCTCGGAGATGTTCTCCAGGTCGGGGGGCGAGTACCAGTCGGGGAGGCTGCGCTCGGTGTCGACGAGGATCGATGCCCAACCCGTGGCCGGGTTGTCCTCGCTGACGACATCTCCCTCGGCGCAGGCGGGCGGATCAGGGATCGTGGTGGAGGTGGTGGACGACGAGGTGGTGGCGCTGGCCTCGTCACCGCCTCCGCCTCCGCCCACCCCGGCCAGGCGCAGCACCCCGAAGACCAGCACGACGACGACCGTCGCGGCCATGGCCCGGCGCACCCGGTAGACCTGCGGCGACTCGCGACGGCGGGGGTGCGGGACCATGGCGACGGCGAGCGTAGGCACCCCCGACCGGGCGGCCCCACTCGGGCCGGCGCCCTGCCGCGGTGGGGGGCGGCCTCAGCGCCTCGGTGCTGCTGGATCTTCTGGTTTTGACCGGTTCGCGGCACCTCCGGCGCCGAGGTCGCCGGCGCCCGACCGAAATCCGCGGAGCGGGGAAGGAGATGACGTACGTCACAGCGAAGCCCGAGTGCGGGAGGAGCCACCGACCCGTACGGGCCGGCCGCACCCCACACCAGACCGCCGAACCAGGAGCCCGTGATGCGCCGCTCGAAGACCCTCGCTGCTGCCCTTCTCACCACAGCGGTCGTCGCATCGCCCGTGATGGCGACGAGCGCCTTCGCCGCCCCGGCCCAGGACGTCACCGGGACCACGTGCAGCCTCCTGTCGCCCCTCTGCACCGTCACCGAGGCGGCCGAGCAGCTCCTCGCTCCGGTCACCGACGCCATCGCTCCCGTCGTCGAGACCGTCGAGTCGACGGTCCCCGTGCCGGCACCGGTGGCGGAGGTCATCCCGGCCCCGGCGCCCACCCCGGCCCCGGCGCCCCAGCCGTCCCCGGCGCCTCCCGCGTCGGGCTCCTCGTCGGGCTCGTCGGGCTCGTTCGGCGGCACCACCACCGCCACGTCCAGCTCGTCGCCCTCCGGCTTCATCGGCCCGGTGTCGACGACCCGCCCCGCCGGTCCCAAGGTGGGGTCGCCGGTCAACCGCTTCGGCGTGCCGAGCGTGCCCATGGGCAGCTCGCTCTCCCTGTCGCCGCTCGGTCCGCTCAGCAGCGCGCCGTCGTTCGCCTCGCCGTCGACGGGCGCCGACCTCTCCACCCCGGCGCTGGCCTCCGAGCCCGTGATCGAGACCGTCCGGGCCGCCGTCAGCTCGCCCGACGAGTCGAAGGCCACCGCCGTCGCCCTGGCCCTCAGCGTCCTGGCCCTCGCCGCCGGCCTCCTCATCGACCGGGCCCGCAAGGCCCGCCTCCCGATCAAGATCTGACCCCCACCCCCCGAACCCGCGGTCAGAGCTTGCGGTTCTCCGGCAACTCTGACCGCAGGTTCCCGGGAAGGGGGTAGCCACAACCGAGTCGCCCGCGTGCCGACCGCCCTCCTGCTCCGGGCGGTCGGTGCGCGTCCGGTCCCCGGTCTGCGAACCCGCGGTCAAAGCTTGCGGTTCTCCGGCAACTCTGACCGCGGGTTCGACGACGGGGGGTTGCGGAACGCTCGATCGGCGAGCGACGGCGTCCCGCGACCCGGGTCAGGGCGACGGTCGCGGTGCCGGCATCTCGGCGGTGTGGGCGACGGGGCCGCGCCCAGCCCCCAGCTGCCATCCGGCGGAGCGCTGCAGGGCCCGGTGGACGAAGCCCTTGGCGGCGCGCAGCGCCTCGAGCGGCAGTAGGCCCCGGGCGAGGTGGGCGGCGGTGGCGGCGGCGAACGTGCAGCCGGTCCCGTGGTCGTTGCCGGTGGCGACCCACGGAGCGCTGAGCTCGTGCATGGTGCCGGGGCCGGTCTCGAGGGCGACGTCGACGGCGTGGTCGTCGCCGGCGTCCGGCACGTGGCCCCCCTTTACGACGATCCACGCCGGGCCCGCAGCCCGGGCGCGGCGGGCCGCCCCGGCCACCCGAGCGGCCAGGTCCCGCGCGGCGTGGCGCTGGTCGTCGCGGCTGCGGATGGCATCGGCGGGCTGCCCGAGCAGGACGGCGGCCTCCCGGGCGTTCGGGGTGGCGACAAGGGCGTGAGGGAGGAGGGCGTCGAGGAAGCGCGCGGTGGCCTCCTCGGCGAGGAGCGGGTCACCGGACGAGGACACGAGCACGGGATCGACCACCAGCTGGGGGAGCCGGCCCCGGGCGGCCCGGGTGGCGACGGCGTCGATGATCGCAGGCGTGGCCAGCATCCCGGTCTTGGTGGCGGCCACGGGGAGGTCGGCCAGCACGGCGTCGAGCTGCGCCTCGAGGATCTCGACCGGGGGGACGTGGACCCGTGCGACCGTGCGGCTGTTCTGCGCCGTCACCGCGGTGATGGCGCTGGCGCCGTGGACGCCGAGCAGGGAGAAGGTCGTGAGGTCGGCCTGGATCCCGGCGCCTCCGCCGGAGTCCGAGCCGGCGATGGTGAGCGCCACCGGCGGGGTCGTCCCTCGGTGCGGTGCGGGCGCCGTCATGCCAGCGCGTCGAGGAGCTCTTGGACGACAGCGGCCGGATCGACGGACCCCATGACCGCACCCATGACGGCGACCCCGCGGGCGCCCGCGGCCAGGCAGGCCGGGGCCCGGGCCGCGGTGACGCCGCCGAGGGCCAGCACGGGGAGCGGTGTTCCGGCCAGCGCGGCCGGCCCGAGGGCGGGCCCGTAGCCGGGCTTGGACTCGGTGACGTGGATCGGGGAGAGGGTGGCCCACGAGGCGCCCTCCCGGGCACCGTCGGCCAGCTCGGCCCGGCTGTGGCACGACCGACCGAACGGGAGCGCGCCGACGTTGCCGGGATGGTCCGCAGGGCGCGGGTCACGGCTCGACAGGTGGATGCCCGCCGCCCCGAGCTCCGCCGCCAGCGCCGGGTCGGAGGCGACGATCAGCCGGGCGTCGGTGCCCACGAGAGCATCGGCGACGTCGCGCCCCAGAG
This sequence comes from Acidimicrobiales bacterium, assembly GCA_036275535.1. Lineage (GTDB taxonomy): Bacteria > Actinomycetota > Acidimicrobiia > Acidimicrobiales > VFJN01 > VFJN01. The sequence continues at coordinate 1,619 of DASUDP010000142.1, read as the reverse complement.
CGCGCCGGTATGCCGCGGGCAGGTCCTTCTCCCGGTAGAGCACCGTGGGGGCTCCGGCGCGGACGGCAGCGTGGACCGTGTCCGGCAGCGACCGCCCGGCGGCGGCGGCGAGGGCGCGGTCGGTGAGCACCACGAGGGGCCCGACCGGCATCGCCCCCGGCTCCGTCACGGCCGGCGGCCGGCGCCGAGGTCGGCCAGGCCCTCAAAGGAGGTGGACGGCTCGGCGTACCGGCGCCGCGGGATGCGCCCGGCCTGGTGGGAGAGCCGTCCCGCCTGTACCGCCCGTTCCATGGCGGCGGCCATCATGACGGGGTCCTGCGCCCGGGTGACGGCCGACGCCACGAGCACCGCGTCACAGCCCAGCTCCATCGCGATGGCGGCGTCGGAGGCGGTGCCGATGCCGGCGTCGAGGATGATCGGCACCGAGGCGCGGTCGAGGATCATCGAGATGTTGTGTGGGTTGCGGATGCCCAGGCCCGACCCGATCGGCGCGCCGAGGGGCATCACAGCCGCGCAACCCAGGTCCTGCAACCGCAGCGCCAGCACCGGGTCGTCGTTGGTGTAGGCGAGGACCGTGAAGCCGTCGTCGACGAGCGCCTCGGCAGCATCGAGGAGCTCGACGGGGTCGGGCAGCAGGGTGTGGTCGTCGGCCACCACCTCGAGCTTCACCCAGGACGTGTCGAGCGCCTCCCGGGCCAGCTGCGCGGTGCGCACGGCATCGCGGGCCGTGTAGCACCCCGCGGTGTTGGGGAGTGGGCGGACACCGGTGCGGGCCAGGACGTCGACGACCGAGCCCGGGCTGGTGGGGTCGATGCGGCGCATGGCGACCGTGGTGATCTCCGTGCGCGAGGCGACGAGGGCCGCTTCCAGGACCTCGAGGCTGGGCGCTCCGCCCGTCCCCATGATGAGACGGGACCCGAAGGCCTCTCCGGCGATGTGCAGCGGATCGTCCATCGGTCAACCTCCCTGGGCCACGGTCAGGATCTCGAGGCGGTCGCCCTCGGCCACGACGGTGGTGGGCCACTCGCTCCTCGGCGCCACCTCCCCGTTCTGGGCGAGTGCGGTGCCGCGCCCGTCGACGCCCAGCTGGTCGAGCACCGCTGTGAGGGTGATCCCGGCCGGAAGCTCGATGTGGGCGTCGTTGACGAGGACGGTGATCGACGCGGCCATCAGCGGGCTCCGATCGGGGCCGCCTGCGGGGCAAAGCGGTGGGGTGCGAAGGCGGCGGCCACCTCGGGCGCTCGTCCGCTGTCGACGACCTCCGCGATGACGTCGGCGGTGACAGGGGTGAGGAGGACCCCGTTGCGGTGGTGGCCGACGGCGTGGACGAGCCCCTCGGTGGTGGGCGAGGGACCGAGGATCGGTGCGTTGTCGGGGGTGCCGGGTCGGAAGCCGACGAGCGCTTCCAGCAGCGCGCCCTCCTCCAGGCCCGGGACGAGGAGGGTGGCGTCGCGCAGCAGCCCCAGCACGGCCCCCACCGTCGGGCGGTCGTCCCAGCCCTGCTCTTCGACCGTGGCCCCCACGACCACGCGGCCGTCGGGCCGGGGGACGAGGTACACGCTGCGGCCCCGCACGAGGCCCCGCACGGCGTGGCCGAGCAGCGCCCCGCCGGGCACGGG
>DASUDP010000141.1:0-49676 GCA_036275535.1 Acidimicrobiales bacterium | reverse complement strand
GCCATCGAGGCCCGTGCCGAGGGACCATCCCGATGGCTGCACCGTGCGCTGGTCCCCACCTGGGTGCTCCTCGCTGTGGTGATCCCGGTGGTCCTCCTCGCCTGGCCCTACCTGTGGCCCGACCCCATCGACCGGTTCGGTGAGGCCCTGTCGACGATGAGCCAGTTCAGCGGCGGGCCTCAGCGCATGTTCTTCATGGGACGCCTCGTGTCGATCGTGTCTCCTCCGCGGACCTACATCCCGGTGTGGATGGCGATCTCGACGCCCACGCCCTACCTGGCCCTCGCCGGTGTCGGGCTGGTCTCGACCCTCAGGAGCAACCCCTGGACGCTCTACCGGGAGCGGTCACGGTCGCGGCACTACATCCTCTACGCCGCCTGGCTGCTCGGGCCGGTGCTCCTCGTGGTGATCCGGGGCTCGGCCGTCTACGACGAGTGGCGTCACCTCAACTTCGTCTACCCGGCGCTCATCGTGTTCGCCGTGGCCGGCGGCCAAGCATGCTGGGGCTGGCTTCGTCCCCGCCTGCCGGGCTGGCCCGGTCCGGTGCTCTTCGGTGCCGCCGTGGTCGCCTGCTTGGGCGGTGTTGCGCTCTCCATGATCCGGCTGCACCCCTACGAGGCGGTGTACTTCAACTGGCTGGTGGGAGGCCCGGGTGGAGCGAGCCACCAGTACGAGATGGACTACTGGGGGATGTCCTACCGCGAAGGCCTGGAGCAGCTGCTCGAGCGCTACCCGGGAGGGACCCTGAGCGTGTACGTCTGCACGCTGCCCGGGGCGCTGAGCGCGCAGGTGCTCGAGGACGGATCGCGACTGCGCTATGTGGGCGATCCGTCAGAGGCCGACTTCGCCCTCTGCACGCCCCGAGCGGCCGACCTCGCCACGGGCGCCGACCGCGCCTACCTGCGGGACCAGCCCACCCTGCTGACGATCCGTCGCCAGGGTGCCGTCCTCCTCTGGGTCAAGGACCTGCGAGGGGGGTAACCCCCAGCGTCTGTGGACGCTGTGGCACGGCATGCGTGCGGCAGGGTCCACAGACGCCGGTTGGTGGTTGGTCGGTGGGTCAGGCGGCCTCGAGGCGAGAGAGGGCGGCTCGGATGTCTGAGGCGACGGCGCTCGGGCGGCGCACGACGTCGTCCCAGGTGAAGCGCAGGACCATCCATCCGAGGGCGACGAGGCGGTTCTGGCGGGCGCGGTCCCGCTGGAAGGCCTCGGGGGAGGCGTGCGCGCTGTAGCCGTCGACCTCGATGGCCAGCCGGTGCGCGGGGTAGGCGGCGTCGACCCGGGCGACGAACCGTCCGGCGTGCCACACCTCGTGCTGGAGCGAGAGGGGCGGCAGATCGAACCGGCGGGCGAGGTCGGCGAACCTCGCTTCGAGGAGGCTCTCCTCCCCTTCGAGGGTGAGGAGGCGCTCCTCGAGGATCTTGCGGATGACCCCGGTGCCGTTGCGCCCTGGGCGACCGAGCGCCTCTCGCAGGGCGGTCACCTCCATGACGGTGAAGAGCTTCGTGGTGAGGCCTCGGCTGAGCGCATCGCGCACCAGCACCTTCGGCGCCACCAGCCCGAGGTCGATCACCGTGCGGACGGGATCGGTGACGGCCATCCCCAGCCGCTCCGTGGCGAGGCGCGGGTGCAGGTCGCCGATCCGGTGGACGACGGCCGGGAGGACGACGCGCGGTCGCCGGTCGGGCCGCACGGACACCTCGATGTGGCCGGCGGGTTGGATGAGCCCCCACAGCTCGGCCGCTGACCGGTGGGAGACGACGCCCTCCGCGGCCAGGGCCGCTCCCAGGACGGCCTGGTGCCAGGTCTGGGGCGCGCCGGCCACCCGGAAGACCCCCGGCTGGTGCACGATCAGCCGACCCTCGGAGATCCACCGCGCCTTGCGGCCCCGCCCCAGCGCTTTGACGGCCTGCTCGGAGGTGACCAGGCCGTACTGCGGACCGGCGACCTCGTCGATCGCCGCACAGCTCTCAGACTGCATCGAAACGTCCTTCCCTGACGACGTCTCTGGACGCTCACGCACGCCATCCGTGCGCTGAGGTCCACAGACGTTGGTTGGTGGGGTGGGGGGAAGAACAACAGGAAGGACTGTAATGGCATCAGACATCACTGGGGCAACGGGATCCGATAGGGTCGTGGGGGATGGGTGACGACCTCTTCTCGGCGGCGGCGGAGGACGTGCTGGCCCGCACGGCCCCCCTCGCCGCGAGGCTGCGGCCCCGCACGCTCGACGACATCCTCGGGCAGGCGCACCTGCTCGGTGCCGGGCAGCCGCTGCGGGCGCTGGTGGAGGCCGACCGCCTGTCGTCGGTGATCCTCTGGGGGCCACCGGGCACCGGCAAGACGACCCTGGCCCAGGCCATCGCCGCCCACACCAGCCGGTCCTTCGAGCAGCTGTCGGCGGTCAGCGCCGGCGTGAAGGACGTGCGGGACGTGCTGGAGCGGGCCCACCACCGCCTCGGTGAGCGGGACCAGCGCACGATCCTCTTCCTCGACGAGGTGCACCGTTTCAACAAGGCCCAGCAGGACGCCCTCCTCCCCGGCGTGGAGAGCGGGCTCATCACCCTGATCGGGGCCACCACGGAGAACCCGTTCTTCGAGGTCAACCCGCCGCTGCTGTCCCGCAGCACCCTGTTCCGCCTCCACGCGCTCGACGTCGACGCCGCCCGGGCGCTCATCGCCAAGGGCCTGGGGGCGGAGGGCGCGGAGGCCGACGCCGAAGCCGTCGACCACCTCGCCGGCCACGCCAACGGCGACGGCCGCCACGTGCTCACCAGCCTCGAGGTGGCGGTCGCCATCGCCCGCGCCCGCTGGGAGGCCGCCCGTCGCCCCGGCGCGCCGACCAGCGCCGAGCAGGACCTCGAGCGGCCGCGCGTGGGGCTGGCCGACGCCGAGGCGGCCCTCGGCACCAAGGCCCTGCGCTACGGGCGCGACGAGCACTACGACGTCATCTCGGCGTTCATCAAGAGCATGCGGGGCAGCGATCCCGACGCCGCCCTCTACTACCTGGCCCGGATGTTGGAGGCGGGGGAGGACGCCCGCTTCATCGCCCGCCGCATCGTCATCGCGGCCAGCGAGGACGTCGGCATGGCGGACCCGCAGGCCCTGGTGGTGGCGGTGGCCGCCGCCCACGCCGTCGAGCACGTGGGCCTGCCCGAGGCGCAGCTGAACCTGGCCCAGGCCGTCGTGCACCTGGCCACCGCACCGAAGTCGAACCGGGCCGCGGCGGGCATCTGGTCGGCCCGGGAGGACGTCCGCCACGGACCGTCGGTGGAGGTGCCGATGCACCTCCGCGACGCCCACTACCAGGGGGCCGAGAAGCTCGGGCACGGGGCGGGCTACGACTATCCTCACGACCACCCCGCCGGCTGGGTGGACCAGCAGTACCTCCCGGACGAGGTGCGCGACCGCCGGTACTACCACCCCTCCCACCACGGCTTCGAGCAGGAGATCCGCACCCGCATGGCACGACGAACGGACGAGGACCAGTGAGCGCCACCGAGCTGGCCGCCCTCATCGTGGCCATCGCCAGCGTGGTGGCCGTCGTGCTCCTCGCCGTGGCGCTGGTGTCGATCACCCGGACGCTGCGTGCCGTGCGCGACGCCGTCGAGCTCCTCCACACCCACACCGTGCCCGTGATGGTCGAGCTGGGGGAGACGGTCCGCGACGCCAACCACGAGCTCCAGCGCCTCGACGGCGTCCTCGGCACGGCTGAGTCGATCGGCGGGACGGTGGACTCCGCCTCCCGCCTGGCCTACCTCGCCTTCTCGAACCCGGTCATCAAGACGGTGGCCCTCGCCACGGGCACGGGGCGGGCGGCCAAGCGGTTCCGCCGGATCCGCCGCGAGCGCTGATGTTCAAGCGCCTGTTCTGGCTCATGGTGGGCGCCGGCTTCGGGTTCGGCGTGTCCTTCTGGCTCATGCGCTTCGTGCGGGAGACGGCGGCCCGGTACGCCCCCGAGCGCGTCTCGGCCGACCTGACGAGCGCCCTCAAGGGCCTCGGGGAGGACCTGCGGGCCGCCGTGGCCGAGGGTCGCCAGGCGATGCGCGAGCGCGAGGCCGAGCTCCGGGCCGACGCCGCCCCCCGCTGACCAGCGCCGATCTGCGGTCCGGGGCCCGCGACGGCCCCCAATAGACTCGGGAGCCCATGGACGCCAACGGACTGCGCCGCGCGTGGAACGAGTTCTTCGAGGCCCGCCAGCACACGCTGGTGCCCTCGTCGAGCCTGATCCCCACGCACCCCACGGCCCCGATGTTCACGAACTCCGGGATGATGCAGTTCGTCCCGATCTTCCTGGGCGAGGAGGCGGCCCCGTACCGCCCCCCTCGAGCAGCCACGATCCAGAAGTGCGTCCGGGCCGGCGGCAAGCACAACGACCTCGATGCCATCGGTCGCACCCCCCGACACCTGAGCTTCTTCGAGATGCTCGGCAACTTCAGCTTCGGGGACTACTTCAAGGCGGAGGCCATTCCGTGGGCCTGGGAGCTGCTCACCGACGTGCTGGGCCTCGACGGCGACCGCATGTGGGTCACGGTCCACGTCAGCGACGACGAGGCCGAGGACCTGTGGGCCGACGCCGTGGGCTTCCCGCGGGAGCGCATCCAGCGCCTCGACAAGGACAACTTCTGGGAGATGGGCGACACCGGCCCCTGCGGGCCGAGCTCGGAGATCTTCTGGGACTACGGCCCCGAGTTCGGCCCCGGGGGAGGCCCGGAGAACCCCGACGCCGAGAACCGCTACGTCGAGATCTGGAACCTGGTGTTCCCGCAGTACTTCCGCGGGCACGACGGCGGCCTCACCGACCTCCCCAAGCCCGGCATCGACACCGGCGCCGGCCTCGAGCGGATGCTCACCGCGCTCAACGGCACCCACACCGTCTACGACGTGGACCCCCTCGACCGCCTCGTCGAGGTGGCGCAGTCGATCACCGGCCGCTCGCTCGGCACCGACGAGCGCACCGACGTCGCTCTCAAGATCCTGGCCGACCACAGCCGGACCATGACCTTCCTCGTGGCCGACGGGATCGTCCCCTCCAACGAGGACCGCGGCTACGTGCTGCGCCGCATCATCCGCCGCGCCGTGCGCTTCGCCTACCTCCTCGGCCGGGAGCAGGACCTGGCCGAGCCGCTGGTCGGCGCCGTCGTCGACGCCATGGTCGACGGCTACCCCGAGCTGCGGGCCCAGCAGGACCGCATCACCGGGATCGTGGCCCGGGAAGAGGCCCGGTTCCGCCAGACCCTCAAGCGGGGGAGCAGCCTCCTCGACGCCAAGCTGGCCGAGCTCCCCGAGGGCCAGGCCCTCGGCGGCGACGTCGCCTTCGACCTCTACGAGACCTACGGGTTCCCCCTCGAGGTCACTCAGGAGATCACCGCCGAGCTCGGCATCGCCGTGGACGAGCCCGGCTACCGGGAGGCCCTCCTGGCCGCCCAGCAGCGCTCCAAGGCGGGGGCCAAGGCCGGGCACGACTACAGCAACCTCACGTCGTTCCAGGAGATCCTCGACCGGTTCGGACCCACCGACTTCGTCGGGCGGGAGGAGCACGAGGCCAAGGCCACGGTCCTGGCCGTCGTGCCCGCCGAGGACGGCACCGCGTCGGTGTTCCTCGACCGCACGCCCTTCTACGCCGAGTCCGGCGGCCAGGTGGGTGACACGGGCACGATCACGACCGACACCGGCACGGCCGACGTGCTCGACACCACCTTCGGGCTGCCCGGCCTGCACCGCCACGTCGTGCGGATCACCGACGGCTCGATCGAGGCGGGCCAGGACGCCACCGCCGCCATCGACGTCGCCCGCCGCGACGCCATCCGGCGCAACCACACCGGCACCCACATCCTGCACTGGGCCCTGCGCGAGGTCCTGGGGGACGGGGTGCAGCAGCAGGGCTCGCTCGTCGAGCCCGAGCGGCTGCGCTTCGACTTCGGCCCCTCCGACGCCCTCACCCCCGAGCAGATCCGCCGCATCGAGGACCTGGCCAACGAGGAGATCCTCCACAACGACTCGGTGCGCCACTACGAGACCACCAAGGCCGAGGCCATCGAGCGGGGCGCGATCGCCTTCTTCGGGGACAAGTACGGCGACGTCGTGCGCGTCCTCGAGGCCGGTCGCCGCTCCACCGAGCTCTGCGGCGGCACCCACGTGAAGGCCCTCGGCGACATCGGGCCGGTGAAGATCGTCTCGGAGAGCTCGATCGGCTCCAACCTGCGCCGCATCGAAGCGGTCACCGGCACCGGCCCCATCGACCGGCTCCGCCACGAGGAGGCCACCCTCGCGGCGCTGGCCGAGGTCCTCAACGTCCCGGTCGGCGAGGTGGTGGACGGGGCCCGCAAGCGGCTCGAGGAGATCAAGGCCCTGCGCGACGAGGTCAAGGCCCTCAAGCGCCAGGCCGCCGGCGACCAGGCCGGCACCCTCGCCGCCGGGGCGGTCGACGGCGTGGTGGTGGCGCGGGTCGACGGCCTCGACCGCGACGGCCTGCGGGACCTCGCCATCGCCCTGCGCCAGAAGGACAGGATCCGGGCCGTGGTGCTGGGCACCGCGCCCGAGGGGGGCGGCGCCGCCCTCGTGGCCGCGGTCACGCCGGACAGCGGCTTCGACGCGTCGGCCCTCCTGGAGGACGCCAAGAAGCTGATCAAGGGCGGCGGCGGCAAGGACCCGCTGCTGGCCGTGGCGGGCGGCAAGGATGCCGAGGGCATCGACCCGGCCCTCCAGGCGGTGCGGGCCGCTGCTGGACTCCCCGCATCGTGAGGGCCCTGGGCATCGACCTGGGCACCAAGCGGATCGGCGTCGCCCTCTCCGACAGTGCCGGCACCCTGGCCACCCCCTACGAGGTCGTCCCCCGCAGCGGTGACCGCCAGCGCGACCACCGCCGCATCGCGGCGCTGGCCGAAGAGGCCGGCGCGGAGCTGCTCGTCGTCGGCCTGCCCCTGTCGCTCGACGGCTCCGACGGCCCCGCCGCCACCGCCGCCCGCCACGAGGCCACCGAGCTGGCCGCCGCCACCGGGCTCCCGGTGGAGCTGTGGGACGAGCGGCTGACCACGGTGACCGCCGACCGCGACCTCATCGCCCTCGACATGAAGGCCCCTGCCCGCCGCAAGGTGATCGACAAGGTGGCAGCATCGGTGATGCTCCAGGCCTGGCTCGACCACCGCCGCCTGACCTCCCCCGAGGAACCCACCCCATGAGCGATCGCCCTCCCTACGACCACGAGGACGACTTCGACGACGAGATCGACGACCGCTACGCAGACGTTGACGACGAGCACGAGGACGACTGGTACAGCGACGAGGACGACGACCTCGACGAGTACGACGACCACGACGACCACGACTACGTCACGCTCCGACGGGAGTCGGGGCGGGGACGCCGCGTGCTCACCGTGCTGGGCTCGGTCGCCCTCGTGCTGATCCTCGCCGTGGGCGCCGCGGGGCTGTGGGTCTCCCGCCAGATCGATCCGTCCGGATCGCCGGGCGAGCCCATCGAGATCGAGATCCCGCAGGGGGCCACCTCGGACGACATCGGCCAGCTCCTGGCCGAAAAGGGAATCATCACCAGCGACTTCGTCTGGAGCTGGTACCTGCGGATCAACGGCGGCGGGCCCTTCCAGGCCGGGCTCTACGAGCTGGCCCCCGACAGCGCCATGGGCGACGTCGTCGACGTCCTCTCCGCCGGGCCCCGCCCGCCCGATGAGCGGTCCTTCACGATCCCCGAGGGCCTCACGGTGCCCGAGATCCTGGCCCGCCTGGCCGACCCCGAGAAGGGGCTCGGCTTCGACCTCGCCACCCTGCAGCAGCTCATGGACAGCGGCCAGGTGCGCTCGCAGTACCAGCCGGCCGACCAGCCCTCCAACGAGGGGATCCTGTTCCCGGAGACCTACCGGGTGGACGCCGAGGCCGACGAGCTGGCCGTGCTCCAGCTGATGGTGGCCCAGCTCGACTCCACGATGACCGAGCTGTCGGTGGAGTCGGCCCAGGAGCGGTTCAAGCTCACGCCCTATGAGGTCCTCATCGTGGCGTCGCTCATCGAGGAGGAGACCAAGGTCGACGCCGAGCGGCCCAAGGTGGCGCAGGTGATCTACAACCGGCTGCGCCAGGGCATCCCCCTCGGCATCGACGCCACCTCCCGCTACGAGGCCGAGCTGGAGGGGCGTGACCGCGGCGACATCGACTTCACCAGCGACTCGCCGTACAACACCCGCCGCCAGCAGGGGCTGCCCCCCACCCCGATCGCCAGCCCCGGCCGGGCCAGCATCGAAGCTGCCCTCAACCCGGCCGACGGTCCGTGGATCTACTACGTCCTCGAGGACGCCGACGGGAACCACTTCTTCACCGACAGCAACAGCGAGTTCATCGCCGCCAAGAAGCGGTGCAAGGACGCCGGCCTGGGCTGCGGCTGACCCGTGCAGGACATCGAGGGCATCAGCGGGCAGACCCGCACGGCGGGCGTCATCGGGGAGCCGGTACGGCACTCCCTGTCGCCGACCATCTTCAACGCCGCCTTCCGGGCCGCCGGCCTGGACTGGGCCTACCTCGCCTTCGAGGTGCCCGAGGGAGCGGCTGGGCTGGCCATGGGGGGAGTGCGGTCGCTGGGCCTCGAAGGCGTGTCGGTGACGATGCCGCACAAGGCGGCCGTCATCCCGGCCCTCGACTCGCTGACCCCCGATGCCGAGGCGCTCGGCGCGGTCAACTGCGTCGTCCGCCGGGGGGGCGAGCTGGCGGGGCACAACACGGACGGTCCCGGCTTCGTCGACGCCCTCCAGATCGACGAGGGGCTGGACCTGGCCGGCCGGCGCGTCGCCGTGGTCGGGGCCGGAGGGGCGGCCCGGGCCGTGATCCGGGCTCTGGCCGGCGCAGGGGCCCGCGAGATCGTGGTGGTCAACCGCAGCCGAGACGCCGCCGAGCGGGCGGTGGCCCTGGCCGGCCCCGTCGGCCGGCTGGGATCGCCCGACGACGTCGCCGCCGCCGACCTCGTCGTCAACGCCACCCCCCTCGGGATGGGCGTGGTGGTGGGCACCGACGGCTCGCCGGAGCCGCTGCCGGTGGAGCCCGAGCTGCTCGGAAGGGGCCAGATCGCCGTCGACCTCGTGTACCACCCGGCGGTCACCCCCTGGCTGCGAGCCGCTCGCGAGCGCGGGCTCGTCACCGTCAACGGGCTGGGGATGCTGATCCACCAGGCCGCCCACGCCTTCCGGCTCTGGACCAGCGAGGAACCGCCCCTGGAGGCGATGAGCGCAGCCGCCCTGGCGGGGCTCGTGCACCGCTCGGAGCCGAATCAGGACTGAAGTCGCGGGCCGATCCTGCCGATGGGTAGAGCGGACCCGGCTCGACCAGGAGGACCTGTGGCGCTCCAAGGCACGCTCGACACCTTTGCCCTTCCCGATGTGCTGCACCTGTTGGCGGCGACCAAGAAGACGGGCCGCCTCCGCCTGACAGGCGAGCGCGGCGGCGGGTCCGTGTGGGTCGACAGCGGCGAGGCGGTGGCCGTGGTGGCCGACCATGCGCCCCTGGCCGTGGAGCCGGTCGAGGCCCTCTTCGAGCTCCTGCGCTTCGAGCAGGGCTCGTTCGCCTTCGAGGCCGACGAGCGCACCGACACCCCCGGCCCGTCGTCAGCCGTCGACAGCCTCCTGGAGGGCGCCTCGGCCCTCCTGGCGGAGTGGCGCGACATCGAGTCGGTGGTGCCGTCGCTCGACGCCTACGTCACGCTTCGGCGCCAGCTCGACGGCGACGTCACCATCTCGCCGGCCCAGTGGCCGACGCTCGTCGCCGTCGGGTCGGGCTCGACCGTGCGCGGCATGGGGGAGCGGCTGGAGCTGGCCGAGCTGCCCGTGTCCCGGGCGGTCCGGGACCTCGTCCACCTCGGCCTCGTCGAGCTCGAGGACCGGGCCCCGGCGCCCGAGCCCGTCCTCGCGCCGGCGCCCGAGCCCGTCCTCGCGCCGGAGCCTGCGCCCGTCCTCGCGCCGGAGCCTGCGCCCGTCGTGGCCCCCGCGCCCGCACCGGCCGCGGAGGCCGAGACCGCCCCGCCGGTCGCCCCGGCGGAGGTGGCGACGGGCTGGGCTGACGAGTCGCTCACCGACGAGCGGCTCGCCGCCGCGCTGGAGCGGGCGGCCGCCGACGACGCCGATGAGGCACCGGCCACGGAGCTCTCCGCCCACGAGGCGTCCGACGCCACACAGGAGCTCGACGATCCCGACGCCCTGCCGACGGCCCGGCCCATCCGAGCCCGTCGCCCCCGCCCGCGCACGCTCGATGCCGACGCCCAGCCCGACCACTTCGTCCCCCTCGACCTGCCCGGTCACCTGTCGCCCGCCGTGGCTCTGGCCACGCCCGACGGGGGCGAGCTCGACGGGCAGCTCGAGGACCTCACCGCCGTCTTCCCCGGGCTCGGCCGGCGTGACGCCGGATCCGACGACAGCGCGGTGGAGGCGGGGGGCCTGGCCCCCCTCTCGAACGAGGCGGCTGATGCGTGGGCGGCCGGTGATGCGAGCCTCGAGGAGCGCGAGGCCTCGCTGGCGGAGGCCCTCGGGGGCGACGACGCCCCCATCCAGCGGGGCCTGCTCCTCAAGTTCCTGGGCTCGGGCAAGAGCTGATCCCCGGCCGCCGCGGCCGCATCCGCCAACCTGTCGTCCATGCGCATCTCGTCCCGCCGGCTCGGCGAGTTCCTGGTCTCCCGGCGCGTCCTGTCCCGTGACGCGCTGGAGGAGCTCCTGTCGCGCGAAGCCACCGAGGGCGTGCAGCTCAGCCACCTGCTGACCCTCGAGGAGATCGTCAGCTCGCACGACCTCATGGCCGCCGTGGCCAGCGAGCTCGGCGTCCCCTTCGTGGAGCTGGCCGAGCAGACGATCCTGCCCGACCTCTGGGCCCTCGTCCCCGAGGACCTGGCCCGCGGCTACCTCGCGGTGGCCCTCGAGCGACGGCCCAGCGGCGTCATCGTCGCCATGGAGGATCCGGGTGACGACCAGGTGGTGGCGGCGCTCGAGGAGGAGCTCGGCGCTCCGGTGCTGCCCGCCGTCGCCGCCCGGGACGACCTCCAGCGGCTGATCGACCAGATGTACGGGTCCCCGGAGGGCAGCGACGACAAGGCGTGGGCCGACGCGCCGGTCGAGGGCCCCCGGCGGGGCCGCCTGGTGGCCGGGCCGCGGACCGTGCAGCTCGACGACCTGCTGGCCGAGGTGCTGCGGGCGGGCGGCTCCGACCTCCACCTGGCCGTGGGCACCGCCCCGCTCGTGCGGGTCCAGGGCGTGCTGCGGCGCATCCCGGGGATGCCGCCGCTGACCGGGTCGGACACCCGGCGCCTCGTGCTCGGCGTGCTCACCCGCAGCCAGCAGGAGCGGTTCCTGGCCGCGGGCGAGCTGTCGTCCTCCCACGCCATCCCCGGTCGGGGGCGGTTCCGGGTGTCGGCGTTCGTCCAGCGGGACTCGGTCGGTGCCGTGCTGCGCATGGTGCCGCCGGAGATCCCGCCGGCTGAGGACCTCGGGCTCCCTGACGAGGTCATCGCGTGGACCGAGGAGCGACGGGGGCTGGTCCTCGTGTGCGGGCCCCACGGCTCGGGCATCTCGACCACGCTGGCCGCCCTCGTCGATCGCATCAACCGCTCCCGGGCCGCCCACATCCTCACCATCGAGGACCCGATCGAGTTCCTCCACCGCCACCAGGCCGGCCTCGTCAACCAGCGTGAGGTGGGGGAGGACACGGCCAGCGTCGCCTCCGGGCTCCGGGTGGCGCTGCGCCAGGACCCCGACGTCATCGTGGCCAGCGAGCTCCCGGACACCGAGAGCCTGCGCCTGGCGCTGGCGGCGGCCGAGACCGGCCACCTCGTCCTCGGCGCCCTGCGCACGATGGACGCCGTGCAGACCGTCGAGCGCATCGTCGACGTCTTCCCCATCGACCAGCAGCCGCAGGTGCGGGTGCAGCTGGCCAACACCCTGCGGGGGATCGTGGTGCAGCAGCTCGTCCCCGCCGTCGACGAGGGCCTGGCCCTCGCCACCGAGGTGCTGCTGCCCACCAAGGCGGTGCTCGACCACATCCGCGCCGGGGACTCGGCCAACCTGGCCAAGGCCATCCTGGGCGGGGCCACCAGCGGGATGGGCACCATGGACCAGTCGCTCGCCGCCCTCGTCCAGGACGGGATCGTCGCCCCCGAGGTGGCCGCCGACCGGGCCGTCGACCCGGCCGAGCTCCAGTACCTGCTCAGCGGCCACCGCTGAACCCGATCGCCGGCGCGACCCTGGCCCGTCGATAGTGTCACCCGCCGTGAGCGCAGCGGTGGCCGTCCTCCTCGGGCTCCTCGGCATCCCGATCGGGGGGTTCCTGAACGTCGTCATCGACCGCGTGCCGGACCGGGTGCCGTTGCGGGGGCCCCGTGACGGTGAGGCGGCGGCGCCGATGATGTGGGGCCCCGTGCCGGCCCAGCCGTGGCTGCTGCGCACCGGCGTCGACCGTGATGGGCTCCCGCGGCGGTGGCTCTGGGTGGAGCTCGCCACCGCGGTCATCCTCGCCGCGTTGGGCGCCCGCTTCGGCGACTCGCTGGCCGTCGTGCCCGTGGCCGTGCTCGGCGCCGCGCTCGTCGCCGTGTCGGTGATCGACCTCCAGCTCCTGCGCATCCCCGACCGCGTGACGTTCCCCGCCCTGGCCCTGGCCCTGCCGCTCATCCTCCTGGTGTCCCTGCGGTACGACGACGGCGAGGCCTTCGTGGCCGGTCTGGTCGGGGCCGGCACCTACTTCGTGGCCCTGCTCGTCCCCCACCTCGTCTACCCGCGTGGCATGGGCTTCGGGGACGTGAAGCTGGCGCTGCTGATGGGCCTCTACCTGGGCTGGCTCGGGTGGACGCCCGTGCACCCGGTGGGGGAGCCGATCCAGCAGGTGCTCTACGGCCTGATGCTCGGCTGCATCCTCGGGGTCGTCTTCGGCCTCGCCTCGCAGATCATCACCCACCGTCGCGGCGAGTTCCCCTTCGGCCCCGCGCTGGCCCTGGCCTGTCTCATCGTCATCTCCCTCTGACCCGCCGCGGCGGCGCCGCTCAGACCGTGCGGGTGCCGGTGACGAGGAAGATCGGGTAGCTGACGCCGTCGCGCTCCAGGTGGTGGCAGATCTCGTAGGTGATGCCGGTGAAGCCGGCGTCCTCGAGCTGCGCGGTGAGCGGGCCCTGCTCGAAGCCGCGGTGGCCCTCGAAGCCCTCCCCGTGGAAGGAGCCGTCCTCGGCCACCAGGTCGACGACGCAGAGGTGGCCTCCGGGGGCCAGGAGCCGGGCGAAGGCGCCGAGGGCGGCGGGCACGTCGTGGATGTGGTGCAGGGTCAGCACGGTGACGATGAGGTCGAACTCGTCGTCGGGGGTCGGGTCGACGGCGAGGTCGACGTCCCAGATGCGCCCGGCGGGGAGGAGGCCGGCGGCGATCTTGTCGGCCATGACCTGGCGCATCCCGGCGGACGTGTCGGCCAGGGTGACCGGGCCCACCGCCTCCTGCATGGCCTGCGTGACGAGCCCGGTCCCCGCGCCGTACTCCAGCAGGCGGGTGCCCGAGTGGGGCCGCACCCGCTCCACGATGGCTCGGGCCACGACCTCGGCCCGTTCCACCTTGGCCGGGTCGTGGTCCCAGGTGGCGGCCTTCTCGTCGAAGTGGTTCGAGGTCACGCTGGCTCCCAGGCGGTCGAGGTGCGCACCGAACCTACCGACGCCCCAGCGCGATCGGCTCCGCGATCAGCCGGGCTCGGCCAGGGGTGGCCCCCCGAAGGCCGGGTAGGGGAGGTCCACGACCGCCGGCCGGTCCCAGCGCACGGCCAGGGCGGTCCTGACCTCGGCCGCCCACGTGACGAGGGCGGGGAGGGTGGCCTCGGCCGCGGGGAGCTCGAGCAGGGCGCCGAGGGTGGCCAGGACGCGCACCCGGGCCAGCTCGTCGTCGCCCGTCAGGGGCAGGCGGCGGCACAGCACGTAGAGCAGCCAGGCTCCCGCGACACAGGCGGCGGCGGCGTCGAACCGGGCGTCGTCGGCCACCGAGGAGCAGCCGGTGACGAGTCGGGCACGGTAGGCCGACCGCATCCGGTCGACCACCTCCGGCGGCGGGGTGCGCCAGCACCAGCAGTTGGGGAACGGGATCCAGAGGTGGGCGCCGTCGAGGAGGGCGTGGCGGTAGGCGGCGGCCTCGAAGTCGAAGAAGCGGGCGGCGCCGTCGACCATGCGGCCGTTGTCCGGGCACGGATCACCCGTGGTCAGCACCAGCAGGTCCCCGGGCTCGGCCAGCTCGGCGGCGATGGCCTCGACGTCCTGCCGGGCCGCGGCATGGAGGGCGGGGAGCCCGAGCTCGTCGAGGGCTGCGCTCGTCCCCGCCTGGGCCCGGTCGAGCGGCGTGCCCCGCAGGGAGAAGCGCTCGGCGCGGTCGTCATAGCGGCTGAGCGCGCCGCGGCGCTGGCGGAAGCTGTCGGCCATCCCGGCGCTGGCGGCGTGGACGGTGCCGAGCGCCGCCGCCCACGCCACGAGGGCCGCCTCCGCCCGGGCCGGGTCGTCGCCGGCCAGGTACGTGGCCAGCGACGGCCCGTCGCCGAGGTCCTCCAGGACCAGCAGCCCGCTGTCGGGCTCCGCGGCCAGCAGCCGCGGCGCCACCCCCGGAGCCACCGCGCCCAGCAGCTCCAGTGCCGCCAGCTCGCTGTGGATGGCGGCCCGGTCGCGGCTGGGATCGTCGGGATCGGCGACCTTGACGACGACCGAGGGCACCCCGAGCCCGTCCACGGCCAGACGGGCCACGCGGCCGGGGCGAAGCTCCTGCTCCGCTCGCAGGGTGACGGGCCGGCCCGCGCGCGACGACAGCTGCTGCTCGGCCTGGGCCAGGTGGACGGGGCTGAGCACCGGTCCAGGCTGGCACGACCGGTCCGGGCAGGGCCGATCGGGTTCCTGGCGCCGAGGGGGCGACCACTACCGTGGGCTCGATGCTCAGGTTCTTGACGGCGGGTGAATCACACGGCAAGGCGCTCGTCGTCATCGTCGAGGGCCTGCCCGCGGGCCTCCCGATCGCCACCGAGGCCATCCAGGCCGAGCTGGCCCGCCGTCGCCTCGGCTACGGCCGCGGGCCCCGCATGCGCTTCGAGCAGGACGAGGTCACGATCCTGGGCGGCGTCCGCCACGGCCGCACCCTCGGTTCTCCCGTCGCCATCGAGGTGGGCAACAGCGAGTGGGACCGGGACCCCGACAAGTGGCAGAAGGAGATGTCGGTCCGCGCCGAGGACGGCCCCACCCAGAAGCCCCTCACCCAGGTGCGCCCCGGCCATGCCGACCTCGCCGGCATGCAGAAGTACGGCCTCACCGACGCCCGGGACATCCTCGAGCGGGCGTCCGCCCGCGAGACGGCCGCCCGGGTGGCGGCCGGCACGGTCGCCAAGGCCCTGCTGGCCGAGCTGGGGATCGAGGTCCTCAGCCACGTCATCCAGATGGGCTCGGCCCGCACCAAGAGCACCACCCGCCCCCTGCCCACGGACCTCGCTCGCATCGACGCCTCCGCTGTCCGGTGCTTCGACCCGGCGGCGGAGGAGGCCATGGTGGAGGAGATCAAGGCAGCGGCCAAGGACGGTGACAGCCTGGGCGGCATCGTCGAGGTGCTGGCCTACGGCGTGCCCGTCGGGCTGGGCAGCCACGTGCACTGGGACCGCAAGCTCGACGCCCTGCTGGCTCGGGCGCTCATGTCGATCCAGGCCGTGAAGGGCGTGGAGATCGGCGACGGGTTCGAGGTGGCCGGCCGGCGGGGGAGCGAGGCCCACGACCCGATCACCTGGGACGCCGAGGCCGGCACCTACCGGCGGGAGTCGGCGCTGGCCGGGGGCGTCGAGGGCGGCATCTCCACCGGTGAGGTGCTCATCGCCCGTGCGGCCATGAAGCCCCTGGCCACCCTCAACCGGCCCACCCTGAAGACCGTCGACACCGTGACCAAGGAGGAGACGGTCAGCTTCAAGGAGCGCACCGACGTGACGGCCGTGCCGGCCCTGGGCGTGGTGGCCGAGACGATGGTGGCGCTTGTGCTGGCCGACGAGGCCACCCGCAAGTTCGGCGGCGACAGCGTCGACGAGCTGCGGCGCAACCTCGATGCCTTCGTCGCCGAGCTCGACTAGGCCGCCCCGATGACCCAGCACGTTGTACTCGTGGGCCTCATGGGCGCCGGCAAGAGCTCCATCGGCCGGCGGGTCGCCGCTCGTCTCGGCCGGACCTTCATCGACGCCGACGCCGCGCTCGAGGAGATCGCCGACCGCACCATCACCGAGATCTTCGCCGAGGACGGCGAGCGGGGGTTCCGGGCCATCGAGGCCGACGTGCTCGAAGAGCTGCTCGAGCACCACGAGCCGACCGTCATCGCCAGCGGCGGTGGGGTGGTGCTGACCGGCGAGAACCGCCACCGCCTGCAGCAGCCCAACGTCACGGTGGTGTGGCTCGACGCCTCCCCGGCGTTCCTGGCCAGCCGGGTGGAGGCCAAGGCGCACCGCCCCCTGCTGCGCGGCGCGGAGACGGCCCGCGAGGTCCTCACCCGGCTCCACGACGAGCGGGCCGAGCTCTACCGGGAGGTGGCCGACGCGGTGGTCGACGTCGAGCCCTTCCACCACGCCGAGGACAAGCCCAAGCGAGCCCTGGCCGAGCGCATCGCCGGGCTGGTCCTCGACCACGAGGCGCGACTCGCCGGGGGAGCCGACCTGACGGCGGAGCCCACGTGATCACCGTCGACGTCGCCCTGGGCGAGCGCAGCTACCCGGTGCTCGTCGGGGCCGGGGTGCGCTCCGAGCTGGCCGCCGTGCTGCCCGCCGGCGCTAAGCGGGCGGCCGTCGTCAGCCAGGCCGGGATCCCCTTCGAGGTCGACCCCGGCCGTGAGCACGAGCGCTTCGACATCGGCGACGGCGAGGCCCACAAGGACCTGCGCACCGTCGGCGACCTGTGCTCGGCCTGGGCTCGCTGGGGGCTCACCCGGGGCGACGTGGTCGTGGCCGTCGGAGGCGGCCTCGTCACCGACGTCGCCGGCTTCGCGGCCGCCACCTACCACCGGGGCGTGCCCGTGGTGCACGTCCCCACCTCCCTGCTCGGCATGGTCGACGCCGCCATCGGGGGGAAGACGGGCGTGAACCTGCCGGAGGGGAAGAACCTCGTCGGCGCCTTCTGGCAGCCCCATGCCGTGCTCTGCGACACCGCCGCGCTCGCCACCTTGCCGTCCCGGGAGCTGCGCAGCGGGCGGGGCGAGCTGGCCAAGTACCACTTCCTCACCGGCGATGACCTGCTGGCCCTCGACCTCGACGCCCGGGTGGCGGCGGCGGTGCGGATCAAGGCGGCGGTGGTGGCCGGCGACGAGCGGGAGGACCCGTCGAACCGGCGCGGCCGCGCCATCCTGAACTACGGCCACACGCTCGCCCACGCCCTCGAGACGGTGGGTCGCTACGACCTGCGCCACGGCGAGGCCGTGGCCGTCGGGCTGGGCTACGCGGCTCGCCTGGCCGAGCGCCTCGGCCGGATCGACGCCGCCCGGGTCGCCCACCACGACGCCGTGCTGGCCGCCTACGAGCTCGACGCCGCGCTGCCGGCCGACAGCGACCCGGCGCAGCTCGTCGAGGTCATGCAGCGGGACAAGAAGGCGATCGACGGCCTGACCTTCGTGCTCGACGGTCCCGCCGGCGTGGAGGTCGTGGCCGGTGTCGACCCCGCGGTGGCCGCGGACGTGCTGGACTCCCTGCGATGAGCGGGATCGTGCTGCTGCTGTCGGGGCCCAACCTCAACCTGCTGGGCGAGCGGGAGCCGGAGGTGTACGGCACGGCCACCCTCGACGACCACGTGGCCGCCGCCCGCGCCGTGGCCGAGGCCCACGACCTCACCCTCGAGCACGTCCAGTCCAACCACGAGGGCGAGCTGATCGACGCCATCCACGCCGCCCGCGGGCGCTGCGCGGCCATCGTCATCAACGCCGGCGCCTTCACCCACTACGCCTGGGGCATCCACGACGCCCTCATGTCCTTCGAGGGCCCCATCATCGAGCTCCACATCTCGAACCCCTACGCCCGCGAGCCCTGGCGCAGCACCTCGGTGGTGGCTCCGGCGGCCACCGGGTCGATCTGCGGCCTCGGTGGCCACGGCTACCAGCTGGCGGTGGCGGCCGTCGCTCGCCTCCTGTCGTGACCGGCGGCTGGGGCGACCTGGCCCCGATGGACGTCGCCGGGCGGCTGCCCCGCCTGCGGGCCGCGCTGGCCGGTGCCGGGTGCGATGCCCTGCTCGTCACCCACCTCACGAACGTGCGCTACCTGACCGGGTTCACCGGGTCCGCCGGCACCGTCGTCGTGGGGCAGGAGGGCGCCGTCCTGCTCACCGACGGGCGCTACGAGGAGCAGGCGGCAGGGGAGGTGACGGCCGCCGGCGTGGCCGTCGAGGTGGTGGTCGGGCGCACCGTGGCTGCCCAGCGCGAGGAGCTCCAGCGCCGGCTGGCCGAGCTCGGGCGGGTGGGCCTCGAGGCGGAGCAGGTCAGCTGGGCCGAGCAGCGGCGCTACGCCGAGCTCCTCCCGGCGGAGCTGGTGGCCACCGACGGCCTGGTGGAGTCGCTCCGCGCCGTCAAGGACCCCGGTGAGGTGGCCCGGATCGAAGCGGCCTGCGCCATCGCCGACGACGCCCTCGCCGCGGTGCTCCCGGCCCTCGACGAGGGGCCGACCGAGGCCGGCTTCGCCGCCATGCTGGAGGCCGAGATGCGCCGCCGGGGGGCCGACGACATCAGCTTCGCCACCATCGTGGCGTCGGGTCCCAACGCCTCGCGGCCCCACCACCAGCCGGGCGATCGGGCCGTCGAGCGAGGGGACCTGGTCGTGATCGACTTCGGCGCCCTGGTCGACGGCTACCACTCCGACATGACCCGCACGGTCCCGGTGGGCGGGCTCGAGGCGCTGGACGACACCGCCCGCCGCATGGTCACCGTGGTGACGGCGGCGCAGGCGGCGGGGGTCGCCGCGGTGCGGGCCGGCGGTGCCGTCAGCGCCGTCGACGCGGCGTGCCGCGCCGTCATCGACGAGGCGGGGTGGGGCGACGCGTTCGTGCACGGGACCGGCCATGGCGTGGGCCTCGACATCCACGAGCCACCTGGGGTGAACGGGACCTCCACTGCTACGCTCGCCGACGGCCACGTCATCACGGTCGAGCCCGGTGTGTACCTCCCCGGACATGGCGGCGTCCGAGTCGAGGACACCGTCGTCGTCACCGCCACCGGCTGCCGACCCCTGACCTGCGCCCCCAAGTCCTAGATCCCGAGGTCCGCCCCCATGCCCGCAGTCTCCACCAACGACCTGAAGAAGGGCATGTCCCTGAACCTCAGCGACGGCCTCTTCCAGGTCGTCGACTTCCAGCACGTCAAGCCCGGCAAGGGCGGTGCCTTCGTGCGGACGACGCTGCGGAACATGCGCAACGGCGCCCAGATGGACCGCACCTTCCGGGCCGATGAGAAGCTCGACCAGGCCATGATCGACAAGCGGGACATGCAGTTCCTCTACCGCGACGGCGACGACTACGTGTTCATGGACAACCAGAGCTACGACCAGCTCCACGTGACCCCCGCCGCGCTGGCCGACGCCGCCAGCTACATCGTCGACGGCTCCACCGTCACCCTCCAGATGTACGGGGACGAGATCGTGGGGTCCGACCTGCCGGCCGCTGTCGAGCTCACCGTCACCGACACCGAGCCCGGCGTCCAGGGTGACCGCGTGTCGGGTGCCCGCAAGCCCGCCACGTTGCAGACGGGGCTCGTGCTCCAGGTGCCGCTCTTCGTGAACCCCGGCGACCGCATCAAGGTCGACACCCGCTCCGGCGAGTACATCACCCGAGCCTGAGGAGGCCGCCATGACGCTCGCCGAAGAGCGGCGGGCCGCTCGCGAGCGCGCCCTCGGGCTGCTCTACGAGGCCGAGACCAAGGGCCTCGACGGCGCCGAGGTGCTGGCCGAGCTGCCCGTCGCTCCTGATGCGTTCACCGAGTCGATCGTTCACGCGGTGGACGAGCACCGGACCCGCATCGACGCGCTCCTGGAGCGCTTCGCCGAGGGCTGGTCGCTGGCCCGCATGGCTGCCCTCGACCGGGCCGCGCTGCGCATGGGCACGGCCGAGCTGATCGCCCGCCCCGACGTCCCCACCGGCGTGGTGCTGGCCGAGACCGTCGAGCTGGCCTCGCGCTTCTCGACGGACGGATCCGGGCGCTTCGTGAACGGCCTGCTGGCCCGCGTCGCCGTCGAGGTCCGGGGCGCCAAGGCCGGCGACATCGCCCCCCCGCCGCCCGAGGTCGAGGCCGAGCCCGACCTGCAGCCCGAGGTCGATGCCCTCGTCATCGACCTCGACGGCGTCATCCGGCACTGGGACGAGTCGTACTACCCCGAGGCGGAGGCTGCCCTCGGGCTGCCCGCCGGGGCGCTGACCGGCGCCGCGCTGGCCACCGACCGCCTGTCGCGCGCCGTCGACGGGAGGCTGTCCTTCGAGGCGTGGTGCGAGGAGGTCGGGGCCGAGCTGGCCGCCGCCCACGGCGCCGATCCCGAAGCGGTGGCCGAGGCGTGGGCCTCGTCGACCTGGCGGATCGACCTCGACGTCGTCGACATGGTGGCCGAGGTGCGCGAGCTCGTGCCGGTGGTGCTGCTGTCCAACGCCTCCACCCGCCTCGTCTACGACCTCGACCGCAGCGACCTTCTCGAGGTGTTCGACGCCGTCGTGGGGTCCGCCGACATCCGGGCGGCCAAGCCGTCGGCTACCGCCTTCGACGCCGCGGCGCGGGCCGCCGGCGTCGCCCCCGAGCGCTGCCTCTTCGTCGATGACACGATGGAGAACGTGCTGGGGGCCAGAACAGCGGGCATGCAGGCTGAGCGGTTCACCGGGGTCGACGACCTCCGCGCCCTCCTGCGAGGTCGGCAGCTGCTGCGGTGAGCGTCCCGCCCTTCCCGCTGCCGCTCCCGGACCCGCTCCTGAGCGACGGCGACCTCCACCTGCGGCCCTGGACCTCGAGCGACGCTCCCGTGCTGGCCGCCGCCTGGACCGACCCGGAGATCGCCCGCTGGACCGGCGTGCCCGACCAGCACGACGAGGCCGCCGCGGTCCGCTGGATCAACGGCGACCGCGACCGCCGGGCCCGCGGCCTGTCGCTCGACCTCGTCGCCGTCGTGGACGACGCCATCGTGGGTGAGGTGGGGCTGTCCGGCATCGACGCCACGGGCCGCACGGCCGACATCGGGTGGTGGGTCGTGGCCCACCGCCGGGGGCGCGGCCTGGCCACGCGGGCGGCGATCCTCCTGGCCGACTGGGCCGTCGCCGAGCTGAGCATCGACGCCGTTCTCGCCCGCTGCCACCAGGACAACCCCTCGTCGGCCGGTGTGGCCCGGGCCGCCGGGTTCCGGCCCGTGGGGCAGGAGGGGCCGATCGAGCTGTGGTCTCTCGCCATCGACGGCGGTGCTACCCTCGGGCCCTGACCGTGAAGCGGGTCCCGTGAGGCCCGAACGGCAGGAAGGATGCCAGCTTGGCTGAACGCGAACGCAGGTCCACGCCCCCGTACGGGGGCGTTTTCGTTGCCCGGTCGCAGGTGATGGATGCCGACGACGTGCGGCGAGCCATCTGGCGGATGGCCCACGAGATCGTCGAGCGCAACCACGGCCTCGACGGGGTGGTGCTCGTCGGGCTCCAGACCGGCGGCGTGCTCATGGCCGAGGCCTTCGCCGAGGCGCTGGCCGAGATCGACGGCACCGACGTGCCGGTCGGCACCCTCGACGTGGCCCTCCACCGCGACGACATCGGCATCCGGCCCGTGCTCCCGGAGGCGATCACGGACATCCCCGTCGACCTCGACGGCGCCATCGTCGTCCTCGTCGACGACGTCCTCTTCACCGGCCGCACGATCCGGGCCGCCCTCGACGCCCTGAGCTCCTTCGGGCGGCCCCGAGCCGTGCAGCTGGCGGTCATGGTGGATCGGGGCCATCGCGAGCTGCCCATCCGGCCCGACTACGTGGGCAAGAACCTGCCCACCCGTCGAGACGAGATGGTCAACGTCAGCCCGAGCGGGGTCGACCTCGGCGAGCTCGTGAAGGAGGGCCGGTGAAGCACCTCCTGTCGATCGCCGACCTCGACGCCGAGGACCTCGACCAGCTGATGCGGCTCACCGACCGCTTCGTCGAGGTCAGCCAGCGCCAGATCCCCAAGGTGCCCGCCCTGCGGGGCAAGAACGTGGTGTGGCTCTTCTACGAGGACTCCACCCGCACCCGGCTCAGCTTCGAGCAGGCGGCCAAGCGGCTGTCCGCCGACACCATGACCTTCAGCGTCGGCTCGTCGTCGGTGAAGAAGGGCGAGTCGCTGCGCGACACCGTCCTCACCATCGAGGCGATGGGCGTCGACGGGGTCGTCGTGCGCCACGGCTCGGCCGGCGTCCCCTGGCAGATCGCCCGGTGGCTGGAGGACCGGGTGAGCGTCGTCAACGCTGGGGACGGCTGGCACGAGCACCCCACCCAGGCTCTCCTCGACAGCTACACGATCCGCGAGCACCGGGGCTCCCTGGGCGGGCTCCACATCGGGATCATCGGCGACGTGAAGCACAGCCGGGTGGCCCGATCCGACGTCCTGGCCTTCACCAAGCTGGGGGCCGAGGTCACCCTCGTCGCCCCGCCCACCCTGCTGCCGCCCAGCCTCGAGGGCTGGCCGGTGCGGGTCAGTCACGACCTCGACGCCGTGGTGGGCGACCTCGACGTCGCCTACCTGCTGCGGATGCAGCGGGAGCGCATGACCGAGCACCTCGTCCCCAGCCTGCGGGAGTACACCGATCGCTTCGGCCTCACCGTGCGGCGGGCCGACCGCCTGCGCGACGACGCCCTCGTCATGCACCCCGGCCCGATGAACCGGGGCGTCGAGATCAGCGCCGAGGTGGCCGACCTGCCCCGCTCGGTGATCATCGAGCAGGTCCGCAACGGCGTGGCCGTGCGGATGGCGGTGCTCTACCTGCTGCTCGGCGCCGGGGTCGACCGCGTGCTCAGCCCCGAGCCCGACATGGACAACGCCGCCGTGGTCGACCTGGCCGGGGACCCCGACGCCCGACCCGAACCGGCCGCCGAAGGAGCGAAGCGCTGATGCCCACCATCGTCATCCGAGGTGGCCGGGTCATCGACGCCAGCGGCGAGCGGACGGCCGACGTCGTGGTGGGCGAGGACGGGCTCGTCGCCGCGGTGGGGGAGGACCTCAGCGCCGACCGGACGATCGACGCCGCCGGCTGCGTCGTGTCCCCCGGCTTCGTCGACCTCCACACCCACCTGCGCCAGCCCGGCCAGGAGGAGGCGGAGACGATCGAGACCGGCGCCCGGGGGGCCGCCCTCGGTGGCTACACCTGCATCCTCGCCATGCCCAACACGATCCCGGCCATCGACCACGCCGGCATCGTCCGGGAGGTCCTGGAGCTGGGCCGCTCGGCCCCGTGCGACGTGCGGTCGTCGGGGGCCATCACGGTGGGTCGCGCCGGGGAGCAGCTCGCCCCGCTGGCCGAGATGGCCGCCCTCGGCGTGCGCTTGTTCACCGACGACGGCGCCGGCGTGGCCGATGCCCGGCTGATGCGCCGAGCCCTCGAGTACGCCAGCGGCATCCAGGTGGACGGCCGGGGTGTCGTCCTGGCCCAGCACTGCGAGGACCCCGTCCTGTCGGCGGGCGGCCACATGCACGAGGGGGAGTGGTCCTCCCGGCTCGGCATCCCAGGCCAGCCGGCTGAGGCGGAGGAGCTGATGGTCCTGCGGGACATCGCGCTGGCCCGCCTGACCGGGGCCCGGGTGCACTTCCAGCACCTCTCCACGGCCCGGTCCGTCGAGATGGTGCGGGGGGCCAAGGCGGAGGGTGCCCCCGTGTCTTGCGAGGCCACGACGCACCACCTCACCCTCACGCACGCCCTGTGCGCCTCGTACGACCCGGTGTTCAAGGTCAACCCGCCGCTGCGCACCGACGCCGACGTGGCCGCCGTGCGGGCCGGCGTGGCCGACGGGACGATCGACTGCATCGCCACCGACCACGCCCCCCACACCCAAGAGGCCAAGGAGGCCGCCTTCGATCAGGCCCCTCCCGGCATGCTCGGCCTGGAGACGGCGCTCGGGCTGGCCCTCACCGAGCTGGATCTGCCCATCGCCGAAGTGCTGGCCCTGCTGTCGTGGCGCCCCGCGGCGATCCTCGGCGTCGACGACGAGCACGGCGCCATCGCCGTCGGCCGCCGCGCCAACCTGACGGTGATCGACCTGGAGCGGACCTGGACGGTGGACCCCTCGGCCATGGCCAGCCGCAGCCGCAACACCCCCTACGCGGGCCGCCAGCTGCAGGGCAAGGTGCGCCACACCCTGCTGCGCGGCGAGCCCGTCGTCCTCGACGAGGAGCCCCAGCGATGACCCCCCGGTTCAGCCGTCTGCATGACCATCCACTATCGTGCATGATCATGCACCCCCACCAACCAACGTCTATGGACCCCAGGGCACGGATGGCGTGCACCAGCGTCCACAGAGCGGCGGGGGTGGGGCGGTGAGCGTGCGCGACGCCCTGCTCGTCCTCGCCGACGGGACCACCTTCGAGGGGGAGGCCATCGGCGCCGACCCCAGCCCAGCGGCCGCCGGTGAGGTCGTCTTCAACACCGTGCTCTCGGGCTACCAGGAGGTGCTGACCGACCCGTCCTACGCCGGCCAGATCATCACGTTCACCTACCCCCACATCGGCAACTACGGCGTGAACCGGTTCGACTTCGAGTCGCGGCGGCCGTTCTGCCGGGGCGTGGTCGTGCGCGACCTGGCCCGCCGCCGGTCGAGCTGGCGGGCCGAGGCCGACCTCGACGCCCAGCTGCGGACCTACGGCGTGCCCGGCATCGCCGGGATCGACACCCGCAAGCTGACCCGCCGCATCCGCGAGGTCGGCGCCATCCCGGGTGCCTTCGGCCCGCTCGACCTCGTGGACGAGGCGGCCCTGCTGGCGGCAGCCCAGGCCGAGCCCGGCACCGAGGGGATCGACCTCGTCGCCCAGGTGACGACCGCCGACCCCTACCGGCTGGCCGACGGGCAGCGTCCGCTCGTCGTGGCCTACGACTTCGGCATCAAGCGCACCATCCTGCGCCACCTGGCGTCGTGGTTCGACGTCGAGGTGGTGCCCGCGACCACCACCTCCGGCGACGTGCTGGCCCGCCGGCCCGCCGGCGTGTTCCTCTCCAACGGCCCGGGCGACCCGGCCACGGTGCCCTACGCCAGCGATGCCATCGGCGCCCTGCTCGGCAACGTGCCGATCTTCGGGATCTGCCTGGGCCACCAGCTCCTCGGCCGGGCGCTGGGGGCCGAGACGGTGAAGCTGCCCTTCGGGCACCACGGGGGCAACCACCCGGTGCGCAACCTGGCCACCGGCGCCGTCGAGATCACCAGCCAGAACCACAACTTCGCCGTCGACCCCGACTCCCTGGCCGGTCGGGCCGAGATGAGCCACGTCAACCTCAACGACGGCGTGTGCGAGGGCCTACGGGTGCTCGAGGTCCCCGCCTTCAGCGTGCAGCACCACCCCGAGGCCGGCCCCGGCCCCCACGACAGCGCCTACCTCTTCGAGGAGTTCGCCACGATGCTCGGCGTCAGCGAGCGCCGCCAGGCGCCCACCTCGTACCCCACCGAGGACCGGGGGGTGGCCTGATGCCCCGCCGCGACGACATCGAGTCGATCCTCGTCATCGGCGCCGGGCCGATCGTGATCGGCCAGGCCTGCGAGTTCGACTACTCCGGCACCCAGGCCTGCAAGGTGCTGAAGGAGGAGGGCTACCGGGTCATCCTGGCCAACTCGAACCCGGCCACGATCATGACCGACCCCGAGTTCGCCCACGCCACCTACGTGGAGCCGCTCGACGTCGAGATCCTCATGGCCATCATCGAGCGGGAGCAGCCCGACGCCGTCCTGCCCACCCTCGGCGGCCAGACGGCGCTCAACCTGGCCATGGAGCTCGTGGCCCGAGGGGCCGTCGACGAACCAGGCACCCCGGAGCTGATCGGCGCCAACGCCGAGGCCATCCGCACCGCGGAGGACCGGGAGGCCTTCAAGGTGGCCATGCAGGGCATCGGCCTGCAGGTGCCCCCCTCTGGCGTGGCCCACTCCTTCGACGAGGCCCAGGAGGTCATCGCCCGCATCGGCCTGCCCGTCGTCATCCGCCCCGCCTACATCCTGGGCGGCAAGGGCACCGGCATCGCGTCGACGCCCGCCGAGTTCGAGAAGCTGGCCACCGCCGGCCTGGCCGCCAGCCCGATCAGCGAGATCCTCATCGAGCAGTCGATCGCCGGGTGGAAGGAGTACGAGCTCGAGGTCATGCGGGACCGCGCCGACAACTGCGTGATCATCTGCTCGATCGAGAACCTCGACCCGATGGGCGTGCACACGGGCGACTCCATCACCGTGGCTCCGGCCCAGACGCTCTCCGACGTCGAGTACCAGGCGATGCGCGACGCCGCCTTCGCCTGCATCCGACGGGTCGGGGTGGAGACCGGCGGCTCCAACGTGCAGTTCGCCCTCAACCCCGAGGACGGCCACATGGTCGTCATCGAGATGAACCCCCGCGTGTCGCGCAGCTCGGCCCTGGCGTCGAAGGCCACCGGGTTCCCTATCGCCAAGATCGCCGCCAAGCTGGCCGTCGGGTACACGCTCGACGAGATCCCCAACGACATCACCAAGGCCACGCCGGCCAGCTTCGAGCCGACGATCGATTACGTCGTCACCAAGGTCCCCCGCTGGGCCTTCGAGAAGTTCCCCGGCACGCCCGGCGTGCTGGGCACGTCGATGCAGTCTGTCGGCGAGGCGATGGCCATCGGGCGCACGTTCCCCGAGTCGCTGCAGAAGGCCATGCGCTCGCTCGAGCACGGCCGCCTCGGTCTGGGCTGCGACCCCGGCGAGGCCGCCTTCGACGAGCTGGACGACGAGGAGCTCCTGCGCCGGGCCGCCATCGGGACGCCCGACCGCCCGTTCCAGCTCGAGGCCGCGCTGCGCCGCGGCATCAGCGTGGAGACCCTGGCCGACCGCACCAAGGTCGATCCCTGGTTCCTCGACCAGATCCTCTCGATCATCGAGGAGCGCCACGCCCTCGCCGAGCGGGGCTTCGCCGCCATGGACCGGCGGGCCTGGCGCCGGGCCAAGCGGCTCGGTTTCGCCGACGCCCAGCTGGCCTGGCTCTGGTCGGTCCCGGAGGCCGACGTCCGGGCCGCCCGGTTGGCCGCCGGCGTGCGGACCACCTTCAAGGCCGTCGACACCTGCGCCGCCGAGTTCGAGGCGCACACGCCGTACCACTACTCGACCTACGAGGACGAGGACGAGGTCGAGCCCTCGGACCGGCGCAAGGTCCTCATCCTCGGGTCGGGCCCCAACCGGATCGGACAGGGCATCGAGTTCGACTACTGCTGCGTCCACGCCAGCTTCGCCCTGGCCGATGCCGGCTTCGAGACGATCATGCTCAACTGCAACCCCGAGACCGTCTCGACGGACTACGACACCTCCGACCGCCTCTACTTCGAGCCGCTGACCCTGGAGGACGCCCTCAACGTCATCGAGGCGGAGCAGGCCAGCGGTGAGCTCGTCGGCGTGGTCGTCAGCCTCGGCGGGCAGACCCCGTTGAAGCTGGCGGGCCTGCTCCCGGAGGGCCTCGTGCTCGGCACCTCGCCGGAGTCGATCGACCTGGCCGAGGACCGCGAGCGCTGGAACGACCTCTGCGCCCGCCTCGAGATCCCTCAGCCGGCCGGCGGCACCGCCGTCACCAAGGAGGAGGCACTCCGCATCGCCGCCCACGTCGGCTACCCGGTGCTCGTGCGCCCGTCGTACGTGCTCGGCGGGCGGGCCATGGAGATCGTCTACGACGACGACTCCCTGCGCACGGCCATGGACCACCTCGCCCACTTCGGCAGCCTCGGCAAGGAGGGCGGCCTGTCCGCCGAGCGCCCCGTCCTCATCGACCGGTTCCTGGAGGACGCCACCGAGGTCGACGTGGACGCCATCCGCGACCGCACCGGCGAGGTGATCATCGGCGGCGTGATGGAGCACGTCGAGGAGGCCGGCGTGCACTCGGGCGACTCCGCCTGCGTGCTCCCTCCCTACTCCCTGTCCGCCGAGACGATCGCTGTCATCGAGGAGCACACCCGGGCCATCGCCACCGAGCTCGAGGTCCTGGGCCTGATCAACGTGCAGTACGCGGTGAAGCACGGCCAGGTCTTCGTCATCGAGGCCAACCCGCGGGCCAGTCGCACCGTGCCGTTCGTGGCCAAGGCCACCGGCGTGCCCCTCGTGAAGATCGCCGCCCGGGTGATGGTGGGCGCCACCCTCGAGGAGCTCCGGACCGAGGGCCTGCTGCACGATCCTGCCGGAGGCGGCTTCGTGGCCGTGAAGGAGGCCGTGCTGCCCTTCAGCCGGTTCCCCGACGCGGACAGCGTGCTCGGCCCGGAGATGCGCAGCACCGGTGAGGTGATGGGCATCGACACGACCTTCGGCCTGGCCTTCGCCAAGAGCCAGCTGGCCGCCGGCGATCGCCTGCCCACCAGCGGGAGCGTGTTCATGTCGCTGGCCGATCGGGACAAGGCCACGGGCATCGAGGCTGGCCGCCAGTTCCACGAGGCCGGGTTCACGATCGCAGCGACCCACGGCACGGCCGACGCGCTGGAGGCGGCCGGCATCCCCGTCGCCACGAGGGTGGCGAAGGTGGGGGAGGCCACCGGCACCGACGCCGTCGAGCTGATCTCGTCGGGCAAGGTCGACCTCGTCGTCAACAGCCCGCGCGGCCGCGGTGCCCGTGCTGACGGCGCCCACATCCGAGCCGCCGCGTCGGTGCACAACATCCCCTGCCTCACGACGGCGGCGGCGGGCCTGGCCGCGGCCAGCGGCATCCAGGACCACGCCGCCTACCGGCGCCACGTCCGCACGCTCCAGGAGTTCCACGCCGGCGCCGTCACCGAGCCAGAGGTCCGGTGACGGGGGGCGCCGTCGACCTGACCACCCGGATCGGGTCGGTCGTGCTGCCGAACCCGGTGATGACGGCGTCGGGGACGGCCGGCCACGGCGCCGAGCTGGCCCCCTACCTGGACCTCTCGTCCCTCGGGGCGGTCGTCGTGAAGTCCCTGGCCGCCTTCGAGTGGGCCGGCAACCCGGCGCTGCGGGTGCACGAGACGGTGGCCGGGATGATCAACAGCGTGGGCCTGCAGGGCCCGGGCGTCGAGGTCTGGTTGGAGCACGACCTGCCCCCGCTGGCCGCCACCGGGGCGCGGGTGGTCGTGTCCATCTGGGGGCGCAGCGTGACCGAGTACGAGGCCGCCGCGGCCCTGCTGGCCGGGGCGCCGGAGTGCGTGGTGGCGGTGGAGGTGAACCTGTCGTGCCCGAACACCGAGGCGGGGCGCGACCTGTTCGCCCACAGCGAGTCGGCCACCGCCGACGCGATGGCCGCCACCGCGGCCTGCGGGAGGCCCCGCTGGGCCAAGCTCAGCCCGAACGTCACCGACCTCGTCCCCATCGCCGTCGCCGCCCGCGACGCCGGGGCCGAGGCCGTCACGCTCGTCAACACCGTGCTGGGCATGGCCATCGATCCCGAGACGGGCCGCTACCGGCTCGGGTCCGGGCCCCGCGGCGGCGGGCTGTCCGGACCGGCCATCCACCCGGTGGCCGTGCGCGCCGTGCACGACGTCCACCTGGCGCTCCCGGAGCTGCCCATCGTCGGCGTGGGCGGGATCGTCCACGGCACCGACGCCGCCGAGCTCGTCCTGGCGGGCGCCTGCGCCGTGCAGGTGGGGACCGCCACCTTCGCCCACCCCCGCGCCCCCGGGCGCGTCCTGGCCGAGCTGCAGCACTGGGCGCAGCGCACCGGCCGCCGCTCCATCGCCGATGCCGTGGGCGCCGCCCACCGAGAGGATCCTCCCCGATGACCGCCCCCGCCGATCCCCGGTCCCGCCTGGCCGTCGCCCTCGACGTCGACGACGCCGTCGCCGCCCTGCGGCTGGCCCGGGAGCTGCGGCCCTGGTTCGGGGTGGCCAAGGTCGGCCTCGAGCTCTACAGCGCGGCCGGGCCGGACGTGGTGGGGGCGCTGAACGACCTCGGCTACGACGTCTTCGCCGACCTCAAGTTCCACGACATCCCCACCACCGTGGGACGCGCCGCCCACGTGATCGGCGCCCTCGGCGCCCGCTACCTCAACTTCCACGCCCAAGGCGGCGTGCCCATGCTGCGAGAGGGGGTGGAGGGGTTCCTGGCGGGGGCCGCCGACGCCGGCCTGCCGGCTCCCACGCCGCTGGCCGTGACGATCCTCACGAGCGAGCCCGAGGCGCCCCCCTCGGTGCTGGCCGAGCGGGTGCAGGCCGCCGTCGACTCGGGCTGCGGGGGCGTGGTGTGCGGGGCCACTGACGTCGCCGCCGTGAAGGCCCAGGCGGGGTCGCTGGTCGCCGTCGTGCCCGGGATCCGGCCCGCCGGTGCCCCCACGCACGACCAGGCCCGCATGGGCACCCCCGCCGAGGCCATGGCGGCCGGCGCCGACGTGCTCGTCATCGGCCGGGCCGTCACCCAGGCCGCCGACCCGGCCGCCGCCGCCTCGGCCATCGCGGCGTCGCTCCCGGCCTGACGCGCCCCGGCTTGCGGGCCGGTCGGGGGGCAGTAGGGTGCGCGCCATGCCGCAGCCTCCCTCTCTCACCCCCGAGCAGCGCGAGCAGGCCCTGGCCAAGGCCGCCGAGGCGCGCCGGGCCCGGGCCGAGCTCAAGGAGAAGCTCAAGATGGGGTCGATCACCCTGTCCGAGCTCCTGGCCAAGGCCGGCAATGACGACCACATCGGCAAGATGAAGGTCCTGGCGGTGATCGAGGCCCTCCCGGGCGTGGGCAAGGTGAAGGCCCGGCGCACCATGGACGAGATCGGCATCGCCGACACCCGGCGCGTGCGAGGCCTGGGCGAGCAGCAGCGCAAGGCGCTGCTCGACGCCTTCAGCTGAGCCGACGGCGTCCTCCTACTGACCTGTCCAGGGTGCTGATCACGATCTCGGGCCTCCCGGGAGCCGGGACCACGACGGTGTCGCGCCTGGTGGCCGACGCCCTCGACCTGCAGCGGGTCCCCGGCGGCGAGGTGTTCCGCCAGATGGCGGCCGAGGCCGGCATGACGCTGGCCGACTTCGGTCGCTACGCGCAGGACCACCCCGACATCGACCGCCAGCTCGACGATCGCCTGACCGACCGGGCCCGCGCCGGGCGCTGCGTCCTCGAGTCGCGCCTGGCCGGCTGGCTCGTCACCCGGGCCGGGCTCCCGGCCGTGCGGGTGTGGGTGGCCTGCGACGACGACGAGCGAGCTCGGCGGGTGGCCGCCCGCGACGGGTCGACGCCCGCGGAGGCGCGGGACGACAACGAGGTCCGCGCCGCGCTGGAGCGGACCCGCTACCTCGAGCTCTACGACATCGACCTCACGGACCTCGCCGTCTACGACCTCGTCCTCGACTCGACCTCCACCCCCCCCGAAGCCCTGGCCGCCGAGGTCATCGAGGCCGCCCGGGCCGGCACCGAGGACGCCTGAAGCCCGGCCCTACTGCAGGGCGCGGTGCTCGCCCCCGTCGACCGGGATCGAGGCGCCCGTGATGAAGCGGGCGTGGTCGGAGCACAGGAAGGCGACGACGGCGCCGAAGTCCTCCGGGCGACCGAGCACCCCGGTGGGCACGTGGCGGGTGGCCTGCGCGAGGTCGCCGCCGTAGAGGTCGCGGAGCCGGTCCGTGACGTGGGAGCCGGGCTGCACGGTGTTGACGGTGACGCCCTCGGCGGCCACCTCGAGGGCCAGCGTCTTGAGGAAGCCGGTGGCCCCGGCCCGAGCCGTGTTGGAGAGGATCAGCCCCGCCTTCGGCTGGCGGACCGAGATGGAGGTGATGGCCACGATCCGGCCCCACCTCTGGGCGCGGAGCCCGGGGATGGCGGCCTGGCACATGGCGACGGTGGAGAGCAGGTTGAGCTCGACGGCCCGGCGGTAGGCGCCGATCCCGATGGCGTCGAACCCCCCGGCCGGGGGCCCGCCGGCGTTGGTCACGAGGATGTCGAGCCCACCGAGTGCAACAGCGGCTTCCTCCACGAAGGCGAAGGCCCCGTCGGGGTCGGAGAGGTCGGCCTGGATGCCCGTCACGTCCGCCCCCTCGGCCTGCAGCGACGCCACGGCGCCGGCCAGCCGATCAGGGTCGCGGCCGCAGATGGCGAGCCGCACGCCGTCGGCCGCCAGCGCTCGCGCCGATGCCAGCCCCAGACCGTCCGTGGCGGCCGCCACGGCGGCGCGCCGACCCGTGATGCCGAGATCCATGGGTCGAGCCTAGGCCCGCCGGATGCACGTCCCGGAGGGGCACGCTGGTAGCATCGCTCGTCCCCGTAGGAAGCGAAGGATCTGCTATGGCGTCGCGTCACGACACGATGATGAACCCCCCGATCGAGGGCCTCCTCGAGCGGGCCGGCTCGAAGTTCACCCTGGTCACCCTGGGGGCCAAGCGGGCCCGGCAGATCAACTCGTACTACAACCAGCTCTCCGAGGGCCTCGGCACCGTGGTGCCGCCGCAGGTCACCTCCTCGGCCCGCAAGCCCCTCTCGATCGCCTTCGAGGAGATCGACGCCGACAAGATCCTCGGTGTGTGGCCGGAGCCCGAGTCGGAGGGCGTCGACGCCGTCGCCGACGCCGACGAGGACGCCGAGCCCGCCGAGTAGGGCCGGCACCTCCCGTCCCATGGCCAGCCTCGAGGGCACGCGCATCGTCCTCGGCGTGTCCGGGGGCATCGCCGCCTACAAGGCGGTCGAGGTCTGCCGTCGCCTCGTCGACGCCGGCGCCCACGTGATCCCGGTCCTGACCGACGGGGCCCTGCACTTCGTCGGGCGCACCACCTTCGACGCGCTGGGCTCTGAGCGGGCCTGGACGTCCCTGTGGGACGAGAGCCGTCCGATCCCGCACACCCACCTGGGCCAGAGCGCCGACCTCGTCCTGGTCGCCCCCGCCACCGCCCGGGTGCTCGGCCTCTACGCAGCTGGGATCAGCGAGGACCTGCTCCTCAACACGCTGATCGCCACGCGGGCGCCCGTCGTCGTCTGCCCCGCCATGCACACCGAGATGTGGGAGCACCCGGCGGTGCGGGACAACCTGGCGCGGTTGCGCAGCCGTGGCGTGCACGTCGTGGAGCCCGGCGTGGGCCGGCTGGCGGGAGGGGACGTCGGCGCCGGTCGCCTGGCCGAGCCCGCCGACATCGTGGCCGCCGTCGAGGCGGTGCTGGCCGGCTCCGGCGCGCCGGGCGCGGCGCAGGACCTGGCCGGGCTGCGCGTCCTCGTCACGGCCGGTGGCACCCGGGAGCCGATCGACCCGGTGCGGTTCATCGGCAACCGCTCCTCGGGCAAGCAGGGCCACGCCGTGGCCGCCGAAGCGGCGGCCCGGGGGGCCAAGGTCACCCTCGTCTCCACCACGCCCCCGGCTGTGCCGGCGGGCATCGACGTCGTGCGGGTGGAGACGGCGGCCGAGATGGAGCAGGCCGTGCTCAGCCGGGCCGACGACTCCGACGTGATCGTGATGGCGGCCGCGGTGGCCGACTTCCGCCCGGTCCAGGCCGCCGACCGCAAGCTCAAGAAGGCCGACGGCGCCCCTGAGGTGGTGCTCGAGCCGACCGCCGACATCCTGGCCGCCCTCGGGGCGCAGCGTCGCCCCGGGCAGACGATCGTCGGCTTCGCCGCTGAGACGGACGACCTCCGGGCCAACGCCGCCGCCAAGCTGGCCCGCAAGGGCATCGACCTCATCGTCGCCAACGACGTCTCCGCCCCCGGCGTGGGGTTCGAGCACGACACCAACGCCGTGGTCATCCTCGACGCCGAGGGTGCCGTCACCGACGTCCCCCTTTCGGACAAGCGGGCCATCGCCCGTAGCATCCTCGATGCCGTGACCCACACAAGGAGCAACCAGTGACCCGCCAGTGGACCTTCACCTCGGAGTCCGTGACGGAAGGCCATCCCGACAAGATGGCCGACCAGATCTCCGACTCCATCCTCGACGCCATCCTGGCGGAGGACCCGATGGCGCGCGTCGCCTGCGAGACGATGGTCACCACCGGCCTCGCCATCGTGGCGGGGGAGATCACCACCAACGCCTACGTCGAGATCCCCACCATCGTGCGGGAGACGATCAAGGGCATCGGCTATGACCGCGAGTCGGTCGGCTTCGACGGCAACACCTGCGGCGTCATGACCTCGATCGACCCGCAGTCCCCGGACATCGCCCAAGGCGTCGACACCGCCCTCGAGACCCGCACCGGCGTCTCCGGGGAGGACATCCTCAACGCCCAGGGCGCCGGCGACCAGGGGATGATGTTCGGCTACGCCTGCGACGAGACCGACGACCTCATGCCGATGCCGATCTGGCTGGCCCACCGCCTCGCCCACCGCCTCTCCGAGGTCCGCAAGGCCGGGATCCTCCCGTACCTGCGACCCGACGGGAAGACCCAGGTCACGATCGACTACGAGGACAACACGCCGAAGCGCCTGGCGACGGTCCTCATCTCCACGCAGCACCAGCCGGGGCTGGACCCCGAGACGCTGATCAAGCCCGACCTCATCGAGCACGTGATCACCCCGCTGCTGCCGGCCGGCATCGACACCTCCGACGTCAAGGTGCTCGTCAACCCCACCGGCACCTTCGAGCTCGGCGGCCCCCACGCCGACTGCGGCCTCACCGGGCGCAAGATCATCGTCGATACCTACGGCGGCGCCGCCCGCCACGGCGGCGGGGCCTTCTCCGGCAAGGACCCGTCCAAGGTGGACCGCTCCGCCGCCTACGCCGCCCGCTGGGTGGCGAAGAACGTCGTCGCCGCCGGGGCCGCCACCCGCTGCGAGGTGCAGGTGGCCTACGCCATCGGCGTGGCCCAGCCCGTCTCGATCCTCGTCGAGACCTTCGGCAGCGAAGAGGTGGACCCGGCCAAGATCAGCGACGCCGTCCGCCAGGTCTTCGACCTGCGCCCCGCCGCCATCATCCGGGACCTCGACCTGCGGCGGCCGATCTACAAGAAGACCGCCGCCTACGGGCACTTCGGCCGCAACGACAAGGACCTCACCTGGGAGCAGGCGACCCGGGTGGACGAGCTGAAGTCGGCCCTCGGTCTCTAGCGCGGTCGGCTCCGAGCGTCGCATCGCTCCCGTGAGCCGCCGGGTCGTGCGCGTCCTGCCGGACGTGCCGGCCGTCGACAAGACCTTCGACTACCTGGTCCCGGACGCCGTCCGGGACCAGGTGCGCGTCGGGGACGTCGTGCGCATCTCGCTCCACGGCCGTCGGGTGGGGGGCTGGGTCGTGGCCCTCGACGTCGACCCCCCGCCGGGCGTGGCGCTGCAGCCCCTGGCCAAGCGCAGCGGCCTCGGACCGACGCCCGACCTGCTCGAGCTGAGCGAGTGGGCGGCCTGGCGGTGGGCCGGGCGCCGGGCCTCGCTGCTTGGCACGGCCTCGCCACCCCGGGTGGTCGCCGCCCTGCCCCCGCCCCCAGCGGGGGTGGAGCTCCCGCCGACGGGCCCGCTCACCGCGGCCGCCCTCGCCCAGCCCCGCTCGGTCCTGCGCCTGCCCCCGTCGGCCGACCTCGGCAACGTGGCCCTGGCCGCCGCGGCCCTCGGCCCGGCCCTCGTGCTGTGCCCCACCCAGGCCGTCGTGGCTCGGGTGGTGGCCCGGCTGCGCGGCCACCAGGTCCCCGTGGCCGTCCACCCGGACGGGTGGGCCGCCGGGGCGGCGGGCACCACGGTGGTCGGCACGCGCGCCGCGGCGTGGGCCCCGGTGGGCGGCCTCGC
The DNA here is from genome assembly GCA_036275535.1 of Acidimicrobiales bacterium. Lineage (GTDB taxonomy): Bacteria > Actinomycetota > Acidimicrobiia > Acidimicrobiales > VFJN01 > VFJN01. The sequence goes on along the minus strand of DASUDP010000141.1, from coordinate 13,926 downwards.
CGCGGTCGTGGTGCTCGACGAGCACGACGAGGCCCACCAGCAGGGCCACGCCCCCACCTGGAGCGCCCGGGACGTCGGCGCCGAGCGGGCCGCCCGGGCCGGCGTGCCCTGCCTCCTCACGTCCCCCTGCCCCTCGCTCGAGGCGCTCGGGTGGGGCGCCCTGCTCGAACCCGAGCGGGGCCGGGAGCGGGGCGGGTGGCCCCTGGTCGAGGTCGTCGACCGGCGCGAGGAGGAGCCGGGGCGGGCCGGGCTCTTCTCCCCGGCCGTGGTCCGCCTGGTCCGGGAGGGCGGTCGGGTCCTCTGCGTCCTGAACCGCACCGGCCGGTCCCGCCTCCTGGCCTGCCGGTCCTGCGGTGAGCTCGGGCGCTGCGCTCGGTGCCAGGCGGCCGTCGAGCAGCCGGGGGAAGAGCTCCACTGCCGGCGCTGCGGGACGACGCGGCCCCCCGTGTGCCTGGTCTGCGGCGCCACAGGCTTCAAGAACCTGCGGGCCGGTGTCAGCCGGGTGCGGGAGGAGCTCGAGGTGCTGGTGGGGGAGCCGGTGGCCGAGGTCACGGCCGCCAGCGACGACGGTGCCGGCACCCGGGTGGTGGTGGGCACCGAAGCCGTCCTGCAGCGCGTCGAGCGGGCCGACGCGGTGGCCTTCCTGGACCTCGACCAGGAGCTCCTCGCCCCTCGCTACCGGGCGGTGGAGCAGGCCTTCGCCCTCGTCGCCAAGGCCGCCCGGGTGGTGGCTGCGTCCGGCCCGGTGACGGGGGGAAGGGCGGCGGGCCGGCTGCTGGTCCAGACGCGCCTATCGGACCACGAGGTGGTGGAGGCAGCCCGGCACGCCGATCCCGCCCGGGTCAGCGATGCGGAGCGCGCCCGTCGCCAGCTGCTCGGCTTCCCGCCGTACACCGCCCTGGCCGAGCTCTCCGGCGCCGCCGCCCCGCCCTACGCCGAGGCCCTCAGCGGGGTGGTCGGCCTGCAGGTGGCCGAGACCACCCCGGGTCGCTGGCTCGTCCGGGCCGCCGACCACCAGGTGCTCTGCGACGCCCTCGCCGCCACCCCCCGGCCCCCCGGTCGCCTCCGCCTCGAGGTCGACCCCCTCCGCGCCTGACCCCGCACGACGTCTGTGGACGCCAGGGCACGCAGGGCGGGCCTGAGGGTCCACAGACGTCGTGGGGGTGGGTCAGAAGGTGGTGGGGGCCCAGGGGGCGATGGGAGCGCGGAGGAGGGCGTCGAGGCGGGCGACCGCACCGGGGGCGTCCTCGTCCATCCAGCCCGCTTGGTGCAGGCGGGTGAGCGAGGCGCCGCCGAGGCAGGCGGCGCCCAGGGTGGCCACGGGGAGGCGCACCTCGGCCGTGCGGTCGGTCGACGTGGCCGATGCACCGTCGGGGCCCAGCTCGAGGGCCCAGCGGCCGCCGGCGGGGCCGAGCTCGTCCACCACCTCGACGACGACCGATCCCGGCACCGCCGAACGGCGAGCCGCGATGACGCGGGGCAGGTCGAGGATGCGGGCCCAGATGCAATCGGAGCGGTCGAGGGCGGCGGCGGCGCGGGCGTCGTGGAGGAAGAACGGCAGCGGGTCGTCGAGCCCCCGCACACCGGCGGCCACCGTGCTCACCCAGTCCACCTCGCACAGGTGCCGCCAGAGCTCGCGCTCGGCCTCGGGTGTGGCGCCGACCAGGAGCGAGACCTCGATGCGGCCGTCCGGGCGGTTCCTCGTCCAGCTGTCGTGCACGGAGTAGGCCACCGCGCCCTGCGGCTGCCCGTCGGCGTCGCGCCACACCGCGCCGCGGCGCTGCCCGGGCTCGGCCTTGTCGCCGGGCCAGGCGGCGACGCCGCTCAGACGGTCCCAGGTGGAGGCGTTGCGGGTGATGGCGCCCATGGTGCGCCGCCAGCGGGCGTCGTGGGCCGCCTCGAGGGGCCGGCGGAGGCCGGCGGGTTCGACGAGCTCGATGGACCCGGTGGGCAGGGTGGTGAAGCGGGCCGTGCGGGCGTCGATCTCGAAGCCGCAGGCCTCGACGGCGGGGCCGTACCCGTAGCGCCCGTAGATCGGCCACTCGGCCGCCACCAGCAGCCCGACCGGCACCTCGGCGTCGACCATCGAGCGGAGCTGCTCGGCCATGAGGCGCCGGAGGTGGCCCTGGCGGCGGTGGTTGGAGGCCACCGCCACGGCGGTGACGCAGGCGGCGGGGAGGACGGGACCGGCGAAGGACAGGTCGGCGGTGAACCAGCGGGCCACGCCGGCCAGCTCGCCCCCCTGGAAGGCACCGTGGTTGACCTTGCCGCGCCAGTGCTCGGCCCAGTCGTCGGTGACCTGCCGCTCGACCGACCCGAGCATGGTGGCCGACACCAGCCGGGCCGCCGCCGGCAGCTCGTCGTCATCGAGGAGGCGGACCGTGCCCTCGGTGCTCATGGCCCGGAGGCTACGGCGACGGGGAGGGCGGCACCGCGAGGGTTTCGGTGGAGGTGGCGGCGGCCGTCCAGGCCTGGCGCCGGACCTCGTAGCAGGAGATCGAGGCCGCCGTGGCGGCGTTGAGCGAGCCCACCTTGCCGAGCAGGGGCAGGTACGCCACGGCGTCGCAGGCGGCCAGGGTGGCGGGGGAGCAGCCCCGGTCCTCGTGGCCGATCACCAGGGCGGTCGCGCCCGTGAGGGCCAGCTCGTGGAGGGGCACCGCCTCGTCGGCCAGCTCGAGGGCGACCACCCGGTAGCCCTCGGCCCGGGCCTCGCCGGCTGCCGTCACGGCGTCGTCGCAGCGGTGGAAGCGCAAGTAGCGGTCGGTGCCGAGGGCGGTCTTTTGGACCTTGCCGTCGCTGGGCTCGGGGGTGCGGGCCGTCAACCAGATGTCCTCCACCCGCAGCGCGGCGGCCGTGCGCACGATGGCCCCCACGTTGAACGGTCCCTGCACGTCGTCGAGGACGAGGGCCACCCGGCCCTCGGTGCGGCGGCGCCAGTCCCGGTGGAGGCGCTTCATGCCCGTGCCGTCGAGCTGCTTCACGGGCGGCTGACCTCCAGGAGCCGGTACCCCGAGCGTGAGCCCAACCGCTCGGCGGGCCACCCCTCGGTGACGAGCCAGTGCTGGAGCGAGTCGGCCCCCAGGTGCTTCTGGACGACGAGGACGGCGCGGCCGGTGGGGGTGAGCCGGCCCAGCCACGACAGGAGCAGGTCGTGGAGGGCGGCCTTGCCGATGCGGATCGGCGGGTTGGACCAGATCAGGTCGACGGCCAGGTCCGCCGGCACGTCCTGCGGGCGGGCGGCGTGCACGTTGCCGAGCTCGTGGGCCTCGGCGTTGGCGCGGCACAGGGCGAGGGCGCGGTCGTTCACGTCGACGGCCCACACCGTGGCGCCGGGAGCCCGGGCGGCCAGCGTGCAGGCGATGGGGCCGTAGCCGCACCCGAGGTCCACGAAGACCCCGCTCGCCGGCGGCTCCGGCGCCTCCAGCAGCAGGTACTTCGTGCCGTCGTCGACGCGCTCGGCCGAGAACACCCCGCGGTCCGTGGCCAGGCGGAAGGTGCGGTCGGGCAGCGTCAACGACACGGTCGAGGGCCGCGACGCCACGCCGGGCTGGGCGTCGAAGTAGTGGCCGGCGGCGTCGGGCATCGCCGCCGAACCTACCGGGCGCCCGGCCGACCGGCGGAGCGACGGGGGTGGCCCGGTAGCCTGGTGCCATGACCGCGCCCTACGACATCCGGTTGATCGGCGACCCCGTGCTGCGCCAGCGGGCGACCGAGATCACCGCCGTCGACGGCAAGCTCGTGCGGCTGGCCGAGGACATGATCGAGACGATGTACGACGCGCCCGGCGTGGGTCTGGCGGCACCGCAGGTCGGCGTCCAGAAGCGCCTCTTCGTGTACGACGTCGGCGACGGGCCCCACACGGTCATCAACCCGGAGATCCGCGAGAGCGACGGCGAGTGGGCCTACGAGGAGGGCTGCCTGTCCATCCCCGGGCTGGCCTTCGAGCTCGTGCGCCCCAAGGTCGTGCACCTCGTCGGCTACGACCTCGAGGGCAACGAGCTGTCGATCGAAGCCGACGAGCTGGTGGCCCGGGCCTTCCAGCACGAGCTCGACCACCTCGACGGCGTGCTCTACATCGAGCGGCTCGATGCGGACCAGCGCAAGCTCGCCCTCAAGGCCATCCGCGAGCAGAAGCTGACCGCGGCCGACCGGGCCGACGCCGAGATCGCCCCGCCGAGCGCACGGTCCGGCTTCAGCCTGCGCTGACGCCCGGTCCATGGTGCTCGCCCCGGTCGCGGCCGGCCGTCCCGGCCGCCTCGCCTTCCTGGGCACGCCCGAGCTGGCCGTCCCGCCGCTGCGCGCCCTCGTCGCGGCCGGATTCGAGGTGGCCCTCGTCGTCTCCCAGCCCGATCGACGACGAGGGCGCGGCAGCACCCTCTCGCCCTCTGCGGTGAAGGCCGCCGCCCTGGAGCTGGGGCTGCCGGTCACCGACCGCGTCGACGACCTGCTCGAGGTGGAGGTGGACCTCGGGGTGGTCGTCGCCTTCGGCCGGCTCATCCGCCCCCACGTGCTCGCCGCGGTGCCGATGGTGAACCTGCACTTCTCGCAGCTGCCCCGCTGGCGCGGCGCCGCCCCCGTCGAGCGGGCCATCCTGGCCGGCGACCAGACCACGGGCGTCGACCTCATGGCCGTCGAGGAGGGGCTCGACACCGGGGGGATCTACGCCCGGGCCGAGCTGGAGATCGGTCCCGACGAGACCCTCGACGAGCTGCGCGCCCGCCTGGTCGAGGTCGGCACCACACTCCTCGTCGAGCACCTCCAGCGGGGTCTGCCGGCGCCCACGCCGCAGCAGGGTGAGCCGACCTACGCGGCCAAGGTGGATCCGGCCGAGCTGGCCATCGACTGGAGCGCGCCGGCCGAGCAGGTCCACCGGGTCGTGCGCCTGGGCGGGGCGTGGACCACCCACGGCGGGCGGCGCCTGAAGGTCTGGCGCACCCACGTGCCGCCGTCGGGCCCGGGGCCGCGGGTGGCGGCCGGCGACGGGCCGGTGGAGCTCGTCGAGGTCCAGCCCGAGGGCAAGGCCCGCATGGCCGCCACGGCCTGGGCCAACGGGGCCCACTGGACCGATGGCGATCGGCTGGGATCGTGAGCGAGCGTCCCGGCACCGGCTCGCCCCGCCGACACCGGTCGGGCGGCGACCGCCGATCGGGTCCCGGCGGGGCGGGCACCGCCCGCGCCCTGGCCCTCGACGCGCTGGACCGGATCGACCCCGGTGGGGCCTACGCCAACCTGCTCCTCCCCGAGCTCCTGCGCCGGAGCCGGCTGGAGCCCCGCGACCGGCACTTCGCCACCGAGCTCGTCTACGGCACGACCCGAATGCGACGGGCCTGCGACCATCTCGTCGACCGCTTCCTCAGCCGCGAGGTCGAGCCGCGGGTGCGCAACGCCCTGCGCCTCGGCGCCTACCAGCTGCACGTCCTCGGCCTCCCCGCCCACGCCGCCGTGGGGGAGACGGTGGCCGTCGCCCCGAAGGCAGCCCGCGGGCTCGTCAACGCCGTCCTGCGCCGGGTGGCCACGACCCCGGCGATCTGGCCCGACGACGCCACCCGCCTGAGCTACCCGGACTGGGTGGTGGAGCAGCTGCGGGCCGACCTCGGCGTCGAGTCCGCCCTGGCCGCCCTGGAGGTCATGGACACGGCGCCCACCGTCACCGAGCGAGAGGACGGCTACGTGCAGGACCTCGCCTCGCAGTGGGTGGCCGAGGCCGTCGGCGCGCAGCCGGGGGAGCGGGTGGCCGACCTGTGCGCCGCCCCCGGGGGCAAGGCCACCCTCCTGGCCGCCACCGGAGCGACCGTGGTGGCGGCCGACATCCGCGCCAGCCGGGCCGGCCTCGTCGACGCCAACGCCCGGGCCGAGCACCCCCTGCACGTCCTCACCGCTGACGCCGCCCGCCCCCCGTTCGCCCCCGCGTCGTTCGACCGGGTGCTGATCGACGCCCCCTGCTCGGGCCTCGGCACCTTGCGCCGCCGGCCGGACGCCCGGTGGCGGCTGGACCCCGACGCCCCCAACCGCCTGGCCGCCGTGCAGCGATCGCTCGTGGACGCGGCGGCGGACCTCGTGCGCCCCGGCGGCCACCTCGTGTACTCGGTGTGCACCCTCACCGACGTCGAGAGCCTCGGCGTCGACGAGCACCTCGCCGCAGCCCGGCCCGACCTCGTGGCCGAGCCGCCCCCGGGCGCCCCCTGGGAGCCCCACGGGCGGGGGGCCCGCCTGGTGCCCCAGGCGGCGGGCACCGACGGCATGTACCTGCTCCGCCTCCGTCGCGGATCCTGAACGCAGCAGGGCAGACTGCGGGCATGGCGCTGCAGGCGAAGGTGATCACCGTGTCCGACGGGGTGGTGGACGGCACGCGGGAGGACCGCTCGGGCCAGCGCCTCGTGGTCCACCTCACGGCGGCGGGCTACGAGGTCGTCGACCACCTGCTCAGCCCGGACGGGACCGACGCCGTCGCGGATGCCCTGCGGGCCGCCACCGCGGACTTCGCCGGCTTGGTGGTGACCACCGGGGGCACCGGCTTTGGGCCCCGCGACCTCACCCCGGAAGGCACCTCAGCGGTCCTCGAGCGGGAGGCCCCCGGGCTGGCCGAGGCGATGCGGCTCGTGAGCCCGCTGGGCCGCCTCTCCCGGGCCGCCGCAGGGACGGTCGGCCCGTGCCTGGTCCTCAACCTCCCCGGATCCACCAACGGCTGCGTCGAGTGCCTCGACGCCGTCCTCGACGTCGTCCCCCACGCGCTGGACCTGCTGGCCGGCGGTCGCCCGCACTGAGGCCACGAGCGCCATGGCCCTGCGATCCAGCCCCGACCGCGACAGCGAGCGGATGCTCCGAGCACTCGAGCGCGCCGCCGCCGTCCGCGCCCTCACCCCGCCCAACCCCTGGGTGGGCTGCGTGATCGAGACGGTCGATGGCCTCATCTTCGAGGGGAGCACCCACGCCGTCGGCGGCCCGCACGCCGAGGCCGATGCCCTGCACTCGGCCCGCGAGGCAGGGGCGGATCTCGCCGGGGCCACCGCCTGGGTGACCCTCGAGCCGTGCTCGCACCACGGCCGCACGCCACCGTGCGCCGACGCCCTCGTCGAGGCCGGCGTGGCCCGCGTCGTCATGGCCCTCGAGGACCCGGACCCGAACGTGGCCGGCACCGGCGTGGCCCGCCTGGCCGACGCCGGAGTCGAGGTGGCCGTGGGGGTGGAGGCAGCAGCAGCCGCTGACCTGCTGGCCCCGTACCTGCACCACCGTCGCACCGGCCGGCCGTACGTCGTGCTCAAGCTGGCAGCCAGCCTGGACGGCCGCACCGCCGCCCCTGACGGGACCAGCCAGTGGATCACGGGCCCCGAGGCCCGAGCTGACGCCCATGCCCTGCGGGCCGAGAGCGACGCCATCGTGGTGGGGGCGGGCACCGTGCGGGCCGACGACCCGTCGCTCACCGTGCGCGACGCCCCGGCGCCGCGCGGCGATCCCGTCCGGGTCGTGCTCGGCACCGCTCCTCCCGGGGCCAAGGTCCACCCGTGCCTCCAGCGCCAAGGCGACATCGGCGCCGTGCTCGACGAGCTGGGCGCCCTCGGCCACCTCCAGATCCTCGTCGAGGGCGGCGCCGGCGTGGCCCACGCCGTCCACCACGCCGGCCTCGTCGACCGCTACGTGGTCTACCTGGCCCCCGCCCTCTTCGGCGGGGACGACGCCAGGGGCCTGTTCGCCGGTCCTGGCGCCCCCACGCTGGCCGCCGTCACGCGCGGCCGCATCGTGGCGGTGGTCCGGCTGGGCGAGGACCTCCGCATCGACTTCCACCCCACCCCCCAGGAGCGCCCCTGATGTTCACCGGCATCGTCGAAGAGCTGGGCACCGTGGTCTCGCGCGAGGGTCCCCGCCTGCGCATCGCCGCCCGCACCGTCCTCGAGGACGTGACGATGGGGGCCTCGATCGCGGTGAACGGGGTGTGCCTGACGGTGGTGGGCTGGGACGGCGACGCAGGGTGGTGGGAGGCCGACGTCGTCGACGAGACCTACGCCCGCACCGCCCTCGGCGCGCTGGCCCCCGGCCACCGGGTCAACCTCGAGCGCCCCGTCCGCCTCAGCGACCGGCTCGGCGGGCACCTCGTCCAGGGCCACGTCGACGGGGTGGGCGAGATCGTGTCGGCCGCCCCCGACCTGCGCATCCGAACGGACCGGGGGCTGCTCCGCTACATCGTCGAGAAAGGGTCCATCACGATCGACGGCATCAGCCTCACCGTGGTCGTCCCCCTCGAGGACGGGTTCACCGTGGCAGTGATCCCGCACACCATGGAGGTCACGACCCTGGGCCACAAGGGCCCGGGTGAGCTCGTGAACCTGGAGGTCGACGTCACCGCCAAATACGTCGAGCGCCTCCTGTCCTGGAAGGATGGATGACATGCCCTTCGCTCGGATCGAAGATGCCGTCGCTGCCTACGCTCGAGGCGAGATCCTCGTCGTGGTCGACGACGAGGACCGCGAGAACGAGGGCGACCTCATCATGGCGGCCGAGTTCGCCACCCCGGAGAAGGTGGCCTTCTTCCTCCACCACACGAGCGGGTACCTCTGCGCCCCCATCACCGGGGAGCGGGCCCAGGAGCTCGAGCTGCCCCTCATGGTGCAGCAGAACACCGAGAGCCAGCGCACCGCCTTCCTGGTGACCGTCGACTACCGCCACGGCACCTCCACCGGGATCTCCAGCCACGACCGCTGCGCCACCATCAAGGCGCTCTGCGACCCCGCCACCCGCCCCGGCGACCTGGCCCGCCCCGGGCACATCAACCCGCTCATGGCACGCGAGGGCGGGGTGCTGAAGCGAGCCGGCCACACCGAGGCCACGATCGACCTCTGCCGGCTGGCCGGCCTCTACCCGGCGGGGCTCCTGTGCGAGATCGTCGACGAGGACAAGCGGGACATGGCCCGGGTGCCGGAGCTCCAGCGCTTCGCCGAGGAGCACGGGCTGCTCATGATCTCGATTGCCGACCTCGTGCGCTACCGCCGCCAGAACGAGAAGCTGGTGCGCCGCATCGCGGAGGCTCGCATCCCCACCACCTGGGGGGACTTCACCTGCTACGCCTACGAGTCGCTCCTCGACGGTGAGCAGCACATCGCCCTTGTGAAGGGCTCGGTCTCCGGCGAGGACGACGTCCTCGTGCGGGTCCACAGCGAGTGCCTGACGGGCGACGTCTTCGGGTCGCTGCGCTGCGACTGCGGTGTGCAGCTCGACTCCGCCATGCAGCTGATCTCCGACGAGGGCCGGGGCGTCCTCGTCTACCTGCGGGGCCACGAGGGCCGCGGGATCGGCATCGGCCACAAGATCCGCGCCTACAGCCTGCAGGAGCAGGGGCGCGACACGGTCGAGGCCAACCTCGAGCTGGGCCTGCCGGCCGACAGCCGCGAGTACGGCATCGGCGCCCAGATCCTCGTCGACCTCGGGATCACCACGATGCGCCTGATCTCCAACAACCCCACCAAGTACGGCGGCCTCGAGGGCTTCGGCCTGGAGATCACCGGGCGGGTGCCCACCGTGGTGGCCTCCAACCCGGAGAACATCGCCTACCTCCGCACCAAGCGGGAGAAGATGGGCCACATCATCGAGGGCCTCGACGAGCCCACGTCCATCCCTCCGTCCGACGCCCCCGGCATCCCGCGCGTCAAGTGACCGCCGGGGACAAGGGGGCGGCGGCGCCCCAGGACCTTGACGGCACCGGCCTGCGGATCGGGGTGGTGCGGGCCCGCTGGAACGCCCACATCGTCGACCGCCTCGCCGACGGCGTCCGCCGGGGCCTGGCCGACCTGGGCGTCGTCGCCTCGGACGTCCTGGAGACGACCGTGCCGGGGAGCTTCGAGCTGCCGATGGGCGCCCGCCTGCTGGCCACCTCGGGTCGGGTCGATGCCGTGATCTGCCTCGGCTGCGTCATCCGCGGCGAGACCAGCCACTACGACCTCGTGGCCGGCGAGGCGGCGGCGGGCATCCAGCAGGTCCAGCTCACCACCGGCATCCCGGTGGCCTTCGGCATCTTGACCACCGAGGACGAAGCCCAGGCGCTGGCCCGCTCCGAGCCGGCCGGCGGCCACAACGTGGGCCAGGACGCCGCCGTGGTGGCGGTCGAGATGGCTCGGCTGGCCGAGCGACTGGCGCCGTAGCCGCTTCGCCCTGGGCCACCGCCAGCACGTACCCTCGCTGCGTGCTGCGCCTCGTCCTCCCCAAGGGTTCGCTCGAGAAGGCCACCCTCGAGCTGTTCGAATCGGCCGACCTCCGCGTCGAACGGTCCTCCACCGTCGACTACAAGGCCTCCATCGACGACCCGCGGATCGCCGAGGTGCGCATCCTGCGCCCGCAGGAGATCCCGATGTACGTGGCCGAGGGCATGTTCGACCTCGGCATCACGGGCCGGGACTGGATCGAGGAGACCGCCAGCGACGTGGTGAGCCTCGGGGAGCTGCGCTACTCCAAGGCCACGGCCCGTCCCATCCGCATGGTCGTGGCCGTCCCCCAGGACAGCCCCATCGAGAAGGTGGAGGACCTGCCCCAGGGCGTGCGGGTGTCCACCGAGTACCTCGGGCTGACCCGTCGCTTCTTCGAGAAGCTGGGCATCGAGGCCGACATCCGCCTCTCCTACGGCGCCACTGAGGCCAAGGTGCCCGACATCGTCGACTGCATCGTCGAGATCACCGAGACCGGCCGCGCCCTGCGGGCCGCCGGGCTGAAGGTCATCGGCGAGGTGCTCACCAGCTACACCGAGCTCATCGCCAACCCGGCGGCGGCCGAGGACCCCGACAAGCGCCACGCGATGGAGCAGATCCGCACCCTCCTGGAGGGCGTGATGGAGGCCCGGGGCAAGGTTCTCGTCAAGCTCAACGTTGGGGACGACGACCTCGACGCGGTGATCGAGCTGCTCCCGTCGATGAAGGCCCCCACCGTGTCGAAGCTCTTTGGCGACGGCGGCTTCGCGGTGGAGACCGTGGTGGCCAAGTCCACGATCAACACGCTCATCCCGGCCCTCAAGGACGCGGGCGCCAGCGACATCATCGAGCTCCCGCTGGCCAAGATCGTCCACTGACGTGCAGGGGGTCGTGGCCAGCTTCGACGAGCCGCGGGGCCTGGGAACGATCGACGCCGAGGGCACGGTCTATCCCTTCCACTGCACCGCCATCGCCGACGGCACCCGTACGATCGACGAGGGCACCGAGGTGACCTTCGAGGTCCGCCCCGGCGGCCTGGGCCGCTGGGAGGCGACCCAGATCACCTCCCGATAGCCGGCCGCCGCGGCGGCCGGACGCTAGGCCTTCTTCAGCCAGTCCTTGCCGGCCCGCAGCATCGGCGTGATGGCCTCGGCGGCGGCGGGGCGGGCGAAGTGGTACCCCTGGGCGATGTCGCAGTCGAGCTCGCGCAGCTCGATCAGGTGGTGCGCCGTCTCGACGCCCTCGGCCACGGTGGTGAGGCGCAGGGCCTGCCCCATCCGCACGACTGCCTCGACGATGGCGGAGTCCTCGGGGTCCTTGCCCAGCCCGGACACGAAGGACTGGTCGACCTTGATGATGTCGACGGGGAAGGCGCGGAGGTAGGAGAGCGACGAGTACCCCGTCCCGAAGTCGTCCACGGCCAGGAGCACGCCGAGCCCCTTGAGCTGGCGCAGCGTGGCCACGGTGCCGTCGAGGTCGTTCATGAGGACGCTCTCGGTGATCTCGAGGCAGATGCCGCTCGGGTCGGCGCCGGTGCGCTCCAGGGTGGCGGCGACGCGCTCCGCGAAGTCGTCTTGGATGAACTGCTTCGGCGAGATGTTGATGGCCACGGTGGGCGCCAGGCCGGACAACGTGTCCTGCCACTCGGCCCGCTGGCGCATGCCGGCGTCGAGTACGAAGGCGCCGACCTCCAGGATGAGGCTCGACAGCTCGGCCACGGGGATGAACTCGGCCGGCGCCACCAGCCCCCACTCCGGGTGCTGCCAGCGCAGCAGGGCCTCGACCGCCACGATCTCGTTGGTGCGCAGAGAGACCTCGGGCTGGAAGTGCAGGATGAGCTCGCCCCGCTCGCCGGCGCCCCGCAAGGCGTCCTCCACCTGGGCCCGGCGTTGGGCGCGGGCCTGCATCTCCTCGTCGAAGAGGTGGATGGCCTCGCCGCCGCGCTGCTTGGCCATCTGGCCGGCGGCCTCGGCCTGCCGCAGGACCTGGTCCGTGGTGGTCTCGCCGGCACGGGCCAGGGTGGCTCCGATCGAGGCGGTCTGGAAGAGGTCGATCCCGCTGACGGTGAAGGGGGTGGCGAAGACCTCCGCCACGCGGGTGGCCACGGCCATCGGGCCGAGCTCCGCTGGGGTCCCCTCCGAGAGGAAGACGAACTCGTCGCCGCCCCAGCGGGCGGCCGTGTCGGCGGGACCGCAGGCGGCCCCCAGCCGTTGGCCGACGGCGCGGAGCAGCTCGTCGCCGATCACCCGGCCGAACCGATCGTTCTTGTCCTTGAAGCGATCGAGGCTGATGAAGGTGAGGACGACGGCCCCAGGGCCGCCGCGGGTGCGGCGCAGGGAGAGGTCGAGGCGGTCCAGGAAGATCGACCGGTGGGGGAGCCGGGTGAGCTCGTCCTCGAAGATCTTGCCCCGGAGCGTCTCGAAGACCCGCTTCTCCGTGCTGATGTCGCGGGCCAGCCACGTGAGGACGGTCTCCCCGGTCGCCTCGTCGGGCTGGACGCGCAGCGTGGAGCGGGTCGGCACCTCCGTCCCGCTTCCGATGAGGGCCAGGTTCCCGGTCCACCACCCGTCCGCCCGCAGGGCAGGGAGGACCTCGTTGATGACGAGGGGGCGGTCGGACTCGGCCACCAGCGCCAGCCCGTCGAGCGGACCGGTGTACGGGCTGCTGACCCCGAGCATGCGCCGCCCGGCCCGGTTGAGGAACCGCAGGGAGCCGTTCCAGTCGAGCACGGCGGCGAGGTCGATGGCGTCCTCGAGCAGCGCGACGAGGTGGGACCGCTCGGCGGGCCGCCCGGTGTCGGGGGCGGGGCTCGCGCCGGGGCCCACGGGCCCCGGTTCGGTTGCCTGCGTCATGTCTCCCTGCCCCCTGCGCGAAGCGAGTGCGCTCGGGGCCGATCCTAGGTGGACGACGTGGGCTGGGTGCGCTGGCGGATCTCGAGGTATGCGGCCCGCAGGTGGCTCAGCGCCTCGCGCAGCGTCGGCTCCGCCTCGCCGAGGCGGCCGGGGAGCCCGTCCACCAGGGCGGCCAACGCATCGATGGCGAGCGTCGCCTCCGGGAGCTTGGGCTCCTCGGCCGTCAGGTGGATGGCCGCCAGCTCGTAGATGCCCATGGCGTGGTTGGCCACGACGACCGACGCGGGGGCGGCCAGGAGCTGCTGGCGGACCTGCGCCATCTCCTCCTGCATGGCCTCCAGCTGGGCCCGGTCCTCGGGGGAGAGGTCCTCGAGGCCCGGGCCTTCGCCCGCTCCCGAGGGCGACGACGAGGAGCTGGGGGCGGGTTCGGGCTCGGGTCGGTGCTCACCGCCCGGCGTCCAGAGGCTCATCGGCGGGGGCGTCGGGTTGTGGCGGATCGCGACATGGCCGTAGCCTACGCAGCACAACAGAAGACGAAGCGGGGCTCCGCCCCCACCTGGCCATCTCCACGATGCGCCAGGTCGATGAGGTCGCTGACCGGCCGGGTCCCTTCCCGCGTCGGCCTCAGGGGCGGACGTCGGCTTCACCGATGTCCGCCCTTCGTGCGTTTCGGGGCAGGCATCACGTCACATCCCGCGTACAGGAGGTAGCTGCGCTTACATGAAGAGGATTCGGCGATAGCCACGCCGCCGGCCAACGGCGAGCCCCGGATCAACGACAGGATCCGGGCCCGCGAAGTCCGACTGGTGGGACCAGATGGGCAGCAGATCGGCATCAAGCCGCTGCCCGAAGCCCTTGCCATCGCCCGGGCTCAGGACCTCGACCTCGTCGAGGTGGCTGCCCAG
>DASUDP010000140.1:0-4380 GCA_036275535.1 Acidimicrobiales bacterium | reverse complement strand
CGAGCCGGTGCCGGCACCGTCGGCGACGACGGTGATGGTCTGGCGGACGGTGAGGGGGCGCCCGTCGGCCCCGATGCCGGTGGCCTCGATGGTGTGGGTGCCGGGAGCCGTGTTCTCGGGGACGGTGAAGGTGAGGGTGGCCACGCCGTTGGCGTCGGCGACGGCCGAACCGAGGTGCACGGGGGCGGAGAAGAGGGTGAAGTCCACCGTGGTGCCGGGGGCGAAGACCTGCACGCGGATCGTGATGGGCTGGCCCGGCTCGGCCCGGGTGATGGTGACGGTGGCGCCGTTGCCGGCGGGCGGGTAGGCGTCCTGGGCGGCCGCCGTGCCTGCGGTGACGAACAGGAGCGCTGCGGTGAGCAGCAGGATCTTCTTGAGCATGGGTCTGAGCCTTCCCCAAAGGTGGATTCCGCCGAGCACGGCCGAGGCTACCCGGAAGAGCCGGCGGAGGAAAGGAGCACGCCACCCACCGTGCCCCAATCGCGACGCTCAGCGACGGTCGGCGGTGATGCGAACGTCGCGGGTGAGGGGGAACGAGCCCGTCACCTCACCCCCGGAGGACCGCACCGGCCCGGTGGCGCGGAGCGAGCCGCCGCCGGCCACCCGCACCCGCACGGTGGCCGTCTCGGGCTCCACCTGCGGCTGGGGGGCGAGGTCGAGCACGTAGCGGGCGTCGTCGAGGAACCCGGTGAGCGTCACCTGCAGGGTGCGTGACTCCCCCGGGCCGATCGGCACGAAGGTCGACAGGGCGTGGCGGCCCAGCTCGTCGATCCGCTCGAGGGGGAGCGGTTCGCCGTCGAGGGTGGCGGCGTCGACGTCCCACGGCGTGTAGAGGGTGACGAACGTGTTGTTCCACCCCTCCGGCAGCTTGGACTCGCCCAGCCGGCCCCCGAGGGCGTTGCCGATGACGTAGGACGGCAGGCCGCTGGCGGGAGCGGAGTTGGTGAGGGTGATCGTCGCCGTGGCCGCCAACGAGCCGGTGGAGGGGTCCCAGCGCACGTCGTAGCCGAGGGCCCGGCGCAGGAAGAGGTCGATCTTGCTGCCGGCGGCGTTAGAGGTGGTGACGCCGACGAAGTCGCCGGCCACGGCCGGGTAGCGCCCGGAGAGGCCGAGCTCGTCGAGGAACCCGGCGGCGCCGTCGGCGAAGGCCTGCACCTGGAGGTGGCCTTCGGCCACGACGGGCCCGAGCACCTGGGCGAGGCTGTGGGGGCCGGGGAGGGTGGCGGCCTGGAGGCGGTCGAAGGTGGTCTCGGCCAGCACCTCGAGGGTGTCGATGCGCTCGGGGTTGTCGGGCAGGTCGACGTACTGGTCGATGAGCAGGAACTGGGCTGCGTTCTTGTAGGTGAGCGGCTTGGCCACGCCGGGGACGGCGATGGGGCCGGTGAAGCGCAGGAGGGCGGCGAGGGCGGTGGGGTCGACGGTCATGACGCCGTCGACGGGCCGGCCGCCCGACTGCGGGTAGAGCTCGGCGGCCACGCTGGCCACGGAGGGGAAGTCGGGCGACATGGTGAGGTTGCGCCACTCCCAATGGGGCTTGAAGCGACCGTAGCGGGCCAGGTAGTCGGCGGGGCCGCTGAGGGTGCCGCCGCCGTCGGGCAGGGCGTCGACGAGCTCGCTGATGCGGCCGAAGCGGGTCATGTCGAAGTGCCCGCCGTCGAAGGTGACCTCGGCGAAGTTGCCGGGGAAGCCGCTGGTGGCCCGGGCCTCGACGGGGGTGGTGAACAGCACGAGGTAGGTGGCGGGGCCGTCGGCGCCGAGGAGGGCGGGGGCCACCCGGACGCCCTCGATGGCGAGGTCGGTGGAGGGGATGACGTCGGCCACCTCGTCGCGCACCTCGTCGAGGCCGTGCTGGACGGGCGGCAGCAGCCAGGTCCCGTCGAGGTCGGCCACCGCGGCGGCGGCGCGGTCGAGGGCGGCCCGCAGCTCGACGAGGGGGGCGTCGACGGCGGCCACCGCGGCGAGGTCGATCTGGCCGGCGGTGGCCCGCAGGGCATCGACGTTGGCCGTCTCGGCGGCGGTGACGGCCACCCCGGCGAGGCGGTCGACCTCGACGGTCAGGTCGTGCAGGGTGCGCAGGTTCTGGCTGACGCCGGGGACGAGCCAGGCCGGCCGGGCCCACAGCGCCCCGAGGCTGCCCTCGGCCCGGGACAGGGCCCGGCGGGCGGCCCGCAGGTCGGCCACGGCGGCGTCGGTGTCGCCGGTGCGGGCGGCGTCGAGCCCGGCCCGCAGGAGGTCGGAGCCCCGCTGGGCCTCGCTGCGGGCCTCGAGGGCGGCCAGCGCCCCGAGGGTGGCGCCCACCACGGCGACGGCGCCGAGGGCGACGGCCACCCGGCCGGCTCGCTGCTTGAAGCGCCGGCTGCCGTGCTGCCAGGTGGACCACCACACCCAGGCGAAGGCGGCCATCGGGACCCAGAGGGGCCGGGCGCCCGGTTCGCCGGGGACGCCCACCGCGCAGGCCCAGCTGAGGGCCCCGGCCATGGCGCCGGCCAGGGCGCTCGAGCGCTGCCAGCGGCGGGCGAAGGCGGCGGCCAGGGCCACACAGCCGAGCAGGAGCGGGGCGGTGGCGGGCTGGAGGATGGCCGCCGCGGCGGCCGCCACGTACACCGGGATGGTGCGGGCCCGCAGGGCGCCGGCGGCCATGGCGGCGCCCCCGATGGCGAGCAGCACGGCGTCGAGCCACCCGATCCCGGTGGGGCGGGCCCCGCCCAGCGCCCCGAGGGCCCCCGCCGCCATGTAGGCGGCGGGCAGCCACGGCGCGCGGGACCGGCGCCGGCGAGGGCGGGGGGCGGTCACCACGCCGAACCGTCTAGCAGGTGGGCCGTTCGGATCGTTTCACCGCCGGGATCCGCGGCTTGCTTGGTGGCGAGGGGCCGCGCCCCCTACCGTGGGATTGGCTCCGAGCACGCGGCGGCACGGCCGGGGCCATCACTGGGACCCCCGGCGGGAAAGGACCACCGTGACAGCACCTGCCCTCCACGCACCCGAGGCTGGTGGGCGCCCCCGACTCGAGCGGGCGTGGTCCGGCGCGCCCGAGATGCCCGTCCGCCACGGCTCCGCTGCCTACCGTCGCCCCTGATGTACCCCACCGAACCCGCCCCCCTCGACGACGACGAGCTCGACCTGCGGGCCTACCTCGGCGTGCTGCGCCGCCGCTGGAAGGTCATCGCCGCCGTGGCGGTGGTGGCCGTGCTGGCCGCGCTGGGCCTCTCGCTGCGGCAGGACTCGATGTACCGGGCCGAGTCGGAGCTGTTGATCCGCCAGAGCGACAGCGCCACGATCATCGCCAACTCGCCGGTCATCAACGCCAACGACGCCGCCCGCCGCCTCAACAACGAGGTGCGCCTCTTCGAGAGCGGCGCCATGCGCGACGCCGTGGCCGCCGCCTACGACGGCCCCCTCGACCCCGCCGCCGTGGGGGCCAGCGTCACCTCGGACACGTCCGACGTGATCACCGCCCATCTCACGGCGGCTGACCCGGAGGCGGCGGCCGAGCTGGTGAACCTGTACGCCACCACGTTCATAGAGGTGCGCCGCCAGCAGCGCACCGACGAGCTGCTGGCGGTGGGCGAGGAGATCCAGGCCAAGATCGACGACCTCGACCAGCGCATCGCCGAGGTGCGCCAGCCGCTGACGGACCTCGAGGCCCGGGCGGAGGCGGCCCCCGACAACCAGTCGCTGGCCACCCAGGTGCAGGAGCTGACCGACCAGCTGGCCCCCCAGCTCACGCCCCTGCAGAGCCAGCGCAGCTTCTACGAGAGCCAGATCGAGGACCTGGAGCTGACGGCCGACGTCACCCGCTCGAGCGGTGCGCAGGTGCTGACGGTGGCCGAGGCGCCCGATACGCCGGTGAGCCCCAAGCCGATCCGGGACGCCGCCATCGCCCTGATCCTGGGCCTCGTGCTCGGCGTGGGCCTGGCCTTCCTGCTCGACAGCCTCGACGAGCGCATCCGCAGCGTGAGCGACCTCGAGCAGGTGAGCGGCGGCCTGCCCACCCTGGCCCTGATCCCCGAGGTGGAGAAGGGCCACACCGACAGCTTCGTGGCGGTGCGCGACGACCCCAAGAGCACCCAGGCGGAGGCCTTCCGCTCGCTGCGCACGGCGGTGAAGTTCGCCGGTCTCGACCGCCCCCTCAAGGTGATCCAGGTCACCAGCCCCTCCCAGGGCGAGGGCAAGACGACGGCCATCGCCAACCTCGGCATGGCCCTGGCCCAGGGCGGTGACCGGGTGGCCATCGTGTGCTGCGACCTGCGCCGCCCGAGGGTGCAGGACCGCTTCGGCGTGCCCCTCACCCCCGGCTTCACGGACGTGCTGGTGGGCGAGTCCACCCTGGCCGAGGCGCTGCGCCGCTACGACGCCAACGTGCTCATCCTCCCCGCCGGC
>DASUDP010000139.1:0-11607 GCA_036275535.1 Acidimicrobiales bacterium | reverse complement strand
CCAAGGAGGTCGCCACCTCGGTGGCCGGGCCGACCTGACGGTGGTGGCGGAGCCGCAGGCGGCCCGGGCCGATCACGGCACGATCCGGTAGGTGAGGATGGCGTGGGCGACCGGGTTGCCCGCCTCGTCCTCGCCGACGATGTCGACGAAGATCAGCTCCTTGCCTCGCCGGGTCGTGGTGGCCCGGCAGATGAGATCGGAGCGCTTGCAGGCGCCGACGTACTGGATGGACAGGCCAACGGTCGAGGCCCGCATGCCCTTGGAGAAGTCGTGGTTCGACCAGGCGGCCAGCGCCCCGCAGGTGTCGAGGGCACCGGCGATGGCCCCACCGTGGTAGTAGACGCCCTCGTTGGTCAGCTCCTCCCGGAACGGCAGGCGCATGGCCACGTCGTCGGGTTCGAACTTCTCGACCTGCAGGCCCAGCAGCGAGATGAACGGGGTCTGGGGCATGTGCTCGGCGACCATGGCCCGGCGGCGCTGCTGGTCCTGCTCGCTCATGGTCTCCGCATGCTCGCTCATGCCGGGTACTCCGCGACCGCGGTGCCAGACAATGCTCGCTTGCCCGCGTCGGTGTGGCAGGCGACTTCGACCGTCACCCGCTCGTGCCCGTCGGCTTGGTCGACGGAGACGACCCGGCCGGTGAAGGTGAGCTCGTCACCGGGCCACACGCGCTCTTCGAACCGGATCGAGAACCGGCGCACGTTGGCGAGCCCCAGCCAGTCGGCGACCAGGTGGGCGAGCATCCCGCCCTGCATCATCCCCATCGAGAACACCCCGGGGAGCCCCACCTCCTGGGCCAGGGGTTCGTCGTGGTGGATCGGCGTGAAGTCACCGGAGGCCCCGGCGTAGCGGACGATGTGGGTGCGGGTGATCGGCCCGACCACGAGCGGTTCGGCCTCGTCGCCGACCTTGCGGTCACCGGAGCGCACCGACGCGGGGACACCCATCACGCCTCCACCGTCTTCGCCGTCTCGATCAGCCGCCACCGTTCGGTGACCACGGTCTGTCCGGACCCGTCCACGTACCGGTTCTCGAGGGTGTAGATCCGCAGCGTACCGCCACGGCGGCCCTGCTTCTCCTCGATGCCAGCCAGGTCCTGGTGGACCGTGAGCTCGTCTCCAACAAGGAGCGGCCGGGCGTACTCCCACTCGGACTCCCCGTGCAGGGTGCGGGTCAGGTCGAGGTCGTGCTCGGCCAGCGGGTTCGGACCCGTGCGCCAGTGAGCCGACGCAGCGACGAAGGTGAGGGGGGCGGGGATGCCGGCGAAGCCCTGCTCGACGGCTGCAGCGCGGTCGCGGTGGGCGGGGTTGTCGTCGCGCACGGCCTTGGCGAACTCGGCGACCTTGCCCTCCTCGACGATGAATCGGAAGCTCATCGGGGCGCCTCCGCTTCGGTGACGTCAGGGGTTCGGACGGGCATGGGTAGCTCCTTGGGTTGGTCGGTTCACGTGTGGCATCGGGGCGGTCACGACCGGGGCACGGCGGTCCACGGCAGATCGCGGTCGGTGCGAGGTTCCGGAGGCAGGCCGAGCACTCTCTCACCCAGGATGTTGCGCATGATCTCGGAGGTGCCGCCCTCGATGGTGGTGGCCCGGGAGCGGAGGAAGGCTCGCTGCGGGGAGTCGGAGCTGAACCGCTCCGGGCGGGTCATCTCGTAGGTCGTGTAGCCGGTGCCGGCGGGGCCGAGCAAGTCGAGGTGCAGGTTGCGCAGCAGCTGCTCGTGCTCCGCGGTGGACAGCTTGCCGATCGAACCCTCTGGTCCCGGGGTGCCGCTGCGCCGGTTGACCGCCGCCCGGGCGTTGGTCATCCGCAGGACCTCGCTGCCGATCCAGGCCCGGATCATCCGGTCACGCACGGCACCGTCGCGCATCGGGCGGGCCCGGTAGGCGTCGAGCACCGCGTCGATGGGCCGGCGCCGGGCCTCGCCGCCGCCCCCCAGCGTGGCCCGCTCGTTCATCAGCGTCGTCAGGGCGACCGACCACCCCCGGCCGACCTCGCCGACCCGGTCGGTGTCAGGCACGCGCACCTCGTCGAGCCACACCTCGTTGAACTCGGCGTCGCCGGTCATCTGGCGCAGCGGCTCCACCCGAACACCCGGCGCCTGCATGTCGAGCAGGAAGTACGTGAGCCCCCGGTGCTTGGGCACGTGCGGGTCGGTGCGGGCGAGCAGCATCCCCCGCCGCGCGACGTGGGCGAAGGACGACCAGACCTTCTGCCCGGTGATCACCCACTCGTCGCCGTCGCGCTCGGCCCGGGTCGCCAGTGCGGCGACGTCAGAACCGGCCCCCGGCTCGCTGAACAGCTGGCACCACAGCTCCTCGCCGGTGAAGCAGGCCCGCAGGTAGCGCCGGCGCTGGTCCTCGGTGCCCTCGGCGGCGATGGTCGGCCCGGCCATGCCCACGCCGATGAAGTTCCGCATCACGTTCGGTGCACCCGCATCGCGGAAGCGCCGCTCGACCATCGGCTGCCACCGCCGGGGTGCCCCCAGGCCGCCGTGGCCCGGGGGGAAGTCGAGCCAAGCCAGCCCGGCGTCGAAGCGAGCGCCGAGGAACACCGCCGGCGGCGTGTGCTGGGGGTCGTGCGCGGCGAGGACCTCGTCCACGAGCCGTTCCAGGGTGGCTTCGTCGACCAGTTCGGCGGCCGCGCTCACGTGCGGCCGTCCGCGGTCTGCCGGGCCGGCTGGACCACGAAGTCGTCCAGGTGGGCCGAGCGGGTGCGCTCCCAGTAGTCCACGACCCGCCACGGCCAGTTGGTGACCACTCGCCCGGCCGGGTTGCGGTAGTACGTCTCCATGCCGGGGTGGCTCCACACCATCCGGCTGTGCTGTTCGTCGACCTGCCGGTTGAACTCGTCGTGGACGTCCTGGCGGCACTCCACCGCCCCCGCCCCGGCGGCGATCGCCCTGACCAGCAAGTCGGCGATGTACCGGGCCTGGCACTCGGCGATGAACATGTAGCTGCCACCGCCGGGGTTCGTGTTTGGCCCGTACATGAACAGCAGGTTCGGGAACCCGGGAGTCGTGATGCCGAGATAGGCGTGGGGGTCGTCGTCGCCCCAGTCGTCCCGGATCGAGCGCCCGTCCCGACCCCGGATGTCCATGGGGTGCAGCAGCCGCTGGGCCTCGAAGCCGGTGCACAGGACCACGACGTCCACCTCGTGCTCTCCGCCAGCGGACGTTCGGACCCCCGTGGTGGTGACCTCGGACACCGCCTCCGTGACCAGCTCGACGTTGGGCCGGCGAAGGGCGGCGTACCAGCCGTTGTCGAGCAGGATCCGCTTGCCGTAGGGCGGGTAGGTGGGCAAGGCCTTCTCGACGAGGTCCTCGCGGTCGCCGAGCTCGGCCCGGAGGTGGGCGGTGAAGAACGCTCGGTGGCCGTCGTTGGCCGCGTTCAACGACCGCTCCGGGTGCGGCCAGTCCGGGTCGATCTGCAGGGACGGCCACACCCGGTCGTTGAACAGCCAGGCCAGCCGGAACCGGTACCACCGGTGGTAGTAGGGCACGTGGCGGACCAACCAGTGGATCTCCGGGGAGACCGCCTGGAAGTAGTTCTCGGCCGGTGCCACCCACTGAGGCGAGCGCTGGAAGATGGTGACGTGCCCGGCCTGGGCGGCGATGGCGGGGACGATCTGCATGGCGCTGGCCCCGCTGCCGACGATGGCCACCCGCTTGCCGGCCAGGTCCAGCCCGTCAGGCCACCGGGCCGAGTGGAACAACGGCCCCTCGAAGCGGTCCATCCCCGGGATGTCGGGCAGCTTGGGGCGGCTGAGCAGCCCGACGGCGGTGACGAGGTAGCGCGCCGCCACGCGCTTGGAGGTGCCGTCGGTGTGGTCGAGCTCTACGTGCCAGCGCTGGGAGCCCTCATCCCACACCGCCTGGCGCACCTCGGTCCGGAACCGGATGCGGTCGCGGAGGCCGAAGTGGTTGGCCACAGCGCGCAGGTAGCCGAGCACCTCGTCCCGCTTGCCGTAGTACGTCGACCAGTTCCGGGGGAAGAAGGACAGCGAGTACAGGTAGCTGGGCGTGTCGACGCCGGCGCCGGGGTAGCGGTTCTCCAGCCAGGTACCGCCGACGTCGTCGTTCTTCTCCACGATCGTGTACGGGATGCCCGCCTGGTCCAGGCGGACGGCGAGCGCCAGACCGGAGACGCCGGCGCCGACGATGAGGACCTCAGCGTCATCGCCGACCGGAGCGGGCAGCGCCGGCGGGGCGTAGGGATCGAAGCCCATCTCGAACAGCATCAGACGGGCGTACTCGGCGGGGACGTCCTCGGCGACGCACACCGACAGCATGTGCTGGAACCGCTCGGCGGACGGGTGGGCGAGCACGGGCGGGGTGCTCTGGGACCAGTCGCGCACGGCCTGCTCGGCCACCTCCCGGATCTCGGCCTGCACCGCCTCGGGCAGGCCCCCGGTGTCGTGGTCGCTCAAGCCGCGGGCCCGGGTCGGCGCGTACGGCTCGGCCAGCCAGCGGTCGTCGCCAGTCAGGTGGTGCAGCACCGCGGCCAGCACGGGGACGTTGGCCACGGCGATGGCGTCGTGCAACGCGGCGTCGTCGACCGGCTCGGGGCGGCCCGGGTCGGCGACCACGGGAGGCGGGCCGGTCACGTGCCCTGCCCGCCGGGCGCCCGGTCCCGCTGCGGGGGTGGGGAGACCAGGGCGGTGGAGATGCCGACCGCCAGGCGCTGCCCGCCGGCCCACACGGCCAGGCTCATCATCGCCACCCCGGCGGCGGTGCCGTCGAGGGTGCCGACGCCGGTCACCTCGGCGGCGGTCACCGGCCGGGGCAGGAAGCGCAGCGACAGGTCCGGGTTGGGATGGGGACGCCAGGTGCCGTCGAAGGACGCCTCCACCGGCGGGCCCGTGGCCAGGTCGGCGGCCATGCAGGCGACCTCCGCGCCGGCATCGCAGTCGGGCTCCGGCCACGGCGTGTTGATGGTCGTGGCGATGCCCCCGTCGGGCTCCCGGTTGGCCCGGGGGGCGAGCGTGTCGATGATGCCGACCCGGCGGCCGGGTGGATGGCGCCACGGCTTGGCCTCGGCGGTGCCGGCCGGCGCGGCTCCCCGATCGGCGACGTGCCAGTCGTCGAGCGACGACGGCTCGGCGAGCAGCACCGTGGCCCGGGTGGCCACGTCGTCGTCCTCGGTGATGATCACCGACACCACGGTCATGGAGCGTCCCCGGCGGACGACGTCGGCCCGCACGGGTGCCTGGACCCCTCGAAGCCCCCGCACGAACTGGCAGTCGAGCGCGAACGGCACCCGGCCGGGGGCTGCCTCCCGGGCCACCGCCACGGTGATCGCGGCCAGGAAGCCGCCGAAAGCCCCGCCGTAGGCGCCGTGCAGCGACTCCGGCGCCGAGACCCGCCAGCCGGTGCCGTCGGGGGTCACGCCCAGGTGCTCGAGCGCGGTCACGGCACCACGACACCGTGCGTGGGGCGGGCGCCACCGTGCTCCCCCGACATGACCCCGAGCAGCTCGGAGGTGCCGCCGAGGTCCGCGACCTGCCGGTCGATCTCCTCGAAGGGGTACCGGCCGCTGGCAATGATGGCCAGGGCGCGCTCGTAGTTGGTGGCGTCGACCCCGACTGCACCGACGATGGTCAGCTCCTTGAACACAATCCGGTCGGGGCTGATCGGTACCGTGGCCCGCGGACCACGCGTCCCGGCCACGACCATGCGCCCCCGGGGGCGTGCGAGCCCCATGCCCTGGACGAAAGCGTCGGGCGCGTTGGCGGTGACGTCGACAACCACGTCGGCCAGGCCGCCGACCGCCCGCTTGAGCGCCGCACGCGGATCCTCCTCCAACACGTCGACCACCAGGTCGGCGCCGAAGGCCCGGGCCAGCTCCAGGCGCGGGCGGTCACGCTCGCCGGCCCCGGTGACGAGCACGAAGCTCGCCCCGGCATCCTTGGCCGCCACCGCGCTGGCCAGGCCCCGCATGCCCGGCCCGAGCACGGCGACCACGTCGCCCTGGCCGACCTGGCCGACCTCCTGCGTCCAGCGCAAGCCGGCGCCCAGCGGGTTGAAGACGGTGGCCAGCACGGGGTCCAGGCCGTCGGGCACCGGCAGCAGCAGGGCGTCCGGCGGCAGGTACAGGTGCGTGCCGTACCCGCCCCAGATGCCGGGAGCTCGCTGCACGTCGATGTTGCCGATCTGGTCCGACAGGCCGTGGCGCTCGCACCATCGGTAGTCACCACTCCGGCACGGCGCACACCGGCCGCAACGCTGGAAGACCTCGACCGCCACCCGGTCACCGGCGCGCACGCCCCAGCGCTGCTCGGCCACCGGGCCCAGCTCCTCGACGACGCCGATGATCTCGTGCCCGGGCACGAACTCGTACCGGGACGGCAGCATGCCGGTCCACAGCTCGTGGTCCGTGCCGCACAGGCCGCACGCCTCGACCCGCAGGATCCCGTCGTCGTCCCCGAGGTCGGGCCGGTCGAATGAGCGGCGCTCCAGCTGCCGGGGGCCGGTGAGCACGAGCGCGTCCATGGTGGTCACGGCCCGGTCCTCGTTGCCTCGCCGTCGGCGGCCTGGTGGTAGGCGTCCCGCAGCTTGCGCCGGTACAGCTTGCCGGTGGCCTCGCGGGGCAACTCGTTGACGAGCTCGACCCGGCGAGGAACCTTGTACCGGGCGATGCGGGCGGACAGGAAGGCCCGAACATCGTCGGCCGTGACACCGGAGCCCGGCTCGGCTTGGACGGCGGCCACCACCGCTTCTCCGTACTCCGGGTCGGCGACGCCGAAGACGGCGGCGTCGACGACACCGGGCATGGTGACGAGCTCGGCCTCGACCTCGGCCGGGTAGACGTTCACGCCGCCGCTGACGATGAGGTCGGCGCGCCGGTCGCTGATGAACAGCCACCCGTCCTCGTCCAGGTAGCCGATGTCGCCGGAGGTGATGAAGCCCTTCCAGTCGATCTCCCGGCGGCTCCCCTCCCGGCGCTGGTAGGTGAAGTCCCCGTACGCCGGCACCCGGGTGTAGATGTCACCGATCTCGCGCGGGGGCAGCGCCCGCTCGTCGGGGCCGAGGATGACCACCTCACTGCCCGCCACCGGGTGACCTACCGTGCCCGGCTTGGCCAACCACTCGGCGCTGGTGCACGCGGTGGCCGGCCCGCTCTCGGTCGAACCGTAGAACTCGGTGATGATCGGCCCCCACCAGTCGATCATCGCCCGCTTCACCTCCGGCGGGCACGGTGCCGCCGAGTGGACGACGTGCTCGAGCGACGAGACGTCGTAGCGGTCGCGCACGTCGGCCGGCAGCTGCAGGAGCCGGACGAACATGGTGGGCACCATGAACAGGCGGGTGATGCGGTGAGCGTCGATGAGGGCGAGCAGCTGCTCGGGGTCGAAGCGGGGCTGCAGCACCACGTGCGCCCGGACCAGCAGCGCACCCACCGCGTAGGCGTTGCCGAAGGAGTGGTACATGGGGGCAGGGATGAGGGTCCGCATGCGGGGGACGATGCCCAGGACCTGCTCGTTGATCTCGGCGAGGGCCCCCGCCTGCTCGGCCGTGAACGGCGCCCGCCGCACCCCCTTGGGCTTGCCGGTGGTGCCGGAGGTGTAGATCATGCTCACCGCCGCCCCGGCCCGGGCCTGCGTCCACGGCTCGAAGCTGGCGACCCAGGCGTCCCAGTCCATGTCGCCTTCAGCCACCACGCACCGGGCGGGGTCGATGCCGAAGGCGTCGGCGAGCGCCGGCGGCGTGGGCGCGACCAGCACCTCGACACCGTCGGGCACGACCCGTCGAGCCTCATCCAGGAGGTCGGCGTGGACGACGAGCACCTTGGCGCCGGAGTCGAGGAGCACGTGCTCGATCTCGCCGGCCCGCCAGTGCCAGTTGATGGGCACGGCGTAGGCACCGAGCGTCCGGGTCGCCAGGGTGACGGTGAAGAACGGGACGTCGTTGCGAAGCAGGACCGCGACGCTGTCTCCCGAACCGATGCCCATCGACGCGAGGCCAGCCGCTGCTCGCCGACTGTCGTCGATCAGGCGGGCCCGGGGCACCTCGGTGCTGCCGAGAACGACCCCACCGTCGGCCACGACCCCCGCATCGGTCACCACTGTCCCCTGGCGTTCCGGCTCAGGCGCCGGCGCCGACCTCGGCACCGGTCACCCGGTACTGGGACAGATCGGGGGCCTGCATCACCTCGCGGAAGTGGTCGATGCTCCACGGCCACGCCGACGGGATGCCGCGGTCGTCGAGGTACCAGCTGCGACAGCCCGTGACCCAGACCGTGTTCTTCGTCGCCTCGACCCGGGCCTGCTCGAACGCCTCGGCCGCCTCGGCCGTTGGCTCCACCGACTCGGCGCCGGCCCGCAGGAGGTCGAGCAGCTGGATGGCATAGCCGAGCTGGAGCTCGGCGACGTCGATCAGCGAGAAGTTCCCGACCGGGCCGTTGGGGCCGTTGAGCAGGAACAGGTTCGGGAACCCGGGCACGGTCAGAGCCAGGTGGGCGCTGGGCCGCGCCGCCCACACGTCGTCGAGGCGGACACCCTCGCGGCCCCGTACCTCCGTGGGCCGCAGGAAGCGGTCGACCCGGAAGCCGGTGGCCAGCACGAGCACGTCGAGCTCGTGGAGGTCGCCGTCCGCGGTGCGCACGCCGGTCGGTTCGATGCGCTCGATCGCCTCGGTGACCAAGGATGCGTTGGGGCGCTGGATGGCGTCGTAGAAGTTGTCCGAGGCGATGAGGCGCTTGCACGCGGCCCGGTAGTCGGGGCGCAGCTTCTCCCGCAGCACCGGGTCGGCCACCGTCTCGAGATGGGCCCGGCACACGTCCTCGATGACGGCCATGGCGGGCGAGTCGGCGTCGATCACGGCGTTGGCGAAGTGGTCGGCGAAGGCCTGGCTCAACCCCTCGCGGGCCTGGCGCATGAGGGCCGGGTCGTTCCGGAACGCCTGACGTTGGGTCTCGTCATAGGCGGTGTTGTCGACCGGCATGATCCACTGCGGCGTGCGCTGGAACAGGTCGAGGTGTCCGACTCGGTCGACGAGGGCGCCGGTGATCTGCACTGCGGAGGACCCGGTGCCGATGACACCGACGCGGCGTCCGTCAACGGGCACGGTGTGGTCCCAGCGGGCGCTGTGAAAGGCCGCGCCCTCGAAGGTGTCGAGGCCCGGGATGTCGGGGATGTTCGGGTGGTGGAGCACGCCGGTGGCGGCGATGACCACGTCGAAGGTGTCCGAGTACCCGGTGCGCGTCTCCAGCGTCCACCGCCCGTCGGCGTAGGCGAGGGAGGTGACCTCCTCGCCGAAACAGATGTGCTCGTAGACCCCCTCCCGGCGGGCCACCCCCCGGAAGTACTCCTGGATCTCGGCCCCGGGGGAGAACGTGTGGGTCCAGTCCGGGTTGGGGGCGAAGGAGTAGCTGTACAGGTGGGAGGGGACGTCGCAGGCGATGCCCGGGTAGGTGTTCTCCCGCCACGTGCCGCCCACCTCTTCGGCCTTCTCGAACACGGTGACGTCGTCGATGCCCGCCTCGCGCAGCTTGATCACGCTGGCGATGCCGGCCATCCCGGCGCCGATGACGGCGACGTGCAGGTCTCGCACGGGGCTCTCCTTCGAGGGGTGGGGAGTCAGGCCGGCGCGGGCGCCGGCTGCGGACCGCGCACCAGGCGGCCGGGCAGGGCCCCGGTGGGTTCGCCGTCACGGTAGGTCTCGATGCCGGCCACCACGGTGTGGAGGTAGCCATCGGCTCGCTGCAGCAGGCGTCTGCCGCCCGCGGGCAGGTCGTAGCGGACCTCGGGCCGCCGGGCGCGGAGGTTCTCGAAGTCGACCACGTTCACGTCGGCTCGGTAGCCGGGGGCCAGCACGCCCCGGTCCTCGAGCCCGACGGTTCGGGCCGTGTCCCGGCAGTGCTGGCGGACCAGGTAGGGCAGGTCGAGCCGGCCATGGTCGCGGTCGCGGCCCCACAGCGTGAGCAGCGTGGTGGGGAAGCTGCCGTCGCAGATCGTGCCCACGTGGGCGCCGCCGTCCCCGAGGCCGGGGACCGTGTGGGGATGGGCGAGCATCTCACCGACGGCGTCGAGGGTCCCGCCGGCGAAGTTGAGCGCCGGCAGGTACAGCAGGGTCCGGCCCTGGTCCGCGACGATCAGGTCGTAGACGAAGTCCTCGACCGCCCGCCCCTCCCTGGCCGCCCGCGCCGCGATGGTCTGCGACGGGTCCGGCTCGTAGTTCGGCGGGTCCTCCAGCTCGTACATGGCCTCGAACCGGCCGATCAAACCGCCGCCGAGCTTGCGGACCTTGTCGCCGCCGGCCGCCTCGAGCAGCCGGGCCTTGAACCCCTCGTCGGCCATGATCCGCGCCTGCTCGGGAACGGGCAGGGAGGCGATCTCCGCGAACACCGGGTTGTTGAGGAACGGGTGGAGCGTGCACTGGAGCCCGAACAGCAGGCCCACGGCCCGGGTGCCGACCTGGGCGGTGATGGCCAGGCCGTCGGCCCGAGCCGCGTCGATGCGCCCCAGCACCTCGCGGTAGCCCTCGGGGTCGAAGGGGCTCTGGACGAGCGAGAACGACAGCGGCCGACCCGACTCGGCGACCATGCGCCGGAAGGTGGCGAACTCCTCGTCGGTGTTCATGTGATCCGACACGACCTGCAGCACGCCGCGCCCGACCCCGCCGAGGCCGCGGGCGATGCCGACCAGCTCGTCCACGGACGCGGTGAGCGTGGGCGTGGGCTCGCCCCGGCTGGTGCGGTGGTTCATGGTCCGCGACGTCGTGAACCCGAGCGCGCCCGCCGCCACGCCCTCGGCTGCGAGCGCCGCCATCTGCCCGATCTCGTCGGCGGTGGCCGGCTCGCGCTGGGCGCCCCGCTCGCCCATGACGTGCAGCCGCACTGCGCCGTGGGGCACCTGGGCGCCGACGTCGATGTCATGGGGGATCCGGTCGACGGCGTCGAGGTACTCGCCGAAGGACTGCCACTCCCAGCTCAGCCCCTCGTGCAGGGCGGCGCCGGGGATGTCCTCGACACCCTCCATGAGCTCGATGAGGCGCTGGTGGTCGGCGGGGCGCACCGGGGCGAAGCCGACGCCGCAGTTGCCCATCACCACCGTCGTGACGCCCTGCCACGAGGACGGCGCGAGGTGGTTGTCCCAGGTGGCCTGGCCGTCGTAGTGGGCGTGGATGTCGACGAAGCCAGGGAGCACCAGCGCGCCGTCGGCGTCGATCTCCCGGGCGCCGGACTCATCGACCCGACCGACGGCCACGATCCGCTCGCCGTCGACGGCGACGTCGGCCGAACGTGGCTCGCTGCCGGTGCCGTCGACGACCGTACCGCCCCGGATGACGAGGTCGTGGGTGGCCACGTCAGGCGGTAGTGGTGAGCACCGACGTGTCGATGCTGTAGAGCTCGGCGACGTTCTCGCTGAGTATGGCCCTCGTCTGCTCGTCGCTCAGCTGGGCGGTGTGCTTGTCGAGCAGCTCCTGGGACCACGGCCAGGTGGAGTCGCTGTGCGGGAAGTCGTTGGCCCACATCAGCCGCTTCCAGTTCATGGCGTCGGCGAAGCGGAACGCGGTCCAGTCGTCCTGGAACGTGACGTAGATGTTCTCGGCGAAGTACTCGCTCGGCAGGCGCTTCAGGTCGGCTCCCGGCTTCAGCCAGTAGCGGTG
>DASUDP010000138.1:0-3343 GCA_036275535.1 Acidimicrobiales bacterium | reverse complement strand
GGCAGGTCACCAACGCGGTGTTCGGGTTCACCTCGATGCTGGTGAACCTCCTGCGGGACCACCAGCCCGACGGGATCGTGGTGGCCTTCGACCGCCCCGAGCCGACGTTCCGCCACGAGCGGATCGAGACCTACAAGGCCAATCGGGAGGCGGCGCCCGACATCCTGCGCCAGCAGATGGGCCTCGTCCGCGAGGTGGTGGAGTCGCTCGGGATCCCGATCGTGGAGGTCCCGGGCTTCGAGGCCGACGACGTGATCGCCACCCTCGCCACCGAGGGCCGCGACCGCGGCGACGACGTGATCATCGTCACCGGCGACCGCGACAGCTACCAGCTGGTGGAGGACCCGCACGTCAAGGTCCTCTACAACAAGCGCGGCGTGTCCGACTACGCCCTCTACGACGAGGCGGGGATCGAGGAGCGCACCGGGGTGACGCCCGCCCTGTACCCGCAGTACGCGGCCCTGCGCGGCGACCCGTCCGACAACCTCCCCGGCGTCCCCGGGGTGGGCGAGAAGACCGCCGCCAAGCTCATCAACACCTACGGCGGCATCGACGGCATCTTCGAGCACCTCGACGACCAGACCCCGAAGCTGCGGGAGAACCTGGGCGCCCACGAGGCCAACGTCCGTCAGCACGCCGAGGTCATGGTCCTGGTGCGCGACGTGCCCCTCGACCTCCACCTGGACGACCTCCACTTCGACACCAGCGCAATCGACGTCGAGGAGGTGCGCCGCCTGTTCGAGTTCCTCGAGTTCAACACCCTGTTCGATCGCCTCGCCGCCGCCATCGACACGGACCTCGGGCCGTCCTCGCGCGAGTCGGTCGTCCTGGAGGCCGAGATCGACGTCGCCGCGACGGCCGAAGCGGCCGCCGCCGCCATCATCGACCTGGCCGCCGGCCGCACGCCGCTGGCCGTGGCCCCGGCGTGGGCCGGCGCAGTGGGCCGCAGCGAGCTCGAGGGCCTGGCCTTCGTCGTCGACGGGCCGTCCGGGGACGTCCTGTGGGTCCCGGGCGAGATGCTGTCCGATCCCGACGTCCACGGGGCGCTGGGTGAGCTGACCGCCCTCGACGGTCGGCGGCTGGCCGCCCACCAGGCCAAGCCGCTGGTCCGCGCCCTCACCGGGCTGGACGTCGACGTGCGCAGCCTCGCTCTCGACACGGCGCTGGCGGCCTACCTCATCGACCCGGCCGAGAACCGGTACCTCCTCGAGGAGCTGGTCATCCGCTACGCCGGCGCCAAGATCCCGGAAGGCGACGCCGCCGCCGAGGGCCAGCTGGACCTGGCCGGCACCCGCACCCCGGCCTCCACCCTGGCCGCCCGCCGGGCCCTGGCCGTCGACCGCCTCGTCGAGCCGCTGCTGGCCGCGCTCGACGCACGAGGTCTCCGCAAGCTGAACGACGAGATCGAGGTGCCGCTCGTCGGCGTCCTGGCCCGCATGGAGGACCTCGGCGTCGGCGTCGACCGCACGGAGCTCGAGCGGCTGCGGGACCGCCTCGTGGCCGACTGCGACCGGCTCCGCCAGGCGATCGTCGACGACGCCGGCCACGACTTCAACGTGAACTCCACGCCTCAGCTGCGCCAGGTGCTCTTCGACGAGCTCGGCCTCGTCCCCCAGAAGAAGACCAAGACCGGCTACTCCACCGACGCCGCCAGCCTCGAGAAGCTGGTCGGCCAGCACCCGATCATCGAGCACCTGCTGTCCTACCGGGAGGTGGAGAAGCTGCGCTCGACCTACGGCGACGGGCTCCTCCAGGAGGTCGGTCCCGACGGTCGGATCCACGCCACGTTCAACCAGACCGTGGCCCGCACCGGGCGGCTGTCGTCGGACCAGCCGAACCTCCACAACATCCCCGTGCGCTCCGAGCTGGGGCGGGAGTTCCGCAAGGCCTTCGTCCCCGCCCCCGGTTTCCAGCTCCTCGTGGCCGACTACAACCAGATCGAGCTGCGCTGCATCGCCCACCTGGCCGAGGACCCCGGCCTGATCGACAGCTTCGAGTCGGGGCGTGACATCCACAACGAGACGGCGGCTCGGGTGTTCGGTGTCGATCCGGCGGACGTCACGATCGAGATGCGCTCCAAGGCCAAGATGGTCTCCTACGGCCTCGCCTACGGCATGGAGGCCTACGGGCTCGGGCAGCGGCTCAACATCCCGACCGACGAGGCCGCCCAGATCCTCGACGCCTACTTCGTGGCCTTCCCCGCGGTGAAGGCGTACATGGAGCGCACGGTGGCCGAGGCGCGCGAGAGGGGCTACACCGAGACGCTCTTCGGCCGTCGCCGCCAGATCCCGGAGCTGGCCTCGGCGAACTTCCGCATCCGCCAGGCCGGGGAGCGCCAGGCGATGAACGCCGGCATCCAGGGGCTGGCCGCTGACATCTTCAAGGTGGCGCTGGTGCGCCTGGACGCCCGGCTGGCCGAGGAGGCCCTCGACAGCCGCCTCATCCTCCAGGTCCACGACGAGGTGCTCCTCGAAGTGCCGCCCGCTGAGGTAGAC
The DNA here is from genome assembly GCA_036275535.1 of Acidimicrobiales bacterium. Classification (GTDB taxonomy): domain Bacteria; phylum Actinomycetota; class Acidimicrobiia; order Acidimicrobiales; family VFJN01; genus VFJN01. The sequence goes on along the minus strand of DASUDP010000138.1, from coordinate 848 downwards.
CACGTGGGTGACCTCGTCGTCGAGGTCATGGCCGGGGCAGCCGAGCTTCGGGTGCCCCTAGCGGTCAACCTGTCGGTCGGGAGCAGCTGGGCAGCAGCGAAGGGGTAGCGCGGGCCATGGCCAAGATGCACAAGTTCGACCGGCGGGGGAGCGGACCGTGGTTCGTCATCGTCGTCGCCCTCCTCACCTTCTTCATGTACTCCCTGGCCCTGGCCGCCTCCACCGCCGACGACTGCGGCGACGGGGTGGGGAAGCACTGGAGCTACTGGCCACCGCAGTGGGAGTGCGAGCCCGTACGGGGATGACCGAGCCGGATCACTGGTTCGAACCGGTCGCTGAGCACCTCGGCTCGGCCTACCTGCGCTACTCGTTCACCAAGGGCACCGACCAGGAGGTCCGCTTCCTGGCTGAGGCTCTGCAGCTGGTGCCGGGCATGCGCCTCCTCGACGTCGGCTGCGGCCCCGGCCGCCACGCCCACGCCCTGGCCCGCATGGGCCTGGAGGTCGTGGGCGTCGACATCAGCCAGCGCTTCGTCGACCTGGCCGCCAGGGGTGCGCCCCCGGGCGCCACCTTCCAGCGGGCCGACGCACGGGACCTGCGCTTCGACGGGGAGTTCGACGCGGTGATCTCCCTCTGCCAGGGGGCTTTCGGGCTGAGCGGCGGCCCGGGAGCGCCGCTCGACGGCGACGGCGTGGTGCTGGCCGGCATGGCTCGAGCCCTCCGGCCCGGTGGCGTGCTGGCGGTGTCGGCCTTCTCCGCCTACTTCATGCTGCGGTACCTCGAGGACCACGACGCCTTCGACGCCGAGGCGGGGGTCAACCACGAGCGCACCGTCGTGAAGGACGAGG
>DASUDP010000137.1:0-9235 GCA_036275535.1 Acidimicrobiales bacterium | reverse complement strand
TCGAGGATCAGCCGGTCCTGCAGGTGGGCGATGCGCTCGAAGTTGGTGGTGCTGCTGCGCCGCACCATGCCGACCACCTCGTAGCCCTTGTCGAGCAGCAGCTCGGCCAGGTACGAGCCGTCCTGGCCGGTGATGCCGGTGATGAGGGCGCGCTTGGTCATCGGGTGCTCCTGTCGTCGGCGACCTCGCGTGCGACGCGCTGGCGCATGTCGTCGAGGAGGTCGGAGAGGGTCTGGTCGAGAGAGAGCTGGGGCTGCCAACCGGTGGCGGCCGTCAGCTTGGACGCGTCGCCCCGCAGGACCGGCAGGTCGACGGGGCGCATGAGCGACGGGTCGGGCTCGAGGGCGATCGGGCGGGTGGCCAGGCCGACGAGCAGCTCGGCCAGGTCTCGCACGGGCGTGTCCGTGCCGCTGCAGACGTTGTAGACCCCGCCGGGTTCGCCGTGCTCGATGAGGAGGCGGTAGGCCCGCACGACGTCGCGCACGTCGGTGAAGTCGCGACGTGCTGTCAGGTTGCCGACGACGATCGAGTCGTGCTCGTCGCGCTCGGCCCGGGCGATGCGGGCGGCGACGGCGGGTGCCACGAAGCCCTCGGACTGGCCGGGGCCCAGATGGTTGAACGGCCGCACCCGGATGACGCCCAGGCCGTAGCCCAGGAAGGCCTGCAGGGCGAGGGCGTCGGCCGCCACCTTTGAGGCGGCGTAGGGGCTGGTGGGCCGCACCGGCGAGTCCTCGGTGAGCGGCAGGTCGGCCTCGGACACCAGGCCGTAGACGTCGGCGCTGGCCACCGCCAGCACCCGGTCGACCCCGGCCGCCCGGCAGGCCTGGAGGACGTTGAGCGTCCCCTCGGCGTTGACGCGCAGCACCTCGACCGGGTGGGACCACGAGGCGCCGACGTCGGCCCACCCGGCCAGGTGGTACACGGCCTCCGGCGCCGCGGCCGCGATGGCGGCCGACACCGCGGCGGCGTCGGTGATCTCCACCGCGACGTCGCCATGGCGGTCGACGGTCGTCACCTCGTCGCCGCAGCGCTCGAGGTGCTCGACGAGGTGACGGCCCACGAAGCCGAGCCCACCGGTGACGAGGGCGCGCATCAGCGGGCGGGACCGAGGACAGGCATGCCGGGCGAGCCTAGTGAGCGCCCGTGTGCTCGCCGGCCGCCCGGCGCCAGAGGGCGGCGATGCCCTCGGCGGTCCGTGGCCAGGTGAAGCGGGCCGCCCGGGCCGGCCCCCGGGCTCGCAGGTCGGCGTCGAGCGCGGCGTCGGTGAGCACGCGGCGCAGGGCATCGGCCAGGGCGTGCTCGTCGTCGGCCGGGACCAGCAGGCCGGCGTCGCCCACGACCTCGGGGTGGCTCCCGCGGTCCGACGCCACCACGGGCACCCCGGCCGCCATCGCCTCTGCGGCCGACAGGCCGAACCCCTCGTAGTGCGAGGGGACGGCGACGGCCGCCGCACCGGCCAGGAGCGACCCCCGGGCCTCCTCGGAGACGAACCCCACCCGCACGACCCGGTCTGCGTGCGCGCAGGCGGCCACGGCGGCCTCGTAGGCCTCGACCCCCCAGCCATCGGGCCCGGCGACGACGAGGCGCAGGTCGGCGTCTTCCGCGGCCAGCAGGTCGAAGGCTCGGACCAGCGTCGGGAGGTTCTTGCGGGGCTCGATCGTCCCCAGCGCCACGAGGTAGCGGTCGGAGCCGGCCAGGGAGCGGCCGGTGGCCGCCCGGCCGGCCGGCGGTGCGGACACCCCCAGGGGGACCGTCACGACCCGCTCCGGATCGGCGCCGAGGAGCTCGATCACCTCGTTGCGCACGAAGTCGGAGTCCGTGTGGATCCAGGCCCCCCGGGCCAGCGCCCGACGCAGGAGGCCCGGGTAGTGGAGCACGTCAGCGGTGCAGAACTCGGGGTGGTGCAGGAAGGTCAGGTCGTGTACCGAGGCCACGGTGGCCGCCCGAGACGGCGGGACCACGAAGTTCGGGCCGTGGACGACGTCGACCGGGCCGGTCCACCGCTCGATGCGAGGGTGGTCCGTCCGCCGCCACAGGGCGCGCAGCGGGGCGGCGGCCATGCGCCGCGGCACGGGGTGCACGCCGGCTGGCACCAGGGACGTGAGGTCCTCGTTGCCCCGCCAGGTGACGGCGAAGGCCCGAAGGTCGAGGCTCGGTTGGCCGGCCAGCGCCTCGAGGATCGACGAGGTGAACCGGCCGATCCCCGTCCGGGCGCCGTAGAGCGAGGTGGCGTCGACCGCCACCCGCAGGGCCGGCACCGACCGCGGCGCGGTGGTCAGCGGTCGAGGAGGGCGCCGACGCGCTCTTCGACGACCTTGGCCCGGCTGGCGATCTCCTTGCGGAGCTCCTGGCGGCGCACCTGGAGCCGCTGGAAGGCGAGCACGCTGAGGCCCACCGACACGTAGGCGGCGTCCTTGACCACGTTGGTGATGTCGTCGACCGGCGTGCGGGCCATGGCTGCTCCTCCGAGAGGCGGGACGACGGTCACCGTAGGGCCCGCTCGCAAACCGCAGCAAGCAGCCAGGAGGCCGCGCGAGGGCCGGAGGGTGCGCCGGGGGGTGAGAGGGGTCCGGCTACCCTCGAACGACCGTGGACCTCCCGACCCCAGGCGCCGACGCGCCCGAGCAGCCCGCTGGGGCGCCCCCGGCGCCGGCGGTGGTGGCCGTGGTGGTGGCTCACGATCCGGGCCCCTGGTTCGAGGAGACGATGGCCTCCCTGGCCGGCCAGGACTACCCGAACCTGTCCATCCTCGTCGTCGACGCGGCCAGCGCCGAACCCGTCAAGACCCGGGTGGCGCACGCCGCCCCGGGGGCCTTCGTGCGCCGCTTGGAGGAGAACCCCGGCTACGGAGCGGCCGCCAACGAGGTCCTCGAGGTCGTCGACGGGGCCGCCTTCTACCTCCTGTGCCACGACGACGTGGCGATCGCCCCCGACAGCGTGCGCATCCTGGTCGAAGAGGCCTTCCGCTCCAACGCCGGCATCGTCGGTCCGAAGCTCGTCGACTGGCACGAGCCCCGCCGGCTGCTCCAGGTGGGGGAGGGGATGGACCACGCGGGCTACGCCTCGCCGCTGGTGGAACGAGGCGAGCTCGACCAGGAGCAGCACGACGCCGTCCGGGACGTCTTCTCCATCCCCGGGGCCTGCACGCTCATCCGGGCCGACCTCTTCACGTCGATCGGCGGCTTCGACGAGGGGATCGACTACCTCATCGACGACGTGAGCCTCTGCTGGCGCGCCCACGTCGCCGGGGCGCGCGTGGTCGTGGCGCCGGGCGCTCGGGTACGGCACCTCGAGGCGCTGTCGGTCCGCCGGCCCGTCGACGACCGCCGCCGGCTCCAGTCCCGCCACCGCCTGCGGGTGCTGCTCAGCAGCTACTCCCGCGTCGGGCTGGTGCTGGCCCTGCCGAAGCTCGTCGTCCTCCAGCTGGCCGAGCTCGTCTACTCCCTGCTGGTCGGTCGCCGGGGCCAGGCCCGCGACCTCGTGGCGGGCTGGCTGTGGAACCTCCGGCGGCTGGGGGAGCTGCGCGACGCCCGCAAGGAGGTGCACCGCTTCCGCCACGTCTCCGACCGCGACATCCGCCACCTCATGACGAGGGGCAGCGCCCGGTTCCGCCAGTTCACGCGCGGCCAGATCGGGGGCGGCGACGACATCCTGCGCGGCCTGGCCCGCAGCGGGAGGGGCCTGGCCGGTGCCTTCGAAGCGGGATCGCTCCAGCTCGTGCTGGTGATCTGGGGGGTCGTGGCGCTGGTGCTGGCTGCCGGCAGCCGCCACTTGCTCACCCGCGGCGTGCCGGTGGTCGGCGAGCTCGTGCCGTTCTCCTCGTCCCCGGTCGACCTGCTCCGCTCCTGGCTGAGCGGCTGGCGCCACGCCGGCCTCGGGTCGGAGTCGCCCGCCCCCACCGCCTACGGGCTCCTGGCCGGGGCCGGGTTCGTGGCCGGCGGCGCGATGGGGCTCCTGCGGACGATCCTGACGGTGGGGCTCCTACCGCTGGGGGCCATCGCCGCCTACCGACTCCCGGCTCCCACCGGGTCGCGCCACGCCCAGGTGGCGGCGCTGCTCGTCTACGTCGCCAACCCGGTGCCCTACAACGCCCTGGCCAACGGGCGCTGGGGGGTGCTCGCCCTGTACGCCGCCGTGCCCCTCATGATCGGGCTGCTGGCCCGCAGCAGCCGGCTGGCCCCCTTCGGCTCCGTCGGCGGAGCGCCGGGCCGGCTCCCGGGCTCGCCCAAGGTGCGCCACCACGTCCTCGCCCTGGCCCTGCTGACGGCGCTGGTCGCCGCCCTCCTCCCGGTGGCGGTGGTCCTCGTGGTCGTGATCGCCGTGTCGTTGGCGCTGGGCTCCCTGCTCGTCTTCCGCACGGCAGGCTCGGCTCGCCTCCTCGGGGCCGGGCTGGGGGCCGGGCTGCTGGCCGTGCTGCTGCATCTGCCCTGGAGCCTCGACCTGATCGTCCCCGGCACGCCGCTGTCGGCCATCACCGGGCCCGGGACGGGCAGCCACGGAGCCGATCTGGCGTCGCTGCTGCGCTTCGAGCTCGGTCCCGTGGGGGCGGCCCCGTTCGGCTGGGTGATCATCGTGCCGGCCGTGCTGCCGCTGCTGATCGGGCGCGATGAGCGCCTCGGGTGGGCCGTCCGGGCCTGGACCCTCGCCGTGGTGTCGTGGGGGCTGGCCTGGCTGGCCGAGCGGGGCGACCTGCCCGTGACCCTCCCCCCGGCCGACGTCCTCCTAGCCCCCGCCGCCGCCGGCCTGGCCCTGGCCACCGCGATGGGGGTGGTGGCCTTCCAGGTCGACCTGCCGGGCTACCGGTTCGGGTGGCGCCAGCTGGCCGCCGGCCTGGCGGCCGTCGCGGTGGGCCTCGGCACCCTCCCGATCCTGGGCGCCGCCTTCGACGGCAGCTGGTCGATGCCCCGGGGCGACCACTCCCGAGCCCTCCGGTTCCTGGACACCGAGAACGACAGGTCTCCCTTCCGCGTCCTGTGGCTCGGCGACCCGGCGGCCCTCCCCCTGGGGAGCTGGGAGCTCGGGGACGGCGTGGCCTACGCCACCACCGACCAGGGCACCCCGAAGGCCGAGGACCTGTGGGCCGGGTCCGACGACGGCCGCACCCGCCTGCTGGCCGACGCCATCGACCTGGCCCGCCGCGGCCAGACGTCCCGGCTGGGCCGTCTCCTGGCCCCGATGGGGGTCCGCTACGTCGTCGTCCCCGAGCGGCTGGCCCCGGCCCCCTTCGCCTCCGACGCGCTCCCGGCGCCCGCCGGGCTCTCGGCCACCCTCGACGCCCAGCTCGACCTCGAGCCGCTGGACCTCCCCGCCGGCCTGCGGGTGTACCGGAACCAGGCGGCGGCACCCCTGCGAGGCGCCGTGAGCGACCCTGCGCTCCTGCCGGAGGAGGGCGGCATCGCGCCTGCCGTGCGCCTCGACCTGTCGGCCACCCCGGCCGCCCTCGATGACGCCAACGGGCCGGACTCCTGGTCGGGCGCCGTGTCCGCGGGGACCACCGTCTTCCTCTCGGCGGCCCACTCGACCCGCTGGCGCCTGGATGTCGACGGCGAGCGGATGAACCAGACGAAGCCCTTCGGCTGGGCCAACGCCTTCACCGTCACCGCCGACGGCGACGCCTCCCTGCACTACCAGACGTCGGTCGTCCGCTACCTCCTGCTGGCCGCCCAGGCGCTGGCCTGGCTCTGGCTCATCCGCACGGTCGTGCGGGCGCGACTGAACCCGCCCCGGGTAGGGGGGACGGGATGAGGTCCGGCCGCCTCGCCCCGTTGGTCGTCCTCGGTGGCCTCCTCGCCGCTGGCCTCCTCTACGAGGCCAGCGAGCCCGAGGAACCGGTCGACCTCGCACCGGCGCTCCAGGCCGGCGTGGCCCTGCCGACCGCCCGCGCCGAGCCCACCCTGTCCTCGACGTGGTACTGCGCCGGCGGCACCGCCGCCGAGGGCGGGCTGGGGGACCACGTGGTCGTCATCGCCAACCCCACCGACCGGCCCCGCACGGCCGTGCTGACGGTGCTCACCGGCCCCATCACCGAGGCCGCCGCCCCGGTCGAGGACGCCGCTCCCGTCGAGGGCGCGGGGACCACCACCACGACCGCACCGCCGACGACCACCACCACCGCACCGCCCACGTCCACCACCGAGGCGCCGCCGCCCACCCAGAAGGCGGTCGACCTGCCGGCCCAGAGCCGCGTCGAGGTCCGCCTGGCCGACCTCGTCCAGGCGCCGCTGGCGGGGGCCGTCGTCGAGGTGGACGGGGGCGACGTGTCGGTCGAGCACCACATCACCGGGGACCTCGGACGGGCCACCGCTCCCTGCAGCACGACCGCCTCGTCGTCGTGGTCGTTCCCGTGGGGCGTCACCACCCGCGGCAACCGCGAGCTCCTCGTCTTCATGAACCCCTTCCCCGACGACGCCACCGTCGACATCACCTTCGCCACCGACGAGGGCGTCCGCCAGCCGGCCCGCTTCGAGGGGTTCATCGTGCCCGGGCGCAGCGTGGTGGGCGCCTGGGTCGACCAGGACGCCCGCCGGGCTCAGGTCTCCGCCGACATCCAGGTCCGGCACGGCCGTCTCGTCATCGACCGGATCCAGACCTTCGACGGCACGGACGGCCGCACCGGCATGACCCTCGGGCTGGGCGTGCCCACGCCGGCGGAGACCTGGGTGTTCCCCGCCGGGCAGACCGGTGACGGCCTGCTCGAGCAGGTGGTGGTCTTCAACCCCACCGAGGAGGTCGCCGAGGTCGAGGTGGACGCTCGTCTGGACGACCCCGGCGAGGCCGGTCCGCCGGAGCCCTTCGAGCTGACCATCCCTCCCGGCCGGTACTCGACCGTCGACGTCCACGCCGAGGACCGCGTGCCTCCTGGGGTCGGCCATGCCCTCATCGTGCGCTCGCTCAACGGCGTCCCGGTGGCCGCCGAGCGGGTGAACGCGGCCAACGAGCCGGCCGCCAACAAGGGCATCACGAGCACCACGGGGTCGCCCTTCGGCGGCCGCACCTGGTACTTCCCGTCGGGCGGGCCCTCCACAGCCGATGGGCGTGACGAGGTGCTCGTCCTTCTCAACCTGTCGAACGACGAGGAGGTCTCCTACGACGTCGCGGGGTTCTCCGGAGGCCAGACCATCGCCATCGAGGGCCTGCAGGACCAGACCCTCGCTCCCGGCGGGCGGGCGGTGATCCGCCTCGGCGACCACATCGACCGGGCCGACCTTCCGGTGGTGGTGACGGCCAGCGGCGCCGTGGTCGTCGAGCGCGGGCTCTACCGCATCGGCGGTCTGGGGATCTCGCAGTCCATCGGGATCCCCAGTGCCACGGGCCTCGTCGTGCCCGAAGCCCTCAACCTCTGACGCGATCCCCGGGGAAGAGGCCGGCTTTGGCCAAGAGCCCCGGGACCGCCTTGCCGAGCTGGGCCTCGATCCAGGCCCGCTCTCGGTGAGGGCCGCCAGGTCGAGACCGGTGTCGATGCCCATGCGCTCCAAGAGGTAGGCCAGGTCCTCGGTGGGGATGTTGCCGGTGGCGTTGGGAGCGAACGGGCAGCCCTTGATCCCGCCCAGGCTGGCGTCGAGGGCCCGCACCCCGCACTGCACCGCGGCGTAGGAGGCACCGGCACTGGCAGCTAGCTCGGCCACGCCGATCACGCGCTCGGTGGCCATCTCGCCCCGTACGGGCAGCCGAAGCTCGTGCCGATCGTGACGGTGGGCCCGACGCCGGCCCCATGGGCCGCGGCCGCGATGCGGATGGGGTCAGAGGTGGCCCGAGACCTCGTGGGGGCGGTAGGGCTCCTCGAGGCGGGCCACCTCGTCGTCGGTCAGCGTGATGTCCAGCGAGGCGATCGCGTCGTCGAGGTGGGACCGCTTGGTGACGCCGACGATGGGGGCCGTGACCGCCGGGTGCCGGGACACCCAGGCGAGGGCGACCTGGGCCCGGGGGACGCCTCGCTCGGCCGCCACCTCCGCCACCCGCTCGACGATCGTGCGGTCCTCGTCCCGGTACAGCGCCTTGCCGAACTCGTCGGTCTCGCTGCGAGCCGTCTGCTCGTCCCAGTCCCGGGTGAGCCGGCCACGGGCCAGGGGGCTCCAGGGGATGACGCCGACGCCCTGGTCAAGGCACAGCGGCAGCATCTCCCGCTCCTCCTCCCGGTACATGAGGTTGTAGTGGTCCTGCATCGTGGCGAAGCGGGTCCAGCCGTTCACGTCGGCCACGTGCTGGGCCTTGGCGAACTGCCAGGCCCACATCGAGGAGGCACCGATGTAGCGGGCCTTGCCGGCCTTCACGACGTCGTGGAGCGCCTCCATGGTCTCCTCGATCGGTGTGCGGGCGTCCCACCGGTGGATCTGGTAGAGGTCGACGTAGTCGGTGCCCAGGCGGCGCAGGCTGTTGTCGATCTCGCTCATGATCGCCTTGCGGGACAGGCCCCGCCCGTTCGGGCCCTTGCGCATGGGGCCGTGGACCTTGGTGGCCAGGACGATCTCGTCGCGGTCGGCTGACCTCAGGAACCGCCCCACGATCTCCTCGCTCGTGCCCGCCGAGTACACGTTGGCGGTGTCGAAGAAGTTGATGCCGGCGTCCAGGGCCGCCTGCAGCAGCGCCCGGCTCTGCGCTTCGTCGAGGGCCCACGGGTGGTTGCCCTTGCTGGCGTCGGCGAAGCTCATGCAACCGAGGCAGATGGGCGAGACGTCGAGACCGGTGGAGCCGAGCTTCTTGTAGCGCATGCCCTCACCCTGCCAGGTCGCCGCCACGACCGCGAGGCGAGTGTCAGCCGGTCGGTGAGCCGGCCGCGTCGGCGGCCTTCTCCTGGGCTCGCACCTGCTCGTCCTGGAGGGCCTGCAGCACCGCCATCATGATCTTCTGCATGTCGCTGCGCGAGCGGCGTTTGCGCTGGTCACAGCGCTGCGGGGGAGGGGCGTGCCCCCTACGTGCCCTTTGTCAGCGGGCTCGGCGCACCTCGAGCAGCCTCGGCGACCCGGTCGCCAGCAGTCGGTAGGTGATCTCGACGTCGGTACCGCCGACGATGGCCCGGTACACCGTTCCATGCACCGGGTGCGTCGCTTCCACAGCGTCGGTTGGTGTCGGATCGGACAGCAGGCCCATCACCCACGTCGCCACGAGCACCCGCGTGTTGTGGTCGACCGGTGGATGGGCGTCGAAGAAGGCATCCATTCGCCACAGTCCAGAGATCCGAGTCACGGATCAGCGGCCGGGCAGGTACTCCGCGTACCGGTCGGCGAACTCCTCGGCC
>DASUDP010000136.1:0-18887 GCA_036275535.1 Acidimicrobiales bacterium | reverse complement strand
AGGCCTCCCGCTTGCGCAGGATCGTGATCCAGGACAGGCCGGACTGGAAGCCCTCCAGGCAGAGCTTCTCGTAGAGGGAGCGATCGTCGCGCAGCGGCCGGCCCCACTCGTCGTCGTGGTACGCGACGTAGAGGGGGTCGTCCCCGCACCACCAGCAGCGCCCGATCCCGTCCGAGCCCGTCACGATGTCGTCCACCCCGCCAGGGTGCCAGACGGGCCGGACCCAGCGTCGGTGCTAGACGTGCGAGCGGTGCCCGTCCTCCTCGCCCTCGCCTCTGCCCTGTCCTTCGGCAGCGGTGACTTCCTCGGGGGGATGGCCACGCGGCGAGGCTCGGCCACGGCGGTGATGGCCTGGTCGTACGTGCTCTCCGGCCTGCTCCTGCTCGTCGCCTCGCTCGCCACCGGCGGCTCCGTCACCGCCCGGGACCTCCTGCTCGGCGCAGGCGCGGGCATGCTCGGGGCGGGCGGCATCGCGCTGCTGTACCGGGCTCTCGCCATCGGTCAGATGAGCGCCATCGCCCCCGTGACCGCCCTCCTGGCGGCCGCAGTCCCGGTGGCCGTCGGGCTCGTGCAGGGCGAGCGGCCAGGGGCGCGGGCCGGTGTCGGCATGGTGGTGGCGGTGGGCGCCGTGGTGCTCGTGTCCGCCGAGGGCGGGGGGAGCCTGCGACCGGCCGACCGGCGGGGCGTGACCCTGGCCCTGGGGGCCGGCCTGCTCTTCGGGTGCTTCTTCGTCGGGATCTCCCTCACCGACGACGACTCCGGCCTGTGGCCGCTCCTCGCCGCCCGCCTGGCCTCGCTCGCCCTCGTGGCGGCGCTGGTGGCCGGTGGGCGGATGGCCGCTCCGCGGCCACGGGGGCGCGCTGGCTGGGCCACGGCCGGAGCGGGCGTGTTCGACGGGGCCGGCAACGCGCTCTACCTGCTCGCCATCCGGGACGGGCTCCTCACGGTGGGCACCGTGCTGTCCTCCCTGTACCCGGTGGCGACGGTGGTGCTGGCCTGGCTCGTGCTCCGGGAGCGCTTCTCCCCGGTGCAGCGGGCCGGGATGGTGCTGGCCGTCCCCGCGGCGGTGCTGCTGGCGCTGTAGGCCCCGTCGGACCCCCGGTCAGCCCGGCGCTCAGATGGTGGGGGCGAGGTTGGCGAAGGCCCGCTCGTGGTCGATCACGGCCTGGGCCTCGTCCCACGGCTGCGAACCGGCCAGCACCCAGTCCGGCGCGTACTCGGGCCGGACCTCGCCCGCCTCGTCGACGAGCCAGACCATGGCCAGGCGGCGGGGCACCCGCAGCGGCCCGTCGACCCGCTCGTAGGTCCCGAAGACCATGTCCCAGAACGGCGTGGTGACACCGTGGTTGGCCAGCGGGTGCCCGAAGTGGTGGTGGAAGTGGTGGTGGAAGTGGTGGCGGCGCACGAAGCGCTCGTAGGGGTTGGCGATGGGGCGGCGGTGGGCCCGCCAGTGGATCCAGTCGTAGGTGCCGTAGGCCGCCACCCAGCCCGCCCCCAGGGCCCAACCCACCGGGCCCAGCCCCCGGGCCGCGAGCGATCCCATCCCGAGGCCGACCAGCACCACGCCGGTCCAGGCGTAGTACCAGGACTCGAGCACGGAGTCGCGCTCGGCGTGGTGCCGGAGGTGCTCCCGCGACGCGAGGCCCCGGCCCCGCGCGGTGTGCATGGCGAACCGGTGCATGAGGTACTCGGCGAAGCTCCAGGCGGCCATGCCGAGCAGGACGAGGGCGAGCGCGGCCAGCGCGACGAGGGCGGTCATCGGACCGCTCCCCCGTCGACGGGTCGGGCCAACGGCTGCCGTCGGGCGATGCGGTCGATGGCCGCGTGGGCACCGGCCAGCTCCGAGAGGCCGGCCCCCCACCCGAGGAGGAGGTCGTCGATGAGGAGCCGGGCCAGGCGCACGCCGTCGAGCAGCTCGGCGTCCCAGCGGGCCAGCTTGCCGACCTGCAGCACGCCGTTCAGGGCCGAGGCCAGGACGACGGTTCGGTCCATCGGATCAGCCGGCTGCAGGGCCCCGACCTCGACGGCGGCGGCGAACCGCTGCCGAGCCAGGTCCAGCAGGCGCAGCACCGCGGACAGCACCCGCGCTCCCTCCTCGGTGGGGACGACCTGGTCGGCGTCGTACATGAGCTGCTGCAGGAGGCGCTGCTCCTGCGGGAGCGTGTCGACGCTCTCGATGCAGAAGCGGGCGAAGCCCACGAGGTGGGCCAGTGCCGCCACCTCGGGCGCCAGGTCGGCGGTGCGCTCCTCGATCAGCGGGCGCAGCTGGAGGTAGCTGGCCATGAGCCGCTCCACCGCCTCCCGCTGGACCTCGGCCACGAGGGCCCCCTTGGAGGGGAAGTACGTGTAGACGGTGCCGACGGCGGCGTCGACCTCGTCGGCCAGGCGCTGCATCGTCAACCCGTGCAGCCCCTCGTCGGTGGCGATCCGCAGCGCCGCGTCGAGGAACGCCCGATGGCGGGCCAGGCGGTTGCGCTCCCGCCGCCCCGACGGCGCCGGCGCGCGGCTCACCTGCGGGCCGCCACTCGTCGATTTCTGAACCATGCTCAAAGTCTGAATGATATTCAGACTTCGGTCAAGCGGGCAGCTCGTCCTGCGACGGCGACCAGCCCAGGGTGAGCACGGTGCGGACCGGCTCGAAGCCGAGCGAGGCGTAGAGGCACCGGGCGCCGGTGGGGTTGTCGGCGTCGACCCCGAGGATCGACCGTTCGAAGCCGGTGTCGCTCGCCGCCACCTCGTCGAGCACGTGGGAGAGCACCCACCGGGCGGCGCCGCGCCCCCGCCACGACCGCCGGGTGCCCACCGTGGTGATCCAGGCCTCGACGGGGGCCGCCCCCGCCTCCCAGTCGAGCGGGTACGCCGCGCAGAGCACGAAGGCCGCCACCTCCCCGGTGCCGTCCACCGCCACCGCCGACAGGTCCGGCCGGAAGCCCCGGTGGCCCGTGTACCACTGGCGCCACTCCTCGGCGCTGCGAGGCTCGCTCCCCCAGTGGTCGCGGAACGAGTCGGCGTGGGCCGCCCGAGCAGCCTTGTCCCAGGTCGGGTCCCAGGCGTGGAGCTCGAGCCCCTCCACGGGCGGCGCGGGATCGAGGGGCCGCTCGGTGGGACGGGCCATCTCGAGGAACCGGCGCACCGGAGCGAAGCCGAACCGGCCGGCCAGGTCGAGGAGGTCGGCCTGGTGGTCCATCGCGGTGAGCCGGATGCTCGTCTCCACGCCCGGGTCGAGCGCCGCCGCCACCTCCTGCGCCCGGGCCAGCTGCCAGGCCAGCACCTGACGGCCGATCCCCTCGCCCCGGCGGCCCGGGTGGACGCCGCCCCAGCACTCGATGCGGTGCCCCTTGGCCTGGCCGACCTGGGTCTGGAGCCACCCGAAGGCCACGAGCTCCGGGCCGTCCCAACCGAAGAGCGCGTCCGTGTCGGGGTGGGCCCACACCGATGCCCACTCGTCGTCGATCTCCTCCTGGCCGTAGGTCTCGCCGTGGCGGTCGGCCTCCTCGATGGCGGCCAGGAGCCGCGCCCAGTCGGTGTCGTCGGCTCGCGTCGGGGGCGCCCATCGGAGGCGGGTCACCGCAGGATCCTGGCAGGTGGGCCGGGCCGGCCCGAACGCCGTTTCGAGGTCAGCCGAGCCGGGCCTGCAGGTAGGCGGTGCCGTGGGCGGGGTCGCCGACGAGCTCGTATCCCGGGGCGAGCAGGCGCGTCGGCGGGTCGACCTCCAGGAGGTCCTCGCAGCGGGGTCCGTCGCCCCGCCGGGCGGCGGCGTCGACGGCGCGGCCCACCGCGAGGACGTCGTCGAGCAGGGTCCGGGCGTCGCCGTCGAGGAGGGCGAGGTCGTCGGACACGAGGGCCATGCCGCCCGAGGCGGCGACGGCCAGCGCCCAGGCCCGCACCTGGTCCTCGCTGAGCTGGGTGCGCTCGGTGCGCAGCATCAGGCAGTCCGGGTCGTTCAGCCAGAGGCGCCGGTGCAGGAAGGAGCGGCTGAGGGTGTTGCGCCACGCGTTGACCGTCGCCGGCTCGCCGTCCTCGTGGCCGGGCGGGTGCCAGCCCTCGGTGTTCGGGTGCCACCACGGGGCGACGTCGGGGCCGATCCGCATCCCGTCGACGAGACCCACGGCGGGGCCCAGCGGGGCGCCGCACCCGAGGAGGAAGGCGTCGGGGCCCGCGCCCCGCCGGATGGCCTCGAACCCGGCCCGCACCCGCTGGGCCGGGGTGCGCGAGGGGTCGGCATACACGCCGGGCAGCGAGGGGGCGTAGGTGAAGTCGAGCTTCAGGTACGAAAAGCCCGCCTCGGCGAGCGACCGGGCCACCGACTCGAGGTGGTCGAGCACCTCGGGGTCTGTGGTGTCGAGCGTGTGGACGATCCCTCCCCAGCCCGGGTTGACCATGCCGACCAGCGGTGCGTCGCCCGTCCGGTGACGGGCCGTCCAGGTGGGGTGGTCAACAGCGAGGGCGGACCCGGGTCCGGCCAGGAACGGAGCCAGCCAGATCCCGGGGACGCGGCCCTCGGCGGCGATGGCGGCGGCCAGCCCGTCGAGGGGCGTCGGGAACCGTTCGTTGGTGATCAGCCAGTCGCCGATGTCGGCCTGGAAGCCGTCGTCGAGCTGGAACACGTCGAAGGGCCAGTCGGCGGCGTGCGCCAGGTTGGCCCGGAGATCGGCCTCGGTCACGTCGTGGAAGTAGTGGTACCAGGAGCACCAGCCGACCTGGTAGCCGGCGTCGGTGCGGGCCTGCTGGGCGGCGCCCAGCTCGTCGGCCCAGGCGCAGAGGAGGGCCCCGGGGTGGTGCTCGTCGTGGCCCATCCACACGTCGTGGAGCTCCCGCCGCTCGTCGACGCCCAAGAGGGCGCCCCCGAGGTGGGCCTCAATCCACACCTCGATGGCGGTGGAGCCGTCACGGGCCGGCCGCACCCGGAACGTGCCGTCGTGCTCCGTCCCGCCGAGGAACCCGGCCACCAGCACCGCACCGGTGGCATCCCGCAGGGCGGTGACGAGCTCGCTGCGGAGCTCGTCGGGCTCGGACACCCCGCTGTCGGCGTGGTGCATCCCCCGCACGAGGGAGGGGACGCCAGCGGGGCGTGACGGGTCCTGGTCGACGCGGAAGGTGGCCACCCCGGTGGCGGACCAGGACTGGTAGCCGTGGCGCAGGACCTGCAGCGGCTCCACCGCCGGCTCCAGCCGGGCCACCAGCGCCACGGCCTCGACGGCGACCAGCGTCGATCCGACGTTGGTGAGGCTCCAGCTGATGCGGTCATCGGTACTGGACCACTCCACAGCGATCGCCGCGGCATCGCCGGCCTGCACGTCGACCCGTTCGATCCGCAGCTGCATGGCGGCGGAGCGTAGGACCAACCCCCCAACGTCTGTGGACGCCTGCGCACGGCATGCGTGCGTCAGCGTCCACAGACCTTGGTTGGTGCGGTCAGTCGGATGTCTTGGGGGCGGGGCGCCAGAAGCCGGCGAGGAGGGTCAGCGCGCCGCCGACGCCGGCGACGAGGGCCACGAGCAGGCCGGTGCCGCCGACGAGGTCGTCGCTCAGGTCGAAGGCATGGTCGAGGGACCACTCCCCTGCCCCCACCACGGCCAGCAGCAGGCCGGCGAAGGTGAGGGTCATCACGTACTCCCAGCCCTCGCCGGGACGGAAGATGAAGAAGCCGTTGCCCCGGTGATTGGTGATCCAGGCGACGAGCATCACCCCGATGACGGCGGCCCCGGCCAGCGGCATGAGGAAGCCGACGACGAGCAGGGCCCCGCCGGCGATCTCGGTGAGGCTGGCCAGCCAGGCGTGGAGCGGGCCGGGCTTCATGCCGAGGCTCTCGAACCAGCGGCCGGTGCCGGCGATCTTGCCGCCCCCGAAGATGTGGTTGATCCCGTGGGCCAGCATCACGGCCCCAATGGCACAGCGGAAGATCAGCAGGGCCAGGTTGATCGAATCGATGTCGCTCATCGGGCGCGACGGTACCGGCCGGCCCGCTGGCGTCCGGCAACCCACCCCGACCTACGCTCAGACCATGGCGCGTCGCTGGGTGACCGTAGGGAAGCGGCTGGGGCTCGGCGCGGCCGTTGCCGGCGCCGTGCTGGCCCTGCAGCAGGCCCGGCGGACGGTCGAGGGCGGGCCGGAGGCACCGGCCGGCCCGATCGACCTCACGTCGCGCGGCGCCCGCAGCGCCGCCATGGCGGGGGTGGGCGCCAAGGCGGGGGGCCAGTACGCCCTCCACCGCGCCCGCAAGGTGTTCGCCTCGGCCGACCGGCACGCCGAGCTGGACCACCAGTTCGAGCTGAAGACGGCCGAGGCCATCACCGAGGCCCTCGGCAACATGAAGGGCGCCATGATGAAGCTCGGCCAGATGGCCAGCTACCTCGACCAGGGGCTGCCCGAGCACGTGCGCGAGGCCCTGGCCGAGCTCCAGTCCAACGCCCCACCCATGAGCGCCGAGCTGGCCGCCCAGGTCGTGCGGGAGGAGTTGGGCTCCGCCCCCGAGGACCTCTTCGCGGAGTGGGACCCGGAGCCCATCGCGTCGGCGTCGATCGGCCAGGTGCACCGGGCCATCACCCACACCGGCAAGGCCGTGGCCGTGAAGGTGCAGTACCCGGGCGTCGGGGACGCCATCCGCTCCGACCTCGACAACGCCGGCCTGCTCTTCGCCGCCATCGGGATGCTCTTCCCCGGGCTCGAGCCCGAGCCGCTCGTGGCCGAGCTGCGGGAGCGCCTGGTGGAGGAGCTCGACTACCGGCTCGAGGCCGACAACCAGCGTCTCTTCGCCGACTTCTACCGCGGCCATCCCTTCATCCACGTGCCGGAGGTCGTCACCCCGCTGTGCACCGAACGGGTGCTGACCACCGAGCTGGCCGAAGGCGTGCGCTTCGAGGAGGTGGAGCGGTGGAGCCAGGAGGAGCGGGACCTGGCCGCCGAGTCCATCTTCCGCTTCGTGTTCGGCAGCCTCTACCGCCTGCACGCCTTCAACGGCGACCCGCACCCCGGCAACTACCTGTTCCGCCCCGGGGGCCAGGTGACGTTCCTCGACTTCGGGCTCGTCAAGCGCTTCGCCCCGGAGGAAATCAAGGTCCTCGAGGAGATGATCACGGCGATGGTCATCGACCGCGACATCGCCGGCTACCGCCGCACCGTCGAGGAGATCGGGCTGCTCCAGCCCGGGCTGCCGTTCACCGACGCCGAGGTGGAGGACTACTTCGGGCACTTCTACGACTTCGTGCTGCGCGACGAGGTGGCCACGATCACGCCCGAGTACGCCTCGGAGACGGTCCGGCGGTTCTTTGACACCAACGGGCCCCACGGCCCGATCATGAAGGCGGCCAACGTGCCCCCGTCGTTCGTCATCATCCAGCGCATCAACCTGGGGCTGTACGCGATCTTCGGGCAGCTCGGGGCGACGGCCAACTGGCGCCGGATCTCCGCCGAGCTGTGGCCCTTCGTCGACGGCCCACCGTCCACCGAGCTCGGCCGTCAGGCGGCGGCCTGGACCGCCGCCCACCCCGGGTGAGCGGCGGCCCCCGGTGATCGAGGTCATCGCCCTCGACGGCGACGACACGCTCTGGCACAGCGAACAGCTCTTCGTCGACACCCAAGCGGCCTTCCGCGAGCTCGTGGCCCCCTACGTCGAGGTGGACGAGGCCCACCTCGACGCCGTGCTGCTCGAGGTGGAGCGGCGCAACCTCCCCACCTTCGGCTACGGGGTGAAGGCCTTCACGCTCTCGCTCGTCGAGACGGCCATCGAGGTGACCAAGGGCGAGATCCCGGCCGCCCACCTGCAGTCCGTGCTCGATCTCGGCAAGCTGCTCCTCGACCACCCGGTGACCCTCCTCGACGGCGTGGCCGAGGTCGTCGACGAGCTGACCGACCGCTACCGGGTGATGGTGATCACCAAGGGCGACCTGCTCCACCAGGAGTCGAAGGTGGCCCGCTCCGGGCTGGCCGAGCTGCTCTGGCAGGTGGAGATCGTGTCCGAGAAGGACGAGGCGAGCTACCAGCGCATCCTGCAGCGCGGGGGGATCGACCCGGGCGGCTTCGTGATGGTCGGCAACTCGGTGCGCAGCGACGTGCTGCCGGTGCTCGCCATCGGCGGCCGGGCTGTGCACGTCCCCTACCACGTCACCTGGGCCCTCGAGCACGTGGAGGACGGACCCGACGACGGGTTCCCCGTGCTGGCCTCGATCCGCGACCTCCCCGCCTGCCTGGCCTCGCTCGAGGGGCTCGACCCCGGGTCGGACCCCGCCGATGCCTGAGCTCACGCTGGCCTCCTACAACATCCACTGGGGGCGCGGCCCGCGCGGGCTCGACTTCCCGCGCTTCGACATCGTCGCGGCCGCGCGCCAGCTCGACGCCGACGTCCTCATCATCCAGGAGTCGTACGCGCCGGACGACGGGATCGCCGACCACCAGCGCATCGCCGACGCCCTCGGCATGGTCGTGGCCTGCGACACCGCCCTCGCCCGGTGCACGCCGCACCCCCACCCCAGGGTCGTCGGCCGGGCCACCCACCGGGGCGGCGAGGGCAGTTGGCACCTCGCCGCGCTGACCCGGGTGCCGGTGCCGGCGGCGTCGGTCATCCCCCTCCCCCACCTGCCGCTCGACCCCGTCGATCGAGCCGTCCTGGCCGTCGAGGTCGAGGTGGACGGCGCCACGCTGCACGTCCGCGGCACCCACCTCCCCCACCTCGAGTACGGGGCCCACCTCACGACCCGAGGTCTGCGGCGCACGCTGCCCCCCGCTGACCAGCCGGGCGCCCTGATCGGCGACATGAACATGTGGGGCTGGACCATCGACCGCATGGTGCCCAAGGGGTGGCGGCGGGTGGTCAAGGGCAAGACGTGGCCGTCGCACCGCGCCCACAGCCAGATCGACCACCTGCTGGTGACGGACTCGGTGGCCGCGGTGTCGAGCCAGGTCGGCCCGCACCTCGGCTCGGACCACCTGCCCATCCGAGCCCGCCTGCGCTGGTGAGCCACCCGATCCTGTTCCTCTGCACCGGCAACGCCGCCCGGTCGGTGATGGCCGGCGCTGCGCTGGCCGCCCACCTCCCCCACTGGCACGTCAGCACCGCCGGCACGCTCGTCGTCGAGGGCCAGCCGATGAGCTGGCGCACCCGCTCCGCCCTCGAAGCGGTCGGCCTGGCCGCGCCCGAGCACCGCAGCCGGCAGGCCGACGCCGCCGCCCTCGCCCACGCCGCCATCGTCGTCGGCCTCGCCCCCGAGCACGTCCACTGGGTCCGCCGCACCCACCCCGAGGCGGCCGCCCGAACGGCCACGCTGCGCCGCCTCGTGCGCGACCTCTCCCCCGACGGCACGCCGCTCCCGGAGCGGGTGGCCCGCCTCGGGCTGGCCGAGGTCGCCCTCGAGGACTGGGAGGAGGTCGTCGACCCCGGTGGCGGTGACGCCGAGGTGTTCGCCGCCTGCGCCGTGGAGGTGGTCGACCTCGTGGCCGCCCTCGCCCCCCGCCTCGACCCCCGTCCCCCCTCGTAGCGGTGCTGGCCTTCGTCCTCGCCTGCTTCGGCGCCGGCCTCGTCCTCCAGCGGCTGGTCCCCACCGCGAAGCGGCTCATCGGCCCGCTCGACACGGCCGTCATCGGCGTGACGCTGCCCGCCCTGATCCTGGCCAAGCTCCCCGACCTCGAGCTCGGCGGCGACCTCGTGGTCCCCGTGGGGGCGGCCTGGGGCAGCGGCGCCCTGGCGGTGGCCATCGTGCTGATCGCCTCCCGTCGCTTCGCCTGGAGCCGAGCCACGACGGGGGCGCTGATGCTCGTGACGCCGCTGGGCAACACCACGTTCCTCGGCCTGGCCATGGTCGAGTCGCTGCTCGGGAAGGCGGAGCTCACCCGGGCCCTGGCCTTCGACCAGCTCGGCAGCTTCTTCGGGCTGGCCGTCTACGGCTCGATCGTGGCCGCCCACTGGGGCCACGGCGAAGGCGGCTGGCGGGTCGTGCTCGGGCGGCTGGTGCGGTTCCCCCCGTTCCTCGCCGTCGTGGGCAGCTTCGTGCTCCGGGCGGCGCCGGTGCCGCAGGGAGTCGACGACCTCCTCGGCGACATCGGGCGCCTCGTCGCACCGCTGGCCATGCTGACCGTCGGCCTGCGGTTCCGGCTGGCCCCCGCCGCCCACAGCCGCCAGGCCGCCCTCTGGTGCCTCGGCATCAAGATGGCGGTCATGCCCCTCGCCGTCCTGGCCGCCGCGGCCGCGGCCGGGGGGCTGGACGACCCGGCCTGGACGGCGTCGGTCCTCGAAGCCGGCATGCCCCCGATGGTCACGGCCGGCGTCGTGGCCGCCCAGGCCGACCTCGACGGGGAGCTGGCCTCCACCGTCGTCGGGGTGGGCCTGCTCCTCGCGCTCGTCACGATCCCCCTCTTCGCCCTGGTCGTTCGTTGACCGTCCGACGGACGGGGTAGGACTGGGGGATGCGCACCATCGAGGTCTTCGCCGATGTCATGTGCCCGTTCGCCTACGTCGGGCTGCACTCCTTCGACGTGCGGCGGCGCGACCTCGGGGTCGACACCCCGATCTTGTGGGTGCGGGCGTGGCCCCTCGAGGTGGTCAACGGCAAGCCGCACGACGGGCACCACCTGGCCGGGGAGATCGCCGCGCTGCGGCGTGACGTCGTGCCCCACCTGTTCACCGGCTTCCGCGCCGACGGATTCCCCGCCAGCACCCGCCCCGCCCTCGCCGCCACCGCGGCCGCCTACCGCGAGGGCCCGGAGGCGGGCGAGCGCTTCGCCCTGGCCGTGCGCCGCGCGCTGTTCGAGGAGGGTCGGGACGTCTCGGACGCTGCCGTGCTGGCGGCCCTGGCCGAGCAGCTGGGCGTCCCCACGGCGACGGCCGACGACGACGCGTCGGTCGACGCCGACCTGGCTGAGGGCAAAGAGCGCGGCGTGTCGGGGTCACCGCACTGGTTCACCGGCCACGGCGACTTCTTCTGCCCCTCCCTCGAGATCCACCACGAGGGCGAGGAGTGGGACGTCCACTTCGACCGCGAGGGCTTCGACCGCTTCCTCACCGCCGCCCTCGGCTGAGCGACCGCTGGCGTCAGCTCCGCCAGCGCACGCACGCGATGGGCGGGAGGTCCGCCGACACCCGCGCCCAGGACTCCCCGGCGTCCTCGCTGACCCACAGCGAGCCGGTGGTGCTGGCCAGGGCCAACCGTTCGCCGTTGGCGTCGACGTCGAGGGCGTGCCGGTAGACGAGGTGGTAGGCGTCGCGGTCGGGCAGGCCCCGGCCGAGGGCCTCCCAGCTCTCCCCGCCGTCGCGGGTGCGGGTGACGACGAGCCGTCCGTCGACCGGCACCCGGGCCTCGTCGGCGATGGCGGGCGCCAGCCAGGCGGTGTCCGGGTCGTGCGGGTGGGCCGCCACACCGAAGCCGAAGGTCGACGGCTCGATGTCGGTGATCTCCGAGAACGTCGCCCCGCCGTCGGTCGACCGGAAGACGCCGCTGTGGTGCTGGCACCACACGACATCGGGCGCGCTCGCGCACCGGGCCAGCCGGTGCGGGTCCTGCACCACCGGGTTCTCGGCCTGGTCGGGCGGCATGAACCCGGCCCGCATGCCGGTGGACACCGTCCACGAGGCGCCGTCGTCCTCGGTGCGCCAGGTGCCACCGCAGGAGATGCCCACCAGCACCACCTCGGCGGAGCGTGGGTCGACGCAGACCGAGTGCAGGCCGGGGTGGTCGAAGCCGCCGCCCATCCACTGGGCCCGGCTGGGCTCGTCCCAGAGGGCCCGCACCAGCTCCCACGTGGTGCCCCGGTCCGACGACCGGAACAGCCCGCCGGGGATGGTGCCGGCCCAGAGCGCGCCCGGCCGGTGGGGGTGGGCGGCCTCCAGCGACCAGATCATCTGCGTGGTCCACGGCACCTCGTCCCGCCGGTTGGGGTCGACGTCGACCGTGCCCTCGGGCTGCGGCGGGTAGGCGGGCGCGGCCAGCTCCTCCCACTCCCCGGCGCCGGCGTCCCGGCGCTGGAGCTTCACCCCGTAGTGGCCGTGGTCGAGGCCGGCGTAGGTCGTGCCGTCCCGCCCGTCGTGGAGCACCGCGGTCACGGGGACGGCCAGGAACGACGGCGCGCCGAGCCGGTACCCGCCGCCCTGACGCTCGATCTCGAAGAGCCCCTTGCGGGTGCCCACCAGCAGGTCAGCCATGGTGTCTCCTTCAGCCTCCTGAGAGGGCCGGCATGACGTGGATCTCGTCGTCCTCGCCCACGGGGTCGGTCATCCCGACCCGGTCGGCGATCTGCTCACCGTTCAGGAACACGGTGATGTGCTTGCGCAGGCCGCCCTGCTCGTCGAGGACGTAGGACCGCACGGCGGGATGGGCGGCGAAGTACGCGTCCAGCGCCCCTCGCACCGTGGCCCCCGGCACCGACGCGGGCGGCGCGTCGACGTGGCGCTGCAGCGCCTTGGTCATCTGGACCGACGGCACGGCTGCACCCTAGGACGGTCGCTTCCATCGTGGGCTCTGACGGCACGGCGGTCGCGACCTCATCGGTCGACCCGCGGCTCTCGGCGCGAGCCCGAGGGGGCCTCGGTAGCGTCGGTGGGCATGGACCTCCTCGTCGTCGTGGGCGATGCCGAACCGCCGTCCCGGCTCACGGCCCGGGCCCGTCGTCGCACCCACCTCGCCCCCGGGGCGCCCCTGCTCGACCTCCTGGCCGACCTGCGGGGGCACATCCCGCGGCGCATCGGGGTGGTGGGGAGCGGAGCGGAGGCAGCGCCGGTGGCGCGAGAGCTGCACGAGCGGGGCCTCCCGGTCGTGCTCCACACCGACGACGACGTCCACGTCGAAGGCGTCCCCAGGCTGCGGGTTACCGATGACGGCGAGCCGATGGACGTCGCCGACGACCTCATCGCGCTCATCGGCCACACGCCGATGGTGCGGCTCGACCGGACCGCCCGTGACGTCGACTGCCACCTCTTGGCCAAGCTCGAGCTCTACAACCCGGGCTTCTCCTCCAAGGACCGGCCGGCGCTGGCCATGATCGAGTCGGCCGAGCGCGATGGGCGCCTCCAGCCGGGCGGCACGATCGTCGAGCCGACCAGCGGCAACACCGGCGTCGGCCTGGCCATCGTGGCTGCGCGCAAGGGCTACAAGTGCGTCTTCGTGTGCCCTGACAAGGTGGCGCCCGACAAGATCGCCCAGCTCCGCGCCTACGGGGCCGAGGTGCACGTCTGCCCCACCTCCGTCGACCCCGAGCACCCCGACTCGTACTACTCGGTGTCCGACCGCCTGGCCCGGGAGATCCCGGGGGCGTGGAAGCCCGACCAGTACCACAACCCCGACAACCCGCAGTCCCAGTATGACACCACCGGGCCCGAGATCTGGGCCCAGACGAAGGGTCGCATCACCCACTTCGTGTGCGGCGTCGGCACCGGAGGGACGATCTCGGGCATCGGCCGCTACCTCAAGGAGCAGGACCCCAGCATCCAGGTGATCGGCGCCGACCCCGAGGGCTCGGTGTACTCGGGCGGCACCGGGCGGCCCTACCTCGTGGAGGGCATCGGCGAGGACTTCTGGCCGAGCACCTACGACCCGTCGGTCGTCGACCGGATCATCCCGATCAGCGACGCCGTCAGCTTCGGCACCGCCCGCCGGGTCACTCGCGAGGAGGGCCTCCTCATCGGCGGCTCCGGCGGCACCGCCATCGCCGCCGCCCTCGAGGTGGCCCGGACGCTGCCCCTCGAGGCAGTGGTCGTGGTGCACATCCCCGACTCCGGCCGTGGCTACCTCTCGAAGCTCTACGACGACGGCTGGATGGCCGACCACGGGTTCCTCCGGGCGGCCGGCCCCACCGTCGGCGACCTCCTGCGCGACCGGGACCCCGACCTGCCCCTGCTCGTCCACACCCATCCCGACGAGACCGTCCGCCAGGCCATCGAGATCCTGCGCGAGTTCGAGGTGAGCCAGATGCCCGTGGTGAAGCACGAGCCCCCCGTCGTGCTCGGCGAGGTGACCGGCGCCGTGTCCGAGCGCGACCTGCTGAAGGCGGCGGTGGCCGACCCCGCCACCCTCGACCGCCCGGTGGGCGAGGTCATGGGCCCGGCCATGCCCACCCTCGGCATCGGCGAGCCGCTGGAGGCCGCCGTCGAGCAGCTCGGGGTGGCGTCGGCGGCGCTGGTGCTCGACGGCGGGCACCCGCTCGCCGTGGTCACCCGCTCCGATCTCCTTGGTCGGCTCACGAGGGAGCGGGTGCGCTGATGGTCGACCTCGACGGCAAGGGGTTCGCGACGCGGGCCGTGCACGGGGCGGGCCCGCCCGACGCCCACACGGGGGCGGTGGTGCCGGCCGTGTCGCTGGCCACGACCTTTGCCCAGGAGGCCGTCGGGCAGCCCGGCGACTTCGAGTACTCCCGCAGCGGCAACCCCACCCGGGCCGCCCTGGAGGTGCACCTCGCCACCCTGGAGCAGGCCCGGTACGGGTTCGCCTTCGCGTCGGGCCTGGCCGCGGAGGATGCGCTGCTGCGGCTCTGCCCGCCCGGCTCCCACGTGGTGCTGCCCGACGACGCCTACGGCGGCACGATCCGCCTGGCCCGGCGGGTCCACGCCCCGGCCGGGCTGCTCGTCGACACCGTCGACCTGACCGACCACGACGCCGTGCGCGACGCGCTGCGGCCCGAGACCCGCATGGTCTGGGTGGAGACGCCGAGCAACCCGTGGCTGCGCATCGTCGACATCGAGGCGATCGCCGTCCTCGCCCACGAGCGGGGCGCCCGCGTGGTCGTCGACAACACCTTCGCGACGCCCGCCCTCCAGCAGCCGCTCGGGCTCGGAGCGGACATCGTCGTGCACTCGACCACCAAGTACCTCGGCGGCCACAGCGACGTGGTCGGCGGGTTCGCCGCCACCTCCGACGCCGAGCTGGCCGAACGGATCGGGTTCCTGCAGAACGCCGCCGGCGCCGTCCCCGGTCCGCTCGACTGCTACCTCGTCCACCGCGGCGCGAAGACGCTCCCGTTGCGGATGGCCCGCCACTGCGAGTCCGCGATGGCGGTGGCCTCGATGCTGCAGGGCCATCCCGGCGTCTCCGCCGTCCACCACCCGGGGCTGCCCGAGCACCCCGGGCACGCCATCGCCCAGCGGCAGATGCAGGGGTTCGGCGGCATGGTGTCGTTCCAACTGGCCGGGGGCGAGTCGGCGGCGCTGGAGGTCTGCCGACGCACCGAGATCTTCACGCTGGCCGAGAGCCTCGGGGCCGTGGAGAGCCTCATCGAGCACCCCGGCCGCATGACCCACGCCTCCGTGGCCGGGACGTCGAACGAGGTGCCGGGCGACCTCGTGCGCCTGTCCGTCGGCATCGAGGACGTCGACGACCTCCTGGCCGACCTCGGCCAGGCACTCGACGGCGCGCCCTAGCCAGACGGCGGCGCGGGCGCAGTGCATGATGCCGTACAGGTTCACCCGCAGGTAGCGCTCCCAGTCGGCGGGCTCGGTCTCGACGAAGGGGGCGATCCCGCCGATCCCCTCGGCCCCGGCGTCCCCGGCGTTGTTGACGAGCACGTCGACGCCCCCGCCCGCGCCGCGCGAAGGCGCCGGGTCCGGGGACCTCGGCGCCTTCGCCGTCGGGGGGAGCTGCAGTCGGTCTAGTGGTGCAGGACGCCGCGGTTGCGGTGCGTCACGGCGTTGTAGATCAGCAGGGCGATGATGGCGCCGATGATCGAGCCGATGATCCCGGAGGGGGCCAGGCCGATGTCCTCGGCGTCGTTGCGGAAGAGCACGTCGGCGAGGAAGCCGCCCACGAACGAGCCGACGATCCCCAGCACGATGGTGGCGCCGATCGACATCGAGTCGTCACCGGGGACGACCGCCCTGGCGATGAAGCCGGCGACGAGGCCGACGAGGATGAGCATGAGGATGAATCCGAGCACTGTTGTCGCTCCTGGGTCCGTCGCCGGTGGACGTCACCGGTCGCCGGGATCACTACCCAGGGTTCTGACCGCCAACCCCCGATGTCCGAAGCGCGGGCCTATGGTCGAACCGTGACGATGCTCCTCCTCGACGGCGATCCGGTCCGCTCCCTCGACCAGTACCGGGCTCGGGGCGGTGGAGCCGCCTTCGCCGCTGCCACCGCAGTGGATCCCGAGGCGCTCGTCGATCTCGTGTCGGCCAGCGGCCTCCGCGGTCGCGGCGGGGGCGGCTTCCCCACGGGGCGCAAGTGGGCGGGGATCCGCAACGCCGGCCCCGGTCGCCGCTTCGCCGTGGGCAACGCCGCCGAAGGCGAGCCGGGGACGTTCAAGGACCGGGCCCTCCTGCGCCACGACCCGTACCGCGTGCTGGAGGGGCTGGCCATCGCCGGGTACGCGGTGGGGGCTGACGCCGCCTACATCGCCACCAAGGCCAGCTACGGGCGGGAGGCCGAGCGGCTGGCCGCCGCCCTCGACGAGGTGCACGCCGCGGGGTTCTTCGCCGATCTCGTGATCACGCTCGTCCTCGGGCCGGACGAGTACCTCTTCGGCGAGGAGAAGGCGCTGCTCGAGGTCATCGAGGGGAACGACCCCCTCCCCCGGCTCCTCCCTCCCTACGAGCACGGCCTGTTCGCCACGGACGTCCAGACCGGCTGGCAGTCGGTCGAGGCACCGGTCGACGCCGCGCAGACCCGGGGCCGCGGCGAGGCGAACCCCACGCTCGTCAACAACGTGGAGACCCTGGCCCACGTGCCCCCCATCGTGCTCGAGGGAGCCGACCGCTTCCGGTCGGTCGGCACCGCGGCGTCGCCGGGCACCACGGTCGCCACCGTGGTCGGCGACGTGCAGCGCCCCTTCGTCGGGGAGGTGGAGCTGGGCACGCCCTTCTCGGCGCTCCTCGAGCGCGCCGGTGGACCGCTCCCCGGGCGCACCCTTGTGGCCGCCTTCTCGGGGGTGGCCAACGGCGTGCTGCCGGCCAGCCGCTTCGACACGCCCGTCTCCTACGAGGGCCTCGCCGCAGCGAGGAGCGGGCTGGGCTCCGCCGGGTTCGTCGTCTACGACGACACCGCCTGCATCGTCGAGGTGGCCTGCACCCTGTCTCGGTTCCTCTACGTCGAGTCGTGCGGCCAGTGCCGGGCCTGCAAGTTCGGCTGCGGCGAGATCACCCGCAACCTCGACGCGCTGATGGACGGCTCCGGCACCGAGCAGCACATCGAGGTGATCGGGGCCCGACTGCTGTCGGTCACCGACCAGACCCGCTGCTTCCTGGCCGCCGAGGAGCAGGCCCTCGTGTCGAGCATCCTGCGGGAGTTCCCGGAGGAGTTCGCGCTCCACCTCGAGGGACGCTGCTCCGTGCCGGAGCGTCGCATCGACGTGCCCAAGCTCCTCGACGTCGCCGACGGGGTCGCCACCTATGACCTCCGCCAGGCCCTCAAGCAGCCCGACTGGACCTACGCCGACGGATGACGCGCGATTTCTGCATCCTCGATGCGGTCTGGTAGCGATGGCGTGTCACACCGGCTGATCAAGGGGGGCCCATGGCCGCTGCCGTTCCCATCGTCGACTACCTCGTGCTGGGCGACGACCCGCACCTGGTGGCCAAGGAGTGCACGGGCTGCGGGGCCCGCTTCTTCGATCGGCGCAACGCCTGCGCGTCGTGCTCGAGCACGGAGTTCCGCGACGCCGACGTCGCGACGACCGGTGAGCTGAAGGCCTTCACGATCGTGGCCTTCGCCGCCCCGGGGGTCCCGGTGCCGTTCGTGGCCGGCGTCGTCGACTGCGACGGCACGAGCGTGCGGGGCAACGTCATCAACACGGAGCCCGACCCCGAGCACGTGCAGCTCGGGATGAAGGTCAAGCTGGCCACCTACGTGGTCGGGACGGACGACGAGGGCACCGAGGCCATCGGCTTCGGCTTCGAGCCCATCGAGAACTGAGGGACGACACCATGGCTGACGACATCTGGATCCTCGGGATCAACATGACCAAGTTCGGCAAGCACCCGGACAAGGACACCGTCGACCTCGCCTCCGAGGCGGCGCTCGCGGCCCTGGCCGACGGCGGCGTGACAATGAAGGACATCGGCGTGCTGGCGGCCGGCAACCTGATCGCGTCGGGCGGCCACATCGGCCAGATGCTGCAGAAGCAGATCGGCCAGACCGGCATCCCCGTGTACAACGTGGCCAACGCCTGCGCCACCGGCGCCACCGCGCTGCGCACGGCGATCATGGCCATCAAGGCCGGCGAGTGCGACATGGGGCTGGCGGTCGGTGTCGAGAAGCTGGCCGGCGCCGGCCTCCTGGCCGGCGGCTCGGCCAAGGGGGACAGCAACGTGTACGAGCCGAAGGGCCGCTACGGCGCCGTCACGCCGGTCGACGGCCGGATCGGCACGGACACGATGCCCGGCGTGTTCGCCCAGATCGGCATGGAGTACGGCCACAAGTACGGCGGCACGAGCTTCGAGCTCTTCGCCCGGATCAGCGAGAAGAACCACGCCCACTCGACGCTGAACCCGCTGGCGGCCTACACGAAGAAGATGACCCTCGAGGAGATCATGGGCGACATCATGATCGCCTACCCGAACACGCGGCCGATGTGCTCGGCCAACTGCGACGGCGCCGCGGCCGCGGTGGTCACCACCGGGGCCAAGCTCAAGACGCTGTCCGCGGAGCAGCAGCGCCGGGCGGTCAAGGTGTCGGCGTCGGTGCTCACCACCGATCCGTGGCAGGAGGCGTGCCAGATCCTGCCCGACGTGAACACGCTCACCCGCATGGCGGCCACGCAGGCCTACGAGCAGAGCGGCGTGTCGCCCGAGGACCTCGACCTCGTCGAGCTGCACGACTGCTTCGCCACCGCCGAGCTCGTCCACTACGACAACCTGAACCTCTGCGAGGAGGGCGGCGCCGCCGACTTCTTCCTGTCGGGTGCGCCGTGGCGCGACGGCAAGACCCCGGTGAACGTGTCGGGCGGCCTGCAGTCCAAGGGCCACCCGATCTCGGCCA
>DASUDP010000135.1:0-13513 GCA_036275535.1 Acidimicrobiales bacterium | reverse complement strand
CACCGTCCACGACCTCTCCTTCGAGCACCACCCGCGGTGGATGGCGCCGCACGACCGGGTGCTCTTCCGCACCCTCGTGCCCCGGGCGGTGGCCCGGGCGGCGCGGGTGCTGACGGTGTCGGAGACGACCCGCCAGGACATCGTTGAGCGCTACCGCGTGCTGGAGGACCGGGTGATCGTCACCCACAACGGCGTCGACGCCCGGTTCCACCCCGACGGGCCCCGCATCCCCCGCGACCCGTTCCTGCTCTTCGTCGGCGCCCTGCACCCCCGCAAGGGCCTCACCACCGCGCTGGAGGCGCTGGCCCTGCTCCCCGACGCGCCGCCCCTGGTGGTCGTCGGCCCGCCGAAGCACGGCGCGCCCGCCGTGGACGCCGCCATCGACCGCCTCGGGCTGCGGGGCCGGGTCGAGCTGGCCGGCCACGTCGACGACGAGCAGCTGGCGTGCCTCTACCGCAGCGCCGAGGCGTTCGTGTTCCCATCGCTCTTCGAGGGCTTCGGGTTGCCGGTCGTCGAGGCCATGGCCTCGGGCACCCCCGTCGTCACGACCACCGCCGGTGCCCTCCCGGAGGTGGCCGGTGACGCCGCCGTGCTCGTCCCCCCGGCCGACTCGGAGGCGCTGGCCGCCGGCATCGAGGCGGCCCGGCGCGACCACGACGCCCTGCGGACGGCCGGGTTGGCCAACGCCGCCCGCTTCCGGTGGGACGCCTTGGCGGCCCGCACCGCCGAGGTCTACCGGGAGGTGCTCGGATGAGTGCCCCCGCGGTGGCGGCCGTCGTCATCACCCACGGTCCGCACCCCGATCTCGGCGCCTGCCTGCAGGCGCTGGCCCCCCAGGTCGACGACCTCGTCGTCATCGCCAACCTCCCCGGCCCGCTCGGCCCGCTGCCCCCCCGAACCCGGGTCGTGGCCAACGCGTCCCCCCTCGGCTTCGCCGCCAACGCCAACCGGGGGGTGGCTGCCACGTCCGCCCCCTTCGTGGTGGTGGCCAACCCCGACGCAGTGGCCGAGCCGGGGGCGGTCGCCGCCCTCACCGCCTTCCTCGCGGCGCACCCGCGGGCGGGCGTGACCGGGCCCGAGATGCGCTACCCCGACGGCACCTGGCAGCCCTCCCGCCGCCGCTTCCCCACCGTGCTGGGCACGGTGATCCGCCGCACCCCGCTGCGCCTCCTCCTGCGGGGCGAGCGCTGGCACAGCGCCCACTACCACCTCGACGATCGGCCCTCGGTCCCGGCCCCGGCCGACTGGCTGCTCGGCGGGTTCCTCTGCCTGCGCCGCGCCATGCTCGAGGACCTCGGCGGCTTCGACGAGGGCTACCGGCTCTACTGCGAGGACATCGACCTCGGCTACGCCGCCGCCCGGGCCGGGTGGGAGTCGTGGTACGTGCCGGGCGCCGTTGTCCTCCACCGCTACGCGGCGGTGATCGACAAGCGGTTCCTCACCGTCCGGACCTGGTGGCACCTCCGCGGAATGCTCCGCTTCGTCCGCAAGCACCCCCAGCGCCTCCTCGCCTGGCGCTAGCCCCTCGAGCGCCGCGTGCGCAGACCGACGCCGGGGGTGCCGTTGCGCACGCCGCGCCTCGGCGGCCGGCCGGACCCGCCCGTCGCGTGCGCAGACCGACGCCGGGGGTGCCGTTGCGCACGACCCGGCGACGGGGCTCGGCCGGATCTAGCCTGACGGGGTGCCGACGAAGCGCCCGGGGTTACGGATGGGACGGTTGGACCACGTGCACGTCCGCGTGCCGGACCGGGCCGAGGCGGCCCGCTGGTACGCCGAGCACCTGGGGTTCGAACCGGTTGAGGCCCTGAGCTTCTGGGCCACCGGGATCGAGGGCGGACCCCTCCAGATCTCCGCCGACGGGGGGCGGACGACGCTGGCGCTGTTCGAGGCCACCGCGTCCCACCCGATGGACCCACACCGGCTGGGCATCGCCTTCAGCATCGATGCCGACACCTTCATGGCCTTCGCCCGCTCGCTGCCCTGCGGGATCGACAGCCCGAGCGGCGAGCCCCTCGTCATCACCGACCTCGTCGACTTCGACCTGTGCTTCGCCTTCGACCTCGTCGACCCGTGGGGCAACCAGTACGAGCTCAACTGCTACGACCACGCCCGGATCGAGGCCGAGCTGGTCGATGCCGACGGCGTCGAAGTGGGTCGCAAGTGGCCCGCTGAGCTCTACGCCGCCCACCGAGACGCCGCCCCGTCGTAGCGAGGCCGTCCGGTCACCCGCGCCAGAGGGCGGCGCGGGTGGCGCCGATGGCGCTGCCGGCGGCCTGGAGCAGGCAGGCGGCGGCACCGGTCTGGTAGCCGTCGGCGAGGTCGGCGGCGGCGCGGCGCAGGCCGTCGGTCCAGAGGCGCTGGCGCAGCAGGCCCCACCCGCCGGGCTGGTGGGCCCGGATGGCCTTGGCGGCCAGCGCGCCGGCTCCCAACCCGTAGCCGTAGCTCAGGCGCAGGGCCTGGCCGTCGCTGCGCCACTGCACGTGGGTCACCTGCGCGTCGGGCGCGTAGCGGCCTTCCCAACCGGCGTGGAGCAGCCGCCACCAGAGGTCGACGTCCTCGCCGGCTCGGAGCGGTGCGCCGGCGCCGAGCCGCTCGTCGAAGCCGCCGACGGCGACGGCGGCCGTAGTCCGCACGGCCATGTTGGCGCCGACGCCGAGATGGAACGGGTCGTCACCCAGCCGGTAGCGGTGGGCCTGGCCGTCGACCATGCAGCTGACGGCCATGCGGCCCTGCCGGTCGGCCTCGACGAAGCCGGTGACGAAGCCGACGGCGGGGTCGACGAAGCCGCCGGCCAGCGCCGCCGCCCAGCCCGCCCGGGGCCGGCAGTCGTCGTCGGTGAAGGCGACGACCGGCGTGGTGGCGGCGCCGAGGCCCACGTTGCGGGCCACGCTCAAGCCCGGTCGCTCAGCCCGCAGCACCGGCACGTCGCGGTGGCGGGCCGGCTCGGTGGCGTCGCTGTCGCGGGAGGCGGAGTCGATGACGAGCACCTCGTCGCCGGGGCGCACCGCCGTCGCGATGGCGTCGAGGGCGTCGCCGAGGAGACCGGCGCGGTCGCGCGTGCACAGCACGACGGTCACCGCGGGACACGCCGCGTCGGTCACCCCGCCGCTCCGCCGACCAGCGACCCGGAGGCCGGTTGCACCGACGCGGCCCGGGACCGCCGGTCGTGACGGGTCCGCCGCTCGGGCAGCAGCACGGCCGCGGCGACGCCGACCGCGGCGCCGGTCAGCGGCGCCGTGCGGACGGGAGCCGGCACGCTGCGGTCCTCCTCATGGCGGTGGAGGACGGTGGTGCTCTGCACCCGCTCGGTGGCGGCGGCCAGCGCGGCGTCGGTGGCGTGGCGCGTGACGTCGGGGTCGTCGCTGGCCACCCGCAGGTGCGCCCACCCCGGACCGCGCCCGAAGGGCAGGAAGCAGGTGGCGTCGGCCCCAGCCTGCTCGGCGGCCGCCTCCAGCACGTCGCAGGTGGTGTGGGCCAGGGTGCGCCCCACGTAGGTGCCCGGTCCGGTGGCGAGGGCGTCGGTGGCGGCGGGCACGAGCTGCAGGTCGACCTCGGCGGCGGCCGGGCGGGGACCGAGGGCGAACACGGCGGCCCCCAGGGCCAGCCCGAGCGCCGGCAGCAGCGGACGGTCGGCCAGCCGGCCCAGCGCCCGGGCCGGGGCGCCCGCCGAACGCCCCTCCTCGAGGGTCGCCGCCTCCTCTCCCGCGACGACGCCCACGGCCACCAGCACCCACAGGATGAGCACGGACTGCCGCCCGGTGAACAGGTCGAAGTAGGCGGCGCCCACGAGCGACAGCCCCACCCCGGCCGTGCACCCGGCGGCGACCAGCCGCTGGGGCTGCGCGACGGTCGAGGCCGTGAGCGCGGGGACCATCCCGGCGAGGGCGAAGGCGATGCTGAGGCCGAGGGCGCACAGGCCGACCACGCCGAGCTCGGCGTAGAGCTGCAACCAGGACGAGTCGGTCGTGGGCAGGCCTCGGCTGAGGAGGGCCCCGTAGCCCAGGCCGGTGAAGGGGTCGTCGGCGGCGGCGTCGAGGACGACCGGCGAGCGCTCGTCGCGCACGGCGTTGGAGCCGCTGGCCTCGGGAGCGGAGAAGGCGTTGTCAGCCAGGCCCGAACCGACGGCGACGAGGGCGCCGACGGCCAGCGCGGTGGCCACGGTCAGGATGACGACGCGTCGGCGGCTGAGGACGGCGAAGCCGACCAGCCCGAGGGCCATCCCGGCGTAGGCGCTGCGGCTGGCCGTCAGCGCCACGGCCAGGGCCAGCAGCCCGGTCAGCGCGAAGCGGGCGGTGCGGCGGGAGATCGCCGCCGCGGCCAGGGTGGCCGGCAGCAGCATCGTGGCCTGCCAGGCGTAGGCCAGCGAGAAGCGGGTGGCGACGCGGGGGCGCACCGCGCCCGAGCGGAGCTCGAGCCGGCCGCCGGCGCCCTCGGCCCGCTGCTCCGGGAGCCCGGAGAAGATGCGCTGGGCGTAGCCGTGCCGCGTCAGCCGCTCGCTCACGGCGATGGCGGCGCCGGCCGCGGCCACGCTGGCGACCGCGCTGACGGCCCGGAGGCTGCCGATGGCCCGCACTGCGGCGGTGGCGCCGATGAGCACGAGGAGCTGTTCGGGCAGCACGAGCCAGGCGTCGCGCCCGAAGGTGGGCGGCACCGGCCCCTCGGCGCCCATCACGCCGATGACCCACGCGACCACCGCCAGCCCGACGAGCCCGACGGTGGCGGGGCTGGGGCGGAAGGCGCCAGCCGGCAGCTCGCCCCGCCGCGACCGCCGGGCCAGCCCCACCAGGAAGACGACGGGGAGGATGCGCACCAGGAGCATCTGGGCCCCGCCGGCAGGGAAGCGGAGCGTGTCGGGGACCAGCACCAGGCTGCCGGCGAAGACCACGAAGGCGCCCGGCAGCGGAAGGAGGACGAGCAGGCCCACCAGCCCGAGGGCCGCCACGGCGAGGAGCGCGGGCGTCATGGCAGCGGCCCGCCGCCCGTCACCGGAAGAGCGAGCTGCGCCGGTTCAGCCCGGGGGCCAGGCCGAGCACCAGGTACAGGAGGGCGGCGGCGACGACCCCGCCGACGATCCCGACCGACACGCTGCGCCGGACCGTCGGCTCCACCTTGACCCCCGGCCCGGCATCGCGCAGGGCCGTGAGGGTGATCTGGTTCTCCTCCGGCACGGCGAGGCGGGTCTGCTCGTCGGCCAGGTAGGAGCGCAGCGAGGAGGCCACGGACCCCGCGATCGACCGGGCCAGCTCCGCGCTCTGGGCCCGTCCCACGACCAGGATGATCAGCGACTCGGGAGGCGCGCTGGCCCGCACCGCCCCGGCCACCACGCCGGGCGGCAGCCTGAGGTCCTCGGCGGCGGGATCGATCACGGCGTCGGACCGCAGGAGGGACACGTACTTGATGCGCAGCGACGCCAGCTTGGCGATCAGGTCGCCGTTGGGGGCGGTGGCCAGCGCCCGGGGCTGGTCGATGAGCAAGGCCTGCGTGCTCTCGTAGGCCGGGTCGCGCCGCTGGAGCGACGCCGCGCTGACGCTGGCCACGAGGAGGCCGACGATGGCCACCACGAGCAGGACGGCCACCGTCGGCGAGGCCAGCCGGTCGATGAGGCGCGGCTCGCCGTCGTCGTCGCGCCCGCTCATGGTGCGGCGTTGTACCAGATCCCCCTCGGCGCCGGGGTCTCGGGAGCTCACGACGTGGCGCCGGGGAGGGGCAGGCACAGCTGCAGCACCCAGAGGGGGGCGCACAGGCGGCGCGGCTCGGGCGCCGGGGGCGGGGACACGGTGGTGGTGGTGGTGGTCGTCGTCGGCGGGGGCACGACCGTCGTGGTGGGAGCCGAGGTGGTGGTCGACGGCGAGGCGCCGGCTGCCTTCCACGCCGCCGCCCACCGCCCGGTCTGCCGCAGGGCGAGGTCGCCGTTCACCGTGCCGGGCTCCACCGACGTGCCCTCGAACCACTCGTTCCAGGAAGTCACCAGGACGAAGTCCGGGTCGGCGGCGATCGCCGCGGCCCACGTCTCGTCGTAGCGGGCCCCGTCGGCCCCGCGGGGGATGACGGGGTTGGTGCTGCCGCGGAGCCGGGTGTCGTCGTAGCCGGGGGAGACGGTGGCCAGGGCCGGGTGGTTGGGGGCAGCCGGGTCGAGCAGGTGCGGGCCCCGGAGGCGGTGGGCCATCGAGCGCCACAGCCCCGCCAGCTGGTCACCCGTCCCGGAGGCGCCGTAGCGGTGCCATCCGAAGAGCGTGGCGCCGTGGGTGGCCGGATCGGCGTCGCCGAGGAGGTGGACGGGTCGCCCGTCGGCGGCGCTGGCCGCGGTGATGGCCTGCCAGGTGGCGGGGCTCAGCTCCTCCATGGCGAAGACCATGACGACGGGCACGCCGTCCGCCGCCTTCAAGAACCCGGGGCTGCCCGCTCGGGCCAGGGCTTCGTCGAGCCAGCGGCTGATGACGGTGGCATCGATCTTGCCGAGCAGGCCCGCGGCCTCCTTCGTCTCGAGGTACGGGGTGACGACGCTGCCCTGCTCGGCGCTGGCCTGGAGGACGAGGTCGAGCTGGGGACCGTCGTCGTCGGCGCCCGACCACGACACCGCGAACCCGTCGATCCCGGCCGCCCGGGCTTGGGCCACGTGGGAGCGGACGTCGGTGAGGTCCCAGGCGCTGCGGGGCTGCACGGGCTCCTCGGCCATCTTCGAGGTGGGGTTCCCCGTGCGCTTCCACCACGGGTAGTAGGCGGCCAGCACGAGGCGACGGTCATCGGCGTGGGGGAGGGCCAGCTCGACCGTCCCGAGCACGTCCTCGCGGGTGGCGGTGACCACGGTCGAGGTGGTGCCGCCGGCATCGTCGCCCGTCACGAGGCCCAGCACCGGCGCCGCGCCCCGCCGGTCGTCGTGGACGTCCGCCCGCGTGGTCCCCCCGAGGGCCTGCTCGACGCTGACCCGGAAGTCCGCCCGGCCGGTCAGCTCCTCGGCCACCGTGTCGACCACGAAGCGGCTGCCGTCGCCGTCGCGGTCCACGACCGTCCAGGCGTTGCCGGCGAAGGTCACCGAGTCCGCGTCGTCGGCGGCCAGGGTGCGGGTGGCGGGGAAGGTGAGGCCCTCGAGGCGGACCCGGGCCCAGTCGGCGCTGGTGGTGAGCTCGATCCGCAGGCGGGTGGCCGACACCGCCGGGGTGTCGGCCCGGGCTGGCGCGCCGACGCCCACCCACAGGGCGGTGGCGGCGAGGAGCAGGGCGGCCAGCAGGGCCGTGGTCGTGCTGGTCGTGCGTCGCATGGGATCCTGTGTCGGCGCCGGCAGGGGGAGTGCCTGTAGTGATTCGTCCTCTTTGCCCGGAACCCCTGCGGGCTCAGCGAGCCTTCGTGCCCTTGGTGGACCGCGACGTGATCGTCGTGGTGCAGGTGGCGGCGGGCGCCTTCCAGGCGGCGGACCGGGTGGCCGTCTCGCTCAGCGCCGCGGTGCCCCACCGCGTCCCCGGCTCGATCTCGCTGCCTTCGAACCACTCGTTCCACGAGGTGATGAGGACCATGTCGGGATCGCCGGCCAGCGCCGCGTCCCACGTCGCTCCGTAGCGGCCGTCCTCACGGCTGACCACGGGCCGGTCGGCGCCGCGGAGGTTGCGGTCGTCGAAGCCGGGGGAGACCGTCGCCACGTGCAGGAAGGGGCGCAGGCTGCTGTCGAGGGCCGCCGCTCCCCGGAACCAGCCCGAGCGGAAGGCGTTGCGGGTGGCGGCACCGGTCAGGTCGGTGGGGGGCAGGTAGGAGTGCCAGCCCCGCATGACCGAGCCGTGGGTGCCGGTGTCGGCGTCACCGATCAGCTGGACCCGTCCGCCGAGGCGGGCGGTCATGGCGGCCCAGTCGGCGCGAGTCACCTTGGCCATGTCCCAGACGAAGACCACAGGCACGCCGTCGACGAGGAGGCTCCCCGGGCCCGTCCGGTCGACCGCCTCGCGCAGCCACTGCTCGACGGTGGCCAGGCCGCCGCGGTTCAGGGCCTCGCTCGTCTCGAGGTACGGGGCGACGACGTTGCCCGTCTGCGCGGCGGCCGCCGCCGCGAGGTCGAAGGCCGACCCGTTCTTCTCAGCACCCATCCAGGAGACGACGAAGCCGTCGACCCCGGCCGCCTTGGCCTGCTCGGTCATCGAGAGCACGCCGGGCCCGCTCCAGACCGAGCGGGGGTCGAGGGGCTGCTCGGCCAGCTGCGGCGAGGTGTAGTCGCCCGTCGCGAACCACGGGTAGTAGGCGGCCAGGACGAGCTTGCGGTCGTCGGCCTTGGGCAGCGAGTACGACGGGTCGAAGAGCTGCCACCGGGGCACCGACACCTGCGCCGCCGTGCTCGTCCCCTTCGCCGACACCGTCACGGACTTGCCGTAGCCCGAGGCGGACCGCACGGTCACCGTGGCGTTCCCGGCGGAGGGCTTGTCGATCCTGACGGTGATGGCGGCGGCCCGGCTGGGGTCGACGGCGATGACCTGGGTGTCGACGGTGCCGGTGGCGCCCTTGGGGACGGTGACCCGCAGGCCGTCGGCCACGTAGCCGGTGGTGGCGCCCCCACCCGTGGCGCCGTCGCGCCGCCCGGTGACCTGGCCCGGGGCGACGTGGACGTCGATCTGGGGAGCGGTGGAGGTGACCTGCACCCGCAGCCGGGCGGCGATGGCGGCCGGCGCGGTGCAGGTGACGCCGCCATGGGGGCGGGCCGAGGCACCGCCCGCGGTGATCAGGACGGCGGCCAGGCTGGCCACGGCGACGCCGAGGGCGGTGACGAGGCGGGGACGGGGACGAGCGGGCATCGAGGGCTCCGGGAACGGGGGCGGGGGGACGAGATCAACCATCTCGTGCCGTTCGTCCCGTTCCCATCACCCGTCCGCGTCATTTTCGACCGGTTCGCGGACTAGTCACCGATCCTGCCGGGCCGGCCGACTCGCGGCGCGGTGCGGCCAGCCTCAGGCCTCCAGAGACACGAGGTGGGGGGCGAAGTGATCCCTCAGATCGATCACCGCGTCGTCCTCCACCGGCGCCTGAGCCGGCGCCGAGGCCGCCGTGGCCCAACCCGGCACCTGATCGAGGGCGACGAGGCCACGGCCACCCCGGACGACCTTGCGCACCGTCTGGCCCAGGATCCACAGGTCCAACCGGAGGTTGCGGTGCTGCACGTAGAAGAGGTCGTACTCGGGGGACTCGCCGATCAGACGATCGCAGCGCTCGCCCACCTGCCACAGCCCGGTGCACCCGGGGCGCACGAGCTCCCTCGCCCGCGCCAGCTGGGGCGGCAGCTGGGCGTGCAGGGCGGGCATCTCCGGCCGCGGCCCGACGAGGCTCATGCGGCCGAGCACGACGAGGAGCAGCTGCGGGAGCTCGTCGAGGTGCACGGCCCGCAGGGCGCGGGAGAAGGCGGGGATCGGCACCTGGGCCAGCGCGTACTTGTCGGCGTAGGCGCAGGTGGCCGGCGGGAGCGTGCGGATCTTCAGGAAGCGGAAGGAGCGGCCGTCGCGCCCAATCCGCTCCTGCACGAAGAACGGCCACGCCCGCAGCGCGATCGCGCTCCCGAGCGCCAGGGCGACGATGAGCGGCACGGCCGCCAGCAGCAGGACCGTGCCGGCCAGCAGGTCGATGGCCCGCTTGGCCCGGTCGGCGCGCCGGACTCGGCCTTCGGCGGTGAGGGCCCGGCCCAGCAGGGTCAGGTCCATCAGAGCAGTCGTCGAGTCGGTCACGCCGCGTTCCCTCCATCGGCCCGCCGCACCCCTCCGCTGGTGCCGCGATGGCACGTTTCGTCACGTTCGGTGCCGGTCCCTGCCGGAATCGGGACAATTGGGTCGGGAGGCGCCGAGTGGCGGATCGTGCGGCCGGTCCTGGCAGACTGGAGGCCGTGTCTGCTGGCGAGCCGCTCGACGACCCGTCGGCCGACGATTCCCCCAAGGAGGCGTGCGGCGTCTTCGGCGTCTACGCGCCGGACCAGCCGGTCGCCCACCTCACCTACCTCGGCCTGTTCGCCCTCCAGCACCGGGGCCAGGAGTCGGCGGGCATGGCGGTCAGCGACGGCACCGCTCTGACGGTCGTGAAGGACCAGGGCCTGGTGGCCTCGGTGTTCGACGACCGCAGCCTGGCCGGCCTGCACGGCCACCTCGCCATCGGCCACTGCCGGTACTCGACGACGGGCTCCTCGACGTGGCGCAACGCCCAGCCCGCCTACCGCGGGGTGGGCGAGCGGCACTTCGCCCTCGGCCACAACGGCAACCTGACGAACACCCAGGCCCTGGCCGAGGACGCCGGGATGCTGCCGGGCACCGTCACGAGCGACACGGACCTGCTGGCCGAGCTGCTGGCTGCCGAGCTGGGCCGCATCCCTGAGGACCGCAGCGACGAGCGGGCCCTCGAGATCGCGCTGACCAACGTGCTCCCCCACCTCGAGGGAGCGTTCTCGCTCGTGGTCATGGACGAGAGCCGCGTCATCGGCGTGCGAGACCCGAACGGCTTCCGGCCGCTGTGCCTCGGCCGCCTCGACCACGGCTGGGTCCTGGCCTCCGAGAGCCCGGCCCTCGACATCGTCGGGGCTCACTTCGTCCGCGAGCTCGAACCCGGCGAGATGGTCGTGATCGACGCCACCGGCCCCCGGTCGCTGCGGCCCTTCCCCATCGATCGGGTCGACCCGAAGCTGTGCCTCTTCGAGTTCGTCTACTTCGCCCGGCCCGATACCCGGCTCTACAACCAGAGCGTCCACCAGGCCCGCATCCACATGGGCGAGCAGCTGGCCGAGCAGGCGCCGGTGGAGGCCGACATGGTCATGGGCGTCCCGGAGTCGGGCGTCCCCGCCGCCGAGGGCTTCGCCCGGCGCAGTGGCATCCCCTTCGGCCAAGGGCTCGTCAAGAACCGCTACATCGGTCGCAGCTTCATCGCCCCCAGCCAGGAGCTGCGGGCCCGGGCGGTGCGCATGAAGCTCAACCCGCTGCGCGAGAACGTGGCCGGGAAGCGGATCGTCGTCGTCGACGACTCGATCGTCCGGGGCACGACGCAGCGCCAGCTCACGAAGATGCTGCGCGAGGCGGGGGCCACGGAGGTGCACCTGCGCATCACGTCGCCGCCAGTGAAGTGGTCGTGCTTCTACGGCATCGACACCGGGGACCGCAGCGAGCTGCTGGCGTCGTCGCTCACCGTGGAGGACATCCGGGCCTACCTCAACGTCGACACGCTGGCCTACATCCAGCTCGACCGGCTGGTGGCCGCCACCGGCGCCCCCGGGGCGGGGTTCTGTGACGCCTGCTTCACCGGCCAGTACCCGGTCGACGTGCCGGTCACCTTGCGCAAGCACGTGCTCGAGCACCCCACGCAGCCATCACCGGGCGACCACGTCCAGACCGCCATCATCGACTGACCGCCACGGACCGAAGGACACAGGCTTGGGAACCAGCTACGAGGACGCCGGGGTCAGCATCGCCGCGGGCGAGGAGGCGGTGGAGCGCA
This sequence comes from Acidimicrobiales bacterium, assembly GCA_036275535.1. Taxonomy (GTDB): domain Bacteria; phylum Actinomycetota; class Acidimicrobiia; order Acidimicrobiales; family VFJN01; genus VFJN01. The sequence goes on along the minus strand of DASUDP010000135.1, from coordinate 2,074 downwards.
TCAAGTCGAAGGTGCGCTCGACCTTCCGCCCCGAGGTGATCGGCGACATCGGCGGCTTCGGCGGGCTCTTCGCCTTCGCCCAGCACCGCTACTCGCACCCCGTCCTGGTGTCCTCCACCGATGGCGTCGGCACGAAGGCGCTGGTGGCCCAGGCCGCCGGCCGGTTCGACACCATCGGGGTGGACCTCGTCGCCATGTGCGTGGACGACATCGTCTGCCAGGGCGCCGAGCCGCTCTTCTTCCTCGACTACATCGCCGTCGGCAAGCTCGACCCCGATCACATCGAGCAGCTCGTGGAGGGCGTCGCCCACGGCTGCCGCCAGGCCGCGTGCGCGCTCATCGGGGGCGAGATGGCCGAGCACCCCGGCGCCATGGACCCGGGCGAGTTCGACCTCGTCGGCTTCGCTGTCGGCGTGGCCGAGCGGGACCGGCTCATCACCGGCGAGCACGTGCAGGCGGGGGACGTATTGATCGGCCTGCCCTCGCCCGGACTGCGCTCCAACGGCTACTCGCTCGCCCGCAAGGTGCTGCTGGAGCGGGCCGGGCTGCCCCTCGACGGCCCGGCTTACGAGGGCGCCCCCCACTCCCTGGCCGACGAGCTCCTCGTCCCCTCGGTCGTGTACGCCCCCGCCATCGCCGCCCTGCTGCGGGTCGTCGACGTGCGCTCCATCGCCCACATCACCGGCGGCGGCCTGCCGGGGAACCTCGTGCGGGTGCTGCCCGAGGGGACCGACGCCCTCGTCGACGCCACCGCCTGGGAGGTGCCGCGCATCTTCGGTGAGATCCAGCGCCTCGGTGAGGTGAGCGACGAGGAGATGCGCAAGGTCTTCAACCTCGGCATCGGCATGGTGGTGGTCGTCGACCCGGCCGAGGCGCACAAGACCCTCGACATCCTCCGCACCGAGGGCCACCGCGCCCTCGAGATCGGTACCGTCGTCGCCGGCCACGGCGCCGTGAGGTTCGCCTAGGCGATGCGGGCCCGAGCTGGGGGAGAGGGATGAGCACCATCCTGGTCGTCGACGACCACTACGACATCCGACTGCTGTTCGAGGTGGCCCTGTCGGCCGGCGACCACCGGATCCTGCAGGCCGCCGACGGGCAAGAGGCGCTCGACGTGCTCGACGGTGAGGACGTCGACCTCATGCTCCTCGACCTCATGATGCCGCACGTCAGCGGTGAGGACGTGCTCGACCGGCTCGGCCCCGACATCGTGACTCCCATCGTGATCGTCACGGCGCGTGACTTCGCCAGCGATCTCGAGATGGCCCGCTACCTCGAGATGGGCGCGCTGGAGGTGTTGCAGAAGCCGCCGGACATGGACCGCCTCCTCGACCTCGTCGAGGCGATGCTCGGGGTCGATGCCGAGGAGCGCCAGCGGTACCGCCAGCGCCGGATCACCGAGCTCCGAGGCGGGCGCTGAGCCCTCCCCGCCGCGCCGTGGGGATCGCCCTCGCGGCGGTGGCCGTGGCCGTCACCGGAATCGCCTGGATGCAGGAGCCCGACCCGGTCTCGGCCCGCGACGCGGTCGCGGTGGCGGGCCACGCCCTCACGGCGGCCGGCGTCGAGGCCACCGTCGACCGTCATCCCGCGGCGGGCGAGTACCAGCCCACCTCCGGCGACCCCGTCCCGGTGTGGGAGGTGCAGGCCGCGCTGCCGGCGGGGGCCGTGGACCTCTGGATCGCGCGCGACGACGGACAGGCCGTGTTCCTCGACGACCGGACGGACGACGGCACGGGCCAGCTGCTGACCGATGCCCAGGTCGCCGCCGTCGGCGGTCACCGGTCGAACCCCGCCCTCGCCCGTCAGGTGCGTCGGAACGTCCTCGTCACCGTCGCCGCCCTGCTGGTCGCCGTGGTGGCGCTGTGGGCGGCGCGACACCGGTCCCACCTCACGTCCCCCCGCCCTGCCCACCCGCCGACCGAGGAGCGCACCAGCCCATGACCGAGCCCGCCCACCCCGCCCCCCCCGCCCTCGTCGAGCACCTCCTCGCCTACAGCGTCCGCCGAGGCGACTTCACGCTGAAGAGCGGGAAGCGCAGCTCGTGGTTCATCGACGCCAAGCAGACCACCTGCCG
>DASUDP010000134.1:0-18375 GCA_036275535.1 Acidimicrobiales bacterium | reverse complement strand
ACCAGACGCGGAGAGTTTCAACGTCGCGCCGAGACTTACCGGCCGCTCGGCCGGGCGCTACTGCCCGTTCTGCCCGGCGTGTCGCTCACTCCCGGCGATCAGGGACGGTGTGCTGTTCGGGTCCTGGCGTTGCGATCCCAGAAGGCCCGGACGGCTGTGATCAACGGCTCGTGATCGAAGACGAAGGTGTCGACGCCGTCGAAGGTGACCCACTCGTCTCCATCCCTGGCCACGATCGTCCACTCGAGCGCCGCCTCGCGATCGAGCATGTGGATGGCTCGTTCGCGGATCTCGATGCTGTCGTAGGACGACATCGCCTGTTCCCAGAATCCAGCGATCTCCTCCCAGCCGCGACGGACGCCCTCGCCGACAGGATCCTCCTGCGTGGCCCCAAGCGCGAACGTCGACAACCAGGCGTCGATGTCGGAGGCGGCCCATGCTGCCGTGTACCGGCGAATCAGCGCTCGTGTCTCCTCGCGGTCCATGACGCCGATCCTCACACGGTCTGCTGCGAGACGCATCCTCAAAGTGCCGTTGAAGGGCACGCCAGGACGTGCGCTCGCGAACGCGTCGGTATCCACGAACGTGGTGCCGCGATCCGCGTCACGGGCGCTTGGACGACGTCTGTGACCGCTCTTCACAGCGTGTAGCGGTACGCGTTGGTCTCCCGCTCGACGAAGCCGACCTTCTTGTAGAGGGCGTTGGCGGCCTCGCGGCTGGGGCGGCTGGTGAGGTCGACGGTCACGCAGCCGAGCTGGCGGGCCCGATCGAGCATGGCCTGGGTGAGGCGGCGGCCGATGCCCTGGCCGTTGACCGCCTCGTCCACGATCACGTCCTCCACCCACGCCCGCTTGCCGGTCGGGATCGGGAACACCGCGAGGGTCGACACACCGACGATCCGGCCGTCGTCGTCGGTGGCCAGGAACTGGGTGATGGCCTGGTGGTCGAGCATCGCCCGCACCGCCTCGAGCCGAGGCGGGGGGTTGGATCGGGAGAGCTGCGGGACGAGCCCCACGAGGGCGCCGGTCAGCGCCTCGGCGTCGTCCGGTCCGGCGATGGAGATGGTGACGGCCACGAGCGCCGACGGTACCGCAGGGTCAATCGCGCTCGGGGAGGGGCTGGGGCGGAGGCGGGCCGACGTAGCGGGCCGACGGGCGGATGATGCGGTTGTCGGCCGCCTGCTCGAGCAGGTTGGCGCACCAGCCGATCACGCGGCTCGACGCGAAGGTGGGCGTGAACAGCTCGCGCGGCAGGTCGCAGTGGTCCATCACCACACCGGCGTAGAACTCCACGTTGGCGTACAGGTTGCGGCCGGGCTTCAGCTCGGCCAGCACGTCGACCACGGTCTGCTCGACCTGCTTGGCGAACTCGACCTTCTCGGCGCCGATCCGCTCGGCGACGCCGCGGAGGAACACCGAGCGCGGGTCGTCCGTCTTGTAGACGCGATGCCCGAACCCCATGATCTTCTCGCCCTTGCTGACCGCCTCGGTCAGGAACGGCCGAGCGTTCTCGACGGTGCCGATGGCATCGAGCAGGTCGAGGGCCCGGGACGGGGCACCGCCGTGCAGCGGACCCGACAGCGCACCCATGCCCCCGACCACGGCGGCGGCCACGTCGGCGCCGGCGGAGCAGATGACCCGCGCCGTGAACGTCGAGGCGTTGAAGCCGTGATCGATGGTGGTGATCTGGTACTGCTCGACGGCTCGACCCTTCTCCGGGTCGGGCTCCTCGCCCGTGAGCATCCAGAGGTAGTTGGCGCCATAGCCGAGGTCGTCATGGGGATCGATCGGCTGCTGACCCTGCTGCAGGCGGTGCACGGCCATGATCAGGGTCGGCATCACCGCGCACAGCTGCAGAGCGTTGTGCCGCCGCTCGGCGTGGGTGATGTCGAGCGTGGGCTTGAAGCCCTCGGCCGCCCCCACCATCGAGACGGCGGAGCGCACCGCCTCCATCACCGTCCGGCTGGAGGCGGCCAGGGCCGGCAGCAACCCGGCCACCGACTCGGGGACCCGGCGCAGCGGCCGGATCTCCTCGAGGAAGGCAGCCCGCTCGGCGGCATCGGGGAGGTGCCCGTCGAAGAGGAGGAACCACACGTCCTCGAGGGGCAGCTTGTCCGCCAGCTCCACGGCGTCGTACTGCCGGTAGTGGTAGAAGCCCTCGAGCCCCCGGACGTCGCCCACCGACGTCTCGGCCACGATCACGCCCTCCAGCCCGGGGGGTGCCTCGATCGTCGACGGGTGCACCACCGGCTGGATCCGCGCCATCTCGGTGAGCGACCGCAGGGACACGACGCCGATCAGCTTGCCGTCCTCCACGACGGGCAGGTGCCGGTAGTGGTGCTCCTTGAAGGCGGCGAAGGCCTCCTGGACCGACAGGTCGGGCGACGCGGTGTCGACCGGCTGGGTCATCCACTCGCTCACCTTGGTGTCGGCGGCCGACGCCCCCATGGCGTTGAAGCGGACGAGGTCGCGCTCGGTGAGGATCCCGATCGGGCGCTCGCCGTCGAGCACGATGGCCGAGCCCTTGCTGCGCTCCTGCATCCGTGCCGCCACCTCGGCGATCGTCTCGGAGGGCAGGGCCGTCACCGCGGGCGTGGTCATGGCCTCGGCGACGGTGCGGATGGTGGTGGGCGCAGGCATGCGACGGAGCCTACCGACGCCTGCCCCGGCCACCCCGGGGAGCGGGGGCAACTTCGACAGAGACCGTTCACCCACTCGCGACCGCACCGTCACCCCCTGCTGCCGTTCCCGTCACACGAGGGCGCGACAGTGCCCACATGCCGTCGATCACGAGCTTCCTTCGAGCCCTCGGTCCCGAGCGCGCGGTGCACAACGCAGCCGTGCCCCTCGAGGCGCGACGGCGAGAGGAGTGGCTCGTGGCTGGTCTGGTGCGGCGGCTCGACCAGCACGATGGCGGGAGCCGGATCGCCGGTGATCGGGACAGCGACGTCCCGACCACCATCGCGATCTGAGCCGGTCCCGGCGCATCCCCCAGCGCCGGGACCGGCTCCGCTGGCTCGCCGGGAGCCGAGTCGGCTTCAGCCGGCGGCGTCGGACCGGCGCTTCAGGGCGTAGCCGCCGATGGCCACGGCCACCAACGCCACGATGCCCGACCCGATCAGCCAGGGGGCCATGTCGTTGTTGCCGTCGTCACGCTGCTCGGCCTCGAGCGTCGTCCCCGGTCGGCGCTGCGTCGTGATCGTCGCCTCCGCGGTGGTCGTCGTCGTCTCGCCGGGGGCGGTCGTCGACGCCGCCGGGTTCGGGGCGAGGGTCAGGCGCGGCGCCGGGTAGCGGCCCTCGGCCTCGCTGTCGTCCTCCTCGATCCAGGCCAGTTCGCCCGCCTCGGTCGTCTGGATGGTCTTGAACAGCACCTCACCGGGCGTCGTGGGCAGGCTGACGACGACGGGCAGCCGGGCCTCGGTGCCGTCGGGGACGGGACCACCGGTCCAGGTGACCGTCCCCGTGGCCTCGTCGACCGCGCTCTGCCAGCCCTCGACCGCCGGCACGTCGACCACGGTGGTCCCCGGCGGCAAGAGGACCTCGAGGCCGGTGGTGGCGGTGCCGTCCTTGCCGTGGTGGAAGCTGAACGTGAGGGTCGTGGTGGCGCCGGCCAGCGCCTGCTCCGCCTCGACGTCGACGTGGGCCGAGGCCACCCCGGTGAGCAGGGCCAGCCAGAGCAGCACGAGGGCGGGCAAGGCGAAGAGACGTCGGATCATGCGGGGGGAGTCGTCCCGTCGGCCCCGCTGGTTCCCGGCGGCACCTCAGGCCCGCCTGACGGGCAGAGGCCGGCGGTACGGTGGGGCCATGGAGCACCTGCGTTGGTACTCGCGGCCCGAGCTCCACCAGCCGGTGGTGATCGCCGCGTTCGAGGGCTGGAACGACGCCGGCGACTCGGCCAGCTCCGCCGCCCGGTACCTCGTGGACCGCTGGGACCTCGATGTGGTGGCCGAGGTCGACCCGGAGGAGTTCTACGACTTCACTTCCTCCCGGCCCGAGGTGCACCTCGACGACGACGGGCACCGCCAGATCGAGTGGCCGGGCACCGAGGTGTTCGCCGGCGCCACCCCCGACGGCGGTGGCGACGTCGTCGTGGTCATCGGCCAGGAGCCGCAGCTGCGCTGGCGCACCTACACGGGTGAGCTCACCGAGCTGGCCACCGGGCTCGATGCCCGGCTCTGCCTCACCCTGGGCGCGCTCCTCGCTGAGGTGCCCCACACCCGCGCCACCCCCGTCGTGGGTTCGGCCGACACCCCGGGCATCGTGCCGGGGTTCGACCTCCAGCCGTCGCGCTACGAGGGCCCCACCGGGATCGTCGGGGTGCTCCACGACTCGTGGCGGCGAGCGGGGCTGCGATCGGCGTCGCTGTGGGCCACGGTGCCGTCCTACGTGCCCGGGGCCCCGTCCCCCAAGGCCACCCTGGCCCTGGTCGAGCGGGTCACGGCGATGCTGCAGACGAGCGTCGCCACGACCGACCTCGAGATCGCCACCGCGTCCTACGAGCGCCAGGTCAGCGAGCTCGTCGACGCCGACGAGGAGACGGCGTCGTACGTGAGCACGCTCGAGGAGCGGCACGACAGCGACCCCGACCGCCTCCCGAGCGCGGAGACCATCGCAGCCGAGGTCGAGCGCTTCCTCCGGGAGCAGTAGCCGCGCTCAGCGGGCGGGGGCATGGCGGGGCCAGGGCTGGGCCTGCTCCCAGATCCGGGCCAGGCGCAGCGGGATCTCGTCGCGGTGACGCCGAGCCGTGATCTGCAGGCCGACGGGCAGGCCACCGCTGGTGAGGCCGGCGGGCACCGAGATCGACGGGTTCCAGCAGAGGTTGGCCAGCATCGTGAAGGGGGTGGCCATGGCGCCGCCCGGAGGCGGGCCCTCCGCCGCGAACGCAGGCACCGCGGTCGTCGGCGTGAGGAGCAGGTCGACCTCGGCGAAGAGGGCCGCCGCATCGAGCGTGAGCTGCTCGCGGCGGCGCACGGCGCGGGCGTACCGGGAGACGGGGTAGGCCTCGGTCTGCTCGAGCACGCCGCGGACGTAGGGCGTCAGGTCCTCGGCCACCCCCGGCCACATGTCGGGCTCGAGGTCGAACCAAAGATCCATGGCGCCGCTGCTCAGCCAGGCCCGGACGGGGTCCGTGAGCCGCACCGGCTCGGCGTCGACGACGAGGCCCGCCGCCTCGCCGAGGCGCCGCGCCGCGGCCTCGGCCAGCTGCGCCACCTCCGGATCGACGTCCTCCACGAAGCCGAGGTCGAGCGACCACCGGGCCCGCAGCCCGGCCACCTCCAGCGACTCGATGGCGGCCTCGTACCCCACCGTCGGAGCCGGGAGCGAGAGCCGATCGGTGTCGTGGGGGCCGGCGGTGACGTCGAGGTGACGGGCGCTGTCGGCCACGGTGGTGGTCAGCATGCCGTACACGGCGGTCTGCGAGCCGGACGGGCCCGGGTGCGGGATGCGGCCGTGGCTGGGCTTCATCCCCACCAGCCCGCAGAAAGCCCCGGGGATGCGGGTGGAGCCTCCTCCGTCGCTCGCCGTCCCGCAGGGGACGAGGCCGGCGGCAACCGCGGCGGCCGTCCCCCCGGAGGAGCCTCCCGGGGTGCGGCTCGGGTCCCACGGGTTCCGCGTCGTGCCCCAGGCGGGGGTCTTGGTGAAGTTCAGGGTGCCGAACTCTGGGGCCGCGGTCTTGCCGACGGGCACCGCGCCCGCCGCCCGCAGACGGGCCACGTGCACCGAGTCCGCCGCCACCGGGCCGCGGCCCTTGTAGGCGAGCGAGCCGTGGCTGGTGGGCAGACCGGCGCAGTCCTCGAGGTCCTTGATGCCGATCGGCACGCCGGCGAACGGGCCGGGATCCTCCCCGGCGGCCACCCGGGCGTCGACCGCCTCCGCCGCGGCCCGAGCCAACCCCTCGTCGACGCTGACGAAGGCGTTCAGGCGCTCGTTGCCGGACGCGATCTCGGCCAGGCAGGCGTCGAGCACCTCGGTGGCCTTCCGCTCGCCGGATCGGACAGCCGACGCGATCTCGATGGCGCTCTCGTCCACCACTCCCCCCGGTGCTCCGTCGCCCCGAGCGACGTTAGTGCGGCTCCGGGTCGTGCCACATCGGCATCCGGGGCTCGTCGTAGAGCACGTCGACCGGCTCCCCCCGGATCGCCGCGAAGGCATGGGCGCCCCACTGGGGCAGGCCGACGGTCATCGGCGGCAGCTCGTCCTCGGCGAACCAGCCGACGTCGGCAGTCTCGAGCGGATGGGCCTCCAGCTCGCCGCCGGTGGCCCGGCACAGGAACACGATCGAGTAGAGCGGGATGCGGGTGAAGCCCATGCGCATCCCGTCGAGCACGGCGATGACCCGCTCGGGCGCGCACTCAATGCCGGTCTCCTCCTTGACCTCCTTGACCGCCACCTCGCTGGCCGAGTAGCCGACGTCGCACCAGCCGGTCGGGTAGAGCCACACGCCGGAGTCGGCCCGCTGGACGAGGAGGATGCGGCCTTCGTCGTCGTGCACGACGGCCCCCACCGCCGTCTTCGGCGTCACGTAGCCGGCCACGCCCTCACCGACGCTGCGCATCCACTCGTCGACGTAGTCCTCGACGTCGAGGTCCTCGTCGGCCCGGGCGGCGGCGCGCATGTCGGCGGCCACGTGGAGCACCTCCTCGAAGCGCTCCCGTTCGTAAAGGCTCTCGGTGAAGCCGAGCCCGGTGCGGGCGATCCCGGCCAGCGCCTCGGACCAGCGGACGAGGTCGGCGTGGGTGGCAGGCAGGCGGTCGACCATGGCGAGGACGCTAGCGGCGGCCTGCCTGGGCCGGTCAGCCGGACAGCTCGTGGAGCAGGGCCCGCTCGATCTCCACCAGCAGCGCCGGATCCTCAAGCTTCCCACCCGAGGCGCTGCGCACGTAGAACGCGTCCACCACGCGCTCGCCCAGGGTCTGCACCTTGGCCGACACGATGTCGACCTGGAGCTCAGCCAGCGCCCGGGTGATCCGGTGGAGCACCCCCATCGAGTCGGGGGCGTGGACCTCGATCACGGTGGCGGCCCGCGACGCGTCGTTGTCGAAGTGGATGCGCGGCCGCTGGCGCGTCGGCGACTTCGGCTGGCGCCCGCCGTACACCCGGGCTCGCTCGGCCAGCCGCGCCTGGAGGGCGAGGCGGCCCTCCAGCACCTTCTGCAAGTCGGCCACGACCTTGTCCCAGCTGATCGTAGGCCCGAAGCTCGACTCCACCCGCAGGACCTCGAGGGCCATCCCGTCGAGCGTGGTGACGGCGGCATCGAGGACGCCGAGGCCGTGCAGCGCGAGCACCCCCGCCACCTGACTGAAGAGGCCCGAGCGATCGGGGGCCACGACGGTGAGGACGTCGCCCTGCCCGTCGAGGACGACCTGGCCCGCTCGCAGCAGCGCTCGCTGGGCCTCGTCGGGGAAGTCCTCGCGGACGTCGTCCGCGGCCCCACCGCTCAGCAGGTGGCTCACCCGGCCGGTGAGGTCTCGCACGAGCTCGGCCTTCCACCGCCCCCAGGCGGCAGGACCGGTGGCCAGGCTGTCGGCCTCCGTGAGCGCGGCGAGGAGGCCGAGGGTCAGGGTGTCGCCCACAGAGCGGGCGACGTGGTCGAGGGTGGCCGGATCGTCGAGGTCGCGCCTGGTCGCCACGTCGGGCAGGAGCAGATGGTGTCGGACCATCGCCTGCAGCACGGCCACGTCGGCGGGCGAGAACCCCATGCGCTGGCCGATGGTGGCGACGAGCTCGATGCCGACCTCAGTGTGGTCGCCCGGGAACCCCTTGCCGAGGTCGTGGAGCAGCGCCCCCACAACGAGCAGGTCCGGACGGTCGGTGCGGGCCACCAGGTCGGACGCGTTGGCCGCCGTCTCCATCAGGTGCCGGTCGACGGTGAAGCGGTGGTAGGCGTTGCGCTGCGGCTTGCTGCGGATGGCTCCCCACTCGGGGATGGCCCGGGCCCAGAGATCGAGCTGATCGAGGGCTTCGATCACCGGGATGGAGCGGTGCCCGGCCAGGAGCAGCTCGACGAAGGTCTGGCGGAGCTCGGTCGGCCACGGCTCGGGCAGCGGGCCGGCCTCGGCCCGGAGCCGGTCGAGCGAGGCGCGGTGGATCTGCGTGCCTCCCGCCGCGGCGGCGGCCGCCGCCCGCAGGAGCAGGGAGGGGTCCTCGCTCGGCCGGGCGTCACGGGTGAGGTGCACCTCGTTGTCCCGGAGGACCACCCCCGGGCTGACGACCTTGTCGCGGCGACCGCGGAACCCGAGCGGACCGCTGAGCGAGGCCTCGATCCGGTGCCAGGCATCGTCGCTTCGCCAGGCGATGGTGCGGGCGGCGGTGGCCACCTCGTGCATCAGGGCGTCGGCCGACTCCAGACCGAGGGCGGCAGCCACCCCGTCCTGCTCCTCGAGGAGCAGGACGTCGCCTCGGCGGCCGGTGCGCCGGTGGAGCTCGACGCGGACCGAGAGCAGCAGCGCATAGGCCGTGTCGAGGGCGGGATCGTCCCCCTCCCACAGCAGGCTGCGGGCCGCCTCGGCCCAGCGCAGGGCGTGCACGTCGCGCAACCCGCCGCGACCCTCCTTGAGGTCGGGTTCGAGGAGGAAGGCCACCTCCCCCGCCTTGTCGTGCCGCGCCCTGACGCGACGGCCCAGCTCCCCCAGCCAGCGCTTGGAGCGCTTCTGCCACTGCTGCAGGGCCCGCGTCCCGAGGTCGGTCGTGAGCCCCTCGTCCCCGGCCAGGTGACGGATCTGCAGCAGGGAGGTCGCCGTGTCGAGGTCGTCCGCGGCGAGGGCCAGCGCCTCGCGGGGGGTGCGCACGGCATGGCCGAGCTTCAGCCCCTCGTCCCACACCGGGTACCAGATCCGGTCGGCGAGGGCGCCGATGTCGCTGCGGCCCTCGTGCACGAGGACCACGTCGATGTCGGACTCGAGGCTCAGCTCCGCCCGCCCGTAGCCCCCCACGGCGACCAGCGCCGCGCCGCCCTCGCCGACGGCCCCCTCCGCCTCCGCGAAGACCTCGGCCAGCCAAGCATCGACGAGGTCGCTGTAGCGCCGGCACAGGGCCCGCCCGACGAGGTCGACGTCCGCCCGGAGCGTGTCGCGCGACGGGGGGACGGCCATGCGCGAGTCTGCCAGGCGAGGGTCAGAGCTGTCCGGTGAGCGACCGGGCCGCGACGGCCACCGGGTCCCACACGCTGGAGAACGGCGGGGCGTAGGCGAGGTCGAGGTCAACCACCTCGTCGACGCGCATCCGAGCGTGGAGGGCGGTGGCCACCGTGTCGATGCGCTTGGCCGAGCCGGCCCCGCCCACGATCTGCCCGCCCAGCAGCCGACCGGTGCCGCGCTCGGCCACCAGCTTCACCGCCATCGGCTCGGCGTCGGAGAGGTAGGCGGCGTGGGTCGTGGCCTCGATCGTCGTCGCCACCGCGTCGATAGCGGCGGCGGCCGCCTCCACCTCGGTGAGGCCGGTGCGCCCCACCTCGAGGGAGCAGACCTTGGTGATCGCCGTGCCCACCACGCCCGGGAAGGTGGCGTACCCGCCCCCGAGGTTGATCCCGGCCACCCGGCCCTGCTTGTTGGCCACCGTGCCGAGGGCGACGTGCACCGACCGCCCCGACACGAGGTGCCAGGACTCGCAGCAGTCGCCCGCGGCGTAGACCCCGTCGAGGTTCGTCCGCTGGCGGCGATCGACCGACACGGCGCCGCGCACGCCGGTCGCCACACCCGCCTCGCGGGCCAGCTCGGAGCTCGGCGTCACGCCGAGGCCCAGCACCACGAGGTCCGCCGGCACGCTGGAACCGTCGTCCAGCAGCACCTTCCCCGGTTCGAACCCGGCCACCGGCGTGCCCAGTCGCAGGGCGATGCCCATCGCCTCCATCGGACTGAGGAGGCGTGTCGCCATGTCCGCGTCGAGCGTGCGCATGAGCTGGTCGTTGCCCTCGATGAGCGTCACCGACGCGCCCCAGCGGACGAAGGCCTCGGCCATCTCGAGGCCGATGTAGCCGCCGCCCACGATGGCCACCGACTGGCAGCGGGTCGTGCGGGCCTGATCGAGCAGCACCTTGGCGTCCTCGAGGGTCTGCACCCCCTTCACCTGCTCGCCGTCGATCCCCGGCAGGTCCGGGCGGGTGGGGCGAGCACCCATGGCGAGGTGGAGCTTGTCGTACCCGAGCTGGATCGTGCGCTGGTGCAGGTGGTCGCGCACCTCGACCTGGCGGCGGGCGTGGTCGATGGCGAGCGCCTCGTGGCGCAGGCGGACGTCGATGCGGTGCTGGTCGCGGAACGCCTGGGGCGTCCGGGCCACCAGCTGCTCGAGGGACCCGACCTCGCCCCCGACGAGGTAGGGGATCCCGCAGGCGGAGTAGCTCGTCCAGGGGCCCTTCTCGAGGGCGACGATCTCGAGGTAGGGCTGCCGGCGCCGGGCCTGCATCGCCGCCGCCATCCCCGCTCCGTCGCCGCCGATGACGACCAGCCGATCAGCCATGGGGTGGCAGGCTACCGGGGCCGCCGCGCGAGACTTCCCGGATGGCCGTGCGGGAGGACTGTCGCCACTACTCCACCCGCACCACGCCCACCGGTGAGGTCGTGCAGCGGTGCCGGGTCGGGATGGCTGCATCCACCCCCTTCGCCTGCCCCGAGGACTGCCTCTTCGTCGAGTCGCGCTCCATCACCGACGCCGGGTGGAAGCGCTTCGACGACGACGACGACTGAGCGGGACAGCCCACCGATGGCCGACGCCCTCTTCGCCTTCGAGGCCGTCGTGGTCGAGGCCGGGGGCCGCCGGATCCTCGACGGGGTCACCGCCGAGCTCCCCGATCGCGGCGTGACGTGCCTCGTCGGACCGTCGGGGAGCGGCAAGTCGACGATGCTGCGCCTCTGCAACCGGCTCGAGGTGCCCACCTCGGGCGTCGTCCGGTTCCGGGGGACGGATCTGGCCGAGCTCGACGTCCTGGCTCACCGCCGGCGGGTCGGCATGGTGTTCCAGCGCCCCACGCCGTTCCCGGGGACGGTGCGCGACAACCTCCTCGTGGCCCGGCCCGGGACGGACGACGGGGTCCTGGGTGTCGTCCTCGAGCGGGCCGCCCTGCCGGAGCACTTCCTCGACCGGGTGGCCGACGAGCTCTCGGGCGGCGAGGCGCAGCGCATGTGCCTGGCCCGCACCCTCGTGACCGACCCGGAGGTGCTCCTCATGGACGAGCCCACGTCGTCCCTCGATGCCGACGCGGCCAAGGAGCTCGAGCGCCTGGCCCGGCGCCTGGCCGACGACGGGGTGCCCGTGGTGTGGGTCTCCCACGACCTGGCCCAGGTCGACCGGATCGCCGATGCCCGCCTGCTCGTCGACCAGGGGCGGGTGCACCGTGGGTGACAGCGCGATCGGCTGGGGCGGGCTGAGCGCCTCGCTCCTGCTGGTCGTCGTCGCCATCGGGCTCTCGGCGTGGCGTCGGCTGGGACTCGAGGCGACGATCGCCTGGGCCTGCGCTCGGGCCATGGGCCAGCTGCTGCTGGTCGGCTACGCCCTGGCAGCGCTCATCGACGACGACGCTCCCGCCTCGCTGGCCTGGGCGTGGGTGGTGGCCATGGTGGCCTTCGCCGCCGTCACCGTCCGCCGGCGGACACCGGAGGTGCCGGGGGCGTTCTCGCTGGCCCTCGTCGCCACCGGCTCCTCGGCCGCCCTCAGCCTGGCGGTCGTGTTCGGCCTGGAGATCTACGACGCGGTGCCGCGGGCGATCATCCCGATCGCCGGCATGATGGTCGGCAACTCCATCAGTGGCACCGTGACCGCGTCCCGGCAGGTGATCGCGGAGCTTGCCGACCACCGCCTCGAAGTGGAGGCCCGGCTTGCCCTGGGGCAACCCTGGACCGAGGCGTCGCGCCGCCAGGTGCGCGCCGCGCTGCGCACTGCGCTGATGACCCAGATCGAGAGCACCAAGGCCGTCGGGCTCGTGTTCCTCCCCGGGGCCATGACCGGTCTCATCCTGGCCGGCGCCGACCCCGTCGACGCGGTGCTCGTGCAAGCCGCGGTGATGTTCCTCATCCTCGGGGCGGTCGCCACCAACGCCACGATCGTCGGGCTCGGGCTGGCCCGCCGGCTGTTCAGCTCGGACCACCGGCTGCTGCCGTTGGCCCGCTCCACCGCATAGGCCCCTCAGCGAGGTCCGCCGCGCCGGCGGCGCAGCACCACGTGCGCCTTGGCGGCGCCCCAGACCAGCCCCGGCTCGTGGACCGATGGGTCGAGATCGGCGAAGGCCGCGGGCGTGAGGTCGTACACGTCGGCAGGGAAGAGCCGAGCGGCCTGGTCATCCCGCACCACCGGCGGCACCCCCGCCGCCTGCAGGACCGCCGTGGGATGGACGACGGCGCCCCGGATCAGCGTCAGCGGGTTGGTCCGCTGCTCGTCGACGTCGGTGGTCAAGAGCTCCCGCAGGGGTGGCACCACCGCCTCCCGCGCCGCCTGGCCGGCCTCGGTGGCCGCCATCGCCACCTCGGGGGGCAGCGGCGACGCCGACCACTCCACCCAGCGGCCGGCCACACTCCGCTGCACCCAGCCGGCCAGCGCGGCGTCGACGGCGTCGGCCAGGTCGGCCGCGCATCGCGCCAGCATCGCGAGGTCGTCAGGGTCGTCCGAGGGGTGCGGGGGCACAACCACATCCTGGCCCGATCGGCAGTCGCGATGGGCCCTTCGCCCCTACGCCGCCACCCTGCGGCGACGGACACTGGGAGGCACAGAGCCGAGGAGGCGCCATGCGTGCGATCGGTGGCCTGTTCCCGATGCTCGTCCTGCTCCTGGTCGTCGTGGCCGTGAGCATGGGCCGACGCGGGGCGTCCGTCCGCGGCCGCACGGCCGGGACGGGTGATGTCGCGCCCTCGGCGACGCCGGCCGCCGCTCGGCCGGTCGGCATCCCTGCGCTGGCCGAAGCCCTCGGCTACCTCGGCGGCATGCTGGCCGTCTCCGGTCTGGCCCTCATCGTCATCGACGCGTGGCCGGACCTGGCCACCGCCGGCCGCCTCGCGGTGAGCGGCCTGGCCGCCGTCGGGCTGCTGATCGCCGGGCGGTTGGCACCCGAGCACGCCGATCCGGCGCTGACCCGGCTGCGGTGGTTCCTCTGGTTGGCCGGCACTGCCGCCTCGGCGCTCTTCGCCGGCGTGGCCGTCGACGCCCTGGACCGCGCCGATGTCACCGTGGCCCTCGGCGCCGCCGCGACGACCGCGGCCGTGGGCGGGGTTCTCTGGCGCGGCCACGACCGGCCCCTCCAGCTGCTCTGCTTCCTCGGCGGCACCGCCGTGGCCGCCGGCGCCCTCGTGCTCGAAGTGGCGTCGGCCGGCGTGGCCGGCCTGGCGGTGTGGGGGGTGGGCGCGGCCTTCGTGGTCGTCGGCCTCCTGGCCCGCCGGACCAGTGCGCCGCTCCTCTTCGGCGGGGGGGGCGGGCTGGCCACGCTCGTGGGCGCGGCGATGGCGGGCTCCGAGTGGGAGGGCCGGGGCCTGCTCTTCCTCGTGGCCACCGGACTGGCCCTCCTCGGCCTGTCGCAGGCCAGCGCCCTGCGGATGGACCGAGCCGAGCACCTCGTCCTCGGGATCCTCGGGGGCGTCACCCTCCTCCAGGGCCTCCCCGCCACGATCGGCTGGTTCGCCGAACAGGCGGGCGTGGCGACCGGTCTCGTCACGATGGTGGTGGGCGCCGGGGTGCTGGCGGCCGGGCTCAGGGCGCTCACCCGCCAATCCCATGCCACCCAGGTCTTCGGCGGCGCGGCGATGCTCGTCGGCGCCGGGGTGACGGCCGCCCAGGTGGCCGGCCTGGGACCGCTCCTGGGGATGGCCACCGCCATCGCCCTCGTCGCCCTCGGCACCCGCCAGCGGGAAGGGCGCATGTCCGCGGTCGGGTCGCTGGGCCTGCTGGTCTTCGTCCCCTGGGCCATCAGCCACTTCTTCCCGGGTGAGGGGACCGTGCCGCTGGCCACCGTCGTCACTGGCGCCATGTTCGTCGCCCTGGCCGTGTGGCTGACCCGCTTCACCCGGATGCCGACGCGCCGGCGCCCGGGGTCACGCCCCGCCTGAGCCGCACAGCGGTTTGGTCGAAGGCGACCGAACCGCCATGCTGGCCGTGTGGTGACCGCGCTGAGGATCGGCCGCTGATGCGGATCCGAGCCCTGTCCGTGTTCGAGGGCATCGTGTACCACTGCTGGTGCGTCGACCCGGGCCTGCCGTGCCGGCCCACCCTCGAGGTCGACGCCCTGCTGCGGCCGGGCGATGCCGACGAGGGGCCCCTGCTGCTCTCCGTGGCCGACTACATCACGATGGCCGGGGGTCCCGAGGTGGCGGCCCCCTGCCTGGAGCAGCTGGCCGCCAAGGGCCGCATCGTCGAGCACCTCGACGTGGCCCACATCTCCTTCCCCACCTGGACCCGCGTCGACGACGAGGTCGACCCCGCTGCCTCCTGACGGCTCCCCCCGCTCGCAGGTTCCGGTAGGTCTGTTTCCGGGCTAGGGCTCGTCGAGCGCAGCGATGAGCGTTTCGCTCGTTGCGATGCTCGCAAACAGGAGCTCGAGCGTGAGGAGTGTCGCGTCGTGGTTCGAGCGAGGGGCGTCGAAGGCGATGGGCTCGGCCGTGCAGTCCTCGAGGACGAGGCAGTGGAGGTCTCGGAACACGGCATCGCGCACGGTGGAGTCGACGCAGACACTTGTCGTTGCGCCGACGACCACCACGGTGTCGATGCCGCGATCCCGCAGGGCCGCTTCGAGGATCGTGTCGTAGAAGCCGCTGTACCGGTGCTTGTAGAGCACGATGTCGTCGGCTTCGGGCTGGAGCTCGTCCACGACGTCCGTGTTCCAGGTGTCGCGGATCAGGATCCGACTCGGCGCCCCGTCTGGGGCGGTCGTTGGCTCCCCGGACCTCGACCACCAACGTGTCCGCGGACGCGTGGACGTCGCGCATCTGGAGCTTCTGGCGCGACGTGTCGACGGGTCGATCGAGGGGTCCATGGGCCGGTTCTACCAGCGCCACCCCAGAGCGCCCGAGCTCACGACAGGAGCTGGTTGAACCCTCCGCTGCGCAGGCCGGCCAGGTCGAGGGTCACCCATCGGTAGCCCGCCGCGCTGACCACGGCCACGACGTCTTCGCGCTTGGCGACCACCGCGTCGATGTCGAGCTCGGGCACCTCGATGCGGGCCACGTCGCCGTGGTGGCGCACCCGCAGCTCGGGGAAGCCCAGGCGGTGGAGGGCGGCTTCGGCCCGCTCCACCGCGCTCAGCCGCCCCAGCGTGACCGGCGTGCCGTAGGGCAGCCGCGACGCGAGGCAGGCAGCGGCCGGCTTGTCCCAGGTGGACAGGCCCAGCTCCTTGGACCACGCCCGCACGGCCGCCTTGGTGAAGCCGGCGTCGACGAGCGGGAAGGTGGCCCCACGCTCGGCCGCCGCCCGCTGGCCGGGGCGGTGGTCGCCCAGGTCGTCGAGGTTCACGCCCAGCACGATGGTGGCTCCCATGGCGTCGGCCACCGGGCCGAGCGCCTCCATGAGGGCGTCCTTGCACCAGTAGCAGCGCTCGCCGTCGTTGGCGGCGTAGGCCGGGTTGGCCAGCTCGTCGGTGTGCACCTCCTCCCACCGCATCCCCCAGGCGGCGGCCAGCTCGGCGCAGGCCAGGCGCTCCTCGGCGGGCAACGACGCCGACACCGCGGTGACGGCCAGCGCGTCGGGGCCGAGGGTGTCGTGGGCGACGTAGGCCAGGAAGGCCGAGTCCGCCCCACCGGAGAAGGCGGTGACGACCGAGCCCAGTTCCCGCAGGCGGTCGCGCAGGGCATCGAGCGAGGCGTCAGGCATCGAGGACCTCCAGCCGGATGCGCTTGTTGCCCTTGCCCTTGGACTCGGTCTTCAGCACCTTGATCCGGCCGACCTCGGCGGTGGAGGCCACGTGCGTCCCCCCGTCGGCCTGCTTGTCGAGCCCCACGATGTCGACCACCCGGATCTCGCTGACCGACTCCGGGATGAGGCTGACCTTGGTGCGGATGAGGTCGTCGTCCAGCACGGCCTCGGAGCGGGGCAGGAAGGTCACCTCGATGGCGTGATCAGCCGCCAGGGCCTCGTTCACGAGGGCCTCGATCCGGGCGCCGAAGCCGTCGGGCAACGGGTCGAACTCGAAGTCCATGCGGGCGGCCAGCGGCTCCATGTTCCCGCCGGTGACCGGCACCGTCCACTCGTTCCAGATCACGCCGCAGAGCACGTGCAGCGCCGTGTGGGTGCGCATCAGCGCGTGGCGACGGTCCCAGTCGAGCTCTCCCTGGACCACCTCGCCCGCCACCGGCGGCGCACCCTCGACGGTGTGCCAGACGACGTCACGGTCCTTGCGGACGTCGACCACCCGCTGCCCTCCGAGCACGCCCGTGTCGTGGGGCTGCCCGCCACCCGTCGGATAGAAGGCGGTCCGGTCGAGGGCGACGCGCGAGCCGTCCACCGACGCCACCGTCGCATCGAACGACCGCAGGTAGGCGTCGCGCAGGTAGAGGAGCTCCGTGTCCATGCGCCCGCCAGTCTGCCCCTGGTGCCCCGGTCGAGGGGCATCGCGCCGCGGCGTACCGTGTGGGGCGGCGCCGGCCGGACGAGCTGCCGCTCGACCAAGGGGGTCGATCGGTGAAGTTCTCCGCTGGGCTGCCCGGCGTCATGCGCTACCCGCCGCACGCGCAGCCGTGGCGCTACGCCATCGGCGTCGGCCACGCGGAGCGGGAGTTCGACGTGCTGGGGGTCCCGTTCCACGAGCGAGGGGCCATCACCGACGAGCACCTCGCCGCGATGATCGAGCTCTGGACCTCGGACCAGCCCACGTTCGCCGGGGACCACGTCGCCTTCGACGACATCGTCTTCGAGCCGAAGCCTGTCCAGCGGCCGCCCCCGCCGGGCGGCCCTGCCATCCTCGGGGAGATCCGGCCCGAGATCGCCTGACCCCCGCCGCCTGGGGTCAGCCGCGGTTCACAGCGCCGGAACATCCCGGTGAGTAAGGTCCGCGACCACACGTCCCAAGAACCTGGGCAAGGGGGAGGCAACGAGCACATGAGTCACAAGCGAACCGTCCGGTTCGGAGCGGCGCTCTGCACGTTGGCGTTGGTGGTCGCTGCATGCGGCTCCGACGACGACGACACAGCGGACGAAGCGACGACCACCACAGCAGCCGACGACGGCGGTGGCGGCAGCGGCGGCGAGCTGGTCGGCGCCAAGGGCACCACCCCGGCGCCCGAGACGACCGACGCCGTCCGCGAGTTCCAGAGCCGCATGGACGAGCACGCCGCGGCGGCGGGCATCGACCTCGACGGCACCTACGCCTATGGCCCGGAGGCCTACGACTCCACGATCATCATCGCCCTGGCCGCCCAGGTGGCCGGCGACGACGGTGCCGCCGCCGCTGGCGAGATCGTGAACGTCACCAAGGACGGCGAGAAGTGCCACAACTACCACGAGTGCCTCGGCTTCATCGAGGCCGGCAAGGACATCGACTACGAGGGCGTCTCCGGCCCCACGGACATGTCGGGCAACGGTGAGCCGATCATCGGCTCCTACGCCGTCCAGGTGTACGGCGACGACAACCGGCTCGATCCGGACAAGGAGACCTTCAAGACCGTCGAGGCCAGCGACGAGTTCAAGACCATGCCGGTCGATCCGGTGACCGCCGAGCGAGCTGGCGACGGCGTGCTGACCATCGGCACGCTACTGCCGGAGACCGGCAACCTGGCCTTCCTCGGACCACCGGAGATCGCCGGCGTGCAGATGGCTATCCAGGAGATCAACGGCGAAGGCGGCTTCAAGGGGCAGGACGTGGTGCTCGTCGAGGGCGACTCCGGCGACACCACCACGGACACGGCGGTCCAGACCGTCACCCGTGAGCTCGAGGCCGGGGTCGACGCCATCGTGGGCGCCGCCTCCTCCAGCGTGTCGGCCAGCGTGATCGACCAGGTCACCGGCGCCGGCGTGACGATGTTCTCGCCCGCCAACACGTCCAAGCAGTTCTCGGACTACCCGGACAAGGGGCTGTACTTCCGCCTCGGGCCGTCCGACATCCTGCAGGGCCAGGTGCTGGCCGAGGTCATCGCCGGTGACGGCAACGCCTCGCTCGTCATCCTGAACTTCGACGACGACTACGGCAACGGGCTGGCCGAGGACCTCAAGGCCTCGTTCGAAGCCGGCGGAGGTGAGGTCATCGACACGATCACCTACGATCCGCAGGCCCAGACCTTCGACTCGGAGGTCCAGAAGGCCAAGGAGGCCGATGCCGATGCCATCGCGCTGATCGGCTTCGACGAGACGAGCCGCCTGCTCGTCACCCTCGTCGAGCAGGGCCTGGGGCCGAACGACGTCCCCACGTACCTGGTCGACGGCAACATCGGCAACCCCCTCGGCGAGCGCTTCGACGCCGGCGAGTAGGAACCTG
>DASUDP010000133.1:0-54568 GCA_036275535.1 Acidimicrobiales bacterium | reverse complement strand
CAGCATCCCGGCGAACAGGGGGTGGGCGGGCGGGAAGACGCCCTGGCCGTGGAGCGGGGCCCCGTACACCGGCGCGCCGAGGGATTCGGCCAGGGCCACGAGGGAGGCGACGGCACCCGAGGCGGCCACCGCGTCCCCGGCCACGAGGGCCAGGCGGCCCACGGCGGTGCCGCCGAGGAGGTCGGCCAGCTCCTCGAGGCCATCGGCCAGCCCGACCGGATGGCGCGTCGACGGCCCCGGCGCGGCGGCGACTTCGTGGTCGAGCAGGTCCATGGGGAGGGCGGCGAACACCGGGCCGGCGGGCGGGACGGCGGCGTCGTGGAAGGCCCGTCGCACGATCGTCCCCAGCTCCTCCGCCGTGCGGACCTCGTGCCCCCACTTCACGGCGCCACCGGCCAGCTCCACCAACGGGCCGGACAGCAGTGGGTCGGTGGCGATCTGGCGGTAGTCCTGCTGGCCGGCGGTGACCACCAGCGGCGCCCGGTTGGCCCGGGCGTTGGTGAGGTTGCCGATGGCGTTGCCGAGACCAGCCGAGGTGTGGAGGTTGACGAACGCCGGGCGCCCCGTGGCCTGGGCGTAGCCGTCGGCCATCCCGACCGCCGTCGCCTCCTGGAGAGCGAGCACGTACTGCAGGTCGGGGGCCTCGGCCAGCGCGTCCATGAGGGGCAGCTCGGTGCTCCCGGGATTGCCGAAGAGGTGGGTGACGCCCTCGCTGCGGAGCACCTCGAGCAGCACGTCGCGGGCCAGCACCATGGCGGCTGACCCTACTGCCACGGCCTAGATTCGACGGCGCCCCCTCCCACCGGACTGGACCCATCGACACCGTCCTCGGCCTCGTCGCCGTCGCCCTGCTGATCCTCGGGACCGCGTTCTTCGTCGCGGTCGAGTTCGCTCTCGTCGCGATCGATCGCCCTCGGGTCCAGCTCGACGCCGACCAGGGGCGGCGGGGGGCCGGGGTGACCGGCGACGCCCTGCGCCGGCTGTCCTTCTACCTGTCTGGCGCGCAGCTGGGCATCACCGTCACCTCCCTCGTGGTCGGCTTCATCGCCGAGCCCACCATCGCCGCCGCCCTCGAGCCGCTCGTCGGCCGGGTGGTCGGCGACGAGCGGGTGCCGGCCGTGTCGATCACCGTGGCGCTCGTGCTGGCCACGGTGGCCCAGATGGTGCTCGGCGAGCTGGTCCCCAAGACGATGGCCATCGCCCGGCCGCAGCGCACCGCCTACGCCCTGGCGGGCCCGATGGTGGTGATGAGCCGGGTGCTCGGCCCGCTCATCACCTTCCTCAACGGGTCGGCCAACTGGGCCGTGCGCCGCCTCGGCATCGAGCCGCAGGAGGAGCTCACGTCGGTGCGCTCGCTGGAGGAGCTCGAGCTGCTCATCCGCTCCTCCGCCGAGCAGGGCACGCTCGACCCCGAGGCGATCACGCTGCTCACCCGGACCCTGCGCTTCGGGGAGAAGGACGCAGCCGCTGCGCTGATCCCCCGCCGCTCGGTCGAGGCGCTGTCGGTGGAGGACAGTCTCGCCGTGCTGGCCGAGCGATCCGTGGCTACGGGGAAGTCCCGCTTCCCCGTGATCGGTCGGGACCTCGACGACATCGCTGGGGTGGTCCACGTCAAGGACCTCTACGCCGTGCCCTTCGAGGCCCGGGCCACGACCGGCGTCGGGGACGTGATGGCGCCCGCCTTCGTGGTCCCCGAGACGCGCGACCTGGCCGACCTGCTGGTCGAGCTGCGCCACGCCGGCAACCACCTCGCGGTGGTGGTGGACGAGCACGGCGGCACCGCCGGGATCATCACGCTGGAGGACATCCTCGAGGAGATCGTCGGCGAGATCGACGACGAGCACGATCGGCAGGGCCCCACCCTCACCAGGGTCCAGCGGCCGGGGGAGTGGCTGCTCGACGCCTCGCTGCACCACGACGAGGTGTACGACCTCTGCGGCTTCGACATGCCCGAAGGGGACTACGACACGCTGGCCGGCTTCGTGCTCGACGAGCTCGGTCGCATCCCTGAGGTGGGCGAGGGCTTCGAGCACGAGGGCTGGCACCTGCAGGTGGCCTCCCTCGACGGCCTGCGGGTGGCCACCGTCGAGGTGCGCCGCCACGACGGCTCCGACGAGGACGGGGTCCGGCGGTGACGGGGATCAACCTGCTCATCGCCGTCGCGCTGCTGCTCGCCAACGGCTTCTTCGTGGCGGTGGAGTTCGCGGTGCTGGCCAGCCGCCGGACCAAGCTCGAGGCGATGGCCGACGGCGGCAGCTCCACGGCACGGGTGGCTCTGGGCGAGATGCAGCACCTCAACCGGCAGCTGGCCGGGGCCCAGCTCGGCATCACCATCGCCTCGTTGCTGCTCGGCTACGTCGCCGAGCCGACCCTGGCCGGCTTGATCGAGGGCACCGTGGAGCGCGTCGTCGAGGTGCCACAGGGGCTGCTCCACACGATCGGGTTCACCGTGGGCCTGCTGGTGGTGGTCTTCCTCCACATGGTGGTGGGGGAGATGGTGCCGAAGAACATCGCCATCTCGGACCCTGAGCGCACGCTGCTGTTCGTGGCGCTGCCCAACCGGGTGTACGTGTGGCTGGTGCGCCCCGCCCTCAGCCTGCTGAACGGCATGGCCAACGGGATCGTGCGCCTGTTCGGTGTGGAGCCCCGCGACGAGATCGGCACGACCGCCTCCAGCGAGGAGCTGGCCATGATGCTGGCCGCCTCCCGGGAGGAGGGCCTCATCGAGGACGTGGCCCACCAGCTGCTGAGCGGGGCCCTGGACCTCGGCGACCGACGGGTGACCACCGTCATGATCTCGACCGACGAGATGGTGCGCATCCCCCGCACCGCCACCCCGGCCCAGGCCGAGGAGCGCGTCGTGGCCACCGGGCACACGCGGCTCGTCGTGGTGGGAGCCAGCCAGGGCGACGTCCTCGGCTTCATCCACGCCAAGGACCTCCTGACGATCCCGGAGGCGGCCCGTCACCGGGCTCTGCCGCTCGGCCGGGTGCGCCGCATGCTGGTCCTCGACGAGAGCCGATCGCTCGACGACGCCCTCCTCGCCATGCAACGGGCCCGCATCCACGTGGCCACCGTGGCCGACGCGGCGGGGCGCACGGTCGGCATGGTGACACTGGAGGACGTGATCGAGGCCCTCGTGGGCGACATCCGGGACGAGTCCGACCGCTGACGCCGCACCCTGTCGACGCGCCTCCGTCGCCGGCTCGTCACGGAACCGCAACATGGATTAGCGTGCCCGGCCACTGTGCGACGTCCCCTCCTCGCTCCGGTGCTCGTCGCCCTGCTGCTCGCTGCGGGGTTCGCCCTCGCGCCGGTGGCCGAGGCCGACGGAGGCGATCTGGCCGAGGCCCGGGCCCGGGCCGACAAGGCGGCCGCCGCGCTGTCCCGGGCAGAAGACGAGCTGGGCGAGCTCGACGCTGACATCCGCTCCCTCGCAGCGCGCGCCGAGGCTGCCCAGGTCCGCGTGGACGAGCTGCGGGGCGCGGTGCGGGAGCTCGCCGTCCAGCGGTTCGTAAACGCCGACGCCGCCCAGCTGACGTACCTGGACCCCGACATCAACATCCAGGCCCGCGCCGACACGCTGGGCCGCTACGCCACGCAGGGCAACCAGGACACCCTCGACGACTTCGTTGCCGCCACCGAGGACCTCGACGCCGCCAAGACGGCGCTGGCCGCCAAGCAGGAGTCCCAGAAGGAGGCCATCGGTCGCCTCCAGGCCAGCAAGGCTCAGCTCCAGCAGGAGTTCGTGCGGCTCCAGAAGCTCGAGCAAGCGCGCCAGGAGGCCGAGCGCCAGCGCCGGGCGGCGGCCGCCAAGGCCGCTGCCGACGCGGCCGCGAAGGCCAAGGCGAAGGCGCCAACGCGGCCTGCGGCGCGCACGGTCACCCCGCTGCGGAGCGCCCCGAGCACGCCGATCGCCTCCGGGTCGTTCATCTGCCCCGTCCAGGGCCCGGTCGCCTTCACCGACACGTGGGGGGCGCCGCGCTCCGGTGGTCGTGCCCACATGGGCGTCGACATGCTCTCGCCGATGGGGACGCCGACCGTCGCCCCGGTGAGCGGCACGGTGTCGCACCGGGGCAACAGCACCGGCGGCCTGTCGTGGCACCTGAACGGCGACGACGGGCACTACTACTACGGCACCCACCTGTCGGCCTACGCCAACGTCGGCGCCGGTCACGTCGAGGCGGGGACCGTCATCGGCTACGTGGGCGACT
The DNA here is from genome assembly GCA_036275535.1 of Acidimicrobiales bacterium. Taxonomy (GTDB): domain Bacteria; phylum Actinomycetota; class Acidimicrobiia; order Acidimicrobiales; family VFJN01; genus VFJN01. The sequence goes on along the minus strand of DASUDP010000133.1, from coordinate 50,354 downwards.
CGGGCAACGCCCGCGGCACGCCGCACCTGCACTTCGAGATCCATCCCAACGGTGGAGCGGCCGTGAACCCCTACCCGACGGTCCGCGCCGCCTGCTGAGCCCTGGGCCGCCCGACGCCGGCGGCGCGGGTTGGTACGGTCCCCCGGGATGTCAGGGGGAGGAGATGACGGCCTGGTCGCAGGGATCGCTTCGCTGCTGGCCCGCCACGGGCTGCACGGCACGGTCGAGGACCTGCGACGGCTCTCCGGTGGTGCCTCGCGCGAGACCTGGTCCTTCGATCTGGTGGGGGACGGGCGCCGAGGTCTGATCCTCCAGCGGGTGCGAGCCGGCGGCGGGGGCCGCGGACCCGGGATGCCGGCCGAGGCGGCGCTCATGCGCGCCGCGGCGGAGCAGCGGGTCCCCGTCCCCACCGTCGTGGCCGACGACGACGGCACCGTGCTCGGGTCGCCGTGCATCGTGACGGCCCGCCTCGAGGGCGAGACGGTCGCCCGCCGGCTGCTCCGAGACGACGAGTGGGCCACGGCCCGCTCGCGACTCGTAGGGCAGGCCGGTTCGGCCCTCGCCGCCATCCACCGGATCGACCCGGCCGTGGCCCCCGCGCTGCGGGGCGGCGACCAGCTCGAGCAGCTGCGCGCGATGCTCGACGGCTTCGGCCAGCCCCTGCCCGCCTTCGAGCTGGCGCTGCGCTGGCTCGACGCGCATCGCCCCGCCGACCCCCGCCGGTGCGTGGTGCACGGGGACTTCCGGCTCGGCAACCTCTTCGTCGACCACGAGGGCCTGGCCGGCGTCCTCGACTGGGAGCTGGCCCACCTCGGCGACCCCGTGGAGGACCTCGGCTGGTACTGCGTGCGGGCCTGGCGGTTCGGTTCGGCCCTCCCCGCCGGTGGCATGGGCAGCCGGGAGGAGCTGGTGGCCGCCTACGAGGCGGCCGGTGGGGGCAGGGTCGAGCTCGACGAGCTGCGCTGGTGGGAGCTGCTCGGGACGCTGAAGTGGGGGCTGATCTGCGTGCTGCAGGCCCAGGTACACCTCACCGGAGCGTCCCGGTCCGTCGAGCTGGCCACCATCGGCCGCCGGGTCTGCGAGAACGAGTGGGATGTGCTGGGGCTGCTGCCGGGCGCCGACCTGCCCGCCGCGGTGACGGTGCCCGCGCCTGCCCAGCCCGACCTCTACGGCCGACCGACGGCCGCCGAGCTGGTGGAGGCGGTGAGGGAGTGGGTCGATGGGGACGTGCGGGCCGCCACGGAGGGCCGCGTGGCCTTCCACGCCCGCGTGGCTGTCACCGCGCTGTCCATCCTCGAGCGCCAGCTGGCGCTGGCCCCGGCCCACGAGGCGGCGCACCGGGCCCGCCTCGACGCCCTGGGCTATGCGGACGACGAGGCCCTGGCCGGTGCCATCCGCGCCGGGGAGCTCGACGACCGGACCGAGAAGGTCCGGCAGGCGGTGGCGGCCAGCGTCCGGGCCAAGCTGGAGGTCGCCAACCCCCGCTGGCTGGAGCCCGACCGCTGAGACCGGGCCGCTACGTGGCGACGGCGTGGAAGCCGCCGTCGACGTGGATCAGCTCCCCGGTCGTCTTGGGGAACCAGTCGGACAGCAGCGCCACCACGGAGCGGGCCACCGAGTCCGCATCGCCCTTCACGTCCCACCCGAGCGGACTGCGCTCGTCCCACACGTCCTCGAACCGGGAGAACCCGGGGATCGACTTGGCCGCCATCGTCTTGATCGGGCCGGCCGCCACCAGGTTCACCCGCACGCCCTGCGGGCCGAGGTCCCGGGCCAGGTAGCGCGAGGTGGACTCGAGGGCCGCCTTGGCCACCCCCATCCAGTCGTAGGCCGGCCAGGCCTGGCGGCTGTTGTCGAAGTCGAGGCCGACGATGCTGCCTCCCTCGGTCATGTGGGGGACGACGACGTCGGCCAGCGTCTTCAGCGAGTAGGCCGAGATCTGCAGCGCTACCGCCACGTCCTCCCAGGGGGCGTCGGTGAAGCCGCCGCCCAGGCAGCTGGCGGGGGCGAACCCGATGGCGTGCAGGGCGCCGTCGACTCGTCCCCACCGCTCGCCGAGGGCGTCTCGCACGGCCGCCACCTGCTCGGGGTCGGTGACGTCGAGCTCGAGGACCTCGGCCGCCTCCGGCAGCTTGCGGGCGGTGCGCTGCGTGAGGGACAGGCCGCGACCGGCGCCCGTGAGGATCACCTCCGCGCCCTGCTCCTGGGCCAGCTTGGCCACGCCGAAGGCGAGGGAGGCGTCAGTGAGGATGCCGGTGACGAGGATGCGCTTGCCGTCGAGGAGAGCCATGGGCCTGAGACTGCCACGCCCGGGGTCCAGTTACGGTCACGGGCGGAGTGCTGGCCGTCGCCTCCGCACCGCTACGGTGTCGACGATGCGCATCGGGATCTTGGGAGGCACCGGTCCGGCTGGCAGCGCGCTCGCGGCGCGTCTGGCCTCTGTCGGGTTCGAGACGATCGTCGGATCACGGTCGAAGTACCGGGCCATGGAGGCGGTCGACGGGCTGCTCGAGCAGTGGCCCGGGCGGGAGCTCACCATCACCGCCGGTGACAACCACGACGCCGCCCTCGGCGACCTCGTCGTCATCGCGACGCCCTGGGACGGCGCCACCCAGACCGCCCAGTCCGTCGAGCACCAGCTCAGGGGCAAGGTCGTCATCTCGATGGCCAACGCGCTGACCCGCATCGGCAAGGAGTTCCAGCCCCTCGTGCCGCCGCGCGGCTCGGTGGCGGCCAGCGTGCAGGCCGCCCTGCCCCGCAGCCGGGTGGCCGCGGCGCTGCACCACGTGCCGGCCAAGGAGCTGGGGGATCTCGACCACCCGATCGAGAGCGACGTGCTCATCTGCTCGGACTTCCCCGATGCCACCAAGGCCACATCGGACCTCGTCGCCAAGATCCCGAACATGCGGCCTCTCGACTGCGGCGAGCTCTCCCTCGCCACGCCGATCGAGTCCTTCACCGCGGTGCTGCTCCAGCTCAACGTGCGCTACAAGACGCGCGTGGCGGTGAAGTTCACCAGCATCCCGGAGTGACCGGGATCACCGAGGGCTTGGGGCCCATGCGCCTCTGGTGCACGGCCCGGCGCGAGATCGTGCCGTTCCAGCCCGGCCCAGTCGTGACGATGTACACGTGCGGGATCACGCCGTACGACGCCACCCACCTCGGGCACGCCGCCGTCTACGTGGCCTACGACGTGCTGCAGCGCCGCCTGCGAGACCTCGGGCACGAGACGCGCTGCGTGCGCAACATCACCGACGTCGACGACTCGATCCTCGGCAAGGCCCGCGAGCTCGGCGTGCACTACCTGGACCTGGCGGCGGCCGAGACCGCCCGCTTCGACGACGACATGGCCGCCCTCGGGATGCTGGAGCCGTGGAGCGAGCCCCGGGCCACCTCTGCCATCGCCGACATCCGGGGCTTCATCGGCATGGTCCTCGACCAGGGCCACGCCTACCAGGCCGGCGGGGCCGTGTACTTCGACGTCTCCTCGTTCCCCGCCTTCGGGACCGTCTCCGGCTACAGCCGCGAGCAGATGCTCGAGTACGCCGCCGAGCGGGGCGGGAACGTCGACGATCCGAACAAGCACGATCCCCTCGACTTCGTGCTCTGGCAGCCGTCCCTGCCCGACGAGCCCGCCTGGGAGAGCCTGTGGGGCACGGGCCGCCCCGGCTGGCACATCGAGTGCTCTGCGCTGGCGCTGCGCGAGCTCGGGACCACGATCGACCTGCACGGCGGGGGAGCCGACCTGATCTTCCCCCACCACGAGTGCGAGCGAGCCCAGTCCGAGGCGGCCACCGGGGAGCCCTTCGTGCGCCACTGGATGCACCAGGCCATGGTCCGGATGGACGGCGAGAAGATGTCGAAGTCGCTCGGCAACCTCGTCTTCGTCTCCGAGCTGCGCAAGCAGTGGGACGCGATGGCGATCCGTCTGATGATCGTGGAGAACCACTACCGCCACGAGTGGGAGTGGGACGACACCCGCATGCCGCGCGCCGCCGAGCGGCTCGAGCGGTGGCGGGCCGCGGGACACGGGGACGGCGCCCTCGAGGAGGTGCGAGCGCGGCTCGACGACGACCTCGACTCGCCCGCCGCCATCGTCGCCATCGACGCCGCCGTCGCTGAGGGGAAGGGCGTCGACCGGGCCGCCGCCCTCCTGGGCATCGCCCTGTAGGGACGCCGCCGTCCGGCCCACATCGGCTCGCTGAGGGTGCAAGACTCCGCGTCGATGGACGCGAGCGCCGAAACCCAGCTGGGTCACGACGACGTCGGCCGCCTCTACCCGATCGCCCGCGCCGTGCTCAGCCCGATGTTCCGCGCCCTGTGGAAGGTGGAGGTCGAGGGGGTCGAGCACGTCCCGGCCAGTGGCGGAGCCATCTTCTGCCCCAACCACACCGCCGCCATCGACTCGTTCTTCCTCCCCCTGGCCCTGCCTCGCCAGATCAAGTTCGTCGGCAAGGCCGAGTACATGGACTCGTGGAAGACACGCCGCCTCTTCCCGGCCCTCGGGATGATCCCGATCGACCGCGGCGGCGGCAGCGCCGCCGAGCGGGCGCTGGACACCGCGGCCCGGGTCCTCGAGCAGGGCGGGTTCTTCGGGATCTACCCCGAGGGCACCCGCGCCCGAGACGGGCGTCTGCACCGCGGTCACACGGGCCCGGCCCGGCTCGCCCTACGCACGGGGTGCCCGATCATCCCGGTGGGGCTCATCGGGACGCGGGCGGTGCAGCCGCCGGACGTGAAGATGCCGAGGCCGTTCAAGCGGGTGCAGGTCCGCATCGGGCGGCCCATCGACGTGGCCCGCTACCGCGACCGAGCGGATGACCGCCTCGTGCTCCGGCAGATCATCGACGAGGTGATGTACGAGATCCGCGAGCTGTCGGGCCAGGAGTACGTCGACGAGTACGCCACCAAGAAGGCCGAGACGTTCCCGTCGGCGGCCTCCACCAGGACGGTCGCCCTCGGGAGCGGCCACGAGGGGAGCGGCGACGGCCTCGGCGCCGCCCCCCGGCGCCGCAGCAGCGCCGAGGCGCTCTCGCAGGGGGCCTGATCTGGTTCCAGGGGCGACCGGTCGCTCCGGTACCCTCCGCCACCATGGCCGACGAGATCACGATCAGGTTGCCGGATGGTTCGACGCGTGCGTTGGCCACCGGCACCACCGCCGCCGACCTGGCGGCCTCGATCGGCTCCCGCCTGGCCAAGGCGGCCGTCATCGCCGTCGTGAACGGCGAGGAGCGGGATCTCGCCACCCCGCTGGCCGATGGCGACGAGGTGGCCATCGTCACCGGCGACAGCGACCAGGGCCTCTTTACGATCCGGCACTCCACGGCCCACGTCCTGGCGCAGGCGGTGCTCGACCTCTTCCCCGGGGCCACGTTCGGCATCGGCCCGCCGGTGGAGGACGGCTTCTACTACGACTTCGAGCTCCCCGGCGGGGCCGCCTTCGTCGAGGACGACCTCGAGCGCATCGAGGCGCGGATGCGGGAGATCATGGGCGAGGCGCAGCCCTTCGTCCGGGACGAGCTGCCGGCGGCCCGGGCCCGGGAGATCTTCGCCGGCCACCCCTACAAGCTGCAGATCATCGACGACGCCTCGACGGACCCGATGTCGGCCACGTCCTCGTCGGAGTCCGTGCGCACCTATGAGAACCCGCCGGCCCAGCCCAAGGACCGGCCGCCGTTCCAGGGGTACCCGGGCTTCATCGACCTCTGCCGCGGGCCCCACGTCCCGGACACCAAGGCCCACCTCGGCCACTTCAAGCTGATGCGGGTGGCCGGCGCCTACTGGCGCGGCGACGAGAAGAACCCGCAGCTGCAGCGCATCTACGGCACGGCGTGGGACTCGAAGAAGGCCCTCGAGGAGCACCTCCACCGGCTCGAGGAGGCGGCCAAGCGCGATCACCGCAAGCTCGGCGTCGAGCTCGACCTCTTCTCGTTCCCCGAGGAGCTGGGGGGCGGGCTGGCCGTCTGGCACCCCAAGGGCGGCATCGTCCGCAAGGCCATGGAGGACTACAGCCGCCAGCGCCACCTCGACGGCGGCTACGAGTTCGTCTACACGCCGCACCTCAGCAAGGCCGCCCTGTTCGAGAAGTCGGGCCACCTCGGGTTCTACGCCGACTCCATGTACCCGCCGATGGAGATGGACAACGGCGTCTACTACCCGAAGCCGATGAACTGCCCGATGCACCTGCTGGTCTTCAAGAGCCGGCAGCGGTCGTACCGGGAGCTGCCCCTGCGCCTCTTCGAGCTCGGGACCGTCTACCGGTACGAGCGGGCCGGGACGCTCCACGGGCTCCTGCGCATCCGGGGGTTCACCCAGGACGACAGCCACATCTTCTGCACGCCCGAGCAGGCCCCGGGCGAGATCATCAGCCTGCTCGACTTCGTGCTCTCGGTGCTGCGGGCCTTCGGCTTCGAGGACTTCACCGCCAGCCTCTCGACCCGGCCGCCCGAGAAGTCGGTCGGCACCGACGAGGGGTGGGCGGCCGCCGAGCAGGCCCTCGAGGCCGCCTTGGTCGACGCGGGGCTCCCGTTCGACGTGGACGAAGGCGGGGGCGCCTTCTACGGGCCGAAGATCGACATCAAGGTCCGGGACGCCATCGGGCGCAGCTGGCAGCTGTCGACCATCCAGTACGACTTCAACATGGCCGTCCGGTTGGGGCTCGAGTACGTGGGCGCCGACAACGAGCGCCACACCCCGATCATGATCCACCGGGCGCTGTTCGGCTCGATGGAGCGCTTCTTCGGCGTGCTCGTCGAGCACTTCGCCGGCGCCTTCCCCGTGTGGCTGGCCCCCGAACAGGTCCGGGTGCTGCCCGTCCGCAGCGACCACCACGCCTACGCCAGCCGGCTGGTCGACCGCTTCGACGCCGACGGGTTTCGCGCCGCTCTCGTCGAGGCCGACGAGCCGCTCGGCGCCCGCATCCGAAAGGCGAAGCTCGAGAAGGTGCCCTACGTGCTGGTCGTCGGCGACGACGACGTCGAGGCCGGCACCGTGGGCGTCAACGAGCGGGGGAGCGACCACCCCGAGCGTGGCGTCCCCGTGGATGATTTCGTCGACCGGCTCCACGCCCAGGTCACCTCCAAGCTGTGACCCATGCCGCTTGACCACCTGTGGGCCACGTGGCGGTCCGCCTACGTCGGGCAGGTGGTGGACACCCGGGTCCTGCCGACCCCTGAAGAGGCCGCCGGGCGGACCCTCTTCGAGCGGATCCTGGCCGGCGCCGACGAGGAGGGCGACGAGGCCGCCGGCGTCGTATGGCGGGGCAACACCTGCTTCGCCCTCGTCAACCTCTACCCGTACACCGCCGGGCACCTCATGGTCCTGCCGCAGCGGGCCGTGGCCGAGCTCGAAGGGCTCACCGACGAGGAGCACGCCGAGCTGTGGGGGGCGGTGCGCGACGCCGTCGCCGCGCTGAAGGCCGCCTTCCGCTGCGACGGGGTCAACGTCGGGCTCAACCTGGGGGCGGCGGCGGGAGGGTCCCAGTCCGACCACCTCCACGTGCACTGCGTCCCCCGCTGGCAGGGCGATGCCAACTTCATCGCCGTCGCGGCGGAGACCCGCGTGCTGCCGGTCGCGCTCGACGAGGCGGCGACCCGCATCCGCGCCGCTTGGCCCGCCTGACCGACCCGCCAGTACCGTCGCAGCTGCGATGGCAGACGATGCGGGCGACGCCCCGACCCCCGAGCAGGCGACCGACGGGCTCACCCGTGACGAGGACGTCACCGACGCGCTCCCCGAGGACCTCGACGCCAGCGCCTACGTGGGACCCTATGTATTCCCCAACAACAACCGGCGCCGGGTCCCCGGCTACCTCTACCTGCTGACGGGGGTCGGCTGCCTCGCCACCTGGGCGGTCACCGGCCAGGGCGACGGCGTCCTGGTCAACGGCGGGTTCCTCTTCGCCGGCATCTTGCTCCTCCTCATCGGCGCCTACCACCTGGTGGCCGGATGGGACCTCGACGTCGACGAGCGTGACGCCCTGGTGGCGGCCACCCGGCAGGTCGGCTTCGCCGTCGGCCACGCCTCGGCCCAGCTGGGTTGGCGGGGCCTGCGCAGCCGGCCCACCTGGCGGATCCTGCTCTACTCGGCCGAGGACCCGCCCCAGACCCGTGGCCTCGTGCTCGTCGACGGGGTCGACGGCGAGATCGTCGCCCACTTCACCGAGGACAACCCCGAGGACTGGTCCGACCTGTGACCGGTCCGGCACGGCTCAGCCGTGCTGGACCGCGCGGAGGGTCTGCTCGGCCTGGTGCAGGTGGGCGATGGCGGAGTCCACGGCGTCCCACAGCAGGCTGAGCGCCCTCACCTGGGCGTCGTGGCGGGCCACCCGGGCTTCGCGGGCCCAGTCGGCGGCGGGGACGTGCTCGACGCGGTCGGCCAGGGCCTCGGCCTCCCAGGCCAGCTCGCTCAACCGGTCTTCTACGGCTCCGGTGGCGTCGGGCCACTCCCGCTCGGCGGGCTCGCTGACGGCCGGGTCCAGGATCGGGTCGTCCTCGACGAGGGTCTGCTCGAGGGCCCGGCCGAGGAAGGTGATGGTGCGGGTGGCGGCCACGACGTGATCGAGCGCCGACCGGCCGTCGGGGCCGTTGCGGTGGGCGAGCTCCTCCGGCGACTCCTCGCCCTCGCGCCCGGCGAAGACGCTCCGGTAGCGGCGGCCGAGGGATCGGAGGGCGACGACGGCGTCGGCGGGAGGGCGAGGGGCCATGGGCCCAGTCTGCCCGGACACCGCCGGAGCGAGCCCTACTCCGCCTCCTGCACCTCGCGCTTCACGGTGGCGACGAGGTGGGCGGGGAGGACGTCGTAGTGGTCGTGGGCCACCACGAAGCGGCCCCGACCGCCGGTCAGGGAGCGCAGCTCGACGGCGTAGCGGAGGAGCTCGCTCTCCGGGACGAGCGCGTAGACCACCTGCTCGTCGTCGCTGCTCGGCTCCGTGCCCTGGACCCGCCCGCGCCGGGCGTTGAGGTCGCCCATCACGTCGCCCAGGAGCTCGGCCGGGACGGTGACGTCGAGGCGTGACACGGGCTCGAGCACCACCGGGTCGGCCTGGGCCATGGCCTCCCGGAAGGCGAGGCGCCCCGCGGCCCGGAAGGCCATCTCGGAGCTGTCGACGCTGTGCTCCTTGCCGTCGAGCAGGGTGACGCGCACATCGACGACCGGGTAGCCGTTCACGCCGCCTCGGGCCATCGCCTCCTCCACCCCCTTGGCCACCGCCGGGATGTAGCCACGGCTGATGGCCCCACCGACGATCTTGTCGACGAACTCGAAGCCGGCGCCGCGCTCCTGGGGCTCGATGCTGATCGTGGCCACCGCGAACTGGCCGTGACCGCCGGACTGCTTCTTGTGCTTGCCCTCAGCGGTGGCCGAGCTGGAGATCGTCTCCCGGTACCGGACCCGCACCTCCTCGACGTCGACGGTGACGCCGAACTTGCGCTGCAGCTTCTCGATGACGATGGCCAGGTGGGTCTCGCCCGTCCCTCGGAGAATGGTCTGGTGGGTCTCCTCGTCCCGCTCCACGACGAGGGCCGGGTCCTCTTCCTGCAGGCGGTGGAGGGCGGTGGCCAGCTTGTCGTCGTCGGCCTGGGTGCGGGCCACGATGGCGGTGGCCAGGACCGCCGCCGGCTGCTCGATGGGGGCGACGACGACCGGCTTGCCCCGGGTCGAGAGGGTGTCGCCCGTGGCCGTGGCGCTGAGCTTCGCGACGCCGCCGATGTCGCCCGCCACCAGGGCGTCGACCGGCTCGTGCTCCTTGCCGCGCACGAGGAAGAGGCCGTGCAGGCGCTCGTCGGCGTGGCTGCGGCTGTTCACGAGGTGGTCATCGGAGCGGATGGTGCCCGAGAGCACCTTGAACAGCGACACCTGCCCGACGAACGGGTCGGCGATCGTCTTGAACACGAAGGCCAGGGGATCCCCGTCGGGGTCGGCGCTCACCTCGATCTCAGCGTCGCCGGCCGAGACGGTGACCGGACGGTCGCCCGGCGGGGGGCCGATCTCGACGAGGAAGTCGGCCAGGCGGTCGATCCCGACCTCGGCGGTGGCGGAGCCGCAGACGACGGGGAACACCGAGGCCGCCTCGATGCCGCGGGTGAGGGCGTGCTCCAGCTCGTCGAAGCTGGGGACATCGCCCTCGAGGTAGCGCTCGAGCAGCGCGTCGTCGGCCACCACGATGCCCTCGACGAGGTTGTCGTGCACCTGGTGCTCCAGGGCCTCCATGTCGTCCGGGATGGGCGCCGTGCGGGGCTCGCCCCCGTCGTAGAGGTGGGCGGTGTCGGTGAGCAGGTCGGCGATCCCGCAGAAGCCCGCCTCCCGGCCGATGGGGAGCTCGAGCGGAGCCACCCCGGCCCCCAGCCGCTCCCGCAGCTGCTCGAGCGTGCGCTCGAAGTCGGCCCGCTCGCGGTCGAGCTTGTTGATGAACACCATCCGGGGCACCGACAGCCGGGCCGCCTCCCGCCAGATGGCCTCGGTCTGGACCTCCACGCCGTCGACGGCCGAGACCACGAACACGGCGAGGTCGACCACCCGCAGCGCCGCCGCGACGTCACCGAGGAAGTCGGCGTAGCCGGGGGTGTCGATCAGGTTGACCTTGTGGCCCTTCCACGTGAACGGGGTGACGGCCAGCGACAGCGACAGGCCTCGGCGCTGCTCCTCCGCGTCGTGGTCGCTGACGGTGGAGCCGTCCTCCACCCGACCGAGGCGGTTGATGGTGCCCGAGCGGTGGAGCAGCGCCTCGGTGAGGGTGGTCTTGCCGGCCCCCCCGTGGCCGACCAGTGCGACGTTGCGGATCTTGTCGGGCGCGAGCGGCACGCAGGTCCCCTCCTGGGTGGGTGGTGGGAGGTCACGGTATCCCCGCCTCCTAGTCTGCGCTCGTGGAGCCGACCACTCGTCTGACCCTGCCCGACGGGCGGCTCCTGGCGGTCGACGACGTGGGAGATCCCGCCGGGTGGCCCGTCGTGTACCTGCACGGCACCCCCGACTCGCGCCTGGCCCGGCACCCCGACGACGACCTGGCGGCGGCCTGCGGGGTGCGGCTCCTGGCCGTGGACCGACCCGGCTCGGGAGGCAGCACCCCGCACCCCGAGGCCACGCTCTGCTCGATCGGTCGCGACATCGCGGCGCTGCTGGACCACCTGGACCTCCCGGGAGCGGCTCTGCTCGGCTGGTCGGCAGGAGGGCTCTTCGCCCTCGCCGCCGCCACGGTCCTCGGGCCACGGGCCCAGGCGCTGAGCCTCGTCGGCCCGGTGCCGCCCGTGGAGGCCTACGCCGACCCCGCGGTGGTGGCTGCCCTGGGCCCGGCCCGGCGCCACTTCGTGGAGATGGCCGCCGAGCTGCCCGCCCAGGAGCTGGGGGAGGAGCTGGCGCCCTACCTGGTGCCCGAGCCCCTGTCGACGGCGATCGCCGTGGAGCACGTCTTGGAGGGGGCCGGCGACGTCGGCCGGGCCGAGCTCGGGTCCGTGCCCGGCGCCACCGAGCACCTGGCCCTCGCCCTGGCCGAGTCGGTGGCGGCCGGCTTCGGCGGCCTGGCCCACGACGTCGCCCTGCAGCTCGAGCCGGACCTCGACCTCACCGCGGTGGAGGCACCGGTCCGCACCACCCACGGCACCGAGGACCCGATGTCGCCGCCGGCGGTGGGGGCGTGGCTCCACGTCCACCTGCCGCGTGTCACCGTGGAGGTGGTCGCCGGGGCCGGCCACCACCTGATCTTCCCCCGGTGGACATCGTTCCTCACTGGTCTCGTGGCCGACGCCCGCGGCGGCTGAACGGCGGGTGACGGGGGAAGACGGCACCCCCGGTGTTAGCCTGCAGCAAGCACCCGCCCCCGACCCCGAGGGACCCAACGATGTTCGACGGACGCTGGCGCACCAGCTTCGAAGCGGGCCTGAAGCCCGTCGGTGCCAACATCCGGCGCACCGGGATCACGGCTGACCACCTCACCGCCACCGGCGTGGTGCTGGCCGGGTTGGCGTCGGTGGCCATCGCCAACGGCGCCCTCCGAGCCGGCCTCCTGCTCCTCGTGCTCTGCGCCCTGCCCGACCTGCTCGACGGGGCGGTGGCCAAGGCCTCCGGCACCGCGGGCCCCCGCGGCGCCTTCTTCGACTCGGTATCCGACCGCGTCACCGATGCCCTCCTCCTCGGTGGTGTCGCGTGGCACCTCTCCACCACCCACGCCGGTCGCATCGCCGTCCTGCCCCTCGCCGTGCTGGGCGCGTCGATGCTCATCTCCTACGAGCGGGCCAAGGCCGAGTCGCTCGGCTTCGATGCCCGCGGCGGGCTCATGGAGCGGGCCGAGCGGATCATCGCCCTCGGTGTCGGCCTCCTCTTCGACTCGATCCTCATCCCGATGCTCTGGGTGATGCTCGTCCTCACCCTCATCACCGCCGTCCAGCGCTTCGTGAAGGTGTGGCGGCAGGCGTCGGCGCCGCGCCGTGCACCGGCCGAGCTGAGCCGGTGGCGGGCCCGCCGCACTGCCCGGCCCACCGAGCGGGCGTGGCGCCGCCAGGCCCGCACCGGCCGCCGCTAGATCCGCCCCGCTGCTCCTGGTCGTGGTCGATCTCGTCACCCCTGCCTACAAGACGGCCGCCGAGCTGGCCCGGCTGGCCCCCGGGCCCGTGGCGTCGATGGCGGCCCGCGGGCTCGGACGGGCCGCCTACCGGGTGGCCGCCGGTCGCCGCGCGCAGGTCGAGCGCAACCTGCGTCGCGTCGACCCCACCCTGACGGGCCGTGAGCTCGGACGGCTGGCCCGGCAGACCTTCGAGTCCTACGCCCGCTACTACGAGGAGAGCTTCCGCCTGCCCGGCACCAGCGCCGCCGCTCTCGACGCCGGGTTCACCCACGAGGGCTACGAGCACCTCGACGCCGCCCTGACCGCCGGCCACGGCGCCATCATGGCGATGCCCCACCTCGGCGGGTGGGAGTGGTCCGGCTTCTGGTTGACCCAGGTCAAGGGCGTCCCGGCCACCGTCGTGGTCGAGCAGCTCGAACCGACCGCCCTGTTCGAGTGGTTCGTGGACCTGCGCCGCTCCTTCGGCTTCGAGGTCGTGGCCCTCGGCCCCGACGCCGGCGTCGCCACCGCCCGGGCGCTGAAGGCCAACCACGTGCTCGGCCTCCTCTGCGACCGTGACCTGACCGGCACCGGTCCCGAGGTCGAGTTCTTCGGCGAGCGCACCACCCTGCCCGGCGGCCCGGCCACCCTCGCCCTGCGCAGCGGCGCCCCACTGCTGCCCACGGCCATCTACTTCGACGGTCCCCGGCGCCACGGCCTCGTGCTCCCCGCCCTCGACACCACCCGGCAGGGCAAGCTCCGCGACGACGTGCAGCGGGTGACGCAGGACCTCGCCCACGCCCTCGAGGGGCTGATCCGGCGGGCGCCCGAGCAGTGGCACCTGCTCCAGCCCAACTGGCCCAGCGACCGCACGTCCTAGGGTTACGCCGTGCGCGTCGGCCTCGTCTGCCCCTACTCCCTGACCATCCCCGGCGGGGTGCAGGGGCAGGTCCTCGGGCTGGCCCGTGCGCTGCGCACCCTGGGCCACGAGGTGCGGGTCCTCGGCCCCTGCGACGGCCCCCCGCCCGATGCCGGGGTCACGCCGCTCGGGCACAGCGTGCCCACGGCAGCCAACGGCTCGGTGGCGCCGCTGGCCCCGGATCCCTCCGCGCAGCTGCGGACCATCCGGGCCCTACGGGACGAGGACTTCGACGTCGTCCACCTCCACGAGCCGATCGCCCCCGGCCCGACCATGACGGCGCTGCTCTTCGGCGATGCCCCCATGGTCGGCACCTTCCACGCCGCCGGGGTGAGCGCCGCCTACCGGTACCTCGGCTGGGCGCTCAAGCGCCTGGCCGCCCGGCTCGACCACCGCTGCGCGGTGTCACCCGACGCCCAGCGCCTGGCCCAGACCTACCTGGGCGGCCGGTACCAGCTGCTGTTCAACGGCATCGAGGTGGAGCGCTTCGCGAACGGCCCCGCGCACCCGACCGAGGCTCCGACGATCTTCTTCCTCGGGCGCCACGAGCCCCGCAAGGGACTGGAGGTCCTCCTGGAGGCGATGGGGGAGCTCCCCCAGAACGTCCGGCTGTGGGTGGGGGGCGACGGTCCCCAGACCGCCGAGCTGCAGGCTCGCCACGCCTGTGACCCCCGCATCGAGTGGTTGGGGCGCGTGAGCGACGACGAGCGCGGGGCTCGCATGCGGGGGTGCACCGTCTACTGCTCACCGTCGGTGCGAGGGGAGAGCTTCGGGATGGTCCTGCTCGAGGCGATGGCGTCGGGCGGCGCGCTCGTGGCCTCGGATCTCGATGGGCACCGCAACGTCGCCACCGACGGCGTCGACGCCCTGCTGACGCCCGTCGGCGACGCCGCTGCCCTGGCCAAGGCGCTCGGGCGGGTCCTGGACGACGACGGGCTCCGCAGGGAGCTCGTCGTCGGCGGTCGGAAGCGGGCCGACGAGCTGTCGATGACGCACCTCGCCGAGCGCTACGTCGAGATCTACACCGCCCTCCTGGCCGGGCACCCGGCACGGGGCTGAGGTCCCGCGCCTCTACAGTGGGGGCTTCCTCGACCAGGAGCGCGGCATCGTGATCATCGTGTGGATCCTCGTGGCCATCATCGTCCTGGCGGTCATCTACGTGATCGTCACCTACAATGGGCTCGTCTCGCTGCGCAACAAGATCGAGAACGCCTGGGCCCAGATCGACGTGCAGCTGAAGCGCCGCCACGACCTCATCCCCAACCTCGTCGAGACGGTGAAGGGCTACGCCGCCCACGAGCGGGGCACCCTCGAAGCGGTCATCCAGGCCCGCAACGTGGCCCTCACGGCCTCCGGCCCCCACGATCAGGCCGCCGCCGAGAACATGATCACCGGCGCCCTCAAGTCCGTCTTCGCGCTGGCCGAGGCCTACCCGGACCTCAAGGCCAACACGAACTTCCTCAACCTGCAGGAGGAGCTGAGCGGCACCGAGGGGCGCATCGCCTACGCCCGGCAGTACTACAACGACTCCGTCTACCGGTACAACACGAAGATCCAGTCGTTCCCGGCCAACGCCATCGCCGGCCGGTTCCGCTTCGGCGAGCGCGAGTACTTCGAGGCCGAGGGCGAGGCCCGGGGCCCGGTGGCCGTGGACTTCGGCACCGCGCCGACGGTCGACCTCGGCGGCACCCCGCCGGCCCCTCCGGCGGTTCCCCCCGCCGAACCGCCCGCGGCGCCCCCGGCCTGAACGGCCGGTCGCTCGCCCCCACCCGCCCCTCGAGTCGCCGCCCCGGCAAGGACGAACCCCCGCGTGTACGACCAGGTCGCCCAGAACAAGCGCCGATCCATCCTGCTCATCATCGGCTTCGTGCTGCTCGTGGTGGCCGTCGGCTTCGCCCTCAACCTGCTGATCCAGGGAGGACCCGCCTTCATGGTCGTCGCGGCGCTCGTCGCCGGCGGCTCGGCGGCCTTGTCGTACTGGAAGTCCGACGCCGTGGCCCTCGCCGTGAGCCGGGCCAAGCCGGCGTCGGTCGAGCAGTACCCGAGGCTGCACAACCTCGTGGAGGGGCTCTGCATCGCGGGGGGCCTGCCCAAGCCCCGCATCTACGTCGTCGAGGACCCCTCGCCCAACGCCTTCGCCACGGGCCGCAACCCGAAGCACGCCGCCATCGCCGTCACGACGGGGCTCCTGGAGCGGATGAACCGGGTGGAGCTGGAGGGCGTCATCGCCCACGAGCTCAGCCACATCAAGAACTACGACATCCTCGTCTCCACGCTGGCCGTCACCATGGTCGGCGTGATCGCCATCGCAGCGGATCTGGGCGTGCGGTTCATGTGGTTCGGCATGGGCCGCAGCCGCAACAACCAGAACGACAACCAGAGCGGTGGGCCGCTGGCCATCCTGGCCATCGTCGGGTTCGCGCTGCTCATCCTCTCGCCGATCATCGCGAAGGTGCTCCAGGCCACGGTGAGCCGCCGTCGGGAGACGCTGGCCGACGTCTCGGGGGTCGAGCTCACCCGCTACCCGCCGGGGCTCATCTCGGCCCTCGAGAAGCTGCGCGACGACTACACGGTCGTGGGCTCCACCTCCCATGCCACCGCGCACCTCTGGATCGAGCAGCCGCAGGCCGTGAGCGAGGACGAGGGACGGATCTCGCGCCTGAACCGGCTCTTCGACACCCACCCCCCGCTCGAGGAGCGCATCGCGCTCCTGCGCGAGCTCTAGACCTGCCCCATCCGCGGTCTGCGGTCCCACGAGCGCCACGCTGGTGCAGTTCCCGTCCCGGAGGTCCGCCCCCGTGCTCGCCCGAGTCCTCGACACCACCCAGAAGCGCGCCACCGCCGCAGGGGTGCTCCTGATCCTCGTGATCGCGGGGGCTGCCGTCGCGTTGGCGGGCAGCGACGTGGAGGCGTCCCCGGCCACCACGGTGCCGTCGACCACGACCACCACCGCGGCGCCGACCACCACCGTCCCCCTTCCCGTGGCCCCGCTCACCGGCGTGGCCGGCGACCACGGCGATCGACTGGCCCGGCCGGCGGTCTTCGTGAAGATCGACAACCACGCCGATGCCCGGCCGCAGGCCGGCCTCAACCAGGCGGATCTGGTGATCGAAGAGCGCGTGGAGGCCGACCTCAGCCGCCTGGCCGCGGTCTTCCACTCCCAGGACGCCGACCCGGTGGGGCCGGTCCGCTCCACCCGCAGCACGGACATCGACATCGCCGCGCTCCTCGGTCGCCCGATCTACGCCTCGTCCGGCGGCAACGACCACGTCCTGGCCGCGCTGCGCGCCGCCAACGTCGTGGACGTCGGCCACAACCGGGGTGGAGCGGCCTTCTGGCGCCAGAGCGGCCGCGCTGCGCCCCACAACCTGTTCACGACCACGGAGGGCCTGCGGGCCAAGGCCGGTGAGCAGCCGCCGCCGCCCGCGCCGCTGTTCAGCTACCGGGCCGAGGGCGCCCCGCTGGCCCCCGGCGCCAGGACCGCCGCCGGGGTCGCCCTGCGCTTCGGGGGGGCCGAGATCTCGCGGTTCACCTGGGACGCCGCCTCGGGCTCCTGGCTGCGCAGCCAGCTCGGCACTCCGCACGTCGATGCCGCCGGGGCGCAGCTGGCCCCCCGCAACGTCGTGGTCCTGGAGATCCAGTACCGCTTCTCCAACGGGGCTCGCGAGTCCAGCCCCCACGGCATCACCACCGGCGAGGGGCGGGCCCTCGTCTTCACCGACGGCCACGTCGTGGAGGGTCGCTGGGTCCGCCCCACCTCCGCCGACGGCCTCCAGCTGCTGGCCGCCGACGGGTCGACCATCGCCCTGACCCCTGGCCAGACCTTCCTCGAACTGCCCCCGACGGGCGGAGCCGACATCCTCTAGGGGTCGGCCTGAACCCACCAACAGGAGCCTGAACCGTTGCTCGCCAAGGTCATCGAATCCCCCCGTAACCGGATCATCGCCATCGCCGTCGTCGCGCTGCTGCTCGTCGGCGGTGTCGCCCTCGCGCTCATGTCAGGAGGCGACGACGACGCCGCCCCGGCCACCACCACGACCTCCACGACGGCGACCACCGCGCCGCCCACCACGGTCGCGCCCCCGCCTGTGTCGCCCCTGACCGGCCTGCCCACCGACCCGGCCTCCGCCGCCCGCCCTGCCCTCGTGGTCAAGATCGACAACGTCGAGCCCAAGGCCCGCCCCCAGGTGGGCATCAACGAGGCCGACGTCGTCTACGAGGAGCGGGTCGAGGGCAGCGTCACCCGCCTCCTGGCCATCTTCCAGTCTGGCGAGTCCGCCCCGGTGGGGCCGATCCGCTCGGCCCGCAGCTCCGACATCGCCATCTTCTCGCCCCTCAACAGGCCCTACTTCGCCTGGAGCGGCGCCAACGGGACCTTCGCCGCCTACATCCGGGAGTCCAACGTGATGGACGTCGGCTACGACGTCGCCTCCGGCCAGTACTTCCGCGACGGTGGCCGCCGGGCCCCCGACAACCTCATGGCGTACAGCACGGCCGACCTGCGAGCGATCCCCAGCGAGGGCTCGGGCCCTCCGCCCGCGCTGTTCGCGTACCGGGCCGAGGGTGAGCAGCCGGCCCACCTCGAGCCGGTCGGCGGCGTGCGCGTCACGTACGGCACGAGTGCGGGGAGCGCGCCCGTCGAGTACGTCTGGAACGGGACCGGCTGGGCCCGCACCCAGAAGGGCACGCCCCACGTCGACACGGCCGGCGTCCAGGTGGCCCCCGCCAACGTGATCGTCCAGTTCACGGAGTACGTGCCGTCCGGCGTGGCCGACCAGTTCGGCAACGACATCCCCGAGGCCCAGACGGTGGGCGAGGGCGAGGCGTGGGTGCTCACCAACGGGGGGCTGATCGCGGCCCGCTGGAGCAAGCCCAGCATCGAGGCCGTCACGACCTACACCGACGTCGACGGCAACCCCATCAAGCTCACGCCCGGTCGCACCTGGGTGGCCCTCCCGTCGCCCGGCGGCGGGGAGCGCCTCTAGGGGCATCTCGCTTCGAAGAAGGCGGGGGACCACCGGTAGGATCGGCCCATGGCCGACGCTGCTCCCCGACCCATCAGCCACGACACGGGCACCGTCCGGGTGAAGCGCGGGTTGGCCGAGATGCTGAAGGGCGGCGTCATCATGGACGTCGTCGACCCCGAGCAGGCCAAGATCGCCGAGGACGCCGGTGCCGTGGCGGTGATGGCCCTGGAGCGGGTCCCCTCGGACATCCGGCGCGATGGCGGGGTGGCCCGCATGTCGGACCCGGAGATGATCGAGGGCATCAAGCAGGTCGTCACCATCCCGGTGATGGCCAAGGCCCGCATCGGCCACTTCGTCGAGGCGCAGGTCCTCGAGGCCCTCGGCGTCGACTACGTCGACGAGTCGGAGGTCCTGACCCCCGCCGACGAGGTCCACCACATCGACAAGTGGGCCTTCACCGTCCCGTTCGTGTGCGGCGCCACCAACCTGGGCGAGGCCCTGCGCCGCATCTCCGAGGGCGCCTGCATGATCCGCTCCAAGGGCGAGGCGGGCACCGGCAACGTGGTGGAGGCCGTCCGGCACCTCCGCTCGATCCTGGGGGACGTGCGCAAGATCACCCAGGCCGATTCGGCCGAGCTCTACGAGTGGGCCAAGCGCCTGCAGGCCCCGATCGGCCTCGTGCAGGAGCTGGCCGAGACCGGCGAGCTCCCCGTGCCGCTGTTCTGCGCCGGGGGCCTCGCCACCCCCGCCGATGCCGCCCTGGCGATGCAGCTCGGCGCCCAGTCCGTGTTCGTGGGGTCCGGCATCTTCAAGTCGGACGACCCCGCCCGGCGGGCCAAGGCCATCGTCGAGGCCACCACCCACTACACGGACGCCTCGATCATCGCCAAGGTGTCCCGGGGCCTCGGCTCGGCCATGCCGGGCCTGGAGATCGGCTCCCTCGAGACCACCTTCGCCGATCGGGGCTGGTAGGCCCGACCCGGATGCGCACCGCAGCGAGGCCCCCAGGTGAAGGTCGGCGTCCTGGCCCTCCAGGGTGCCTTCGCCGCGCACGCCGCGGCACTGCGGGCCGTCGGGGCTGACGCCAGAGAGGTCCGCACCCCGGCCGACCTCGCCGAGGTCGACACCGTGGTCCTCCCCGGCGGGGAGTCCACGACCATGTCGATGCTGCTCGAGACCTCCGGCCTCTTCGACCCGCTGGCCGAGCGCCTGGGCGCCGGGATGCCGGCGCTCGGGACCTGCGCGGGGATGATCCTGCTCGGCGCGGAGATCCTCGGCGGTCGAGCCGACCAGCGGTGCTTCGGTGCCGTCGACATCGCGGTGCGGCGCAACGCCTTCGGCCGCCAGGTCGACTCCTTCGAGGCCGACCTCGCCATCGAGGGGCTCCCGGGGGACCGCTATCGGGCCGTGTTCATCCGGGCCCCCTTCGTCGAGCGGGTGGGCGAGGCCGTCGAGGTGCTGGCCACCGTCGACGGGCACCCCGTGCTGTGCCGTCAGGGCGCCGTCACCGTCGCCGCCTTCCACCCGGAGCTCACCGACGACCTCCGCCTCCACCAACGATTCCTCGAGGAGATCTGAACGATGTCCGGTCATTCCAAGTGGGCCACCATCAAGCACAAGAAGGGGGCCGCGGACGCCGCCCGGGGCAAGCTCTTCGCCAAGCTGATCCGCCAGGTCGAGGTGGCGGCCCGGGAGGGCGGGGGCGATCCGGACATGAACCCGACGCTGCGGACGATGTTCCAGAAGGCCCGGGACGCGTCGGTGCCCCTCGACACGATCGAGCGGGCCATCAAGCGGGGCACGGGCGACCTCGAGGGCGTCGTCTACGAGTCGATCACCTACGAGGGCTACGCCCCCGGCGGCGTGGCCGTCCTCATCGATGTGCTGACGGACAACCGCAACCGGACCGGCTCGGAGGTGCGCAGCATCTTCACCAAGCACGGCGGCTCGATGGCCGAGCCCGGGGCGGTGGCCTGGCAGTTCGAGCGCAAGGGCGTCGTCCTGGCCGACCGGGCGGCCGAGGAGGACGACGTCATGCTCGTCGCCCTCGATGCGGGGGCCGAGGACATCGCCGACGACGGCGACGTCTGGCGCATCACCACCGGTCCCACCGACGCCCACGCCGTGCGGACCGCGCTCGAGGAGGCCGGCATCGCCGTCTCCTCGTCGGAGATCACCAAGGTGCCCACCTCCACGGTCGCCATCGACACCGAGGAGGCAGCCAAGAAGGTCCTGAAGCTCGTCGACGCCCTCGACGACAACGACGACGTCCAGGACGTCTACGGCAACTTCGACATCCCCGACGCCGTGCTCGAGGCGCTGGAGGCCGTCGGCTGATGGCGGCGGAAGTGGGCACGAGGGCACCGGAGTTCACCCTCGATGGCACCGACCAGACCGAGGCCGGGCGCCGCTCGTACTCCCTGTCGGAGTACCGGGGGCAGCCGGTGGTGCTCGTGTTCTACCCGGGCGACAACACCCCCGTCTGCACCCGCCAGCTGAACAGCTACACGGAGGACATCGACTCCTTCGCCGAGGCGGGCGCCCAGGTGCTGGCCATCAGCCCCCAGTCGGTCCAGAGCCACGAGGACTTCTCCTGCCAGCAGGGGGGCTTCGCCTTCCCCCTCCTGGCCGACACCGACAGGGCGGTGGGGGAGGCCTACGGCATCCTCGGCCCGCTCGGCTTCTACCGGCGCTCGGTCTTCGTGGTCGACGCCGAGGGCATCGTCCGCTACGCCCACCGGGCCGTGGCCGGCCTCACCTTCCGCAGCACCGAGGACGTCGTCAAGGCCGTCAACGCGACCTCCTGACCCCCACCAACCAACGTCTGTGGACGCCGGCGCACGGATCGCGTGCTCAGACGTCCACAGACGTCGTCGTCACTGCTCGTCGGCGACGCCGAGGAGGCGGGCCCGGGTGACGACCTTGACACCGCGCCTCAGGGCGACGAGGGCCAGGACCCAGGCCACCGCGCCGACGTACCAGGCCAGCGCGTCGCCGCCGTAGAGGCTGCCGGTGGCCTGGCTGTAGGCGACCATGATGAGCGGCAGGCTGACCAGCGCCGAGGCCTGCTGGGCGGCCGCCGTCGACTTCACCTTGGCTGAGAGGCGCAGCACCAACGACAGGGTGAGGGCCAGGAACGGGGGCACCACCCACAGCATGAGCACCCACCACTGGTGGGTGGGGAAGAACCAGCCGCCCACCTCGGGCCCCACGATCGTGTTGACGATCAGCGAGTAGAGCCCGAAGCCCACGATGGTGGTCAGGTAGCCGGGGATCAGGCTGGCGGCCAGCTTCCCGTAGAAGATCTCCCGGATCCCGGCGGGGGAGTGGGCCAGGAACTCGCCGGTGCCCCGCTCGCGCTCGCCGACGATCGTCGCCGCCCCCACCGCGGTGGAGATGGTGATCGGCACCACGACCGCCACCGGCGCGAACAGGTAGACGGCGAGGGCATAGGCGGAGCGACCGATCTCGTCGTCGCCCCGGATCTGGGCCTGCGCCTTCTGGGGGAGGATCTCGAGGGCCTGCGACAGCTGCGACACGGCGTTGACGTCGCCGATCTTGGTGATCGTGAGGAGCAGGACCGTGGGCACGAAGACGAAGAAGATCCCGCCGAGGATCATCATGGGGATCCAGTAGTCGCGGGCCTGGATGAGCTGCTTCAGGTCGGTGCGGGCCACGGTGCGTAGCTGGTCCCAGCGCAGTCCGCGGCGGCGGGGCCCGACGGTGGCAGCCATCAGACCTCGCTCCCCTCGACCATGCCGAGCCGGCTGTGCCCCTCGGACTGCCGGACGGCGAAGTACAGCTCCTCCAGGCTCGGCTCGTGGGGCACCACCCTGGTCACCCGCACACCGTCGCGGGCCAGCCCGGCGACGAGGTCGGGGACGCGGCCGAGGTCGTCCAGCCGAAGGGTGGCGATCCCGTCGATCCGCTCGTAGCCGAGCACGCCGTCGCCGCGGGCCAGAGCATCGAGGGCGGACGGGTCCTCGGCGCCGATGCGGACCATGTCGTCCGGCCAGAAGCGCCGCGTCAGCTCGGCCGGGGCGCCCGCCACGACGTCGGTGCCGTCCTGGAGGACGACCACCTGGTCGGCCAGGCCCTCGGCCTCGAGGAGCAGGTGGGTGCACATCACGACGGTGGAGCCGTCGCCGGTCATCTCGTGGATGAGCTCGAGCACGGCGTGGCTGGACTCCGGGTCGAGGCCGGAGGTGGGCTCGTCGTAGAGGAGCAGGGCCGGCCGGTGCAGCACCGAACGGGCGAGGGCCAGACGGGTCTTCATGCCGGTGGAGTAGCTGCCGACCTGGGCGTCGAGGGGCGCGCCGATCCCGAATCGGCCGGCCGCCTCGGCGATGCGCTCGTCGACCTCCGGGCCGCGGCCGAGCCCGTGAAGCTCCGCCGAGTACCGCAGGTTGTCCCAGCCGTCGAGGCGGTCGTAGAGGGACGGCTTGGCCGACACCACCCCGCACCGGGAGCGCACCGTGTCGCCGTCGACCGCGGGGTCCAGCCCGAACACCCGCACGGAGCCGGCGTCGGGCGAGAAGGCGCCGGTGATCATCCGGATGGCCGTCGTCTTCCCGGCCCCGTTGGGGCCGAGCAGCACCGTGATCTGCCCGGCCGGCACCTGCAGGTGCAGGTCCGTGAGCGCGGGGTTGGGGCCGAACCACTTGGCCACGCCGTCGAGCGCGATGACCGGCCCCGGCTCCATCCGGGGCACGGTACCGGGCTCGGGCGGGGACACGACGGAGGTGGTGGGCACGGTGGGCTTGTCGGCCGGGTGCCCCGGGGCCTTGAGCGCAGGGTCCCCCGACGGGCAGCTCCCGACGGGTAGGGTCGAACGCGTGTACGTCCTCGGCATCGATCCGGGGCTGTCCCGCTGCGGGTACGGCCTCGTCCGGAACCAGCGCGGCGCCCACCAGGCCGTGGCGCTCGGGGTGCTCCGCACGGAGCCGTCGCGCCCCGTGCCCGACCGCCTGGCCGAGTTCCAGGCCGACATCCGGGGCCTGCTGCTCGAGCACCGGCCCGACGTCGTGGCCATCGAACGGGTGCTCTTCCAGGTCAACGTCCGCACGGCGATCCCGGTGGCCCAGGCGGCCGGGATCGCCATGGCGGAGGCCATCGCCGCCGGCTGCGAGGTCGTCGAGTACTCCCCGAACCAGGTGAAGCAGGCCGTCGCCGGCGTGGGCGGGGCCAGCAAGGACCAGATGGAGCGCATGGTGCAGACCCTCCTCGGCATCAAGCAGCCGATCCGCCCCGTCGACGCGGCCGACGCGCTGGCGCTAGCGCTGTGCCACCTCGCCCATGCCCCCATGCGGGGGCGGGTGGCGGCGGTGGCGCCCGTGGGGGTGGGCCGGTGATCGGCCACCTGCGCGGCGCCCTGCTCGACCGCGGGGCCTCCGACGTCACGATCGAGGTGGCCGGCATCGGCTACCGGGTGACCGTCACCCCCACCACCGTCGTCGCCCTGGGGGACCTCGGCGAGGAGGTGGCCTGCTGGATCCACCACCACCAGCGTGAGGACGCCGTCACCCTGTACGGGTTCGCCACGAAAGACGAGCGCACGTGCTTCGAGGCGCTCATCGGCGCCCACGGGGTCGGGCCGGCCCTGGCCCTGGCGATCCTGTCCGTGCACTCGCCCTCGGCGCTGGCCCGGATCCTGGCCGAAGAGGACCTCGGTGCCCTGTGCCTCGTGCCGGGCGTGGGCAAGAAGACGGCGCAGCGCCTCCTCATCGACCTCCGGTCGCGCCTGTCCATCCCCGATCTCAGCGACGCTCCCGTGGGCACCGGCGCCGCCGGCGCACCCCTGGCGGCGTCGAGCGCCCGGGTCGACGTGCGCGACGCCCTCGGCGGCCTCGGCTACACCGACGGCGAGATCCGTGAGGTGATGGCCGACCTCCCCGATGACGGCGACGCGCCGGCCCTGCTCCGCGACGCCCTCCAGCGCCTGGGCTCGGTGCGTCGATGAGGGGGGCGCAGTGAGAGAGGAGCTGCTCCGGGCCGACCTCGCCGAGGAGGTGGACGACAGCGAGCTCACCGCCGAGGTGAGCCTGCGCCCCCGCACCCTGCAGGACTTCGTCGGCCAGCGCGAGCTGAAGGACCACCTCACGATCATCCTGGAGGCGGCCCGGCGGCGGGGCCAGGCGGTGGACCACGTGCTCCTGGCCGGTCCCCCCGGGCTCGGCAAGACGAGCCTGGCCGGGATCATCGCGGCCGAGATGGAGGTGGCCATCCACGTCACCTCGGGGCCGGCCATCGAGCGGGCGGGCGACCTCGCCGCCATGCTCTCCCAGCTCGGCGAGGGCGACGTCCTCTTCATCGACGAGATCCACCGGCTGCCCCGGGTGGTGGAGGAGGTCCTCTACCCGGCCATGGAGGACTTCCAGATCGACATCGTGCTCGGCAAGGGGCCGGCCGCCCGCTCGATCCGGCTCGACCTGCCCCGCTTCACCCTGGTCGGAGCCACCACGCGGACCGGCTCGATCACCGGTCCCCTCCGGGACCGCTTCGGCCTGGTCGCCCGCCTCGACTACTACGAGCCGGCCGATCTCGAGGCCATCGTCACCCGGGCGGCGGGGATCCTCGGCGTCGAGGTCGATCCCGACGGCGCCGCCGAGATGGCCCGCCGGGCCCGGGGCACGCCTCGCATCGCCAACCGCCTCCTGCGCCGCGTCCGGGACTTCGCCGAGGTCCGCAGCGACGGCCGGGTCGACCGGGCCACCGCGGCCGCGGGCCTGGCGCTGTTCGGCGTGGACGAGCGCGGCCTCGACAAGGTCGACCGCGCCATCCTGTCAGCGATCTGCCAGCGCTTCGGCGGCGGGCCGGTCGGCCTGTCCACGCTGGCCATCAGCGTGGGGGAGCAGACCGAGACGGTCGAAGACGTCTACGAGCCCTTCCTCATCCAGGAAGGCCTCCTCATGCGCACCCCACGCGGCCGCGTCGCCACCGCGGCGGCCTGGCAGCACCTCGGCCTGGCCGTGCCCCGTGGCGCGGTGGGCGACGACCCGCCCCCCGGGCTGTTCGGCTGATTCGCCTCGGCCCCGGGTGGGCCGGGACACTGGACGGTCCCATGGAGACGGCCGCGTTCGACTACGACCTGCCGGAGGCTGCCATCGCGCAGACGCCGGCCGAGCCCCGGGACTCGGCGCGCTTGCTCGTCGACGAGGGCCCGGGCCGGCCCCCTCGCCACGGCCACGTCACCGATCTCCCCGCGCTCGTCGGCCCCGGCGACGTCGTCGTCCTCAACACCACGAAGGTGCTACCCGCCCGCCTGCGCCTGACGAGGCCGAGCGGAGGCGCGGCGGAGGTGCTCCTCCTGGAGCCGCTCGACGCGCAGGAGCACACCTGGGAGGCCCTGGTGCGGCCCAGCCGCAAGCTGGCGCCGGGCACTGCCCTCCGGGCCGGCGACGACTTCACGGTCGTCGTGGGGGACGACCTCGGCGAGGGCCGCCGCCACGTGGAGCTGGTGCTCGCCGCCGAGGGCACCCTGCTCGAGTGCCTCGACCGCCACGGGGCCATGCCCCTGCCCCCGTACATCCACACGCCGCTGGCCGACCCCACCCGCTACCAGACCACCTACGCCGACCAGCCCGGGTCCGTGGCCGCCCCCACCGCCGGCCTGCACCTCACGCCGGCGGTGCTCGACGGGATCCGAGCGGCGGGGGCCGCCGTCCATCCGGTGGAGCTCGTCGTCGGGCTCGGCACCTTCCGACCGATCGCCACCGCTACCGTCGAGGCCCACCAGATGCACGCCGAGCGGTACTGGGTGCCGGAGCCAACGATGGCGGCCTGTCAGGGCGCCGAGCGGGTGGTGGCCGTCGGCACCACCACCGTTCGGGCTCTCGAGGCGGCCGCCGCCACGGGACAGCTGGCAGGTCGAACCGAGCTGTTCATCCACGGCGACCGGCCCTTCGCGCTGGTCGACGCGCTCGTCACCAACTTCCACCAGCCCCGCTCGTCGCTCCTCGTGCTCATCGACGCCTTCGTCGGTCCTCGGTGGCGGGACCTCTACGTCACCGCGCTGGCCGAGGGCTACCGGTTCCTCAGCTTCGGGGACGCCATGTTCCTCCGGGGGGAGCGCACATGACCCTGTCGATGGAGGTCACCGACCGGGTCGGCCCCGCCCGGGCCGGCACGATCCGCACGGCGCGGGGCGAGATCCTGACCCCCGCCTTCATGCCTGTGGGCACCAAGGGGGCCGTGCGCACGCTGTCGTCCGCCGACCTCGAGGACCTGGGGGCCCAGATCATCCTCGGAAACACGTACCACCTGATGCTGAAGCCCGGGGCCGACCGCATCGCCCGCCTCGGCGGGCTGCACCGGTTCGAGGACTGGCGGGGCCACCTCCTCACGGACTCCGGTGGCTACCAGGTGTTCTCGCTCGATCCCGGCGGCAACGTCCGCCTGGACGACGAGGGCGTGACCTTCCGCTCCACCTACGACGGCGGCACCCACCGGCTCACCCCCGCCTCCGCCGTCGAGATCCAGACGCAGCTGGGCAGCGACATCCAGATGGTCCTCGATGTGTGCGCCCCACTGCCCTCCCCGCCGGAAGTCCTGCGCCTTGCCGTCGACCGCACCGCGGCGTGGGCGGCCACCGCCCGGAGCGAGTTCCTGCGCCGCGAGCGGCCCGAGCTGAACCAGTTCGGCATCGTCCAGGGCGGCACCGACCCGGCGCTGCGAGCGCAGAGCGCCGAGCGGACCCTGGCCGTGGGCTTCGACGGGTACGCCATCGGGGGCCTCTCGGTCGGCGAGGTCCGGGACCGGATGCTGGAGACGCTGGCCGCCACCATCCCCCTCCTGCCCGACGACCAGCCGCGCTACCTGATGGGGCTCGGCGACCCGATCGGGATGGTCGAGTCGATCGGGCTCGGCATCGACCTCTTCGACTGCGTGCTGCCCACCCGCTTCGCCCGCCACGGCTCGATCCTGTCGACCGCCGGCCGCTACAACCTGAAGCGAGCCGAGAACGCCGACGACAGCGCCCCCCTCGACGGGTCGTGCGGATGCCCCGTCTGCGCTCGCTGGTCGCGGGCCTACCTCCGCCACCTGCTCGTGGTGGACGAGCCCACGGCGCCGCGACTGCTCACGATCCACAACGTGTGGTGGACTCTCCGGCTGGTCGAGGAGGTCCGGGCTGCGATCCGGGCCGGCTCGCTCGATGCGGTGCGTTCCCGGGTGCGCGCGGCATATGAGTAACCTCGCCGACCGGCCCAGCGCCCTCGAACCCCACGGAGAACGCGTGCACCGAACGCACCCCCAGGCACTCGCCCCGGCCCCCGCCGGCCCCGCGCCGCGATGAGGCGCGGACGCCTGAAGCGCTCCGGCCTGCGGTCCATGGCCGTGCTGGTGCTCCTCACGATCGGGATGCTGGTCGGCGTCTTCGCGGCCGGCTGGGGCCCCAAGCTCGGTCTCGACCTCGAGGGTGGCTTCGCTGTCACGCTCCAGCCGGTCGACAAGGCCTCCGAGGACCTCCTCGACCAGTCGATCGAGGTGATCCGCTCCCGGGTCGACGCGCTCGGTGTGGCCGAGCCCGAGATCACCCGGCAGGGCGAGACGATCGAGGTCAGCCTGCCCGGCGTCACCGACCGGGAGCGGGCCCGCGAGCTCGTCGGCCAGACCGCCGAGCTGCGCTTCCGTCCGGTCCTGGCCTCGATCCCCGGCTCCGTCGACGACCTCGTCCCCAGCACCACGACGACCGCGGCGGGGGAGACGACCACCACGGTCGCCGGCCTCACCCCGACCACTGCCGTGGGCGAGACCACCACCACGGCGGCCGAGGGCGTGAGCGGCCAGGCGGCGAGCGGCCCGGCCGTGCCGTTCCAGGACGGCGGCACCACCACGATCGCCGAGGCCACCACGACGACCGTCGCCGGGGACACGACGACGACCACCGCGGCGCCCGGCGCCACCGGGTTCGAGCTGACCCCGCGCGAGCAGGACCTCCCCGACCAGCCGGTGGTGCTGGCCGAGACCGACGACAACGGGAAGGTCGTGAGCACCTACCAGCTCGGCCCCTCGGTGGCCACCGGCAAGATCGTCAGCGGCGCCCAGGCCAGCCTGGACCAGACGGGCCAGTGGATCGTGCGGCTCGATATCAAGGGCTCGCAGATCGACGCCTTCAACGCCAACGCTGCCGCACCGTGCTACTCCCGGCAGGCCACCTGCCCCCAGGGCGCCCTCGCCATCGTCCTCGACTCCCGCGTCGTCATGGCACCGAACATCCAGCAGCCGTCCTACAAGGCCGACCAGATCTCGATCTCGGGCTCGCTCTCCGAGGCGGAGGCCAAGGACCTGGCCCTGGTCCTCCGGTACGGCTCGCTGCCGGTGGCCCTCGAGATCCAGCAGACCCGAGAGGTGTCGGCCACCCTGGGCAGCGATTCGATGCGGGCGGGAATCGTGTCCGGCCTCGTCGGCCTGGCGCTGGTCGCCATCTACATGCTCGCCGTGTACCGGTTGATGGGCCTCGTGGCCATCGGCAGCCTCTCCGTGTCGGCCGGGCTGCTGTGGGTGATCATCGCCTGGATGGGCGAGACCCGTGGCCTGGCCCTGACCCTGGCTGGCATCACGGGCATCATCGTCTCGATCGGCGTGGCGGTGGACTCCAACGTGGTGTTCTACGAGCACCTGAAGGAGGAGGTGTGGCGGGGCCGTACCGCCCGTAGCGCGGCCACCACCAGCTTCAGCTCGGCGTTCAGCACGATCGTCACGGCCAACATGGCGTCGTTCATCGGCGCCGCGCTGCTCTACATCCTGACCGTCGGCTCGGTGCGGGGCTTCGCCCTCTTCCTCGCCATCGGCACCCTGCTCGACATGCTGGCGTCGTACTACGTGATGCGCCCCCTCGTGCTCTGGCTCGTGAAGAGCAAGCGCTTCGCCGACCGGCCCCGGCTGCTCGGTGTCTCCACCACCGGAGGTCCCCAGTCGTGAGCGTGTTCCGCCGCATGCGGTCCTTCGAGGACGACATCGACTTCCGCCAGGTCTGGAAGGTCGGCACCACGATCTCGATGACCATCCTGCTGATCAGCCTCTGGGGCATCCTCGGCCGCGGCCTCAACCTCGGGCTCGACTTCGAGGGCGGCACGTCGTGGGACGTCCCCACCTCGTCGCTCAGCGTCAACGACGCCCGGGACGCCCTCGGCGGGACCGGCCAGGAGGGGGCCAAGATCCAGGCCATCGGACGTGGCGGCAACCGCGTCCTGCGAGTCCAGTCCGACGTCAACGACGTCGAGACGCAGGATGCGGTGTCGACGGCGCTGGCTGACGGCGCCGGGATCAAGGTCACCGACATCACCGTGTCGACGGTCGGCCCATCGTGGGGCGATCAGGTCACGAAGAAGGCCGAGCGGGCGCTGGTGTGGTTCTTCATCGCCATCACGCTGTACATCACCTGGCGGCTGGAGTGGAAGATGGCCATCGGGGCCCTCGCCTCCGTCGTGCACGACCTCATCATCTCGGTCGGCTTCTACGCCGTCTTCCAGATCGAGATCACACCGGCCACGGTGATCGCCTTCCTGACCATCCTCGGCTACTCGCTCTACGACACGATCGTCGTGTTCGACCGCATGCAGGACAACGCCCAGCGCGTCGGCCCGACCGGCAAGAAGACCTACACGGACATCGTGAGCCTGTCGCTCAACCAGACGCTCATGCGCTCGGTGAACACGACGACGACGGCGCTGCTGCCGGTCGTCGCCATGCTCGTCATCGGCTCGTTCATGATGGGCGCCGCCGCGCTCGAGGAGTTCGCCGTCGCACTGACGGTGGGCATCGTGATCGGCGCCTTCTCGTCGATCCTGATCGCCTCGCCGGTGGTGGCGTGGATCAAGGAGCGGGAGCCCCGCTTCCGTGAGGTCCGGGCCCGCCTGGCCGCCAGCCGGGGACCGGTCCTGGAGCCGGCCGGCGTGGCCGCGTCTCGAGTCGGGGCCGGCGCCGGGGGCCTGGACGCCCCGAGCGACAGCGCCTCGACCGAGCCCCCGAAGCGCACCGTCACACCGGGCCAGGCGCCCACGCTGTCAGGCCGCCCGATCCCGCCGCGCCCCCGCAAGAAGGGCAAGCGGCGCTAGCCAGGCCGATAGGTAGCCTGAGGCCGTGCCCACCGTCGATCGGGTCCTGCCGTGGCGCCGCAACGAGCGCCCGCCCGCCGACGAGGTCGCGCCCCTGATCGCGGCCTTCCGGGCCCGCCATCCCAAGGCGTCGACCGCCCTCATCACGCAGGCCTACCTCACCTCCTCCGACGCCCACCGGGGCCAGTCGCGGCGGTCGGGGGAGCCCTACATCGGCCACCCGCTGGCGGTGGCCCGCATCGTGGCCGACCTCGGCCTCGACGACGTCACCGTGGCGGCCGCCCTGCTGCACGACGCCGTCGAGGACACCGGCGTCGCCCTCGAGGACATCCAGAAGGACTTCGGCCCCGACGTCGCCGCCATCGTCGATGGGGTCACGAAGCTCGACCGCATCAAGTTCGACACCAAGGAGGCCCAACAGGCGGCCTCCATGCGCAAGATGCTGGTGGCGATGGCCAAGGACCTCCGGGTCCTGATCATCAAGCTGTCCGACCGGCTGCACAACATGCGCACCCTGGCCGCCATGCCGGCCTGGAAGCAGGAGCGCACGGCCCGCGAGACGCTCGACATCTACGCCCCCCTGGCCCACCGCCTGGGCATGCAGGAGGTGCGCCAGGAGCTGGAGGACCTCTCGTTCGCGGCGATGCACCCGAAGCGCTATGCCGAGATCGACCACATGGTGGCCACCCGAGCCCCCGAGCGGGACCTCTACCTGACCCAGGTGCTCGAGCAGGTGCGGGAGCGGCTGGCCGAGCTGCGCATCAACGCCGAGGTCACCGGGCGGCCGAAGCACATCTACTCGATCTACGAGAAGATGGTCGTGAAGGGCCGCGAGTTCAACGACATCTTCGACCTGGTGGGCATCCGGGTCATCGTCGACTCCGTGAAGGACTGCTACGCCGCCCTCGGGTCGATCCACGCCACCTGGAAGCCGGTGCAGGGCCGCTTCAAGGACTACATCGCGATGCCCAAGTTCAACCTCTACCAGTCGCTGCACACGACGGTGGTGGGACCGCAGGGCAAGCCCCTCGAGGTGCAGATCCGCACCTGGGAGATGCACACCCGCGCCGAGCAGGGCGTGGCCGCCCACTGGCAGTACAAGGACCACAACGGCCACCCCGACCCCGACGTCACGTGGCTCAACCGGATCATCGACTGGCAGTCCGAGACCTCGGACCCCGACCAGTTCATGCAGAACCTGAAGACCGACCTCGAGCAGGACGAGGTCTTCGTCTTCACGCCCAAGGGCCAGGTGGTGACCCTCGCCGCCGGGTCCACCCCCATCGACTTCGCCTACGCCATCCACACCGAGGTCGGTCACGCCTGCATCGGCGCCCGGATCAACGGCCGGCTGGTGTCGCTCGACTCGAAGCTGAGCAGCGGCGACTCCGTTGAGATCTTCACCTCGAAGGTGGAGGGGGCGGGCCCGTCGAGGGACTGGCTCCACATCGTTGCCACGCCCCGGGCGGCCTCGAAGATCCGTCACTGGTTCTCCCGTGAGCGGCGCGAGGACGCCGTCGACACCGGACGGGACGAGCTCATCAAGGCGATGCGGCGGGAGGGTCTCCCGGTCCAGAAGATCGCCCAGGGCAACGTCCTCCACGAGGTGGCCAAGGAGCTGAACTACGTCGACCTCGACGCTCTCCACGCCGCCGTGGGGGAGAACCACGTCTCCGGCAAGGCGGTGGCGGCCCGGGTGGCCAAGCGGGTCCGGGAGGTCGATCCGGCCACCACGGGCGACGAGGTCCTCTCCACGTCGCTGCGCCAGCCCCGTCGCCCGGGGTCGCGCAAGCGGCCGGCGGCCGGTGTGCACGTCGAGGGCCTCGACGACGTCATGGTGCGCCTGTCGCGCTGCTGCACGCCGGTGCCCGGTGACGAGATCCTCGGGTTCGTCACGCGGGGTCGTGGCGTGTCGGTGCACCGCGCCGACTGCGCCAACGCCGTGTCGTTGGCCGGCGGGCAGGCCGACCGGGTCATCGAGGTCGAGTGGGACGAGGTCCACGAGGGCACCTTCGTGGCCACCGTCGAGGTCAAGGCGCTCGATCGGGGCCGGCTCCTGCGCGACGTGGCCTCCGCCATGAGCGACCACCACGTCAACATCCTGAGCGCCACCACCAACACCGGCTCGGACCGGGTGTCGAAGATGCGCTTCGAGTTCGAGCTGGCCGACCCCGGCCACCTCGAGGCCCTCCTCAGCACGCTCCGGGGCATCGACAGCGTCTACGAGGCCTATCGCGTCGTCCCCGGGCAAGGCGGCTGACGCCCTGACCGCGCTCGGAGGGCCCGGCGGCGGGCCGTCCGAGCGCGAAGCTGCCTCAGGCGGGAGCGTCGCACCAGGTGGCGGGCACCGACCCGACACCCGGGACGATCACCGACACCCCGCCGGTCTGGAACAGCTCGGGCATGGTGCGGTGGAGCTCCAGCACCGTGCGGAAGGGGAGGACCCCGACGCCTTCGACCGCGATGCCGCCCTTGGCGACGGCGGGGAGGAGGCCGAGGGCCTGGAGCGTCGAGATGCCCGCCTGCTGGCAGGCGATGCCGGCCGGCACCTTGTCCGGTGCCGATGCCGGCGGGCCTGCGGCCCCGGCGGTGGCGGCGGTCGCGGCCAGGGCGAAGGCGCCGATGGCGAGGGAGGTGGCGAGCTTCTTGAGCACGGGAGGAACCCCTTCGTGGTGTGACGGTGTGGTGTGACGCGGGCCGTGGCCCGTTGCTCCCCCTACGGACCGAGCCCCACCCTTGGATGAGCGACGTCCCGAGTCGGCCCCGGTCGCCTCAGCCTCGTGAGCTCAGCGTCTCGATCGGAGCCGATTCGGCTCCGGGACCAGCACATGACCGCGCGAGATCGTCACGAGCCCGTCAGCTTCGAGGCGGCGGAGGACCTTGTTCACGGTCGTGCGACTGGTCCCGCAGAGCCCCGCGAGGTCGTCCTGGGTCAGCGGGATGTCCACCGCTCCGGAGCCATCGCCGTACTGGTCGGACAGATCGATCAAGCGGAGGGCGACCCGGCGGGGAACGGGGACGTACAGCGCCTCGAGGAGCTGGGCAGACAAACGGCGGACCTCCGCGATGAGCGCATCGATCAGCACCCGATCGACGCCGGGGTGCTGCCGGCGCAGCTCATCGAAGTGGTCCCGGTGCAGGGTGAGCGTCTCCGTGCGCTCGAGGGCGACCACGGTGGCGTTGCGAGGCGCCGGTGCGATGACCGCCAGCTCGCCGAACAGCGCGCCGACGCCGAGGATCCGCAGGGTCACCGTGTCGCCGAGGGGCGTGGTGACCCTGAGGGCCACCCGGCCCTTGTCGATCAGGTGCACGGTGTCACCGGGGTCGCCTTCGTGGAACACGACCTCGTTGCGGGCGAAGCGCCGGCGACGGGTCACGGAGAGCAACGCTCGGAGCTGCGCCTCGGGGAGGGAAGCGAGGAGCGGCCACTTGGCTGCCCTCGCCACCGGCAGATCAGGGCTGCCGGTCACCGCCGTGGCGTGCTCGCCGCAGTGATCGGACCGGGTGACCGCATGGGCCTGATCGTCCCACACCGGGCTCGCTGTGGGCGCGGCGCGCGCCAGACCCCCTGACTGCATCGCAATCAGGGGGTCGGCGGCCCGCCACCCGTTCGAGGAGGTGGTGCTGCGCCCCGCCCGCCAGGGCGCAGCCTCACCCGGGGATCAATGGGCCTCGTGCGGAAGCCCCGATCCGTACGGCTTCACCGACTCGTCGGGATCACGGTGGAAGTCGCGGTCCCAGTCCGCCGGCTGCGGGTCGTCCGAGGAGGACTGCGGGGGCTCACGGTGGAAGTCCCGGTCGCCTTCCCGCGGTAGCCCGTCGGAGACAGCAGGGACGGGGTCGGCGTTCGAGGAGTCGTCGGACGCCTCGAGGGCAGTGGCGGTGGCCAGGCCGGCGCCCGCCACCAGGGCGACCAGCGCCAACCAGGAGCCCCGGCGGTGATGGGTCGTCCGTTGGCCCCTGGGATCCTTCGACCCGGTTGCCGGCTGCTGGGCGGGATGCCCGCCGTTGCCCGACTCCATCGTCTCGCTGGAGGTGTTCTCTCGTTCCTCGGTCTTGACGTTCATGACCTTCCCCTCTCGTTGAGCTACCTGGGAGGACCATGCGCTCGATGCTCGGGCGGCACCGTTGCGGGCGCCACCCATGGAGTGTGACGGCGCCCACACTTCGCCAGTGGCCCATCTCACCGAGCCGTCCCGGGGCGTGGGCGCGAACATGGGACATGTCCGAGGATCGGGCCCTGCCCAGCGGGATCGTCACCTTCGTGTTCACCGACATCGAGGGGTCGACGCGGCTGCTGCGGCGCATCGGTGACCGGTATCCCTCGCTGCTCGATCGTCACCTGGAGCTCATGTCCCACGCGTGGGAGAGCCATGGGGGCGCCGTCGTCGGCACACGGGGCGATGGCCTCTTCGTGGCGTTCCAGGAGGCTGATGCTGCAGTCGACGCGAGCGCGGCAGCCCAACGCGCCTTGAGCAACGAGCCGTGGCCCGTGGACGCGGAGCTGCGCGTGCGGATCGGTGTGCACACCGGCTTGGCCGCTCCTCACAGCGGTGACTACGCCGCCTACGCCGTGCACCAGGCGGCCAGGGTCATGTCCGCGGCCCACGGTGGGCAGGTGGTCGTCTCGTCGGCGACCGTGGAGCGGCTGTCCCAGCGCGCCCCCGCGATGCTGCGCCCGCTCGGCCAGTACCGGTTGCGCGACTTCGACTCGCCGACCCACCTCTACCAGCTGGTCGGCCCGGGCCTTCCAGCAGCGTTTCCGGCCGTCCGTGCCGTTCCCGCTGGCGGACACAACCTGGTGCCCCCTGCAACCTCGTTCCACGGTCGTGGGGACGACGTCGACAACCTGACGGCCCGGCTGCACCCGGGGTCTCTGGTGACGCTCATCGGACCGGGCGGGGTGGGGAAGACCCGGACCGCCATGGAGGTCGGCCTCTCGGTGGCGGACGCGTGGCCCGACGGCGCCTGGTTGATCGACCTGGCTCCGATCTCCGATCCCGGGCTCATCGCCCCAGCGGTGGGGTCGGCGCTGGGGGTGCCGAGCCGGGGCGAGGAGCGCTGGCAGGAGATCCTCGACCACCTCACCGAACGCCAGGCGCTGCTCATCTTCGACAACTGCGAGAGCTCGGCGGCCCACTGCGGCCAGCTGCTCGAGGAGCTCCTGGTGCGCTGCCCTGGATGCGCCGCGCTGGTCACGAGCCGTGTGCCGCTCGTGACCGCCCGGGAGGAGCTGTGGCGCCTCGAGCCGCTCGAGCTCGCGACCGCGGGTCCCGGCCCCGGTCCAGCGATCGCCGTGTTCGTCGACCGCGCCCGAGCGGTGCGCCATGACTTCGAGCCGGACCAGGACAGCCTCGGCGTGATCGCCGAGATCTGCCGACGGCTCGACGGGCTCCCGTTGGCGCTCGAGCTCGCAGCGGCCCGCATGGCCGTGATGTCACCCCGCGAGCTCCTCGACGGCCTCGCCGATCGGTTCCGACTGCTCCGGAGCGCGAACCCGTCGGTCCCTGAGCGGCAGCGCACCCTCGAGGCGCTGCTGGAGTGGAGCGACCGCCTGCTCAGCGCCGAGGAACGGAGGTGCCTTCGACGGCTCGCCGTCTTCGGGTCCGGGTTCACCGTCGAGGCGGCGGTCGCCGCCGCGGCGGAGGGTATGGACCCCGATGACGTCCCCTCCCTCGTGTGGTCGCTGGTCGACAAGTCGCTCGTGGCTGCCGATCTCACCGCCAACGCCACTCGATATCGGCTCCTCGAGTCTGTCCGGGAGCACGTCCGGGCGCGCCTCGATGCGTACGAGGAGACGGCTGCCACAGCCCTCCGCTTGGCCTCCTGGTACCACCAGCGGCTGGGCCCGGAGCAGCGGCACCACCGCCGCTGGAGCGGTGAGGTGGGGGAGGAGCTCGACAACCTCCGCCGACTGGTGCCACTCGTGGCGCCGACGGCGCCGGTGCTCGCGCAGGAACTGGCCTTCACCATCGCCAGGCACCTCGATTCGGTGCAGTCGTTCCGTGAGGCCATCGACGAGCTCCAGCGGCACATCGAGATGGTCGATCTGCCGACCCCGGCCGCGGTGTCGTTGCGGACGACCCTGGCCGACCTCCATCTGCGGGTCGGTGACGCCGACGCGGCCCGCGCCGCGCTGGCTGAGGCAGAGATCCTGCTGGAGGCGGTCGGGAGCCTTCCCCCGTGGGATGACGTGGCCATCGAGCGCACGCGCGGCGACCTCGCCTGTCGCTCGGGCGACTACGCCGCGGCGCTGGAAGGGGCGGCGAGCGCCCTCTCGCGTGACCTCAGCGATGCGGGCGAGGTCCGCATGTGCAGCCAGCTCGGCATCGCCGCCATGTCGGTGGGCGCCGTCGAGCGGGCCGCGGCGGCTTTCGAGCAGCAGCTGCAGGCGTGCCGCCGGGTCGGTGACCCGGTGACTGAAGCGGCGGCCCTGGGAAACCTCGCAGAGTCTGCGCTCCGGACCGCGGACTGGGCGTCCGCCGCCCGGCACCAGCGGGCCTGCCTCACGCTGGCCCTCGAGCTCGGGGCCCCCGCGATGGTGGCGTTCAGCCTCATCGTTGCGGCACGACTCCTCGCCGTTGAGCACCGCTGGTACGAGGCGGTCGTGGTGCACAGCACGGCCGAGCCGATCCTCGAGGCCACAGGTCTCGTGCTCTACGAGGACGACCAGTACCAGAGCGACGCGATGCTCGACGAGGCTCGTCGACAGCTCGGTGCGGCCACCTTCGACGCGGCCCGGGAATCGGGGCGGACGGTCGACCTCCCGGCGGCGGCCGCCTCCGCGGATCGCGTGCTCGCCCAGGTGAGCGAGGGGTAGGTTCTCGGCGTCCGGCCCGAGGGCCGCGAACGAGGGGGGGCGACCATGAGCGAGGCTTCGGATCCCGGCGCGACGATGGGCTGGGGACCCGATGTGCGCTTCGCGCCCGGGCCCGATTGGTTCGCCTACCGACCCGGAGAGCTGCTCGTGGGCGGCGAGGTGGGGCGGGAGGCGACGCTGCGCCGGTTCGAGTCCCAGCTCGACGGGGACCCGGAGCGGGTCCCTGCCGAGAGCAACCCGGAAGCTGCCGTCTTCTACCGGTTCCGCGGCCTCGTGGATCCCGTCGCCGCCGTCGAGGTGCTGCGATCCGAGGGCGTGGTCGCCCAGCCGAACCACCTGCTCTTCGCCCACGGCTGCGGGTGCTGTGCCCCACATCCTGCCCGCCGATGGCAGGGGTGCCTCCCCGGCCACCCGATGTACGCGTCGCCGATGTACGCGTCGCCGATGTACGCGTCCCCGATGTACGCGTCCCCGATGTACGCCAGCGAGATGCAGGCCGCCGGTCCCCGACGGAACAGCGCGGTGCCCGCCATCGCTCCGCCGCTGCCTTCGGGCGCGCGCTCGACCATGGCGCGTACCGTCCGGGTGGCGGTGCTCGACACCGGGATGGCGGCCGATGGTCAGCGACCCGCTGCCCTCGATGGGATGAGCTTCTCGCAGCAGCACTGGGAGGTTCCCGACGTCAACGGGGACCTCCGCCTCGAGCCAGCTGCTGGGCACGGGACGTTCATCGCCGGGCTCATCGATCTGGTGGCGCCCGGATGCGAGATCACCGTGGAGAGGGTGCTCTCCAGCGATGGCGTGGGTGACGAGGCCGCCCTGGTCGCCCGGCTCCACGCGCTGGCGGGGACGGTCGATCTCATCAACCTCTCCTTCGGGGGCTACTCGATGGAGCGCATGCATGCGCTGGCCGCAGCCGTAGCGGTGGCGGCCACGAAGGGCACGGTGGTGGTGGCGTCGGCCGGGAATGACGGCTCGTGCCGGCCCGTGTACCCCGCCGCGCTGCCCGGGGTGGTGGGGGTTGGTGCGGTCGGGCCGGGTGGGCCAGCGCCCTTCTCCAACTACGGACCCTGGGTCCGGGCCTGCGCTCCTGGTGTCGACATCGTCAGCTGGTTCTTCGCTGACTTCGACGGCGTGGAGGTGGCTGCGGGTGGTGGATCGGACCCGGACCGGTTCCGAAGCTGGGCCCGGTGGAGCGGCACCTCGTTCGCGGCACCGATCGTCACCGCCGCGCTGGCCCGAGCCATGGGCACCTACGACGTCAGCGCGGCGAAGGCCGTGGAGCGGGTGATCGACAACCCTGCCCTGCTTCGGCTCCCGGATCTGGGGACCCTCGTCAACGTGAGCTGATGCCTCAGGCTGCGGCCCGCAGCTGGTGGTTCGTCTTGGGGAGGATGCGGACGCGGGCCGGCGCCAACCGGGCCAAGGACCCGTGCTGGCGTGGCGCCGGAGCGGCACGTCGAGCGCGGGCTGCGCGATCTGCTCAGCCATCACGGGCCACAGCTGTCATCGCGCGTAGTGCTGCGGGTGGGCGGTGAAGTTCTCTGCCGGACACCCTTCCCTCGGTGGGCCATCGGACCTACCCTCACCCCCGCTCGAGACCGGCGGGGGCGGCGGCCTGGGCAGCAACCGGGGCGGGCACACCCCAGGAGGACCATCACGTGAGAAGGCTCACCCGCAGCGCCGTCGGGCTCGCCGTCGTCGCGCTCACCGCGACCAGCTTCGGCACCGTGGCCGATGCCGCGCCGCCTCCGGACAGCCCGGCGGCCCCGGCCTCCTCCGGGGCCCACCGCCCGGACAACCGTCCCGGCCCGCTGACGAGGCACCAGGATGCCCTCCGCAAGGCGGCCCACCAGAAGCTCCGCGCCGGTGAGGCCACCGAGAACGAGGACGGGGTGACCGAGGTCGACGGCAAGGCCGTAGAGACCTCGGTCGTCGACACCGACCTGATCTTCACGGTCCTCGCCGAGTTCGGGGACCAGGGCAGCGGGCGGCTGGGCACGACTCCCGGACCTCTCCACAACGAGATCCAGGAGCCCGACCGGTCGGCGGACAACTCGACGATCTGGATCGACGACTTCGCCCCGACCTACTACTCGGACCTCTTCTTCGGGGCGGAGCCCTCGATGAAGGACTTCTACGAGACCCAGTCCCAGGGCACCTACTCGCTGGGTGGCGACGTGGCCGGGTGGGTGCAGGTGCCGGGCAACGCCTCCACCTACGGCGACAACGCCGTGGAGGACTACGGCGGTGCGTGGCAGTTCATCGAGGACACGGCCAACGCCTGGTACGCCACGCAGCCGGATGCGGCCACCGCGGATGCCTACCTGGCCCAGTTCGACCAGTGGGATCGGTACGACCACGACAACGACGGGGATTTCAACGAGCCCGACGGCTACCTCGACCACTTCCAGGCCGTCCACGCCGGCGAAGGCGAGGAGGGCGGCGGCGGGGCGCAGGGCGACGACGCCATCTGGTCGCACCGCTGGTACGTGAACGCCACCGACTTCGGTGTGACGGGCCCCGTCGTCGACGGCGAGCAGGTCAAGTACGGCGGCACCCGCATCGGCGAGTCCAGCTACTGGATCGGCGACTACACCGTCGAGCCGGAGAACGGCGGCCTCGGCGTGTTCGCCCACGAGTACGCCCACGACCTTGGCCTCCCGGACCTCTACGACACCGCCGGCGGCGACAACAGCACCGCCTTCTGGACCCTCATGTCCGGCGGCTCGTGGATGGGCCTAGCCGGCGATCCGACCACGGATCCCGAGCACTACGGCCTCGGCGACGTCCCGAACCACATGGGCCCGTGGGAGAAGCTCCAGCTCGGCTGGCTCGACTACGCGACGGTCCCCATGGGCTCCGGTGAGACGGCCCTCACCCTCGGACCGGCCTCCCAGCAGTCCGACACGGCGGAGCAGGCGGTGCTCGTCGACGTGCCGGACGAAGGGGTGACCGAGGACTACACCACCCCCTACTCCGGCGCGACCTCATGGTGGAGCGGCAGCGCCGACGACCTGAACAACACGCTGGAGACGACGCTCGACCTGACCGGCGTCTCACGGGCCACCGTGACGGCCAAGGCCTGGTACGACATCGAGGCCGGCTACGACTACCTCTACGCCGAGTACTCCGAGAACGGCGTCGACTGGACCCAGATCGGTTCGCCCGTCGACGGCTCAACGAACGGCCGCTGGGCCACGCTGCGCTACACGGTCCCCGGGGGCCAGGCGGCGCCGATCGGCTTCCGCTTCCGGTACCAGACCGACGGCGGAGTCCACTACGCGGGGGCCTTCCTCGACGACATCAAGGTCACGACCGGTGGCACCACGCTGCTCTTCGACGACACCGAGAGCGGCGAGGGAGCGTGGACGGCCGACGGCTGGAAGCTCAGCACCGGGACCGAGACCTTCCTCGGCGACCGGTACTACCTGGCCGAGTACCGGGCCTACACGGACTACGACGCCGTGCTGGGCGGGGAGCAGGGCCCGTACAACTTCGACAAGGCCTACACCGCCCCCAACCACGTCGAGCACTTCGACTACCAGGACGGGCTCCTCGTCTGGGCCGTCGACGAGGCCTACAGCGACAACAGCACCTCGACCCACCCCGGTCACGGCCTGGCCCTGCCGGTCGACGCCCGACCGGTGCCGATCCTCTACAGCGACGGGGTGATGCTGGGGAACCGGCGCCAGCCCTTCGATGCCACGTTCGGACCGCAGGAACCGGACGCAACGACGTTCCACCGCGAGGTGCTCGTCGGGAAGGGGAAGAACCAGACCGTCGAGACCCTGACGGCCACGCCGACCGAGACCTCGGCCCTGCCGACCTTCACGGACGCGGTGGAGGACGCGTACTACTCCGCAGACAACCCGTGGGCCTCGGCCCTCGTGGCCGGACACGGGGTGACCATCACGGTCACCAGCCAGGGCCTGACGATGGGCATCGCCGTCGTCAACCCCGCCGCTGCGTAGCGGCGGCACCCTCCCAGCGACGGGCCCGCCCCTCCGGGGGCGG
This sequence comes from Acidimicrobiales bacterium, assembly GCA_036275535.1. Classification (GTDB taxonomy): domain Bacteria; phylum Actinomycetota; class Acidimicrobiia; order Acidimicrobiales; family VFJN01; genus VFJN01. Next base: position 9,040 of record DASUDP010000133.1, on the reverse strand, counting down.
GCCTACCCACTTCCGCTCAGGGGCGGGGCACCATGCCGAGGGCGTCGAGGATGAAGGCGAACACGAAGGCCTCGTCCTTCCACGCGTCGTAGCGCCCTGACGGGCCTTGGTGGCCCGCTCCCATCTCGGTCTTCAGGTAGATCGGGTTGCCGCTCGTGGTGGCCGCCCGCAGCTTCTGCACCCACTTGGCCGGCTCCCAGTACGACACCCTCGGGTCGTTCAGCCCCCCGGTGGCCAGGATGGCCGGGTACGGCTTCGCCTCGACGTTGTCGTAGGGGCTGTACCCCTTCATGTACGCGTACACCTCGGGGTCGTCGATCGGGTTGCCCCACTCCTCCCACTCCGTGACGGTGAGCGGGAGCGTCTCGTCGAGGATCGTGGTGAGGCAGTCGACGAAGGGGACCTCGGCCACGACGGCTCGGAAGAGGTCGGGGCGCAGGTTGGTGACCGCCCCCATGAGCAACCCGCCGGCTGAGCCGCCGCGGGCCACGAGGCGCTCCGGGGCGGTGAAGCCCTCGGCGACGAGGTGCTCGGCGCAGGCGATGAAGTCGCTGAAGGTGTTGCGCTTGTGCAGCTCCTTGCCGTCGTCGTACCAGGGGCGCCCGAGCTCGCCGCCGCCCCGGATGTGGGCGATGGCGAAGACGAAGCCCCGGTCGAGCAGCGACAGCCGCAGGATCGAGAACGTCGGGTCCATGCACGCCTCGTAGGACCCGTACCCGTACAGCAGGCACGGTGCGCTGCCGTCGTGGGTGATGCCGGACCGGTGCACGTAGGAGATCGGTACCTGGGTGCCGTCCGGGGCGGTGGCCCAGAGGCGGCCGGTCTCGTAGGCCGACGGGTCGTGCCCGCCGAGCACCTCCGTCTGCTTGAGCAGCGTCCGCTGTCCGGTGCGCAGGTCCTCGTCGTAGACCGTCCCCGGGGTGACGAGCGACGTGTAGCTGAAGCGCAGCGTGGTGGTCTCGAACTCGGCGTTGGTGGCCGGGCCGGTGTCGTAGACGGGCTCGGGCATCTCCAGCTCGCGCTCGACGCCGTCGACGTAGCCGGTGGCCACGATCCGGCGCACCCCCTCCCGGCGCTCGTAGCGCACAAGGTGCTCAGCGAACGCCGTCACGCCCTCGAGCTTCACGTCGGGCCGGTGGCCGACGACCTCGGTCCAGTGGGACCGGTCGGGGGTGGCCGCCGGTGCGCTCATGAGCTTGAAGTTCACGGCCCCGTCCGCGTTGGTGAGGATCAGGAAGCGGTCCTCGTCCGGGGTCGGGGCGTGCGTCACGTCGTACTCGAGGTCCTGCTGGCGGGGCTGGACGCAGCGGGGGGCGGCCAGGGGGTCGGCGGCCGGGATGAGGTGCTCCTCCGTGGTGACCTTCGACCCGGAGGTGATCTGCACCCACTGCTCCGTGAGGCTGAGGCCCACCGACACGAAGAAGCGCTCGTCGGGGTCCTCGTAGACGAGGACATCGTCGGCGGGATCGGTGCCGACGGCGTGGCGCCAGACCTGATGGGGACGCATGGCCGCGTCCTGGCGCACGTAGAAGAACACGTCGTCGCCGGCCCAGGCGGTGCCGTAGGTGGTCTCGGGGATCACCTCGGCGAGGTCCTTGCCGGTGCGCAGGTCCCGCACCTGCATCCGGAAGCGCTCGGACCCGTCGTGGTCGGTCGAGTAGAGCAGCAGGTCCTGGCTGGGGGACAGGTCGTAGGCCCCCATGCCGAAGTAGTCGCTGTCCCCGGCCAGCACGTTCATGTCGAGCAGCACCTCCTCGCCCGCCACCGGTTCACCGGCCGGGAGGTCGGCCGGGGGCTCGACGTCGGTCCGGCAGAGGATGGGGTACTGCTGGCCCTCCTCGGTGCGGCTGTAGAACCAGCGCTTGCCCTTGTGGAAGGGCACCGAGAGGTCGGTCTCCTTGATGCGGGCCTTCATCTCCGCGAACAGCTCCGCCTGGAGCGCCTCGGTGTGGGCGAGGGCCTGCTGCACGTGCTCGTTCTCGGCCTCGAGGAGAGCCAGGACCTCCGCGTCGCTGCGGTCGTCGCTGCGCAACCAGGCCCAGTCGTCGACGCGCTCGTCGCCATGGGCCGTGATGGTGGTGGGTCGGCGGGGGGCGACCGGGGGCGTGGGGGACATGGGTGGGCAGCGTAGGGGAGCGGTGTAGGTTCGCCGGATGCCCGCTGACGACAAGCCGCACGTCTACGTCCCCGCCGGAGAGGCTCCTCCCACCGACCTCGTCACCGAGGACCTCGAAGCCGGCGACGGCGCCGAGGCCACCCCCGGATCGCAGGTGGAGGTGCACTACGTGGGCGTCTCGTGGCGGACCCGCAAGCAGTTCGACGCCTCCTGGGACCGTGGCGACACGTTCCGCTTCGGCCTCGGCGCGGGCCAGGTCATCAAGGGCTGGGACGAGGGTGTGGCCGGCATGAAGGTGGGCGGCCGCCGCCGCATCGTCATCCCGCCCCACCTGGCCTACGGCCGCCAGGGCGCGGGCGGCGTGATCGGGCCCGACGAGACGCTCGTCTTCGTGGTCGACCTGCTCGGCGTGTCCTAGCCCGGGCGGGGCTCCGGTAGCCTCGCTCCTCGTGTCTGGACGAGCTGACTTCCGAGCGCCGAAGGGCACGCAGGACGTGCTGCCCCCCGAATCGGCCCGCTGGGAGGCGCTGCTCGGCGTCTTCGCGGAGGTCGCCCACCGCTACGGCTTCGGGCTGATCCAGTCGCCGATGTTCGAGGACATCGGCGTCTTCCAGCGCATCGGCGAGGGCACGGACGTCGTCGCCAAGGAGATGTACGACTTCCACGACAAGGGCGACCGCCACATCGCCCTGCGCCCGGAGGGCACCGCGTCGGTGGCCCGCGCCTTCGTGGAGCATCGGCCCGACCTCCCGTGGAAGGTCTGGTACGCCACGCCGGCCTTCCGCTACGAGCGGCCCCAGGCCGGCCGGCTCCGCCAGCACCACCAGGTGGGGGTGGAGTGCATCGGCTCGGGCGACCCGGACGTCGACGTCGAGGTCATCGCCCTCGGCCACACCTACCTGCGAGCCCTCGGGCTCCGGCAGTGGCGGCTGGTCGTCAACTTCATGGGCACGCCCGCGGACCGCAGCACCTACGCCGGGGTCCTGCAGTCGTGGCTGCGGACCCGGGCCGGCGACCTCGCCCCGGACGACGCGGCCAAGATCGAGTCGCACCCCCTGCGGGTCCTCGACTCCAAGCGTGACGCCACCCGGGCCGTCCTCATGGACGCCCCGCGGATGGCCGAGGCCCTCGACGGGGCGTCGATCGCCCACGGCGAGCGGGTCCAGGCCGGCCTGCGCGCCCTCGGGATCGACTTCGAGGTCGACGAGACCCTCGTGCGGGGACTCGACTACTACACCCACACCCTCTTCGAGTTCCAGAGCTCGGCCCTCGGCAACGCCCAGTCCACCATCCTCGGCGGGGGCCGCTACGACGGCCTCGTCGCGCAGCTCGGCGGGCCCGCCACGCCGGGCATCGGGTTCGGCTGCGGCATCGAGCGCGTGCTCCTCACCTGCGACGCCGAGGGCGTGTTCCCCGTCCCCGAGCGCCGGGTGGAGGTGTTCGTCGTCGACACCGCCGGCGGCTCCACCGCCGTGACGCTCACCCAGGCCCTGCGGGAGGCGGGTGTCGCCGCCGACCGCGCCTTCGACGGCCGCTCGATGAAGGCCCAGATGAAGGCGGCCTCGAAGAGCAGGGCCCGCCTGGCCGTCATCATCGGCGAAGACGAGGCTGCCTCCGGCACCGCCACCGTGCGCGACCTCGTGGCCGGAGAGCAGACGTCCGTGCCGCTGGCCGAGGTGGTCGCGGATGCGCGGCGGCGATTGGGTTCGTGAGCGACCCCAGCCTCGCAGCAGACTTGACCACCCCACCCGATCCGAAGAGGACCACCCGATGAGCCAGACCACCGAGCCGATGCGCACCCACCGCTGTGGGGAGCTGCGGGCGGCCGATGCGGGGGAGCGGGTCTCGCTGTGCGGGTGGGTGGGCCGCCGCCGCGAGCACGGTGAGCACCTCGCCTTCGTCGACCTGCGGGACCACAGCGGGGTGGTGCAGTGCGTGGTCGACGGGGCGGCGGAGCTGCGCAGCGAGTTCGTCGTCCGCATCACGGGGACCGTCCGAATCCGTCCCGAGGGCACCTCCAACGACGCCCTCGCCACCGGTGAGATCGAGGTGGGGGACTGCACGGTCGAGGTGCTCTCGGCGGCCGAGCCGCCGCCGTTCCCGATCGACGCCCGGGCCGACGACGTCGACGAGATGATCCGCCTGCGCTACCGGTACCTCGACCTGCGGCGCGAGCGCATGCAGCGCAACCTGCGCATCCGGGCCAAGGTCAACGCCGCCATCCGGGCGGCCATGGACCGCCAGGACTTCGTCGAGGTCGAGACCCCGATGCTCATGCCCTCGACCCCAGAGGGGGCCCGGGAGTTCCTCGTGCCCTCGCGCCAGGTCCCCGGCTCCTTCTACGCCCTGCCGCAGTCGCCCCAGCTGTTCAAGCAGCTGCTGATGGTCGGCGGCACCGATCGCTACTACCAGATCGCCCGCTGCCTGCGCGACGAGGACCTCCGGGCCGACCGCCAGTACGAGTTCATGCAGCTCGACGCCGAGGCATCGTTCGTGACGCAGGACGAGGTGCTGGCCTTCATCTCCGAGGGCGTGCTCGATGCCGCCGAGGCGGTGACGGGGGTGCGGCCCGATCCGATCCCGCACATCACCTGGCACGACGCCATGGACCGGTACGGCTCCGACAAGCCCGACCTGCGCTTCGGCATGGAGCTCGTGGAGCTCACCGGCGTGTTCTCGTCGACCGAGTTCAAGGCCTTCGCCTCGGCCGAGGCCATCAAGGGCCTGCGGGTGGCCGGCGCCGCCGCTGACTTCGGGCGCAACAAGCTCGACGCGATGACCGACCGGGCCAAGAAGCTGGGGGCCAAGGGCCTCGTCTGGATGCGCGTCGGCGAGGGCGGCGCCCTTGACAGCCCCGTCGCCAAGTTCCTCTCGGACTCGGAGCAGTCCGCCCTCGCCGCCGCGTGCGGAGCCGAGGCGGGGGACCTGCTCCTGCTCGTCGCCGACGACTGGCACACCGCCTGTGAGGTGCTGGGCACCCTCCGCAACGACCTCGGGCGGCCACCGGTGCACGAGGGCCCGTACCGGTACGTGTGGGTCATCGACTTCCCGATGTTCGTGGGGCGCGCCGAGGACGGCACCCCCAAGCCCGCTCACCACCCGTTCACCCGGCCCCACGACGACGACGTCGACCGTCTCGAGAGCGACCCGATGTCCGTGCGGTCGAAGGCCTACGACCTCGTCCTCAACGGCTGGGAGCTCGGCTCTGGGTCCATCCGGATCCACGAGCCCGACCTGCAGCAGCGGATCTTCGACCTGCTCGGCATCGGGGAGGACGAGGCCCAGCGTCGCTTCGGGTTCTTCCTCACGCCGTTCCGCTACGGCGCCCCGCCCCACGGAGGCTTCGCCTTCGGCATCGACCGCCTGGCGGCGATCCTGGCCGGCGAGGAGAACATCCGCGAGGTCATCGCCTTCCCCAAGCCCCAGTCGGGCATCGATCCCATGACCCAGGCCCCCACCCCCGTGGAGGCCTCCCAGCTCCAGGACCTCGGCCTTCGCGTCCTGCCCCCGCCCGCCCCCTGAGCGGGCGTCAGCGGTTGGCGGTGGCCTTGGCCTGGCGGCGCCGGGCGCTGACCTCCCCGGCGGTGGCGCCGACGGTGTCGGCGGCCTCCGCGTCCCGCTGGCCGAGCGGCTCGTCCCGGCCCTCGGTGGTGTCCCGCACGGTCTGGCGCTCGAGCTCGGCGTCGAGCTCGGCCCCCATGATCACGACGTAGGCGGTGAGAAAGAGCCAGAGCATGGCCACCACGACGCCACCGAGGCTGCCGTAGGTCTCGTCAGGCCCATAACAGCGACACGAAGGCGAGGGCGGGCACGATGGCCAAGAGCCCGAAGAAGGCCACCCCGGCGGCGAGGAGCGGCTCTTGGTCCGCCTTGGCCTACCGCCGTGCGGACCAGGACGTCCTTCCAGCCCTTGGCCGGGATGTCGGTCGGGGTGGTGGCGTCGCGGCCCCGTCCGCCCTCCTCCTCGCTGGCGCCGGCCGCCGGGGGAGCAGCGGTCACGTCGTCGCGGAGGTCGATGTCGGGCGCCATGGGGGCTCCCTACCCGTTCGGCCGGTGGGCTTACCCGGCCCGAATAGCCTCCGGCCATGACCAAGGCTCCGGATCGCAAGCCGCTCATCAGCGGCAACTGGAAGATGCACCACAACCACTTCGAGGCGCTGCAGCTCGTCCAGAAGCTGAGCTACCTGCTCACGGCCGAGGACCACGACGCCGTCGAGGTGTCGGTGCACCCTCCCTTCACCGACCTCAGGACGGTCCAGACCTACCTGATGAGCGAGAAGGAGCCCATCCCGATCGTCCTCGGCGCCCAGCACTGCCACCACGAGGAGAAGGGTGCCTTCACGGGCGAGATCTCGCCGGCCATGCTGGCCAAGCTCGACGTGCGGTACGTGATCGCGGGCCACTCCGAGCGCCGGGAGCTCTTCGGCGAGACGGATGCCGACGTCAACGCCAAGGTGGCCGCCATCACCAAGTGGGGGATGACCCCGATCCTGTGCTGCGGGGAGACGCTCGAGGAGCGCGAGGCGGGTTCGACGGAGACCAAGGTCCGGGGCCAGGTGGAGGCGGGCCTGGCCGGCCTCAAGCCGGCCCTGGTGGGGGCCATGGTGATCGCGTACGAGCCCATCTGGGCCATCGGGACCGGTCGCACGGCGAGCAGCGAGGACGCGCAGGCCGTGTGCGCCCTGGTGCGCTCCGTGGTCTCGGAGGTGGCAGGGGCCGAGGCGGCCGCCGCGGTGCGGATCCAGTACGGCGGCTCCGTCAAGCCCACGAACGCGGCGGAGCTGATGGCCCAACCGGACATCGACGGTGCCCTGGTGGGTGGGGCCAGCCTCGACGCCGACGACTTCGCCCGGATCGTGCAGTACCGGCTCTGAGCCCTCCGGGCAGCGATCTGTTCCCGTGATGGGCGATCTGTGCAACCGCTGGGGAGCCACTGTGCGATGCGCCCAGGGGGCCCTCCACGATCGAGCAGGATGCCTGCTGAACACGGTCTGACCTGACCGGTTTGCTTACTCCATGCGGGAATCTCTGGCCGACCTGCCTGCAGGATCCTTCCTTGTTCGATTCGACGGTGGTAGGGTCCCTCGCCGTTCACCTGGGTCGCTGTCACGTGCGTCTCCAGGCGGGCAACCGCCCACGGGGGAGGCACTGCGTGCCCCATCGCCGTCGGCGTCCTATCCATGCCATAGGAGGTCCACCACGTGAGACTCAAGCGCAAGGGCATGAAGCTCCTTGCTCTCACCCTCGGCCTGTCGCTCGTCGCCACCGCTTGCGGTAGCGACGACGACAGCGACGAGGGCAGCAACGACAACGGTTCCTCGACGACGGAAGCCAGCGGCGGCAGCGCCGGCGGTGACTTCATCGACATCGGCACCTTCGTCGGCGATCCGCCCGAGCACATCGACCCGGCGCTGAACTCGACCCTCGACGCCTACCAGGTCATCAACGCCGTCTACGACGGCCTGACCGACATCGACGCCTCTGACCCCGACAACCCGGAGATCGTGCCCCACGTCGCCGAGTCGTTCGAGGCCAACGACGATGCCTCCGTGTGGACCTTCAAGATCCGTGAGGGCCAGACCTTCGCCGGTGGCGAGGAGATCCTCCCGAGCACCTTCCAGAAGTCCTGGGAGCGCGCCGCCGACCTGGCGGGCGACTACAGCTACCTCCTCGGCTTCATCGACGGTGGCTCCGAGCGCCTCGACGGCACCGCTGACACCATCAGCGGCATCAAGGCCGACGACGAGGCCATGACCCTCGAGGTCACCCTCGACGCCCCCTACTCGAACTTCCCCGCGGTGGCCGGCTTCCAGCTGTTCATGCCGGTCCCCAAGGAGGCCATCGAGGCCGGTGCCGACTGGGAGAACCAGGTCATGTTCGGCAACGGGCCCTACAAGCTCGAGTCGGCCCGCACCGACCAGGAGATCAAGCTCGTCAAGAACGACGAGTGGACGGGCGACTACAACCAGGAGACCTGGGACGACCGCCTCGACACGATCACCTTCCGGGTGACGGCCGATCCCGACACGTCCTACAACTCGTTCGAGGCCGGTGAGGGCAACAACGCCAACATCCCGCCCGCTCGCGTCAAGGACGCCCAGGACACCTACGGCAACACGCTCGACGTGGCCATCCTGGGGTCGTACCACTGGGTGTTCAACACCGAGGACGGCCCGCTCGGCGGCGACGAGAACATCAAGCTCCGCCAGGCCATCTCCGCCGCGGTCAACCGGGACGAGATCAACGAGGCCGTCTACAACGGCAGCCGCACGACCTCCACCGGCGTCACCCCGGAGGGCATCCCCGGCTGGGCTCCTGACCTCTGCGAGTACTGCTCGTACGACAAGGCGCAGGCCCAGAAGCTCTTCGACGAGTGGAAGGCCGCGGGCAACGAGCTCACCGAGCCCATCCCGTTGCAGTTCAATGCCGACGCCGGGCACGAGCCGGTGGCTCAGATCGTCGTCGACAACCTGAAGGAGATCGGCATCGATGCCGTCGCCCAGCCGATGAACGGGGAGACCTACTTCTCCGATCTGGCTGACGGCGCCTGCATCGCCATGTGCCGGGCCGGCTGGTTCGCTGACTACCCGACCTACGACAACTTCATGTACGACCTGTTCCACTCCGACTCGATCGGTGGCAACAACCTCGGCTCGTTCTCGAACGAGGAGTTCGACAAGCTCATCGACGAGGCCAAGCAGACCGTCGACATGGACAAGCAGGCGGAGCTGTTCCAGAGCGCTGAGAAGATCCTTCTCAACGAGGACACCGGCGTCGTGCCGATGAACTGGTACCGCGGCGACTACGTCTACAGCGACGACATCGCCAAGTTCCCCCAGACCAACTTCGGTCTGATCCTGTGGGAGCAGGTGGCGTTCAAGTAGAGCGTCACTTCGAATGAGGTGACCTGAGTCGGGGGGCGCT
>DASUDP010000132.1:0-61667 GCA_036275535.1 Acidimicrobiales bacterium | reverse complement strand
AAGTAGCCGCGGCGGACCTGGCCCCGCTCCTCCTGCGCCTTCAGCACCGGGTACACGCCGGCGAAGCCGCCCTCGGCCCCCTCTCCGAGCGCCGCCTCCCGGGTGAGCACGCCGTAGCGCTCGAGCAGCTGCAGAGCCCGGGCGTGGGCCGCCTCGGTGGGCGTGGGAACCGGCTCGAGCAGCCCGGCCACGAGGGACCAGCGGCCGGCGCCGGCGGGCGGCCCGAGCCGGGCCAGGCGGCCGGGGCGGGGGCGGCTGCGGGCCCCCCGACGCCTCGGGCGGGAGGCGGCCCGGCCGCGCCCGCCGACGAAGGCCCGCAGCGGGGCCAGGGTGTCGTTGGTGACGAGGCCGGCCCAGACGAGGTCCCAGAGGGCGGCCAGGACGGTCGGGTCGTCGTAGGGTTGGCCGGCGGCCTGCGCCGCGGCGGTGAGGTCGGTCCAGAACGAGGCCCCCCGCTGTTCGAGGTGGTCGAGCAGGGCGCGGTGCAGGTCGTCGGGCTCGAAGCCGTCAGCGGGGGCGAGGAGGGCGGCCGCCTGGTCCCGGAAGGCGAGCCGGATGCGCCCGTCGGTGCTCCCGATGGCGCCGGCGCCCACCCACACGACCTCGCCGGAGGCGCACAGGGCGTCGAGGTCGCCGGGGCGGTGGTCGACGAGGCGGGCGGCCAGGACGTCGCGGTCGAGGATCGAGGCGACGAGCGGGGCCCCTTGCAGCTGGACGACCGCCTCGACGAGGGCGTCGAGGCCCCGCCGGGGCCGTCCGATGCCGTGCCAACGGGGCAGGAAGCGGGCCAAGGTGCCGGCATCGACCGGTTCGACCTCCTTGCGCAGCGCGGCCAGCGAGCGGCGACGGAGCTGGCGCAGCACGTCGTCGTCGCACCACTCGCGCTGCACCCCCTCGGGTCGGAACTCGCCCCGCACGACCCGGTTCTGCTGCTGCAGCACCTCGAGGGCCGCCCGCACCGCGGGCTCGCCGACGCCGTAGCGGGCGGCCGCGTGGTGGGCCAGGAACGGCCCGTGGGTGCGGGCGTAGCGGGCGACGAGGTCGACCAGGGGGGCGTCGACCGACTCGGTGCAGGCGGCCGGGAGCCCGAGGGGGATGGCGACGCCGAGCGCGTCGCGCAGGCGGCCGGCGTCCTCGGCCGCGCATACCCGCTCCTCCCCGGCCATCCCGCCGAAGAAGGCCCGGCGCTCGCGCAGGAGCTGGTCGACCCAGTCCTTCACCGGCGCCCCGTCGACCGACCGCAGCCCGAGCTCGTCGAGGGTGAGGGGGCCGAGGAGGCGGAGCTGGTCGTGGGCCTCGTCGACGTCCCGGGCGAGGCGCCCGTCGACCAGGCGCTGCAGCTCGAGCTCGAGGTCGGCCAGCACGTCGGCATCGATCAGGTCGCGCAGCTCCTCGGCGCCGAGCAGGTCGCGCAGGAGGTCGCGGTCGAGGGCCACCGCCGCGGCCCGGCGCTCGGCCAGGGGCGTATCGCCGGCGTACATGTAGATGGCGATCCAGCCGAACATGAGCGACTGGGCGAAGGGCGACGCCGTCGGGCTGTCGACCGGCACGAGGCGGATCTTGCGGCTGCGCAGATCACGTAGGACCTGCGTGAGCGCCGGCACGTCGAACACGTCGTTCAGGCACTCGCGGGTGGCCTCGAGGAGGATGGGGAAGCTCGGGTACCGACCCGCCACCGACAGCAGATCAGCCGAGCGCTGGCGCTGCTGCCACAGCGGGGTGCGCTGATCGGGCCGGCGCTTGGGCAGCAGCAGGGCGCGGGCGGCGCACTCCCGGAAGCGGCTGGCGAACATCGCCGTGCCGGGCAGCTGCTGCACGATGAGGTCCTCGATCTCGTCAGGGTCGATGAGCAGCTCGTCGTCGGGCAGGTCGTCGACCGACTCGGGGAGCCGGATGACGATCCCGTCGTCGCTCCACATCAGCTCGACGGCCATCCCCCACCGCTCCCCCAGCCGGTGCTGAAGGGCCATGGCCCAGGGCGCGTGCACCTGGGCGCCGAAGGGCGACAGCACGCAGACCCGCCAGTCGTCGATCTCGTCCCGGAAGCGCTCCACGACGATGGTGCGGTCGTCGGGCACGGCGCCGGTGGCCTCGGCCTGCTCGTCGAGGTAGGCGACGAGGTTGGTGGCGGCGCGATCGTCGAGCCCGCCCTCCCGCAGCCGCTGCACCGGGTCGTGGCCCTTGGCCGCCCCGGCTCGCAGCTCCCGGGTGAAGGCGCCGATGGCCCGGCCCAGCTCGAGGGGCCGACCGGGGCCGTCCCCGTGCCAGAACGGCATCTTGCCGGGCTGGCCGGGCGCCGGCGTGACGATGACCTTCTGGAAGGTGATGTCCTCGATGCGCCAGGTCGACGCGCCGAGGAGGAAGGTCTCGCCGGGCCGTGACTCGTAGACCATCTCCTCGTCGAGCTCGCCGACGCGGGTGCCGTCGGGCAGGGTGACCGTGAACAGGCCCCGATCGGGGATGGTGCCAGGGTTGGTGACGGCCAGGCGCTGGGCCCCGGCCCGGCCGCGCACCACCCCCTCCACCCGATCCCAGACGATGCGGGGCCGGAGCTCCGAGAACTCCTCCGACGGGTAGCGGCCGCCGAGCAGGTCGAGCACCGACGCCATCACCTCGTCGGAGAGCTCCGCGAAGGGCGCCGCCGAGCGCACGACGGCGAGCAGCTCATCGACCCGCCACTCGTCGAGGGCGCACATCGCCACCACCTGCTGGCACAGCACGTCGAGGGGGTTGCGGGGGTAGTGGGTCTGCTCGATCTGGCCGGCCTGCATCCGCTCGACCACGACAGCGGCTTCGAGGAGGTCGGCCCGGTGCTTGGGGAACAGCTTCCCCCGGCTGGGCGCACCGACCTGGTGGCCGGCCCGGCCGATGCGCTGGAGGCCGGTCGCCACCGCCCCGGGGGACTCCACCTGGACGACGAGGTCGACAGCCCCCATGTCGATCCCCAGCTCGAGGCTGCTGGTGGCCACCAGGCCCTTCAGCCGGCCCGACTTCAGCTCGTCCTCGATCTGGAGCCGCCGCTCGCGCGACAGCGAGCCGTGGTGCGCCTTCACCAGCTCCATCTCGGGGGGCGGCGGCGTGCCGCAGGCCTCGGCGGAGCGGTTCTCGCCCTCCCAGTGCAGCTCGTTGAGGCGCGTGGCGAGGCGCTCCGCCAGCCGCCGGGCGTTCACGAAGATGAGCGTCGACTGGTGCTGCTCCACCAGCTCGAGCAGGCGAGGGTGCATGGCCGGCCAGATCGACCTCCGCACCGGTCCCGCCGCCGCCGGCCCCGACATCGGCTCGTCGACCGCCTGTCCCAGCTCGGCCATGTCGTCGACCGGGATGACGACCTCGACGTCGAGCTCCTTGCGCACCCCCGCGTCGACGATGGTGACCGCGCGCGCCCGCGACGTCTGTGGACCCTCAGGCACGCCATCCGTGCGCTGACGTCCAGAGACGTCGTCGAAGCCGCCGAGGAAGCGGGCGATCTCCTCGAGGGGGCGCTGGGTGGCGGACAGGCCGATGCGCTGCGGGGCGGCGCCGCCCTTCGAGCGGACCCAGTGGTCGAGGCGCTCGAGGGTGAGGGCGAGGTGGCTGCCCCGCTTGGTGGCGGCCAGGGCGTGGATCTCGTCGATGATCACGGCCTCGACGCCCTGGAGGGTGTCCCGGGCGGCCGAGGTGAGCATCAGGTAGAGCGACTCGGGCGTGGTGATGAGGATGTCCGGCGGGTAGCGGACGAGGCGGCGGCGCTCGTCGGCCGGGGTGTCGCCGGTGCGCATGCCGACGGTGGGCTCGGTGTAGGGCTCACCGAGGCGCTCGGCGGCCAAGCGGATGCCCTGGAGGGGGCTGCGCAGGTTCTTCTCGACGTCGACGGCGAGGGCCCGCAGGGGTGACACGTAGAGCACGCGCGTGCGATGGGCGCGCGCCTCGGGGGCGGGCCGGCTCACCAGCCGATCGATGCCCCAGAGGAAGGCGGAGAGCGTCTTGCCCGATCCGGTCGGAGCAAGGATCAGGGTGTGGTGGCCGGCGGCGATGGCCGGCCAGCCCTGGGCCTGCGGCGGGGTGGCGGCCGGGAACGAGGTGCTGAACCAGGCCCGGACGGCCGGCGAGAATGGCGCGAGGGGGTCCGGAGCCACCCGCAGAACGCTACCGAGGCGGTGTGACGATCCGGCCCGACGGACGTCCCGCGACCGCGCTCAAGTGGCGGCGGCCGCCTCGAGCGTGCCCACCATGTTCGGGTGGATGTCGCAGACGTACTCGTAGGAGCCCGCCGGGAGGGTCACGGTCAGTCTTTGGACGACCGGGCCGGGCTCGAGGCCGGTCTTGGGGTTCCCGGGCGCGTCCTTCAGGTGGAGGTTGTGGTTGACGCCCGAGTCACGGTTGTCGACGGAGATCACGAGGGGCTCGTCCGCCGTGGCCTCGATGCAGTCGGCGTCCCACGCGATGTCCTTGGCCACGATGGTGACCTCGCCGCTGGTCCCGTCGAGGCAGTCGCCGCCGGCGCCGCTGCCGTCGTCGCCGCCCCCGCAGCCCGCCACCAGCAGCGCCGCGGCCGCCCCCGCCACCAGTCCCGCCGTCGTCGCTCGCATCCGCTCGACCCTATCCAGGAGTCCCTGCGTGGCTGACGTCCTGGCCGCCTTCGTGGTGGTCTTCCTGGCCGAGCTGGGCGACAAGACCCAGCTCGTCGCCCTGACGTTGGCCGGCCGCTACCCCGCCGTGAAGGTCCTGGCCGCGCTGGGTGGGGCCATCCTCGTGCTGCAGACGCTGTCGGTCACCGCCGGCGCGCTCGTGAGCGAGGCGGTGCCCGACCGGGCCATCGCCGTCGGGGCCGGCCTCCTCTTCCTCGGCTTCGCGGTGTGGACCTGGCGCTCCGCGGACGACGAGGACGAGGTGGACGCGGACGTCCGGGCCCGCACCCCGCGGGCCGGGCTCATGAGCGTGGCCGTCGCCTTCTTCCTGGCCGAGCTGGGCGACAAGACGATGCTGACCACCGCCGGGCTGGCCGCTGACCGCGGCGCCGTGCCGGTGTGGATCGGCTCGTTCTTCGCCATGCTGGCGGCCACCGCGATGGCCGTGGTGGCCGGGCAGGTGCTGACCAAGCGCGTGACGCCCGAGACGCTGCGCCGCATCGGCGCCGTCGCCTTCGCCGTGGTGGGCGTCCTCACGCTGGTCAGCGCGGCCGCCGGCTGAGCGCGCTGGCGCGCGCTGGGCGCGTCAGACCCGCGCCTCCAGGATGAGCTTGAGCGGGGTGTCCGCGGCCCGCCGGAACGTCGAGTACCCGGCCCGCTCGAACACCTCGCGCCGGCGTGCCTCGCCGGCTTGGGCCCCGAGCCCGAGCCCCACGTCCTTCGACAGCGAGTTCGGCGCGCAGATCGAGCACGACGTCGTGCAGAGCCGGGCCGCCATCGGGTGCTCCGTGTGGTTGGCGGGCCGGTCGTCGGCGGTCATGGGACCGGCCCCCCTGCAGCACCCGGTAGAGGCCGAGCTCGTCGCCCAGCCAGATGCCGAAGCACAGCGCCCCGCCGGCCATGGGGCCGACGAGTTGGCCCATGACCTGGCCCAGCTTCTCCTCGTCGATGGTCGTCGTCATCGCCCCTCCCCCTCGTCGTCGACGGGCTTGCTGACGGGGGCGGCGACCGACGCGGGGACCGCGCACAGCGAGGCCTCTCCCCGGCGGTGGGTAGGCTCCGCGCCATCGAGACAAGACCCAGTGGGGCCACCGGTGGTGGCCTCCTCGGCCGTCCGGGGCTGCCGGCGCCTACGGGTGCGGACAGGGGGGCGCCGATCACCGCAGGCGACGTCGCCATCCGGCTCGACCACGTCGAGAAGCGGTTCCCGGGTTCGGGCCGGGCGGCGGTCGAGGACCTCAGCCTCGACATCCCCGCCGGCCAGCTGGTCGCCCTCGTCGGGCCGTCGGGGTGTGGCAAGACGACCACGCTGCGCATGATCAACCGGCTGATCGAGCCGAGCGGCGGGCGCATCGAGGTGGACGGCGTCGATGTCCGCTCGCTGGCCGAGCACGAGCTGCGCCGAGGCATCGGCTACGTCATCCAGCAGGCCGGCCTGTTCCCCCACCGCACGATCGCCGACAACATCGCCACCGTGCCCAAGCTGCTGCGCTGGGACCGGGCCCGGATCCGGGCCCGGGTCGACGAGCTGGTGGAGCTGGTCGGGCTCGACGAGGAGCTCCTGGGCCGCTACCCGGCGGCCCTCTCGGGGGGCCAGCAGCAGCGGGTGGGGGTGGCCCGGGCGCTGGCCGCCGACCCCCCGGTCCTGCTCATGGACGAGCCCTACAGCGCCGTCGACCCGATCGTCCGGGCCCACCTGCAGGACGAGCTGCTGGCCCTGCAGCGGCGGCTGCACAAGACGGTGGTGCTCGTCACCCACGACATCGACGAGGCCATCAAGCTGGCCGACCAGGTGGCCATCCTCGACGTCGGGGGCGTCCTCGAGCAGTACGGGCCGCCGGCCGAGCTGCTCCGCGCGCCGGCCAGCCCCTTCGTCGAGTCGTTCCTGGGACGCGAGCGCGCCCTGCGTCGCATGGCCCTGCTCACCGTGGCCGACGCCCACCCCCAGCGCGGCGCGGTGGTGGACGCGACGGCCCCCGTCGACGAGGTCCGCCAGGTCATGCAGGCCCACCGCACGGACTGGGTGGGGGTGCTCGACGGCCAGCGGATGCGGGGCTGGATCGACGAGGCCTCCCTCGCCGGTGCCCGCACCGCAGGCGCTGCAGGGCCGCGCCCCTTCGCGGCGTGGGTGCAGCCCGAGACGGCGCTACGGGAGGCACTCGACACGATCGTCCAAAGCGCCACCCGGGTGGCGGTGGTGCTGCGGGACGGAGACCTCTACGAGGGCATGGTCACGATCGACGACATCGCCCGGGCGATGGAGCGGTGAGCGAGCCACGATGAGGGACCGACCCTTCCTCGAGTGGGACTGGGTGCTCGACCACCTGGCCGAGATCCGGGCTGCGACCCTCGAGCACCTCCGCCTGACCGTCATCGCCGTGGTGCTCGGCGTGGTCCTGGCCGCGGCACTGTCGGCCGTGGCGCTGCGCTGGCGTCGCACCCTGGCCCCCATCGCCTGGGTGACCGGCGTCATCTACACGATCCCCAGCCTCGCCCTGTTCACGTTCCTCGTCCCGATCTTCGGGCTCGGGTCCACCGTGGCCGCCGAGATCGCGCTGGTCGGCTACACGCTGCTCATCCTCATCCGGAACATCGTGGCCGGAGTCGACGGCGTCGACCCCGCCGTGCGGGACGCCGCCGACGGCATGGGCTACGGCCGGTGGCACCGCCTCGTGGCCGTCGAGCTCCCGCTGGCCGTGCCCGCCATCATCGCCGGCATCCGCATCGCCGCTGTCACGACCGTGGGCCTCGTGACGGTCACCGGCCTCATCGGCCTCGGCGGCTACGGGAGCTTCATCGACGCGGGGCTGAAGCGGCAGTTCCCCACCCAGATCGTGCTCGGCGGCGGGCTCTCCGTCATCATGGCCACCGTCATCGACGTCGCCCTCGTGGGCCTCGAGCGCCTGCTCACGCCGTGGCGGCGCTCCCCCACCCAGCCGCTCGCCGAGCCCGAACCGCTGGCCGGGGTGCTCGGATGAGCGCGTGGAGCGAGCTGGTCGACTACCTGACCGTGGCCGACCACTGGTGGGGCCGGCGGGGCATCGCCACGCGGATCGGGGACCACGTGCAGATCTCCGTCGCCGCCACCGCGGCCGCCGTGGCGCTGGCCGTGCCCCCCGCGCTCTGGCTGGGCCACATCCGACGGGGCGGCGCCGTGGCGACCGCGGCCGTCAACGTCGGGCGGGCCGTCCCCAGCTTCGCCATCGTCGCCCTCGCGCTGCCCATCTCCCTGCGCTACGGGTTCGGCCTCGGCTTCTGGCCCACCCTGGTGGCCCTGGTGGCACTCGCCCTCCCCCCGATCTTCACCAACACCTACGCCGGGGTGGCCGGCATCGACCGGGCGGTCACCGACGCGGCGCGCGGCATGGGCATGCGCGGCCACGAGGTGCTCTGGCGGGTCGAGGCGCCCAACGCCCTCCCGCTGCTGCTGACGGGGGTGCGCACGTCCGCCGTCCAGGTCGTGGCCACGGCCACGCTCGGCGCCTTCGTAGGCTTCGGCGGACTCGGCGCGTTCATCAACGAGGGCTTCCGTCAGCAGGACGACGGCAAGCAGCTCACCGGTGCGGTGCTCGTGGCGGTGCTCGCCATCGCCACCGAGCTCCTCTTCGGGGTCGGGCAACGCCTGCTCACCCCATGGACCAACAGAAAGGGACCCCGATGACCACTCGACCCGCACGCTGGCTGCTCGCCATGCTCCTCCCCCTGGCGATCATCGCCGCGGGTTGTGGGAGCGATGACGACGACTCGGCCAGCGACACCACCGCCGCCAGCGGCGAGGGCGGCGGGGCCTGCTCCGAGGCCACCGCTCCCGACGACGCCCCGGCCATCACGATCGGCGCCCAGGACTTCGGGGAGTCGGCCATCCTGGCCGAGATCTACCGCCAGTGCCTCGACGCAGCGGGCTACGACGTGTCGATCCAGGAGGTCGGCGGCTTCCGCGACCTCGAGCTGGCCGCCTTCGACGGCGGAGACATCAACCTCGCTCCGGAGTACGCCGCCTCGATGCTCGAGGCCCTCAACGACCAGGCCGGCGAGGCCACCGCCGACGCCCAGGAGACGGCCGACAAGCTGAAGGGCTACCTGTCCGACCTCGGCCTCGTGGCCCTCACCCCGTCCGAGGCCGTGGACACGAACGCCCTCGTCGTCACCAAGGAGACCGCCGACAAGCTGGACCTGACCTCCCTGTCGGACCTGGCCGACCACCCGGAGCTCGTGCTGGGCGGCCCCGCCGACTGCGAGACCAACGCCTTCTGCCTCCCCGGCCTGAAGTCCGTCTACGGCGTCGACCTGTCGGCCGGCTTCACGCCCCTCGAGCCCGCCGCCGTGGCCCCCGCCCTCGACGCCGGCGAGATCGACGTCGCCCTGCTCTTCTCCACCGACTCGCGGATCGTGACGAACGACTACGTGCTGCTGGAGGACGACAAGGGCATGCTGGCGGCCGACAACGTCCTGCCGGTGCTGACGACCGAGCTGGCCGACGTCGAGGGCCTGAGCGACCTGCTCGACGCCATCTCGGAGTCGCTCACGACCAGCGGCCTCACCGAGCTGAACCGGCGCTTCGACGTCGACGTGGAGGACGCCGACAAGATCGCCGAGTCGCACCTGACCGACGCCGGCCTGCTCTAGCCGCGGCTCCGCCCGCTGGGGTCGCTGCGCCGCTGCCGGCGCAGGGCCTCAGCGGGGCGAGCGGATGTAGTCGACGAGGTGGGACTGCTCGGTCTCGAGCTCGTCCACGCGCGTCTTGACGACGTCACCGATGCTGATGATCCCGGCCAGCGCCCCGCTGGCCACCACCGGCAGGTGCCGGATGCGGTGCTCGGTCATGCGGTGCATCAGGTGGTCGACGGTGTCGTCCCCGGCGCAGGTGTGCACCTCCGTCTGCATGATGCTCGAGACGGGCTCCTGCAGGAGGGCGCCGCCGCGCTCCGCCAGGCGACGCACGATGTCGCGCTCCGAGACGATGCCGGCCACCGTGGTCCCGTCGGCGGAGACCACGAGGGCGCCGACGTTGTCGTCCCGCAGCAGGTGGAGGGCCTCGGTGACGGTGGCGTCCGGGGCCACCGTCGACACCGCCCGGCCCTTGCGCTCGAGGATGTGGTCGGCCAGCACGTCGCTCCCCCTTGCCTGCGGGTGTCGGTCCCATCGTCACACATCGAGGCACGGCTCGCTCGCCATCTCGGGGTAGACACGGACGATGCCCCCGGTGATCATCGCCCACCGCACCTCGCCCCTCGACGCCCCCGAGAACAGCCTCGCGGGGATCGCGGCCTCGGTGGCCTTCGACGTCGACTTCGTGGAGCTCGACGTGCGCCTGACCCGAGACGGCGTGCCGGTGCTGATGCACGACCTCATCCTGCTGCGCACCACGTGGCGCCCCTGGCCGGTGGCCTGGGCGACGGCGCGGGGCCTGCGCCGGGCCCGGCTGCGCAGCACCGGGGAGCGGGTGCCCACCTTCGCCGAGGCCCTCGCCGCGCTGCCCGCCGGCACCGGGTTCGCCATCGACACGAAGGACCCGGCGGCGGCCGACGCTGTCGTCGGCGAGCTGCGCCGGCAGGGGCGACTCGGCGACTGCCTCCTGTGGGCTCAGAGCGAGCGGGCCGTGCGGCGCTACGTCGAGCTGGCCGGCGGCGAGGCGCCCGAGGTGGCCCTCCTGCGGGACGCCCTCACCCCCGCGGACATCGACCGGTTCCTCGACGACGCGCTGGCCTTCGAGGCGACGGCCATCTCGGCCCACCAGGACAGCGTCGACGAGGCGTTCCTCGATCGAGCCCACGGCCTCGGCCTGCGGGTGCACTGCTGGTTCCAGGACCAGGAGACGCAGCGGGCCAAGGCCCACCTCCCCCTCGACGGCATCGTGACCGACTGGCCCGAGGAGGCCCGCCGCCTGAGCCACGGCGACCCTTCGGGGTAGGTTGCGGCCATGTGCATGGGCTGCATGGGCAACGCCGACTTCCTCCTCACCGGCGGGATCGTCGGTGCCGCCAGCGTCCGGGTGGCGGCCCGCAGCCTCCTCCCCACCTTCGTCCGGGCCCCCCGCAAGGTGAGCGCCGAGGAGGTCAGTGAGTTCCTGGCCGGCCTGCAGCCCGCCGCCCGCCCCGGTGAGCGGTCCGACCCACCCACCACCGCCGCCGACCCGCCCGACCCGGGCGAGCCGACGCCCCCGGCGACGCGCCAGCCGGCCGCCCTCGTCCACTGAGCCACCCGCGGTCCACCGGGGGCCTCGCCGTCGACCGGCGGCGACGCTGGCTCACGCTGCTCGTCGCCTCGGCCGTGGTGGCCGGCCTCGGCGTCGTCGTGTCCCGCCACCCGGTGCTGCCCGGCGAGGTGGCGGTGGTCGAGGCGGCCGTCGCGGTGCCGACGTGGCTGGGTTGGCCGTTCCGCATCGTGATGCAGCTGGGGACCCTGGTGGCCGGGTTGCTCGTGACGGCCGGGGTGGCCTGGTGGCGTCGACGCCAGGGGATGCTCGGACCGGCTGCCGTGTTGGTGGCGGTGCTCGTCGCCTACCGCCTCGACAACGTCGTCAAGGAGATCGTCGAGCGGCCGCGCCCGTACGTGGAGCTGCCGGGCCTCCACGAGCGAGAGCGCGCCGGGAGCTTCGCCTACCCATCGGGGCACACGACGATGGCCGTGGCCGTGGCGGCTGCCCTCCATCCGATCCTCCCCCGGCGGGGTCGGATCGTGGCGTGGGTGCTGGCGGCGATCGTGGCGGTCACCCGCATCCACGTGGGTGCCCACTGGCCGACCGACCTCGTCGGGGGCGCGGCCCTCGGGCTGACCATCGCGGCCGCGTCGTGGCTCGTCGTCGAACGGCTCCCGACCTGCTGGTTCGCGCCGCCAGGTTGGAACGAGGGGCCCGGCCCGGACCAGTAGCGTCGTACGCCGTGAGCCGCCTGCCACCTTCGGGTCCGGCCTCCTCGCTGGGGGACCACACGGGCCGAGCGGGGGACCCCTCCTGGTACACCCGTCGCTTCGAGCTGGCGATCTACGTCCTGGCTGGCGTGAGCTACGTGGGCCTCGGTGTGTTCCACAAGTGGCTCCTGAACTGGGTCATCGGGCCGGTCTGGCTGGTGGCGTGGATCTGGCTGGCCCCTCTGGTGGTCGACCGGCTGCGCCGCCGGGATTCGGCGAACGGAGGGGACGCTCCGTGAGCTGGGCCGCCCACCAGTTCGAGACGTACGCCATCCAGGCGCACCTCCCGAAGCGCTGGGTGGGCCGGATCAGCTACCTCGGCGTCGTGGCCGGTGACCAGACGCCCGACTTCGTCGCCAAGTTCTGGGTGTACGGGTTCGATGTCGGCGGCCGGCACTACGGGGCCTCCGAGCCCTACAAGTTCCACCGCGGCTGGCCCGGCGCCGGGTTCAGCCACAGCCTCGGCTTTGCGCTCCTCGTGGCCGGGCTGGTCTACGCCTTCACGAAGTCCCGAGGCTGGAGCGCGGGCCTCCTGCTCGGCATGGCCGCCCACTCGATCACCGACATCAACGACACCGTGGGCACCATGCTGGCCTTCCCCTTCTCGACCGAGAACTTCTCGATCGGCACGTGGGCCTACGCCGCCACCCCCGGCGGGAAGTACCTCGACGCCCGGGCGTACTACTCGAGCTTCGGCTTCGTGATGGACGCCTTCTGGCTGGTGATCCTGCTGATGAGCGCCACCGTGCTCACAGAGCGCTACTGGCGAGAGGTCATCGTCCCGGCGGACCCGAAGGTGTGGGCCTGGTTCGGGCGCCGCCTCCCGGCGAGAGCCCTGCTGGCGCTCTACCGGGCGACCTTCTTCTACGGGCTGTGCCGGATGGTGGCCTGGACGTCGTGGGCCCACCTGCTGCACCCGGACCAGCTGCGGGGGTGGGACCTCACGTGGGGCGGGCCTGACTGGGTGCCCGCGTTCTCCCTCAGCGACCTCTCCCCCTGGGCCGCCCTCGGTGTGGCGGTGGCCTTCGCGGCAGCCATCCTCCTGGCCGTCGGCCGCATCCTCGGCCCACCGCCAGAGCCGGAGGAAGCGATCGCCTGGGCCGACTGATCGGCGTGCCGACCGGGTAGGCGGCGCGCCATGGCAGATGACGAGCCCACCGTGGACGACCAGCAGGTGTCGAGTCGAGCCGAGCTGCTCCCCGAGGAGCAGGCCGCCGGCAGCGACGACCCCGAGGCTCAGGCCGAAGCGATCCTGGAGGAGTCCGAGGAGCGGGTGATGGGCCGCGACGCCACCCCCGACGCCGAGCTCGAGCAGCGCACCTCCGAGGACGCCACGCCCCCGCCCGGCTGAGCCAGCGGCGCCGCCCGGCGCCCGGTCGAGTGTCACACCCCGTTGAGACAATTGGGGCATGTTGGACGTGCTGGCCGAGGCGGTGGAGGGGGTGGTGATCCACCCGGACGCGGACGAGCTGGCCCGTGCGGTCGGGCTGCGGGACCGGCTCGACGCCAAGATCACCACCGCCGTCGGCGAGTTCGACACGGCCGAGCTGTGGGACACCGACGGGTCGGTGTCGATGGCGGCGTGGCTGCGGATCCACGCCGGGCGCACCCAGCGCGACGCCACCCGCATGACCGTCACGGCCCGCAAGCTCCGCTCCCTGCCGGGTGTGAGCGCGGCCTGGCATGCGGGGGGCCTGTCGGGCGGGCACATCGACGCCATCGTCGGGATCATCACCGACCGCACCCTCGAGCTGTTCGCCCAACAGGAGGCGACGGTGCTGGCTGATCTGGCCGGCCTCGGGATCGAGGCCGCGGTGCGGTACCTACGGGACTGGCAGGCCCACGCCGAAGCCTGGCTCGACAGCCAGAGCGACGACCCCGACCCCGACCCCGAACCCCGCCGGCGCCTCCACCTGTCCCCCACCCTCGACGGTCACGGCCGCCTCGACGCCGACCTCGACCCCGAAGCCCACGACCTCTTGCGCACCGCGCTGCGCCTGGCGATGGGCCGCTACACCGCCGGCGACGACGCCAAGATCCCCGCCGAGCAGCGCGCCGACGCCCTCGTCGACATCGCCCGGCACTTCCTCGACCACCAGACCACCAAGACCGCCGGCCGCCACCGGCCCCACCTCAACGTCATCGTCACCCTCGACGACCTCCTCGGCGACGGCCCCGGCCGCACCCTCGACGGCCTCCCGCTCGATGCCGCCACCCTCCACCGGCTCGCCTGCGACGCCGGGATCCACCGGATCATCACCGACGGCAAGAGCTCGATCCTCGACTACGGCCGCACCACCCGCACCATCCCCCCCGCCGTCTACACCTCCCTCGTCGTACGCGACTGGGGGTGCCGGTTCCCCGGCTGCGACCGGCCCGCCGACTGGTGCCAAGGCCACCACATCCAACCCTGGGAGCACGGCGGGTCCACCGACCTGTCGAACCTGGTCCTGCTCTGCTCGAAGCACCACCACCGCATCCACCAGAAGGGCTGGCACATCAAGCTCCTCCCCACCGGCACCGTCGAGGTCACCCTCCCCGACGGCCAGACCCGAACCTCCAGACCCCCGGCCGGGTAGCCCCGCTGCCCGGTCGGCCCCACGAGGCGAGCAACCGATCCTGCAGTCGACCCCGCCCCGCGGCGCGCCGCCCAGCGCGCCCACCGGCGCGTCACGGCTGGCTGATCACCCCGGTCAGCGGAAGCGGTACTCGATGGGGATGTGCTTCACGCCGGACCCGAAGTGTGACTCGGCGTACTGGACGTCGCCGGTGCTCGACGTCGCCCATCGGCTCGCCGCCGATGGTGCCGTTGGCGCTCACGGTGGTGAGGTCGTCGGCCGGGCACGCGTGATCTCGTTGAAGTGCTGGATGAACTGCATCACCGAGGCCATGGCAGCGGCATGCCGCTGTCGACCATGGCCTGCCAACCGGCGTCGGTGCCGAGGACGGACTGCGCCGTGTTGAGCCAGCGTGTCCATCGTGGGCGGAGGCCAAAGCGTGTCGGACATGGCAACGAGCGCAGCCAACTCGGTGCCGGGGCTCAGGGGCCACGATCCCCGCAGCCGGGGCCACCCGGTCGTCCTGGTGCCTGGGGCGGGGGGCTCAGCTCGTCTCGGGGCCTGGGCCGCCGGCGGCGGTGGTGGAGTCGGTCACGCCGGCGTCGGCGAAGGTGGCCATCTCCTGCAGGATGAGCGCCGCCGCCTCGAGCACGCCGAGGGCCAAGCAGGCGCCGCTGCCCTCGCCGAGGCGCAGGCCGAGGTCGAGGACGGGTTCGAGGCCGAGGGCCTCCAGCACCGCGGTGGCGCCGGGCTCGGTGGAGCGGTGGCCCGCCACCACGTAGGGCAGCACCTCGGGGACGAGCCGGTGGGCCACGAGCGTGGCGGCGCCGGCGATGACGCCGTCGACCACCACCGGCACGCGGTGGGACGCGCCGCCCACGACGAACCCGGCCAACGCGGCGATCTCCAAGCCCCCCACCTCGGCGAGGACGGTCAGCGGATCCGCATCCGACGGGATCCGAGCGAGTGCGCCGTCGATGAGGGCCACCTTGTGCTGCAGGGCGGCGTCGTCGATGCCGGTCCCCCGGCCCGTCACCGCCACGGCGGGACGGTCGAGGAGGGCCGCGATGACGGCGGCCGACGGGGTCGTGTTTCCGATGCCCATCTCACCGGTGACGAGGGCTCGGGCGCCGGCCGCCACGAGCTGGGCCGCGACCTCGGCGCCGACGTCGAGAGCCCGGAGGACCTCGTCCGCCGTCAGCGCCGGACCTCGGGAGAGGTCGGCCGTGCCGTGCCGCACGTTGCGGCGCACCAGCCCCGGGGCATCGGCGAGACCGAGGGCGTCGAGGTCCGTGGCCACGCCGACGTCGACGACGGTGACGGTGGCCCCGGCCTGGCGGGCGAGGACGTTGATGGCGGCCCCGCCGGCCACGAAGCCGGCCACCATCTGGGCGGTCACCTCCTGGGGCCACGGCGTCACGCCCTGGGCCACCACCCCGTGGTCGCCGGCGAAGACCGCGACGTGGGCCGGGCGGGGCACCGGTGGGGGCACTGCGCCGCTGATGGCAGCCAGCTGGGCGCCGAGGCCCTCCACGCGCCCCAGGGAGCCGGCGGGCTTCGTCAGCTGGCGCTGGTGCGCCCACGCCGCCGCCTCGGCCGCGCCGTCGACCGGGCCGACCAGCGCCGAGGCCGCCGCGAAGGCTCCCCCTCGCCGGGTCAGCGCCGCCCGCACGGCGACCCGCAGCGAGCGCTCGGGGCCCACGCGGGCAAAGGCCACGCCGGCGGCGTGGGCGGCGGCCTCGTCCACGTCGGCGTCGCCCACGAAGAGGGCGTCCCCGAGGTCGACCCCGAGGGCGGTGAGCGCGAGCCGCAGCCCGGCCGGGTCGGGCTTGGCCACCCCGATGTCGTGCGAGGTGACCACCACCTCGAGCAGCTCGCTGATCCCGGTGCCGCCGAGGGCCTCGCGCACGTCGGCCTCCGTCATCACGGCGGTGTCGGTCACGGCGCCGAGCCGGTGGTGGCGGGCCAGCGCCTGCAGGGTGGGCACGACGTCGGGGAGCGGCTCCCCCACCAGCGCGCTGACGGGGGTGCCCGGCGCGGCGGCCTTCACGAGGGTGTCGCCGATGTCGAAGAGGATCGTGGTGATCACTCGTCTCCTGAGGGTCGTTCGTCGGTCGGGGCGAGCAGTGGCAGGACCTCGGCGAGGCGTTCGAGCCCACGGTCGTCGGGGACGGCGATGCGGGCCCAACCATCGAGCCCGAAGCTGGCGCAGTCGCGCACCACCACGCCGTGCGGGGCCAGCCGCTCCCGCAGGCCCGGCGTCGGCGTCAGCACCCAGGGGGCGTCCCCGGCCACGACGATCAAGCCATGGGTGGCCAGCAGATCGGCCAGCTGGCGGCGGAGGGTGCCGACCGCGGTCGCCCACGTCGGGAGGTCGGCGGTGGCCAGCAGGTCGGGCAGCACGGCGAGGGCGAGCGCGTTGACCGGCCACTCCGGCTGCGCCGCGGTGAGGGTCGCGACATCGTCGGCCACGATGTAGCCGAGGCGCAGGCCGGGGCAGGCGAAGACCTTGGTGAGCGAGCCCACGACCACCACGCCCTCGTCGCCGCGGGTCCACTGCCCGGTGGCCAGGCCGTAGAAGGCCTCGTCCCACACGTCGGCGTGCTCGTCGGCCGCCGCCAGCAACCCCGTGGGGCTGTGAGGGTTGCTCCGCCAGCGGGGGCCGCTCCCCCGGCGCGGGTGCAGGGAGAACTCCGGCTCGGCCACGACCGTGCCCCCGATGGCGGCGGCGACGAGGGCGATGGCCTCGCTGCCGCCGTTCGTGAGCACCAGTCGATCGCGGTCCACGCCGATGGCGTCGGCCAGGGCCTCCGTGGCCCGAGCCGGGTCCGGGTAGCGGCTGATGGCGTCGAGGTGGCGCTGGAGGAGCGGGCCGAGCTCGGGAGCGAACGGGTTGAGGCTCATCGACAGGTCGATGACGGTCGCCGGGTCGAGGCCGAGGTGGCGCGCCACGGCCAGCCCGTCGCCGCCATGGGCGCCCGGGGCCGGGACGCCCCGCCGGGGACCGGGCATCAGGAGCGCCTCGCCGGGCGGGAGCTCCGCCGGCGGGCCAGACCGGCGACGGCCAGCAACCCGGCGACGGCCACGGTCACGTCACGGCTCAGCCGCACGGCGCCGGCGATGTCCGACGCCTCGGGCGAACGGCCCGAGCCCAGCGGCGGGCGGACCTCGACACGATCCCCGTAGCGGTTGGTGCCCCCCAGGCGGAGGTCCAGCGCGGCCGCGAACGCGGCCTCGACGAGCCCTCCGTTGGGCGAGGGGTGGGCCGGTCCGTCGCGGCGCGCCGTGTCGACGACGCGGCGCGCCGCGCTCGGCCGGCAGGCCGCCACCAGCCCCACCGTGACCCGGGCCGGCACCCAGGCGGCGACGTCGTCGAGGCGAGCGGCGGCCCAGCCGTAGCGCTCGTAGCGATCGCTGTGGTGGCCGACCATGGCGTCCATCGTGTTGACGGCCCGGTGGGCGAGGGCCCCGGGGGCACCCGCCAGCGCCGCCCAGAGCGCAGGCGCCACGACGGCGTCGACGGTGTTCTCGGCCACCGACTCCACGACCGCACGGGCGATGTCACCCTCGTCGAGCCGGCTGGGATCGCGACCCACGAGCGACGGCACCAGCCGGCGCGCCCCGTCGAGGTCGTCTCGCTGGAGCGCGTCGCCGATCTCCGTGGCCACCCGGCGCAGGTCCCGTCCCGCCACTGCCGACCACGTGGCCACGGTGGTGGACCGCACGGCGCGCCCACTGACCGCCCCGATGGCGAGGCCCGCCAGCGCGTGGGCGGCGCCGCGGGGCCGCCCGTCCGCGTACCACCGCTCCTCCACGGCCTGCATGACGCGCCCGAAGCCCGCCACCGGGTGCACCGACGCCGGCGGCTCGCCCAGCACCAGGTCGGCGACGAGCCCGGCCGCTGCCCCCAGGGCATGGTTCACCGGATCACCACCGCGCCGCGGCGATCAGGAGGGCGACGGTCTCGGCGACGAGCCCGGCCGCGCCGAGGACGTCGCCGGTGAAGCCACCGAGGCGGCGGCGGGCCAGGGCCACCACACCGGCGCCGGCGGCCATGCCCACGGCCACCGCCAGCTCCGGTTGGCGACCGCCGGCGAAGGCGCCCAGCGAGACGGCGAGGATGAGGCCACCGAGGCCGACGCTGCGCCAGTCGCCACCGAGGAAGGCGCTGGCCAGCCCGCCCTCGCCTCGGGCGTAGGGGACGGCCCGGGCGGCGACGGCCATGACGGTGCGGGAGCCGCTCCAGATCCCGGCGACGAGCAGGAGGTCGGCGTCGAGGGAGGCGAAGCAGGCCACCCGCAGCAGGAGGACGACCGCCGCGACGCCGAGGCCGAAGGCGCCGACCGACGGCTCTCCCATGATCGCCAACCGGCGCTCGCGGTCGGCGTGGGGCAGGAGGCCGTCGGCGGCGTCGACCAGCCCATCGAGGTGGAGCATGCCGGTGAGGGCGAGGTCGACGGCCACCACCAGCACCGCGGCGACCAGCGGCGTCCACAGCTCCTGGGCCCCCCACCACGCGGCACCGACCACCGCGCCGAGCAGGGCTCCCACGACCGGGAACCAGGACAGCGTCCGGGCGTCGGGCGGCCGCGCGCCACCGATGGGGGTCAGGAAGGCGAGGGCGCGCCTCACGGACGCTCCAGCGGCAAGACCCGGCCGGCGACCACCAGCAGCACCTCGTCGGCCACCTCCGCCACGGCGACGTTGAGGGCACCGAGCGCGTCCCGGAAGCGGCGGCCGGCCTCGGAAGACGGATGCACCCCGAGCCCCACCTCCTCGGACACCAGCACCGCGTCGCCGGCGCGGGCGCGCAGGGCGTCGCAGAGGGCGGCCACGTCCGGGGCCATGTCGGCGTCCGCGGTCACCCAGGTGCCGAGCGAGTCCACGAGCACGGTGCCGGCGTGCTCCCGGAGCAGACCGGGCAGGTCGGCTGCCGCCTCGACCGTCTCCCACGCCGGGTCGCGCCGGGCCTGGTGGGCGGCGACGCGAGCGACGTGGTCGCCATCGGTGGGATCGACCAGCGCGGTGGCGACGTAGGTGACGGGGCCCGAGCAGCGGGCCGCCAGCTGCTCGGCCACGGCGGACTTCCCCGAGCGGGCCCCGCCGAGCACGAGGGTGATCACGGCGCCAGACCGCCGGCCAGGAACCGGGCCGTCCCGGCCGCCACCGCGCCGTGGACCGCTCGGGCCAGCCGCGCCCCCCAGACCGAGCGGGGGCCGCCGTAGACCTCGGTGCCGCCAGGCGGGCAGCAGACGGCCACCGCGTCCGACGCGGTGCCCGTCCCGGGCACGCCCGCCTCGAAGAGCGCCTGGGTCTTCGCCTCGGTGGCGGTGGCCAGCGCGTTGGCGAGAGCGGCGTCGCCGAGGGGCACCGGCACCCAGCAGACGAGGTTGATCGTGCCGGGCACCCACTCCGACCAGGCGCCGTCGGGGGCGGCGGCCCAGGTCGGCACCGAGAGGCCCACCGTGGCGTCGCAGCGAGCACCGCCGTCCTCGCCCGAGCAGACGTCGCGGACGCGGGCAGCGGTGAGGAACCCCACTCCGTCGCCCACGAGCCCGAGCTCGTCGGCGATCGACGCCGCGTGGGTGGCCGGGTCGTCGTGGTGGTAGCCCAGCACCACCTCCGCGTTGAGGAGCCAGGACCGCTCCCCCAGCCCGCCACCGAGGACCGTGGTGGCCAGCACCCGCATCGGGGCGCAGGCCCGCCACAGGAGGGCTGACCGACCGTCGGCCTGGGCCAACAGCACCGGCTCGCCCGGCCCCGATCCGCCCCGCGGAGCCATCAGAAGTCGATGCCCTTCATGGCCAAGACCCCGGTGTCGTAGGCGTGCTTGCGCTTCACCATCTCGGTGACGGTGTCGGCCGCCGTCACCAGCTCGTCCGGCGCCCCCCGGCCCGTGCACACCACGTTCACGTGCGCGGGCCGCTCGGCAATGGTGCGCACGACCTCGGCCGTGTCGATCCAGCCCCAGGTCATCGGGTAGGTGACCTCGTCGAGGACGACGAGCCGGTGGGCCCCCGCCTCGATGGTCGCCTTGGCGTGGGCCCAGGCGGCGCGGGCCACGGCCTCGTCCTCCGAGAGGTCCTCGGACTCCCAGGTGAAGCCCTCGCCGATGGCGTACCAGTCGACGCCGAGGCGTTCCCTGCACACCGCCTCCTCGCCGACCTGCCAGCGGCCCGACTTGAGGAACTGCACGACGGCGACGTCCCAACCGCGGGCCACGGCCCGGAGCACCACCCCGAAGCCGGCCGTGGACTTGCCCTTGCCGTCGCCCGTGTTGACCAGCACGACGCTTCGCACGCGCCGCCGGTCGGGGTTGCGGTGCTCGGTGGGGACGGCCGGGGGGTCGGTCACGGGACGATCCTGGGCATCCGCTCCCGGCGCACCGGGAGCACGACGGGCCGGTCGCCGTCGTGGATGATGCGAACCTTGGCGCCGTAGTAGCTGGCCAGGTTGTCCTCGGTGAGCACCTCGGCGGCCGGGCCCTCCACCACGACGCGACCGTGGTCGATGAGCACGAGCCGGTCGGCGTACTGGCCGGCCAGGGTGAGGTCGTGCATCGTCGTCACGACCGTGAGGTCGTGGAGGCCGCGCAGCTCGTCGATGAGCTCGAGCACCTGCTGCTGGTGGCCGACGTCGAGCGCCGTGGTGGGCTCGTCGAGCAGCACGAGGGGCGAGCCCTGGGCGAGGGCCCGGGCGATGAGCACGCGCTGGCGCTCGCCACCGGAGAGGGTCGCCACCTGGCGGTCGGCCAAGGTCAGCAGGCTGAGGTGGCCCAGCGCGTCGTGGACCGCGAACAGGTCGGTCGGCCCTTCGACGGCCAGCGCCCGGATGTGCGGGGTGCGGCCGAGCAGGACGTAGTCGACGACGGTCATGCCGTCGGGAATGACGGGCGCCTGCGGCACCATCGCCACCAGCTGCGCCCGCTGGCGCCGGGTGAGGGCGCCGAAGGGCTGCCCGGCCAGGTGCACGTCGCCCACGCCCGCCACCGCACCGGTGAGGTAGCGCAGCAGGGTGGACTTGCCGGCGCCGTTGGGGCCGACGATCGACACCCAGGACCCGCGCGGCACGTGGAGCGACACGTCGTCGAGGACGACCTTGTCGCCCAGCCGCACGGTCACGCCGGTGCACCGGATCACGCCGTCACCCCCGTGCGGCGCGAGGAGCGGAGCACGAGCACGAAGAAGGGCGCCCCGAAGAAGGCGGTGACGACACCGATGGGGATCTCGGCGGGCGACGACAACGTGCGGGCCAGGAGGTCGGCGATGCAGAGGAAGGCGCCGCCGAAGAGCATCGACAGCGGGAGCACCACGCGGTGCGAGCGCCCGGCCAGCAGGCGGACGGTGTGGGGGACGATGATCCCGACGAAGCCGATCAGCCCGGACACCGACACTGCGGCGGCCGTGCCCAACGTGGCGGCGCCCACGATCATCAGTCGGCTGCGGTGCGGGTGCAGGCCGAGGGTGGCTGCCTCGTCGTCGCCTACGGCCAGCACGTCGAGGATGCGGCGGTGGGCCAGCAGCACCACCCAGCACACGAGCGCGTAGGGCAGCAGCATCCACACGTCGCTCCACCCCGACGTCGAGAGGCGCCCGAGGATCCACACGTACACGTCGCGGATCGTGTCCTGGTTGCGCTGCTGCACGTAGGTCTGCACGGCCGTCAGGAAGCTGGCCACGGCGACCCCGGCGAGGATGAGCGACGCCGTCGAGGCCCGGCCCCCGCCCGCCGCGCCGAGCGCGTAGGCGAGCGCGACCGCCGCGATGGCACCGACGAAGGCGGCCACGGGCACGTATCCAGGGGTCGCCGCACCGTCGGCCACCCGGACGATCACGACGGTGACGCCGAGGCCCGCACCGGCCGCCGCCCCGAGCAGGTAGGGGTCGGCGAGAGGGTTCCGGAACGCGCCCTGGTAGCTGGCCCCGCAGAGCGACAGGGTGGCGCCGACGAGCAGCCCGAGCACCACCCGGGGCAGCCGGATCTGCTCGACGATGGCGATCTGGCGGGCATCGAGGTCCGTCGACATCCCGAGCAGCTCGCGCACCACCTCCAAGGGCGAGAGCGACACTGGCCCCATGACGAGGCCGGCCAAGGCGGCCGCGGCGACGGCGACGAGCCCGGCTGCGACCCACGCCGGTCGCAGCCGGGCTCCCCGCAAGGCGGGGGCCGTCGCCGCGGGCGCCACGGTCATGCGGCCGCGGCCCCGGCGCTGTCCGCGGCCACGACGGCGTCGACGATCTGGGCCAGGAGGTCGACGACCCGCGGGCCCCAGCGGCTGGCCACGTCGTCGTCGAGCAGGATCACGTCGCCGTCGGCCACGGCGCTCAGGCCACCGAACCCGGGCCGGGCGGCAAAGGTGGCCGCCGACTGCCCGCAGCACTTGGCGTCGGCCAGGAACACGAGGTCGGGGTCGGCGTCGACGAGGTACTCGGCCGACAGCTGGGGATAGCCGCCGTTGGCCCCGTCGGGATCGGCCGCATCGGCGACGTTCTCGAGGCCAGCGAGGGCGTAGAGGTTGCCGAGGAAGGTCTCCGAGGTGACGGAGTACAGCGTGTCGTCGAGCTCGTGGTAGTAGGTCAGCGGCTCGTCGCGCTCGGGCACTTTCTCCAACGTGGCCTCGATGTCAGCAGCCATGTCCGCCGTCAGGCGGTCGGCTTCCTCGGCGTGCCCGGTGGCGGCACCGAGGTCCTCGATCTGGGCGTAGATGTCGTCGAGACTGGCCGGGGCGGGCGCCTCGAAGACCTCGATGTCGATGGCCTCGAGCCCGTCCATCAGCTCGGCGTCGGTGCCGTCGACGACGACGAGGTCCGGATCGTGGCTGGCGATGGCCTCGAGGTTGGGCTCGTAGGCCGACAGATCGGTCACCGGCGCCTCCGCCGGGAAGTTGGACATGCTGTCGACGGCCACCACCTGGTCGCCGGCGCCGATGGCGAAGAGCATCTCGGTGGCCGACGGGGACAGCGAGACGATGCGCTCCGGGGCCTCCGGTCCGGCGAGGTTGGGCTCGGCCGCGTCGGCACCGGCGTCGGCGTCCGACGACGTGTCGCCGCACGCGGCGAGCAGGGCAAGGGCGGCCACGAGGGCCAGGGCGGTGTGCTTCACGGGTGTGGTTCCTCCTGTCGAGTCGAGGGTGTGGGTGCTCGACGCCAGGGGGAGCCCTGCCGTGCGAACCGGGCCCGTCCTCGAGGCTGGTTCGTCACGCCGACCCGGCAGGCGACCTGGCTCGCCCCTTCCACCGGGGTGGAGGAGGACCACAGTTGCGGGACAGCACCGGAGTCGCACCGGTTTCGCTGCCGGGTAGCAGACGGCGGCAACCTACGGGGGCACGGGCGAAGCGGTCAACCGGGGCGGTTCCCCCGGCTCGACACCGCGGTACCCTGCAGCCATGGCCGACTACAAGACCCCGGAGTTCCACCCGGCCTTCGAGGAGTACCTCGAGGCGGTCTACGAGCTGCGCGAGGCCGAGGTCGACGTCATCCAGGCCCGGATCGCCGAGCGCCTGATGGTCTCCCGTCCGGCCGTCTCGGAGATGGTGAAGCGGTTGGACTCCGAGGGCCTCGTGTCCATGCGCGACGGCACGATCAGCCTGACGGTCGACGGCGAGCGCCTGGCGCAGAGCGTGGTGCGCCGCCACCGCCTGGCCGAGCGGTTACTCACCGACATCCTGGGGCTCTCGTGGGCCGACGCCCACCAGGAGGCCGGCAAGTGGGAGCACGTGATCTCCACGCCGGTGGAGCAGGCCATCATCCGGGTGCTGGGTGACCCCACCACCTGCCCGCACGGCAACCCGATCCCAGGGGCCGACTACGTGCCCCCCGCCACACGGCCGCTGAGCGAGGTCACCGTCGGCGAGGCCTTCGTCGTCACCCGGATCCCCGAGGAGCTGGAGTTCGCTCCCGGGCTCCTCGAGTTCCTGGAGGGCGCGGACGTCGTGCCCGGTCGCACCGGAACGATCACCGCCGCCTCGCCCGACGGCACCACGACGGTGGAGATCGACGGTCGCCACATCGGCATCGGCG
The DNA here is from genome assembly GCA_036275535.1 of Acidimicrobiales bacterium. GTDB lineage: Bacteria > Actinomycetota > Acidimicrobiia > Acidimicrobiales > VFJN01 > VFJN01. The sequence continues at coordinate 37,574 of DASUDP010000132.1, read as the reverse complement.
CCTTCGCCAGCCAGCGCATCCTCGTCACCGCCTGATCGGCTGGCGCCTGGCTTGCCGCCGCGCCGCCGGTGAGCCACGCTTGATAGGCATGCCTATCAACAAACAACAGGGGCGGTGACGATGCCGCTGGTCGTCACGGGGGCGGCCGGGTTCATCGGGAGCACGCTGTGCTCCGCCCTCCTCGCCGACGGCCAGCGCGTGCGCGCCCTCGACCGGCGCCACCCGGCCACCGACCCGATCGCGGCGGCCAACTTGGCCGCGGTGGTCGACCACCCGGACTTCGAGCTGGTGACGGCCGACCTCCTCGAGGTCGACCTCGCCGACCTGTTCGACGGCGCCCGCGCCGTGGTCCACCTCGCCGGCCAACCCGGCGTCCAGACGTCCTGGGGCGACGGCTTCGCCGCCCACGTCGAGGGGAACGTCCTCGGCAGCCAGGTCGCCATGGAGGCCGCGCGGCGGGCCGGGGTGCCGCGGTTCGTGCTGGCCTCGAGCAGCTCCGTATACGGCGACGTCGCCCGCGGCGGGGCCCGGGAGGGCGCGCCTGTGTCCCCCCGCAGCCCCTACGGGGTCTCCAAGGCCGCGGCCGAGCAGCTGGCGGGTGTGTACGCCGAGCGGGGCCTGCCCGTCGTCGCGCTGCGGTACTTCACCGTCTACGGCCCGAGGCAGCGGCCGGACATGGCCCTCCACCGCATCGTGGCCGCCGCTCAAGGCGGCGACGCGTTCGTGCGACGCGGCGACGGGAAGCAGCGCCGCGAGCTCACCTACGTCGACGACGTGGTGCAGGCCACGATCGCCGCCGCGCAGGCGGACCTCCCCCCGGGCTGGATCGGCAACGTCGGGGGCGGCGCCTCCACGTCGCTCAACGCGCTCATCGCCCTGGTGGAGGAGCTGGGCGGCCGGCCCGTGCCCATCGAGCCGAGCCCCGCGCTGCCCGGCGACCCCGCTCGCACCGCCGCCGACCTGCGCCGCACCACCTCGGCCCTCGGCTGGTCGCCTCGCACGTCCCTACGGGAGGGCGTGGCCCGCCAGATCGAGTGGCAGGCGTCCGTCCGAGCGCTGCTCGTCAGCCCGTGACCGCCCTGCTCCGCCGCCTCCTCGGGGGGCGGCCCCCGACCTGGTCGCTGGCCGCCCTCGGAATCGCCGTCACCGCCCTCGCCACCGCCTCGGTGACCGCCACCGTGGACCGTGACGCCCTGCGCGGAGCCGTGGACGCCGCGCTGGGCGATCCAAGCGGGTGGGTCCTGCTGGTGGCGGCACTGGCAGCAGCCTTCACGTTGCGGGCGCTGGCCTGGCGACGGGTGCTTCCCGGTCTTCCCATCGGCCAGGCCCTGGCCGCCATCCACCTGTCGCTCGGGGCCAACCACGTCCTGCCGCTGCGCCTGGGGGAGGGAGCGCGAGTGGCCTCCGTCCTGCGCCGCACCGACCTGGCGGTGGCACCGGTGACGGCATCGGCGATCGCGCTGCGGGTGGGCGACGTCCTCACTCTCGTGGCGGTCGGCATCGTGGCCGCCCCGGCCGCCTTCGGGCACCTGCTCGGGCCGTGGGGGGCGGCGGCGGTGGGGCTGCTGGCGGTGGTGGCGGCGGGGGCGTGGCTGTGGCTCGGCCGTCTGGTCCGGGCGGGGCGAGCGGTCACGCGCCCGGGGGGTACGGCGCTGGCCCTCACGGCGAGCGCGTGGCTGCTGGAGGCCGTCGCCGTCTGGCAGGCGCTGCGGTGGTCGGGCATCGACGTGACGCCGCGCGGCGCCCTGCTCGTCACCGCCGCCGCGGTGACAGCCCAGGTGGCCGCCATCGCCCCCAGCGGCTTCGGCACGTACGAAGCGGCGGCGGTGGCGGCGCTGGCCACCCTCGGCCACTCGCCCGGCACCGCGCTGGCCGCCGCGCTCACCACCCACGCCGCCAAGACGGCCTACTCGCTCGTGACAGGGGCGGTGGCCCTCGTCGTCCCCTTCCCGGGCCTGCTCCGGCGGCGGGCGCAGCAGGGGCCGGCCCCGTCGGAGCCGGCCCCTGGCGCTGCCGTCGAGGTGGCGATCAGCTCACCGTGAAGGTGGTGACCATCCCGTTCTCGTAGTGGCTCTCCGTGGTGCCGTCGTCGTTCTCGTCGACGAGGGCGCAGAAGGCGACGTAGGTGCCCGGCTCGAGGTCGAAGGTCCCCTCGCAGGTGTCCCCCGCCGGGAAGGCCTCGACCTCGCCGATGACGGCGTCGCCGAGGGCGTCCTCATCGGGCTTGCCGTCCACGACCTCGATGTCGTCCACCGTGGCCGCCGCGATGACGATCTCGTGGTTGCGCTCACCGGCGTTCTCGACGGTGAAGCCGATGGCGCCGGCGTCGACCGTGGTGGGGTCGAGCTGGATCGACCACTCGTCGAGCGTGGCGTCGATCACGGTCTCGGCGTCGTCGACGCCGTCCGTCCCGTCGGCCACCGTGCACTCGCCGGCCACTGCGGACCCCGAGCCGGAACCGGACCCGCTGCCGGAGGCAGAGCCGGAGCCGCGCACGTCGGCGCCGTCGTCGCTGCAGGCCGCACCGGTGGCCAGAAGCGCCAAGAGGGTCAGGGCCATCGCAGCACGGGAGCGGCGGTGGCGGGGGGTGAGGAGCTCACGCATGGACACGGTCGGGGTACCTCCGGGGTTGTGGTTGGAACGAGTGGTCCGCCGCCGTTGGCGCGCCGGGCGCCAGCTCGGCGCGCCGCCACCCCCACCGGGCCAGCGCGGCCAGGGCGAGGAGCCAGGCGGCCTGCAGGAGCCAGGTGGCGGCGGTGGGGTGGTGGTAATCGGGCAGGACGGCCCGCCAGGCCCGGTAGATGGGGTCCGTGGTCGACTCGAAGCTGAAGACGAGCGTGCGCTGGCCCCGCAGCACCTCGACCACGAGCCACATCCACAGCGCCGCACCGACCGCCCCGAGGGCGGCGACCAGGTGCGTGGCCCGTCGGGTCGCCGTCCGGTCCGCCCACCACGCCACGGCCAGGACCAGGCACGGGACGACGACGACCACCTGGCGACCGGGCCACCACCAGCCGTGCATGGTGAGGGCCGCCCACGTTGCCGTGGCCCATCCCGCCGCCAGCGGCGCCGCCAGGGCCAGCGCCCCGGCCGGCCGGCGGCGGGTGAGGGCGGCCAACGCCGGCACGACGAGCAGGTAGGCGGGGGCCCACGCGGCCAGCCCGAACCCGCGGTCGAGGAGCAGCCCCACCAGCCGGCTCGAGCGGCCGAGGACGTCGGGGCTCGTGCCCATCACGGTGAGCTCGCCGCCCACGAAGTGGTCACCGGCGGCGTAGACGGTCCAGCCGCCGTACCAGGCCCGGTGCACGACGAGGAACGCGACCCCGGCCAGCGCCAGCGTGGCCAGCCACGTCCCGGCCGGTCGGCGGCCGCCCCGGCGGACGAGGGACCACACCCCCACCCCGGCGAGGGCGGCCGCCACCGCGACGTACTTCACGCCCAGCCACGGCAAGGCGACGACGGCGGCGCCGAGCACCCATCGCCCGCGCCGGTCGAGCCGGCCGGTCACCGCCGCGATGGCGATGGTGACGGCCAGCGCGGCGGGCAGCTCCGGGTAGACCTGCGTGCCGTAGGCGCTGAGCGGCGCAGCCACGGCGAAGGCCAGCACCACGGCCGCCGCGGCCTGCACCGAGACGGCCAAGCGGGCGACGGCCGTCCACACGAGGAGCGCGGCGAGGGCCCCGGCCAGGAGCGACAGGGCCACCTTCGCCCCCACCCACCCGGCCAGGCCCACCGGCACGGCGAGGAGGGCGGGGAGCAGCGGGTCGTGGGGGCTGAGGAGCCGCCCGTCGACGGCCTCGGTCTGCACCGGCAGCGCCACCTCGTGGAAGTCCCGGTACCGCCCGTCGGCCAGCTCGTCGGTGATGTCGAGGTCGTGGTCCTCCCAGAGCGACAGGGCCGAGAGCAGGTACTGCGGCTCGTCCGCCGTGGTGCGGGCACCGTGGGTGGCCCGCGCCCCCACGGCGACCCCGGACCAGAGCGCCGTCACGGCCCCCACCACCAACATCACGACCCACAAGTGGCGGCCGGCCGGACCGGGGCGCGCCACGGCGTCCGGGGCGGGCTCGGCGGGGACCATCGGGGGCAGGCTAGCCATACCCTCCGCTTCATGTAAAGATCCCCTAACTATGAGTGATGGTGCTCCTGTCTTCGTGTTCTTCCCCGCCCACGACGAGGCCGCCACGGTGGCCGCCGTCGTGGCCCGGACGCCGCGGGTGGTGCTCGGGCACCCCGTGGTGGTGGCGGTGGTGGACGACGGCTCCACCGACGCCACCGCCCGGGAGGCGGCCGGCGCGGGAGCGGAGATCCTGCACTTCGGCCACAACCGCGGCCTCGGTGCCGCGGTGCGGGCCGGCCTGGCGGAAGGGGCCCGCCGGGGCGCGGCGGCCGTCGTCTTCCTCGACGCCGACGGGGAGTACGCGCCGGAGGAGCTGGCCGGGCTCGTGGCGCCGATCCTGGCCGGGCAGGCGGACTACGTCGTCGGCTCCCGGTTCGCCGGGGCCGACCGGGCGATGCTCCCCCACCGCTGGCTCGGCAACCGGGCCCTCACCCTCCTCGTGCGGGCGCTCGTGCGCCGGCACGGCCTACGGGGGCTCACCGACGGCCAGTCCGGCTACCGGGCCCTGTCACCGGCGGCCGCCGGCGCCGCGGAGGTCATCCACGACTACAACTACGCGCAGGTGCTGACCCTCGACCTCGTGGCCAAGGGCTTCCGCTACCACGAGGTACCGATCTCCTACGCCTTCCGCCAGCACGGCCGCTCGTTCATCCGCCTGGGCCGCTACCTGCGCGAGGTCCTCCCCGCCATCCGGGCCGAGCTCCGCTCCGACCCGACCCCCCGCCCCGCCCCCGTCTACAGCCCCCCCACCCGCACGATCGAGGAGCTGGCCCCCGCCAGCTGAGGCCCCCGCCGCTGCTGGCGTGGCGTGCGCAGACCGACAGCCGTGCGCAAACCGACCGCCGAGGTGCATTGGCGCACCCGACGGCGGGTGGGCGGGGTCAGTCCTCGACGACGAAGTGGCGGAAGCTGGCGCCGGCGGCGGCCCAGGCCTGCTGGTCGAAGGTGCCGTCGGGGCGGAGGGCGGCGGCGAGGTCGCGGCCCATGGCGAGGACGTGGTGCGCGTTGTCGGCCACGAAGAGCCCCTGGCGGCCGAAGGTGACGATGCCGCGCAGGGAGTCGACCCAGGCCTCCACCGTGGCGAGAGCCCGCTCGTAGCCCGGGCGGTAGACGGGGTAGAGGCGCGGCACCCGCCGCACCTCGGCGACCACCGGCCGGACCGGGGGGAGCCCGAGGGACGCCAGCTCGTCGACCAGGCGGGCGGCGAGAGCGTCCGGGGGCGCGGTCCACACGGCGTCGTCGACGGCGCAGGGGATCTCGGCGCAGAGCACCGTCCGGTCGGCAGGGTCCTCGGCGGATGTCCGGTAGCGCTTGGGCTCCGAGATCCTGGTGGCCATCACGGACTCGTCGGGCAGGTAGTGGGCGTCGAACTCGGTCCATGCCGGCTGGTCGAGGACGAGGTAGAGCAGCACCATGGCCCGGTGCTGCAGGTCGTCGGCGGCGGCCACCACCTCCGGGGGCGCGCCGGCGACGAACCGGGCCAGGACCGGCAGCGGGGCCGACGTCCAAACCTGTGTGGCGGCCAGCCGCCCGCCCTCGCCCAGGAGCACGCTGGGACCGCCCGGCCCGACGTCGATGCCAGCGACCTCGGCGCCCAGCTGGACGACGGCCCCTGCCGCGGTGGCGGCGTCGGCCAGCGCCTCGCTGATCTGCCCGAAGCCGCGCCGGGGGTAGAGGAACGTGCGCTTGGCCGGGTCGGTGGCCCGGAGGAGCTTGCGGGCGATGGCCGTCGGAGATGACGCCGCGATGCGGCGCCGCGCCACCTCACCGGACAGCTCGGCGCCGTCGACCCCCCAGAGCTTGCGGGCGTAGGGGCCGTAGAACGAGCGGTAGACGCTCGGGCCGAGCCCGGCCCGGACCACCTCGGCGTAGGTGTCGGCTCGGGGGCGGCGGAGCGGGGCGACGGCGGCGTCGAGTGCCATCCGCGCCGCCAGGGCCGGGGGGAGGTGACGGAGCAGGTCGGTGGTCCGCAGCGGGAAGCCCAGGAGGCGGCCGGCCATGGCGATGCGCCCGTGGCGGGGGCGGACCTGGAGGTCGTCGCCGAGGAGCGCATCCAGCTCGGCCAGGAGACCGGGCTCGATGCTGGGGTGGAGGCGGTGGCTGCCGAGGTCGACGCGCTGGCCGGCCACCTCGAACGACGCCGCCAGCCCCCCGACGGACCCCGCCCGCTCGAGGACCGTGACCTCGTGCCCCGCCCGGGCCGCGTGCCACGCCGCCAGCAGGCCGGCCGGCCCCGCCCCGACGACGACGATCACGACTTCGCGGCGACGGCCCGGCGGTCGCTCACTCGGAGGCGGGCCCGGTGAGGACCGCCGGCAGCGGTCGCTCGTGGACGAGCACCAACCGCTTCGTGGCCCGGGTGAGGGCGACGTAGAGCGCTCGGGCCCCCTGCACCTCCTCCTCGAGGATGGCGGCGGGCTCCACGACGACGGTGGCGTCGAGCTCCAGGCCCTTCACGAGGCTGACGGGCACGATCGTGATCTGCTGATCGAGCCCGTGGCGGGCAGCCCGGCCGAACTCGACCCCGGCCGCCTCGAAGGCGTCGATCACGGTGCCGAGCGCGGAGTCGGGGACGATCACGGCGACGCTCCCCGGGTCCACCGCGTCGCGCTCGATGAGGGCCTGCTCCAGCGCCACCTGCCCGAGGTGACCGGTGGGGGCGGCCACGAAGCGGGGCTCGTCGCCGGCGTGGCGCACCGAGCTGGGCGGGGTGAGGTCGGGCGCCGCCAGGGCCAGGACCTTGGCCGCCAGCGCCATGTTCGGCCCCGGCAGCCGGTAGCCGATCGTGAGCTCCTCGCGGCGAGCCGGACGGCGGTCGGGGAGGTGGTCGAGCACCTCGCTCCAGTCGGCGTGGGCCCACGCCCCGGTGGACTGGGCGATGTCGCCGACGATCGTCATCGACCCGTTCAGCGAGCGGCGGTTGAGCATGCGCAGCTGCATCGGCGAGAGGTCCTGGGCCTCGTCGACGACGATGTGCCCGTAGGTGCGCAGGTCGTCGTCGGGGGCGGGCCCGTTGTTGCGGCGGCGCCGGGGCTTCGGGCCGAGCAGGGCGCCGGCCTCGTCGAGGAGCGGAACGTCGTCGACCGTCCAGACGACCTCCTGCGGGGAGGTCGACCGCTTGCGGTGCAGCGCGGCGCGCTCGGCCTCGGAGAGCAGGCGCTCGCCGGCGAGGTCGAGCAGGGCGGCGGAGCCGAACAGGTCGTGGAGCAGGTCGGCGGGCGTGAGCACCGGCCACATGCGCTCCAACGCCTCCCGCACCTCGGGGGCGTGGTGCAGCCGCTGGCGCAGCTCGCCGGCCTCCACCGGCACCCGAGCGCTGTCGGCCAGCGTGGCGTACACGCTGGCCTCGACGTGGCGGCGGCCGGCGTTGTGGATCCGGAAGCGCCGCTTGGCGTCGGCCACGATGGCCCGGCTCTGCCCCGGCGTGAGCTCGAGCGTCTGGAGGCCGTAGCCCACCCGCATCGTCTGGCGCAGCGGGCGCTGGCGGTCGTGCACGGCCTTGGCCAGAACCCGGGCCATCCGCAGGTCGCCCTTCACGCGGGCGGCGTCGGGCTGGTCGCGGCCCTCGACCCGCAGGCCGAGGCCGCCGTCGAGGAGGTCGGCCAGGACGGCCAGCTCCACCCCCGCCTCGCCGAGGCTGGGCAGGACCTGCTCGATGTAGCCGAGGAAGAGCCGGTTGGGACCGACCACGAGGAGCCCCTGGCCCTCGAGGGGGAAGCGGTGCGTGTAGAGGAGGTAGGCGGCCCGGTGGAGGGCGACCACCGTCTTGCCCGTGCCGGGACCGCCCTGGACGACGAGCACGCCGGGGAGCTCGGCGCGGATGATCTGGTCCTGCTCGGCCTGGATGGTGGCGACGATGTCGGTGAGGCGCCCCGTCCGCACCTCCTCGAGGGCGGCGATGAGCGTGCTCTGACCCCGGATCTCGCGGCCCTCGTCCTCGATGGCCAGCTCGCCGCCGAGGAGGCCGGCGGACTCGCCGAAGAGCTCATCCTCGATGGCCAGCAGCTGGCGGCCCCGGGTGGCGAAGTGCCGGCGGCGGACGAGGCCCATCGGGGAGCGCCCGGTGGCCCGGTAGAACGGCTCGGCCACGGGGGCCCGCCAGTCGACCACGAGCGGCTCGCGGTCGTCGTCGGCCACGGCGAGGCGGCCGATGTAGAAGGTGTCGCCGCCCTCGGCCTGGGTGCGGTCGATCCGGCCGAACACGAGGCTGGCGTTGCCCAGCTGGAGGGACGCCAGCCGGTTGGCGATGTTCCCCTCGATCATCTCCCGCTCCCAGCGGGCCTGCTCGGTGCCGCCCCGACCGACCTCCACCATCGACCGCAACCGGGTGGCCTCCTCGCGCGAGCGCTCCAACCGGTCGTAGGCCCGGTCGATGTGCGCCTGCTCCGAAGACAGGTCGGGATGCGAGGCCATCGTCCTCCCAGGAGACGAAAACGAGGGATCGGCCATGTTACTCGTCGCTGACGGCGGTCTGGCACCACCGACCGGATCTTTGCGAACGCCGCGAACCTCGGCGCCGCGCCCGGGCTCAGGCGCCGGGATCCTCGCCCACCTCGCGGAGGGCGTCGCGGAGCGCGACGCGCAGGCGACGGGCCAGCGCCGGGGTCAGGTGCGCGACCAGGCCGGCGCCGGCGCGGCCCACCTCCTCGACCGTGAGCACCACCCGGGGCTCGCCGTCGTCGTAGTCGTCGCTGATGGCGACCGCCCAGGAGAGATGCGGGACGTCGTCGTCGCCAGGCGGGAGCTCTTCGGGGGAGAACGGGTGGTCGTCGATCGAGCGTCGCACCCCCGCATCAGACCACGCCCGTCCACGTCCGTCCTGATGTCGCGTTGGTCGGGGGCGAGCCGTAGCGTGAGGCTCCCATGCCCGCTGCCCCCGCCTCCCTCGACGACGCCCCCCTCCTCCGCGCCGCCCGGGGGCTCCCCGCCTCGCGGGTGCCCGTCTGGTTCATGCGCCAGGCCGGCCGGTCACTGCCCGAGTACCGGGCCGTGCGTGGCGAGGGCAGCATCCTCGACGCCATCCACGACCCCGAGCTGTCGGCGGAGATCACCCTCCAGCCGGTGCGCCGCTACGGGGTCGACGCCGCCATCCTCTACAGCGACATCGTCGTCCCGGCCCACGCCATCGGCTTCGGCGTCGACGTCGCCCCCGGCGTCGGCCCGGTGATCGCGGAGCCCTTCCGCACCGCGGCCGACCTCGATCGCCTACGCCCCTACGAGCCCGACGTCGACGCGCCCTACGTGGCCGAGACGGTGCGCCTCGTCGTCCAGGAGCTCGCTGGCGCCACCCCGCTCATCGGCTTCGCCGGCGCCCCCTTCACGGTGGCCAGCTACCTCGTCGAGGGGCGGCCCTCCCGCACGTACGGCCTGACCAAGGCCCTGATGCACGGCCAGCCGGCCCTCTGGCGCGAGCTGCTGGACCGCCTCGCCGACATGGCCATCGCGTCGCTCCTCGCCCAGATCGAGGCCGGTGCCAGCGCCATCCAGCTGTTCGACTCCTGGGCCGGCGCGCTGTCGCCGGACGTGTACGAGGACCTCGTGCTGCCGGCCAGCGCCAAGGTGTTCGACGCCGTCGCCGCCACCGGCGTCCCCCGCATCCACTTCGGCGTCGGCACCGGCGAGCTCCTGACCCTCATGGGGGACGCGGGCGCCGACGTGGTCGGGGTCGACTGGCGCGTCCCGCTCGACATCGCTCGCACCCGGGTTTCCGGCAAGGCCGTGCAGGGGAACCTCGATCCCGCCGTGTGCCTGGCCCCGTGGGAGGTCGTGGCGGAGCGCACGCGCGACGTGCTGCGCCGCAACGGCGGCCGGCCGGGCCACATCTTCAACCTCGGCCACGGCGTGCTGCCCGAGCTCGACCCCGGGGTGCTGAAGGCCGTCGTCGACCTCGTCCACGAGGAGGGCCGCAGCGACGGGAGCGCCGATGGCTGACGCCCCGCTCGGCGTGGTCGTGATGGCGTACGGCACCCCCGCCACGCCGGCCGACATCGGGGCCTACTACACGCACATCCGCCGGGGCCGGCCGCCCGAGCCGGCCCAGCTGGCCGAGCTGACCGCCCGCTACGAGGCCATCGGCGGGACGTCCCCGCTGGCCGATCGCACCGAGGCCCAGCGCCTCGCCCTCGTCGACGCGCTGGCGGCCCGGCGGCCCGGCGGCACCCGGGTGGTGCTCGGCCAGAAGCACGCCGCCCCCTTCATCGAGGACGCCGTGGCCTCGCTCGCCGCCGACGGCACCACCCGCGTCGTCGGGCTCGTGCTGGCCCCCCACTTCTCCCGTTCGTCGGTCGGTGAGTACCAGCGCCGCCTGGCCGACGCCGCCACGGGGCACGGGATGGCCAGCGCCGGCATCGAGTCGTGGCACCTGGAGCCGGCCTACCTCGGCTTCCTGGCCGGCGCGGTGGACGCGGGCCTGCAGGGCCTCCCGGAGCGCACCGAGGTGCTCTTCACCGCCCACTCCCTGCCCGAGCGGGCGCTGGAGGGGGACCCGTATCCGGACCAGCTGCAGGAGTCGGCCGCCGCGGTGGCCGAGCTGGTCGGTCTCGATCGCGGGGCGGGCTGGTCGCTGGCCTGGCAGTCGGCTGGGCGCACGGCCGACCCGTGGCGGGGCCCGGACATCCTCGAGGTCCTGCGCGACGTGGCCGCCACCGGCCGCGCCGACGGCGTGCTGGTGTGCCCGCAGGGGTTCGTGAGCGACCACCTCGAGGTGGTCTACGACCTCGACATCGAGGCCCGGAGGGTGGCCGACGACCTCGGGCTGCCCTTCGCCCGCACCCGCGTCCTCAACGACGACGCCACCACCTTCGCCGCCCTCGCCGACCGGGTGCTGGCGATCGCCCCGGGATGAGGCGGTCGTGACCACCGTCGCCGTCGTGGGCGGGGGCATCACCGGCCTGGTGGCGGCCCGCTCCCTCCTCCGGGCGGGGGTCGACGTCGTGCTGGTCGAGCCCGACCGCGTGGGCGGCAAGCTCCAGACCACGCCCTTCGACGGCGGCATCCTCGACGAGGCGGCCGACACGTTCCTGGCCCGGGTGCCCGAGGGCGTCGAGCTGTGCCGTGAGCTCGGCCTCGAGGGGGACCTCGTCGCACCGGCCCTGCGCCGGGCCCACGTGTGGAGCCACGGGGCCCTGCGCCCGCTGCCCGAGGGCCAGGTGCTGGGCGTGCCGACCGACCTCGACGAGCTGGCGGCCACCGGCATCGTCTCCCCGGCCGGCCTCGACACGGCCCGCCGGGACCTCGACACGCCGCTCGTCGCCCCCGAGGGCGACGTCGCCATCGGCCCCCTGTTCCGCCACCGGCTCGGCGACGAGGTCGTCGACCGCCTGGTCGACCCGCTGGTGGGAGGCATCAACGCCGGCGCCGTCGACGAGCTGAGCCTGGCCGCCACCGTCCCACAGCTCGACGCCGCCGTCCGCAGCGGGGCCGAGTCGCTCATCGAGGCCTGCCGGGAGCAGCGGGCGCGGGTCGCCGACCCCACCGCGCCGGTGTTCTTCGCCCCGCGCGGGGGCATGGGCGCGCTGGCCCAGGCCGTGCGCCACGACGCCGAGGACCGCGGCCTCGTCGTGGTGCGGGACCGGGCCACCGCCATCGAGCGCTCCGGCTCGAGCTGGCTGGTGACCCTCGACGGCGCGCCGCCGGTGCCCGCCGACGCGGTCGTGGTGGCCACCCCCGCCGGGGTGGCGGCCGGCCTCGTGCGGCCCCACGCCCTCCGGGCCGCCACACTCCTGGCCGGGATCCCCTACGCCTCCGTGGCGCTCCTGTCGATCGCCGTCGAACGGAGCGGGATCGACCGCGCCCTCGACGCGACGGGCTACCTCGTGCCGAAGGTGGAGGGGCGGACGATCACGGCCTGCTCGTGGGCCAGCGCCAAGTGGGCCCACCTGGCCGACGACGACACCGCCTGGCTGCGGGCCTCGGTGGGCCGCGACGGCGACCCGCGAGCCATGGCGCTGAGCGACGACGAGCTCGTGGGCGCGGTCCTGGCCGACCTGCGCGACACGATGGCCCTCCGAGCGACGCCCCGCGAGGTGCGCATCGGCCGCCTCCCCGGCTCCTTCCCGCAGTACCGCCCGGGCCACCTCCAGCGCGTCGACGCCATCGACGCCGACCTGGCCGCCGCCGCGCCGGGCCTCGTCGTGGCCGGCGCCGCCCTGCGGGGCCTGGGCGTCCCCGCCTGCATCCGTCAGGGACGCTCCGCCGCGTCCCAGCTGCTGGCCGCCCTCGACCTCCCCGCTGCCTGACCCCAGTCGACCGGGCCCGGCGAGGCGGGCATCATGGTCAGATGGCGTCGGCGGTCGAGCAGTGGAGGATCCGGGGCCTCGCCGTGGCCATCGCGCTCGTCCTCGCCGTGGCCGGCGGGCTGGTGGGGGCCGAGCTCGTCCCGCAGGAGGCCGTCGTCAGCGCGGCCGAGGCTGCCCCCGCGGCGCCGGCGCCCGACCTCACCCCGCTCGGCAGCACCGCCGCCCGCATCGTCGACGAGCTCGAGGCGGACCTCTCGGTCCCCGAGCCCTCCCCCGCCGACCCCCGAGCCCCCACCCCGGCCATCCACCACGGCCAGCTCGAGATCCCCTCGATCGGCCTGTCCCAACCCTTCTTCGAGGGTGTGACGCTCACCGCCATCGACCGGGGGCCCAGCCACTGGCCGGGCACGGCGATGCCCGGGGCGCTGGGCAACGTCGTGGTGGCCGGCCACCGCACCACCCACTCGAGGCCCTTCTGGGACCTCGACCTCGTCCAACCCGGCGACGAGCTGATCTTCACGATGGTCGACGGCGCCCGCTACGTCTACGCGCTCGACCGCATCGAGATCGTCGACGACCAGGACATCCACATCATCGACCAGGGGTACGGGTACACGGCGACCCTCTTCGGCTGCCACCCCAAGGGCAGCGCCCGCCAGCGGATCGTCGGCCACTTCACGCTACGGTCCTCCACCCCCGCCCCCAGCTGATCGGAAGGCCGCCCGAGGGCGTTGTGGATCTCGGCTCGCCACCGACCATCATCTCTGCGTGCCGCGACCGACGTCCCGCCTCGTCGCCCCCCTCCTCGGTGTGGGTGCCGGCGCGCTCCTGTGCCTCTCCCTGCCACCCTTCGGGTGGTGGCCGCTGGCCTTCGTCGGGTTGGTGCTGCTCGATCGCCTGATCGCCGACCAGCCCGCCGGCACCCGCTTCCGGCGGGGCTGGCTCGTGGCGATGGGGTGCTTCGTCCCCTCCCTCAGCTGGATGACCGCGCTCACCGCCCCGGGCTACCTGGTGGCCTGCGTGGCCTACGCCGCCATCGTGGGGGTCGGCGTGGCCGCCGCCCCGCCCGGGCGCGGTCGCTGGCTGGCCCTGGTCGGCACCTGGACGCTGGCCGAGCTGCTCCGCTGGTCCTGGCCCTTCGGTGGGGTCCCGCTGGCCAACCTCGCCATCGGCCAGGTGGCCGGGCCCCTGGCGCCGGTGCTGCGGGTCGGCGGGGCGGTGCTGCTCCTGGCCGTGACGCTGCTCGTGGGGCAGTCCGTGGCCGCCGCCTGGCAGCGGGCGTGGCGGCCGGCCGGGGGGCTGCTGCTCGGCGCGCTGGCCATCGTCGGCGCGTCGACCGTTGCTCCCCACGGCCACTCGGTGGGCTCGGCTGAGGTGGCCCTCGTGCAGGGCGGGGGCGAGCAGGGGACGCGCAAGAGCGACACCGGCGTGGTGCAGGTCTTCCAGCGCCACGTCGAAGCGACGGACGGGGTGCGCCCGCCCGTCGACCTCGTCGTCTGGCCGGAGGACGTCATCGACACCGACAAGGCCTTCGTCGACGATCCGTGGTTCGGCACGGTGGCCGGCCTGGCCCGACGCCTGCAGGCACCGATGATCGTCGGCACCGTGGAGGGGGCCGGGGACGACCGCTTCACGAACGCCGCCGTCCTCGTCGACGGCCGGGGCCAGGCCGCCGGTCGCTACGAGAAGGTCCACCGGGTCCCCTTCGGCGAGTACGTGCCGCTGCGCTCGCTGCTCGAACCGATCGCCGGGGGCGCGCTGCCCGAGCGCGACGCCCTGATCGGCGAGGTGCCGAACCTCCTGCTGGTGCCCGGACGGGTGGGCTGGGTGACGGCCCCGATCTCGTGGGAGATCTTCTTCGCCGACCGGACCCGCGAGGGGGTGGAGGCGGGGGCCCGCCTGGTGCTGAACCCCACCAACGGGTCGTCGTTCACCGGCACCATCGTCCAGACCCAGCAGGTGGCGTCCTCGCGCATGCGGGCCATCGAGAGCGGCCGCTGGGTCCTGCAGGTGGCCCCCACCGGGTTCACCGCGGTCGTCGACGAGCACGGCCGCGTCCTGGCTCGCAGCGCCGTCAGCGAGGAGCGGGTGATCCAGCGCACGGTCGAGCTCCGCGAGGGGCTGACCCTCTACACGCGCTGGGGCAACGGGCCGGGCCTGCTCCTGGCCGGGGTGTGCATCATCGCCGGCTGGGCCGTCGAGCGCCGTCGCCGGCCGGCCCCCGCTGTGGACCAGCCGGCGCCCGACCTGGCCTGACTGTCAGGCCGCGCTCTGGGAGGTGCCCTCGGTGGCGTTGGCCTCGATGGCCTGGGCGTTCGACGCCCCGTGGCTGATCGACACCTTGCGGGGCTTGGCCTGCTCCGCCACCGGGATGGTGATCGTGAGCACGCCCTGCTCGTAGCGGGCGTCGATGCGATCGGCGTCGAGGCCCTCGCCGAGGAACAGCTGGCGGGTGAAGCTGCCCTGGGGGCGCTCGCTCACCACCATCTCCACGCCCTCGGCCCGGCTCCACCGGCGCTCGGCCGACACCGTGAGCACGTTCTTCTCGACGGTGAGGTCGATCGTCGACGGGTCGATGCCGGGCAGGTCGAGGTGGACGAAGAACTGCTCCCCCTCGCGGTAGGCGTCCATCGGCATGACCGGGGCCCGGCCGCCGGTCCACCCGGGCTGGGTGAGGCGATCGAGCTCACGGAACGGATCGAAGCGCATCAGCATGACCATCCTCCTCTGCGGCGCTGTCGTTCGGAACACCTACAGCGTACTGCGCCATGAGGTTTGTTGACAACTGATGACTCAAGTTTGGTGTCGAGTCCGGTCAGGTCAGGTCACGTCAGGTCGATCGTGCGATTGGTGTGCACGGCCTCGAGGAAGGCCCGGTCGTGGGTGACGAGGAGCAGGGTCCCGTCGAAGGCGCCGAGGGCCGACTCGAGCTGCTCGATGGCCTCGAGGTCGAGGTGGTTGGTGGGCTCGTCGAGGACGAGGCAGTTCACGCCCGCCGCCATGAGCTCGGCCAGCAGCGTCCGGGTGCGCTCCCCCGGTGACAGGTCGGCCCCGGCCCGGTCGACGTGGTCGGCCCCCAGGCCGAACTTGGCCAGGAGCGTGCGGGCCTCGGAGCGGTCGAGCCCGGTGGCTCCCATGAACGAGGCCAGCAGCGGCCGATCGTCGCCGTAGCGCAGGCGGCGCTGGTCGAGCAGGCCGATCTTCACGCCGGGGCCGACCCAGCGCTGCCCCGCACTGAGGGGCACCTCGCCGAGGATGGCCCGCAGCAGGGTGGTCTTGCCGGTGCCGTTGGGCCCGAGGATGGCCACCCGCTCCTGCCAGGCCACCTCGAGGTCGACCGGCCCGAGGTGGAACGACCCGAGCTGCACCTCCGCCCGGTCGAGGCGGGCCACGACGTCCCCGGCGCGGGTCCCGCCGGCGAAGCTCAGCTGGAGCTGCCACGGCTCCCAGGGCTTCTCGACCACCTCGAGGCGCTCGATGGCCTTCTCGGTGGCCTTCACCTTGGCCGCCATCTTCTCGGAGCGCTGGCTCTTGAGGTGCGGGATGAACTTGTCGTTGTCCGTCTTCTTCTTCTTGGCGTTCTTCACGCCGACGACCGCCCACTCCCGCTGGGTCTGCTGCCGGTCCCGCAGCCGGTCGCGCTCCGCCGTGTACTTCTCGTAGCCCTCCTGCTGCTGACGGCGGGCCAGCTGGCGCGCGGCCACGAAGTCGGTCCAGCCGCCGGCGTGCTCCACGGCGTCGTGGGCGGGCAGCCGCAGCTCGACGATGCGGTCGACGACGCGATCGAGGAAGGCCCGGTCGTGGGACACGGTGACCACCGCGCTCGGCGTGGAGCGCACGAACGACTCGAGCAGGTCGAGGCCGGCGAAGTCGAGGTCGTTGGTCGGCTCGTCGAGCAGGAGCACGTCCTGGCGCGAAAGCAGGATGGCGGCCAGCGCAGCGCGGGCGGCCTGCCCCCCGGAGAGGTGGCCGACCTCCACGTCGAGGCGATCGGCGGGCAGTCCCACCTGGGCGAGGACCGTGCCGGTGCGAGCGTCGAGGTCGTCGCCGCCGATGGCCAGGAAGTGCTCGAGGGCGGCGGTGTAGCGCTCGATCGTGTCGGGCTCACCGGTCATCTCGGCTGTGGCCTCGTCGAGCGCGTCGCTGGCCGCCGCCACCCCGGTCCGGCGGGCGAGGTAGGCCCGCAGCGTCTCCCCGGGCTGGGCGTCGGGCTCCTGGGGCAGCCAACCGACCGTGGTGGTGGCCGGGGACCGCTCCACGGAGCCGTCGTCGGGCTGCTCGGTCCCCGCCAGGACGCGCAGGAGGGTCGACTTGCCGATGCCGTTGGGCCCGACGATCCCCAGGCGGCACCCGGGCGTCACCGAGAGCGAGACGCCCCCCAGCACCACCTGCGCACCGTGGTGGCGGACGAGGTCCTTGGCGACGAGCACCGGTCGACCCTACGGCCCGCTCATGTCGATCCAGTACCGGCGCATGCGGGTGCCCGCCTCACCGGTGATCTGGCGCTCGAACACCCCGCCGTTGCGCTCGATGGCCGCCGCCGACCCGACGTTGTCGCGGTCGCAGGTCACGAGCACCCGGTCGATCCCGTGGGAGCGGGCGATGACGAGGCTCTGGCGCAGGATCCCGGTGGCGTAGCCCCGACGGCGGTGGGCGGGCAGCACCCCGTAGCCGATGTGCCCGCCCTCGAAGGCGAGGAAGTCGTTGAGCTCGTGGCGGATCGACGTCCGCCCCACCAGCGCGCCATCCACCTCGGCCACGAGGAACGTCGACGGCACCCAGCGCGCCGGCAGCCCGATGCCCTGGCGGCACCCGGCCAGGAGCTCGACGAACTCCGCGAAGGGCTGGCCCGTGTAGCCCAGCCCGAAGGTGAACCCCTCCGCCGCCATCTCCTCGTGGCCCTCGAGGAACGCCGCCTCGTCGGAGGTGCGCAGGGGGCGGAGGCGGAGCCGGTCGGCGGACATGCTCGCCACTGTGGCCCGCCCCACCGGGCTGTGACCAGCATCGCCACACCGCCCGGGGTCACCGCGCGGGCGGCGGTGGCGGCGTAGGCGGCCCGGTCGGCGGGATCCACGAGGAAGTGGACGACGGCCCGGTCGTGCCAGGCGTCCCAAGTACGGTCGGCTCCCAGGTCACCACGTCGGGTATCGACTCGGAGCGGGAGGAGGCGGGGCTGGCACCGACGACCCCGGCGCCGACGACATGGCCGCCCGCCTCACCATCGGCTGACCCCGCCCCACAACCGAACCCGCGGTTGAAGTTGGCGGTTCTTGCGCAGCTCTGACCGCGGGTTCGGTCGAGGGGCGGCGGCGGGCGGGGGTCAGACCTCGAGGATCAGGGTGACGGGGCCGTCGTTGACGAGGGCGACGGCCATCTCCGTGCGGAACCGGCCCGTCGCCACGATGGCGCCGAGCGAGCGGAGCCCGGCCACGACGGCCTCCACCAGGGGCTCGGCCTGCTCGGGGCGGGCGGCGGCCAGCCACGACGGGCGCCGGCCCTTCGAGGTGTCGCCGTAGAGCGTGAACTGGCTGACGACCAGGATCGGCGCCCCGACCTCAGCGGCTGACCGGTTCATCACCCCGTCCTCGTCGTCGAGCACGCGCAGGTTCCAGAGCTTCTCGGCCAGCTTCGCCGCCCGACCCTCGTCGTCGTCGTGCGTGACGCCCACCAGCGCGCAGAGGCCCGGGCCGATCCGCCCGACCACCTCGTCGCCCACGGTGACCGACGCCTCCGTCACCCGCTGCACCACGGCTCGCATCCGGGCGACCGTACCCGGGCCGTGACGAGGCACCCACGGCGGGTCCGTAGGCTCGCCAGCGTGTGCACGGTCCTGCTGCGAGTCTCACCCGACGCTCCCTGGCCCGTGCTGCTCGGGGCGATCCGCGACGAGTTCGCCGACCGCGCCTGGGATCCCCCGGCCGCCCACTGGGACGACCGCTGGCCCGGCCTCCTCGGGGGCCGCGACCGCACGGCCGGGGGCACCTGGCTGGCGGTGGACCCCGACCCGGACCGGCCCGCCGTGGCGGCGCTGCTCAACGGGGCGCGCCGCCCGGCGCCGGCCGAGGGCACCCGCCCCACCCGCGGGACCCTGGCCCTCGAGGTGCTGACCTCCGGCCATGTCCCCTCGGGGGACGAGGTGCGGGGCTACGACGGCTTCCACCTGCTGCTGGCCACCCTCGACGGCACCCAGGTGTGGTCATGGGACGGCGAGGAGCTCTGCCACCGGGACCTCGACCACGGCGATCACATCGTCGTGAACCTCGGCGTGGACGCGGCGGACGACCCGCTCATCCCGCACTTCGCTCCACTGCTGGCCGAGCTCCCCGACCCGCTGCTCGATGGCGACCCCACCACGGTGGCGTGGGAGCCGTGGACCGACCTGCTGGGCGGCGACGGGCTGGACGGCGACGACCCGCGCGCCCTGCTCGTGCGGCGAGACGTCGATGGGCGCACCTACGAGTCGACCTCGGCCAGCCTCGTGGCCCTCGGCCCGGGGCGGGTCCGCTACGACTTCTGCCCGATCCCGACCGATCCCACCGCCTGGTGGGTGGTCACCGATCGCTGACCCTCAGCGACGCGCCTTCTCCTTGGCGTCGACGAGGGCCTTGCGGACGTCCTTGAACAGGTCGTCGATGCTGCTGCGGACGGAGTCGATCACCTCCGACGCGACCTCGGTGGGCTTGGCCAGCTGGGTCTTGGCCTCCTGCCAGCGGCTCCGGGTCTGGGCCAACAGCTCCTGCACGCGGTCGCTCGTCTCCATCGCCCCGAGGCGCGCCTGCACCTCGAGGTCCTCGATGCGGGCGTACCACTGGTCCAGCTGAGCCGCCGCCATCTGCTTGCGGAGCTCCACCTCCCGCTGCTCGAGGCGCTCGATCTGCTTCTCCAACCTGGCGATTCGCTCTTCCGTTGTCATGCTTCGACGATCGCGCCACCCCCGGGGCCCGACTAGGGCACAAGGACCCCGCTCGGACCGGGGACCAGGCCTCCTCGGCGGGGAGCGTGCAGGTCGACGGGCGCCTGCAGGTCATGCGCCAGCTCGTCGGGTGGCGCGAGGAGGGCCGCACGGTGCGGGACCTGCTCATCGACCTCTCCCCCGCCCCTGCAACGGGCGGCCGCCGAGCTGGCCGGGCCGAAGCCGCCGCCACCACCGAGCCCGGCGAGCGCACCGGCATGGCCCTGGCCCGCGCCCACACCGCCTGGGGCGACGCCGGCGGGTGGGAGGCGGAGCCCGACAACTACCTCGACCTCGCCTCCGCTGAGGCGCTGAAGGACGCGCTGGACGCGTACGAGGGCACCGTCGTCGTCGTCAGCCACGACCGCTGGCTGCTCCGCGGGTGCGACCGCTTCCTCGTGTACGACCGCAACGCCCAGGTCACCGAGCACCTCGAGCCCGTCTTCACCTGAGCCCGGGCCTGCCCCATCGCTCCCGTAGCGTGGAGGCGTGCAGACCTTGGCGGCGGGCCCCGCGACGGCTCGCATCGACCGGGGCCACGGCGGCCGGCTGGCGTCGCTCGTCGTCCACGGCCACGAGCTGCTGGTCGGGCCAGGCGGCCATCGGCCCGACCCGCTCCTGTGGGGTTGCTATCCCATGGCCCCCTTCGCCGGTCGGCTGCGGGGCGGTCGCTTCCGTTGGGGCGGCACCACCCACCAGGTGCCCCGCAACCACGGAGGCCACGCCATCCACGGGACCGTCTTCGACGAGCGGTGGATGATCGAGCAAGCCGAGGCCGACTACCTGCGGATGCGCCGCCCTCTGGCCCCGGGCTGGCCGTTGCGGGGCTGGGCCGTCCAGGAGCTGGCGCTGCACCGCGACCGGCTGGAGATGCGACTCGAGGTCCACGCCGGTGACCTCCCCTTCCCCGCCACCGCCGGCTGGCACCCCTGGTTCCGGCGCCAGCTGGAGGTGGGTGGGGCCGTCGAGGTCGACCTCCGGGCGGGCCGCTGGTACCCGCTGGGCGCCGACGGCCTCCCCACCGGCGACCTCGCCCCCGTGCCGGCCGAGCGCCCCTGGGACGACTGCTTCACAGCCATCACCTGGCCCGTCACGCTGGCCTGGCCGGGCGCCCTCGAGGTGCAGGTGCACGCCACGTGCGACCACGTCGTCCGCTACGACCAGCAGCCCCGCGCCGTGTGCATCGAACCCCAGACCGGTCCGCCCGACGCCGCCAACCTGGGGCTGGCCCGGCTCGTGCGTCGCCACGACCCCCTGGTCGTCGAGGCGAGCCTCACCTGGCGGCTCCTGTAGGCCCGGCCCGGGGGACCCGCCACCGCCCTACGATCCCCGGCCATGGACGCAGTGGGAACCGTGGCACAGCTGTGGCGCTACCCGGTGAAGTCATTCCAGGGCGAGCAGGTGGAGCGCCTCGACCTGGCCCCGGGAGGGGCGGTGGGCGACCGAGTGTGGGCGGTGGTCGACCCGCAAGCCCGCAAGGTCCTCTCGGGCAAGCGCTACGCCGACCTGCTGTTGGCGTCGGCCCGCACCGAGGGCGACGGGGTCGTGCTCACGCTCCCCGACGGCTCGGAGCACGCCGCGGAGGACCCCCGGGTGCACGACGCGCTGTCGGCCTGGCTGGGGCGCGAGGTCCGGCTCGAGCGCCCCTCGGCCGACGAGGTCCTCCCCATGGAGATGCACACCGGCATGTCCGACGAGTCCACCGCCCTCTTCGACTGGCCCGGGCCCCCGGGCACCTGGGTCGACCTGGCGGATGCCCACTGGCTCACCACGTCGAGCCTCCGGGCCGCCGCCACCCACTACCCCGACGGCGAGTGGGACGTGCGCCGCTTCCGCCCCACCGCCCTCATCGACACGCCGGGCGACGGCTTCACGGAGGACGGCTGGAGCTCGCTCGAGCTCGGCACCGTGGCGTCTGAGGTGCTGATGCCCACGCCCCGCTGCTCGATGCCCTCGAGGGCCCAGCCGGGCCTGGGGCGCGACCTCGCGATCGGCACCTCGATCCGGGACGGCCACGACAACAACCTCGGCCTCTACGCATCGGTCTCGCGGGGTGGTTCCATCGCCGTGGGCGATAGCGTGCACGCCGGCTAGCGGAGCGCTGGCCCCGGGTCGCCTTCCTGGCGGTCTGTGTTGGTTTGACCGACTGGTCAACCGCCCGGAAGGCTTGTCGGACCATGGCCAAGGACGCCCCTCTCCGCATCGCCCTGCTCGCCTACCGGGGCAAGCCCCACGTGGGGGGCCAAGGCGTCTACATCCGCCACCTGGCCAAGGCGCTCGTCGACCTCGGCCACCACGTCGAGGTGCTCGGCGGCCAGCCCTACCCGGTGCTCGACGAGCGGGTCCCGCTCGTCGAGCTGCCCAGCCTCGACATCTACAACGACCACTTCCCCTTGCGCATGCCGGGGATCTGGGAGCTGAAGCACTGGTCGGACGTCCTCGAGGTGGCCGCCTTCTCGGCCGGCACCTTCCCGGAGCCGCTGGCCTTTTCGATGCGGGCCTGGGACCACCTCCGCCACCGCAAGGACGAGTTCGACATCGTCCACGACAACCAGAGCATGGGCTACGGCCTGCTCCTCATCGAGAAGCAGCTCGGACTCCCGGTCCTCGGGACGATCCACCACCCGATCACCGTCGACCGGCGCCTCGAGATCGAGGCCGCCGAGGGCTGGTACAAGAAGCTCACCCTGCGGCGCTGGTACTCCTTCACCACCATGCAGACCCAGGTGGCCAAGCGCCTCGAGCGGGTCATCACCGTCTCGGAGAACTCGTTCAAGGACATCGTGCGGGACCACGAGGTCGACCCGGACCGCATGGCCATCGTCCCCGTCGGCGTCGACGTCGAGCTGTTCAAGCCGCTCCCCGAGGTGACGCCCGTGCCCGGGCGGCTCATCACCACCGCGTCAGCCGACGTCACCATGAAGGGCCTCAAGTTCCTCCTCGAGGCGCTGGCCAAGCTCCGCACCGAGCGGGAGGACCTCCACCTCGTGGTGATCGGCAAGCGCAAGCCGGGCGGGTCGAGCGACGCCGCGATCAAGAAGCTCGGCCTCGAGGACCACGTCGAGTTCATCACCGGCGTGCCCGAGCAGCGAATCATCGAGCTCTACTCAGAGGCGCAGCTGGCCGTCGTCCCGTCGCTGTACGAGGGCTTCTCCCTGCCGGCCATCGAGGCCATGTCGTGCGGCGTGCCCCTCGTGGCCACCACCGGCGGCGCCATCCCCGAGGTGGTCGGCGCCGACGGCGACACCGCCCTGCTCACCGTGCCCGGCGACAGCGAGGCCCTCGCCGCCCGCCTGCGCGACGCACTCGACCAGCCCGACCTCCGCCAGACGGTCGGCGCCCGGGCCCGGCAGCGCATCATCGACCGCTGGTCCTGGAAGCACACCGCCGACAAGACGGTGGAGCAGTACCGCATCCGCCTCGAGGCCGAAGGCAGGTAGCCCCGTGCTGACCGTCCGGTTCGACGAGCTCGGGGTGCAGGAGGGCGACCTGCTGCTCGACATGGGGTGCGGCGCCGGGCGCCACGCCTTCGAGTCGTTTCGACGGGGCGCGCGCGTCGTCGCCTTCGACTACTCGGCCGCCGAGCTGAAGGACGTCGCCGGGCTCTTCGCCGCCATGCGAGAGGCCGGCGAGGCCGGCACCGATGCAGGCTCCCTCGCCGTCACCACCAACGGCGACGCCCTGAAGCTGCCCTTCCCCGACGACGCCTTCGACCGGATCATCGCCTCCGAGGTGCTGGAGCACGTCAGCGACGACCAGCAGGCCCTCCATGAGATCTTCCGGGTGCTGAAGCCCGGCGGCACCCTGGCCGCCACCGTCCCGGCCTGGCTGCCCGAGCAGATCTGCTGGGCGCTGTCCGAGGAGTACCACGCACCCTTCGTCGAGGGCGGCCACGTCCGCATCTACTCCGAGCCGACCCTGCGGGATCGCATGCGCCGGGCCGGGCTGAAGCCGGGAGCCGCCCACCACGCCCACGCCCTGCACTCGCCCTACTGGTGGCTGAAGTGCGCGGTGGGGCCCACCAACGACGACCACCCCCTCGTGAAGGGGTACCTGCAGGTCCTCGTGTGGGACATCATGCAGACCCAGCCGATGGGCACGATCACCCGGTGGGCGGAGAAGCTGCTCAACCCCGTCCTGGGCAAGAGCCTCATCGTCTACGCCCGCAAGCCGGTGGGGAAGGCCTGAGCCCGTGCCCATCGACGTCCCCGGCCTCGTCTCAGCCACCGACCTGCACGCCACGGTCGACGGCATCGTCGAGTGGCAGCGCCCGTCGGGGATGATCCCCTGGTTCCCGGGGGGCCACGCCGATCCGTGGAACCACATCGAGGCGGCGATGGCACTGGACCTCGGCGGCCGACGGGCCGAGGCCGACCGCGCCTACGAGTGGCTCGTCCGGCTGCAGCGCGAGGACGGGGCCTGGCACCAGTACTACATCGAGGGCGAGGACGGCTCCACCCAGGTGGAGCAGGACAAGCTCGACGCCAACGTCTGCGCCTACATCGCGGCGGGCGTGTGGCACCGCTGGCTCCTCACCGACGACAAGGGCTTCGTCGAGGCCCTCTGGCCGACGGTCGAGAAGGCCATCGACTTCGTGCTCGACCTCCAGACCCCGCGCGGCGAGATCCTCTGGGCCCGCCACGCCGACGGCACCCCGTGGAGCTTCGCCCTGCTCACCGGGTCGAGCTCCATCTGCCACAGCCTGCGCTGCGCCCTCGCCATCGCCGAGCTGCTCGGCCACGAGCGCCCGGACTGGGAGATCTCCGCGGCCCGCCTCGCCCACGTCATCCGCGACGTGCCCGAGGCCTTCGCCCCGAAGCACCGCTGGGCCATGGACTGGTACTACCCCGTCCTCGCCGGCGTCGTGCTCGGCGACGCCGGCGTGGCGCGGCTCGACGAACGCCGCGACACCTTCGTCATGGGCGGACGCGGGGTGCGCTGCGTGTCCGACCGGCCCTGGATCACCGTGGCCGAGACCTGCGAGTGCGCCATGGCCCACCTCGCCGCGGGCGATCGCAGCACCGCCGAGCAGCTCTTCGGGTGGGCGCAGCAGTTCCGCCACGACGAGGACGGCCGCTACTGGACCGGCACCGTCTTCCCCGACGAGGCCCGGTTCCCCGGCGGCGAGCGCAGCACCTACACCGCGGCGTCGGTCATCCTGGCCGCCGATGCCATCGCCGGCGAGACGCCGGCCAGCGCCCTCTTCGCGGAGTCGAGCGGCGTCCTGCCGCCCTTGATGCAGCTCTAGAGCCTGGTGGACGACGCCGCGCTGGCCTCGCTGATCCGGGACATCCCGGACTTCCCCCAGGCGGGGGTGGTGTTCAAGGACATCACGCCGCTCCTCGGGGACGCCGGGGCCTTCGCCACCGTCGTCGACCGCCTGGCGGAGCACTTCGTGGGGCGCCGGGTCGACAAGGTGGCCGGCATCGAGGCGCGCGGCTTCGTCCTCGCCGCGCCGGTAGCCCACCGGCTCGGGGCCGGGCTCGTGCCGGTCCGCAAGCCCGGGAAGCTGCCATGGGCCACGGAGGCGGAGGAGTACGACCTCGAGTACGGCACCGACCAGCTCGAGATCCACCAGGACGCCGTCGCCCCCGGCGAGCGGGTCGTCATCGTCGACGACGTGCTGGCCACCGGCGGCACCGCGGCGGCTGCCGCCCGCCTCGTCGAGGCCATCGGCGGTGAGGTCGTCGGCCTCGGGTTCCTGATCGAGCTGACCTTCCTCGGTGGGGCGAGCCAGCTGGCCGGGCGCGACCATCGGTCGTTGCTCACCTACGACGGATGAGCCGCCCCCTCGTCGTCGTCGCCGTCGCGCAGGAGGCCGCCCACCTCGCCGGGGTCGACGTCGTCCTCACCGGGATCGGCAAGGTGTCTGCCGCCGTGGCGGTGAGCGCCGCCATCGCCGAGCGACGGCCCTCCTCGGTGCTCAACGTCGGCACCGCCGGCGCGCTGCACGACGGGCTGGAGGGCGTTCACCGCATCGGTCGGGTGCTCGAGCACGACGTCGACCACGCCGCCCTCAGCGCCCTCATCGGTGCGCCGGTCAGCGGCGAGGTCGTGCTCGACGAGCGCGAGCCCATCGTCCTGGCCACGGGCGACGCCTTCGTGGCCGACCCCGAGGTGCGCCGGGCGCTGGCCATCCGGGCCCACCTCGTCGACATGGAGGGCTACGCCGTGGCCCGGGCCTGCCAGGCGGCCGGGGTCCCCTGCCAGCTGCTCAAGGTGGTGTCCGACACCGCCTCGCACGACGCCGCCCGCTCCTGGGTCGACGAGGCGGACCGCCACGCCCGCGCCATCGCCGCCGCGGTGGCCGACCACCTCGCCTGACGGCCGGCACTCAGGAGCCCGCGACCAAGGCGTCGAGGGCGTCGCTGACGAGGCGGCGGGCCTCGGCCGCGATGGGGGCGATGCGGTCGGTGCCCACGAGGGTCGACATGATCCCGGGGTCCATGGCCTCGATGACGACGCCCAGCTCGCCCTCGCGCACGACGACGTTGCACGGCAGCAGCACGCCGATCTGGGGCTCGACGTCGAGGGCGTCGCTGGCCAGCTGCGGGTTGCAGGCCCCGACGATCACGTACCGACCCATCTCCTTGCCCAGCTTGGCCTTGAGGGTGGCCTGCACGTCGATCTCGGTGAGCGCCCCGAACCCCTGCGCGGCGAACGCCTCCTTGGTCCGTGCCAGCGCTTCGTCGAACGGCACGGAGAGCACCACCGCCTCTTCGAACACCATGGGAGGGCCTCCTGTCTCGTGGTGGTCCCAACGTAGGCCCCGATCCCGGCCCGCCGTAGGGCCGGAGGACCTGTTCCCGTCAGGTGCGGCGCAGGACGCGGAGGCTGCCCACGGCACGCACCTCCACGAAGCGGCCGGAGTCGAGGGCCGGGCGGTAGATGTGGTCGTGGGGGGCCTGGCCGCCGTCGGCGGGGTCGGCGAACACGTCGTGGATGCAGAACGTGCCGCCGGGCACGACGTGGGGCGTCCAGCGCTCGTAGTCGAGGCGGGCCGGTTCCGCGCCATGGCCGCCGTCGATGAACAGGAAGGCCAGCGACGTGGCCCAGGCGCCGGCCACCGTCGGCGAGTCCCCCACGACGGCCACGACCGTCCCCTCGAGGCCGGCGTCGTGGATCGTCTTGCGGAAGATCGGCAAGGTGTCCATCTTCCCGACGGCGGGGTCGACGAGGTCGGGCTCGTGCCACTCCCAACCGGGCTGGTTCTCCTCCGAGCCCCGGTGGTGGTCGACGGTGAACAGCACCCGACCCAGCTCACGCGCCGCCGCCCCCAGGTAGACCGACGACTTCCCGCAGTAGGTGCCCACCTCGAGCAGCGGCCCCTCGACGGCCACCGCCCGCGCCGCCTCGTAGAGGGCCTCGCCCTCGTCGGCCGGCATGAACCCGCGCGCCGCCTCGGCGTGGCGTCGGAGCTCCGCGTCCATCAGGTCCCCCACTTCTGGCGTCGATTCCGGTCACGGGCGAGCCGAGATCGGCGCCAGAACGCGGGGGTGGGGGTGGGGGTGGGGGTGGGGGTGGGGTCGATCACCATCGGTCGTGGTGGATGATGCGGTCGAGGTCCCGGCGGGGACCGGGCTTGAAGTCCGTCCCGATCGTGTGGGCTACGGGGATCAGCGCGCCCTGCATGACGTGGTCGGGCAGGCTCAGCAGCTCGGCGGCGGCCTGCTCCTGGATGAGGTGCAGGGTGGTCCAGCAGGTGCCGAGGCCCCGGGACCGGGCGGCCAGCATGAAGCTCCAGGCGGCCGGGAGCAGCGACCCCCAGATGGCGGCCTGCATGGCCACCGGCATGCCGTCGGTGCGCCCCTGGATGACCGGGATGACGTGCACCGGCACCTCGCCCATGTGGTCGGCCAGGTACTGCGCCGACGAGATGACCCGGCGGGTGGCGTCGACGTAGGCCGGGTCGTCCTGAGGCAGCCCGGCCACCACGGCCTCGGGATCTCCGTACATCATCTGGAAGCCCTGGGCGTACCACTCGCCCAGCTGGCGGCGCTTCTCGGCGTCGGTCACCACGATGAAGTGCCAGCCCTGGTTGTTCCCCCCGGTGGGTGCCTGGGCGGCCAGCTCGATGCACTCCCGCAGCAGCTCGGGCTCCACCGGCCGGGTGAGGTCGAGGCGCTTGCGCACCGAGCGGGTGGTCGACAGGAGCTGGTCGGGATCGAGATCGAGGACAGGCGGCATGGCCGCCGACGCTACCCTGGCTTGACCGGGGGGTCAGGCCGAGCCGAGGGGCGCCTCGGGCTCCTGCGACAGCACCTCGTCGAGCTCGGGCCGGCCGAACATGACCTTGTCGAGAAAGAGGAACTTGGCCACCCAGAGGAGCCCGAACCCGCCGATGTTGGCGGCCATGATCAGCAGCGTGGAGTCGGACATGTCCTTGGCGATGGTGACGAGGATCGTCGACAGGAGCAGCCCGGCCAGCGTGAACACCCAGAACGGCAGGATCTCCCGCCGCAGGCTGAGCTTGCCGTCGTGGCTCCACACCCAGCGCTTGTTGAGGATGAACACCGGGATCGAGCAGAGGGACACGGCGACCACGTTGGACCAGGTGGCGTCGAGGTCGAGGAGGCCCACGAGGATGAACAGCTCGATCTGGGTGATCGTCACGCCGATGACCGACACCATCGAGTAGCGCAGGGCCAGCGTGCCCCGCCCCCCGGTCACGCGGTCGAGCACGGCGGCAGGGGTCAGGTCCACGGCCAGGAGGCTACGGGATCAGTCGACGAGGGCGTTGGCCCGGGCCACTCGTCCCAGCCAGCGAGCGCTGTCCTTGGGGGTGCGGGCGAAGGTCGTGCGGTCGCAGTCGACGAGGCCGAAGCGGGGGCCGTACCCGAAGGCCCACTCGAAGTTGTCGAGGAGGCTCCAGTACGTGTAGCCGCGCACGTCGATCCCGTCGGCCAGGCAGCGCAGCACGCCCTCCAGGGCCGACCGCACGTAGGCCTGCCGCTGGGCGTCGTCATCGGTCCCGATGCCGTTCTCGGTGACGAGGATCGGCACCTCGCCCTTCGTGCGGTCCCAGGCGCGGCGGATCGTCGCCTCGAGGGCTTGCGGGTAGTACTCGTAGCCCATGATCAGGGTCGGCACCCCCTCCTCGCCGGGGAGGCGGCCGTCGGGGCCGATCCGGCTGCGCGAGTAGGTCTGCACGCCGACGAAGTCGTCGCCCTCGGTGGCGTCGAGGAACACGTCCTCCATCCCGCGCCGGATGTGGTCGCGCTTCGACTCACCGCCGTCCACGGCCTGGTAGTCGTCCATCGACAGCGTCAGGCCGACGGGCACGCCAGGCGCCGCCGCCCGGATGGCGTCGACGGCGCCGCGGTGGGCGGCCACGAACACCTCGTTGGCCCGGTGGCGAGCGTCGCGGTCGCGCACCCCGGGCGGGAACACGCCGACCAGGTAGCCCATCGTGGCGACGATGTTCGGCTCGTTGATGGTGCAGGCCCGCCGGAGCACCGGCGCCAGGTGGGTGGCGGCTCGCTCGCAGAAGGCGGCGAACCGGTCGGCGGTGGCCGGGTTCGTCCAGCCGCCCCCGTCGGCCAGCCAGCGCGGGGTGGTGAAATGGTGGAAGGTGACGACCGGCTCGATGCCGGCCTCGAGCAGCGCCTCCCCGAGGCGGAGGTAGTGGTCGAGGGCGGCGACGGCGTGCTCGCCGTCCTCGGGCTCGATGCGGCTCCACTCGATCGAGAAGCGGTAGCTGTCGAAGCCCAGCTCGGCCAGGAGGGCGACGTCGTCCGGCCAGCGGTTCCAGCTGTCGCAGGCGTCGCCACTCGACTCCACGCAACCGCTGCCGGGCGTGTGCTCCCACCGCCACCAGTCGTTGTTCCAGCACCCGCCCTCGATCTGGTGGGCGGCGGTGGCGGTGCCCCAACGGAACCCGTCGGGGAAGGAGACCTCGGGCATGGGGCGGGACGGTACCCGAGCCGGCCTACGCGAGGATGTCCCCCATGTCCCAGGCCGCCGTGGACGCCCTCGTGAAGCTCCTCGACCTCGAACCCATCGAGGTGAACATCTTCCGTGGCGTGTCGCCGGACGAGGACCGCCAGCGCGTCTTCGGCGGCCAGATGGCCGGGCAGGCCCTCGTGGCAGCGGCCCGCACCGTACGCGACGGCCGGTCGTTCAGCACCCGCCGGGTGGTGGCGATCCAGCACGGCAAGGCCATCTTCAACCTGCAGACCAGCTTCCAGGTGCCCGAGGAAGGGCTCGAGCACCAGTCGCCGATGCCCGACGCGCCCGACCCGGAGTCCCTGCCCGAGTTCAAGGAGCGCATGGATTGGAACCCCCCGGACCGCAACGAGCCCCTCCCGCCCCACCAACGGGTGTGGATGCGGGCCGACGAGTGGCTGCTCTACAGCCAGGACACGCCATCGGCCTCCCAAGGACCAGGCCCCGGCCGGAGCCTGATCCACACCGCGGACGGCCGCCTCGCCGTCACCGTGGTCCAGGAGGACCTGATCCGGGTGGGTCGCTCGTGAGCCGGCTCCTGCGTTGCACCGCCGGGCTCGCCGTCGCCTCTTCGCTGCTGCTCGCCTGCAGCAGCGGCTCCGACGACACCGCCCCCACCACCACGGTCCCCGCCACGACCACGACCGCGGTGCCGAGCAGCACCGAGGCCCCGGCCGAGCCCACCCTCGACCAGGTGCAGCTGGCGGTGCAGGAGATCGCCCGGGTCGAGGAGCCCACGGACCTCGCCGCCCGCCCCAGCTCGCCCGACCTGTTCATCGCCGAGAAGCGGGGGACGATCCGCCGGGTGGAGGTCACCACCACCTCGACGTCCAGCGGAAACCAGAGCGCACCGCGCTACCGGCTCGACCGCACCCCGGTCCTGGACCTCAGCCCGGACGTGATAGACGACGGCGAACAGGGCCTCCTCGGGATCACCTTCTCCACCGACGGGCGCCGCCTCTACGCGGACTACACCGCCGAGCCCGACGGCCGCACCGTGGTCGTCGAGTACACGCTGGGCGACAGCAACAGCGTCGACGCCAAGAGCCGCCGGGTGATCCTCGAGGTCGAGCAGCCGTTCGCCAACCACAACGGCGGCCAGGTCGTGATGGGGCGGGACGGCTACCTCTACGTCGGCCTGGGCGACGGCGGCGGCAAGGACGACCCCGACGGCAACGGCCAGGATCCGAAGGAGCTCCTCGGGTCGATCCTGCGCATCGACCCGGAGGGCGCCGAGGGTGACGCCGAGTACGCCGTCCCGGCGGGGAACCCCTTCGCCGACGGACAGCAGGGCGCCCCCGAGGTGTGGCTCTACGGCGTCCGCAACCCCTGGCGGTTCTCCTTCGACCGCGCCAACGGGGACCTGTGGGTGGCCGACGTGGGCCAGGGTGCGTGGGAGGAGGTCACCCGGCTGCCCGCCGTCGGCGGCTTCGACGCCGGACGGGGCGCCAACCTCGGGTGGGACCGGGTGGAGGGCAGCCACGAGCACGAGGGGTCCAACCCGCCCGGGGGCGTGCTGCCGATCCACGAGTACTCCCACGACGAGGGCCGGTGCTCGATCACCGGAGGGTTCGTGTACCGAGGCTCGGCGCTCCCCGCGCTCCAGGGGAGCTACCTCTACGCCGACTACTGCGCCCCGGGCCTGCGGGCCATCCAGGTGGACGGCGGCATGGTGATCGCCGAGCGCACCTGGGACGACCTCGGCATCACCCAGGCGCAGTCGTTCGGCCAGGACACCGACGGTGAGCTCTACGTGCTCCTGCAGGGCGGCCAGGTGCTCAAGCTGACCGCTCCCGCCCGCAAGCGATGAGCGGTCCCCGCATCTTCCACCTCACCACCCCGGAGGCGTGGGCCGAGGCGGAGCGGGCCGGTCGCGTCGTGCCGGCCGGCTTCGAACACGAGGGCTTCGTCCACTGCTCAACGCTCGAGCAGCTGACCGGCACGATCAGCCGGCACCTGGCCGGGGAGGACGAGCTGCGCCTGCTCGAGCTCGATCCCGCCGATCTCGGCGAGGACCTCCGCTGGGAGGAGAGCCGCCCCGGGGAGGTCTACCCGCACCTCTACCGGCCCATCGAGACGGCCGACGTCCGCGCCGTCTGGACCTGGCACCGCGACCCCGACGGCGCGGTCCGCCTGCCCTCCGAGCTGACCTGATCCTGCCGGTCAGGTCACGCGGCGCAGAACCGGGGCGGCCCATCCGGCCTCGTGGCGGCGTTCCAGCTCCTGGCACTCGTCGAACCGGGCCACCACCGTGTCGGCCTGCTCGTCGAGGAGGCCGCTCAGGACCACCACCCCGCCGGGGCGGACGAGCGCCTGCAGGGCAGCCGCCTGCTCGCTGAGCACCCGCACGCCGATGTTGGCGACGGCGAGGTCGGCCGAACCAGCCGAGAGCCCGCTCGCCGGGTCGCCGAGGTCCGCTGCCCGCACCGCCAGCCGCTCGACGACGCCGTTGGCCTCGGCGTTGGCGGCCGTGGCGGACACCGCGGCGGGGTCGACGTCGATCCCGACGGCCGCTCCGGCACCGAGGCGCAGGGCCACGACCGCCAGCACCCCGCTGCCGCACCCGACGTCGACGACCCGGTCGCCGGGAGCCACCCAGGCCTCGACGGCGGCCACGGCCAGGCGCGTTGCGGGGTGCGAACCGGAGCCGAAGGCCCGGCCCGGGTCGAGCACCACGAGCACGTCCTCGGGGTCGGCCGGCGGCAGGGGCTGCCAGGCGGGGCACAGCACCAGGTGCACCCCGGCCCGGGTGGCGATGGCGTGGTCCCGCCAGGAATCCAGATCACGGTCCTCGTCGACCTCCACCGGGATCACGGCCCAGCGCCGCGCCAGCCCGGCCACCTCGCCGCCGTCGACATCGGCCGTGAGGCGGACCAGCCCCTCGCCACCAGGCGCCTCCGAAACCGCGCTGGCCCCCGCCTGGAACAGCGCGTCGGCCGCCAGCTCCACCTCCTCGGGGGTCACCTCCAGCTGCGCGACGGCACGGTCAGGGGCCACCCCGGGAACCTACCGAGCGACGTCTCGACCACGCTCTTGGCGATCTGCCGATAGCGGGAGGAATCGGCAGATCGCCCCCGGAGGCCGAGCCACCTCTACCCTGGACGGGCCATGCGTCGCCTGTCCCCCTCCGTCATCGTCGCCTCCATCGGCGCCGTCGCCGCCCTGAGCGCCGCCGGATGGGTGCTCGTGGCCGACGCCGGCGGCGAGCCCGCCACGGTGGCGACGACGACCACCGCACCGTCGACCACGACCACCACCAGCACGACCGCGCCCCCGTCGACCACCACCGTGCCGCCCTCGCCGCCGACGACGGCCGTCCCGCCCGACCTGTTCGCGCTGCGGCCGCCGCCCACCGCCGCCGACCCGGCCGGCCTGGCGGTGCAGATCATCCAGGCCGAGACCGTCATCCGGGACCCGGCCAGCACCGAGCCCCAGGTGGCCGAGGCGGCCCTGGCCCAGCAGGTCGCCTACCGCCAGCTCGGCGCCCACCCGGAGTGGGATGCCGAGGTGCTGGCCGCGCTGCCCGAGGGATTGCGCCGTCCGGCCGAGCTGCACGTGGCCGCCCGCCGGGAGTTCCGGGCGATGCACACCAAGCTCTCGGGCACCCTCCCGGCCTGGCAGATCGTCGAGCCCGTCCCCTACGCCGAGCTGCTGGCGGACTACCAGGAGGCCGAGGCCACCTTCGGCATCCCGTGGAGGTACCTCGCCGCCATCAACCTGGTCGAGACCGCGACGGGTCGCATCCGCGGCACGTCCAGCGCGGGCGCCCAGGGCCCGATGCAGTTCATGCCCAGCACCTGGGAGGCCTACGGCGGCGGGGGCGACATCAACGACACCCACGACGCCATCATGGGAGCGGCCCGCTACCTGGCTGCCAACAACGGCGCCGTCGACATCGACAACGCCCTCTACCGCTACAACCACAGCGACCACTACGTCCTCGGCGTGAAGCTCTACGCCGACCTCATCGCCGAGCACCCCGGCGCCGGGCTGGCCCTCTACCACTGGGGCGTCTGGTACCTGACCGACCAGGGCGAGGTGTACCTCCCCACCGGCTACCTCGAGACGGCACCGGTCCCGGTGGCGGACTACCTCGCCCGCGGCTGACCGCCCCCGGCCCTAGCATCGATCCCCGTGCCCGAGCCGACCCCCCGCGCCTTTCGCCAGCACCGCTTCACCCCGCCGCCGGGCAGCACCGAGCTCGTGCTGGTCCGCCACGGCGAGTCCGAGCCCGCGGTGGAGGGGCAGTCCTTCCCCCGCGTCGGCGGCCACGGCGACCCGGCCCTGTCGCCGGAGGGCCGCGAGCAGGCGGCCAAGGTCTGCGCCCGCCTGGCCGGGGAGGACATCGACGCCATCTACGTCACCAAGCTGCGTCGCACCCAGGAGACGGCGGCCAACCTCGTGCTCACCAGCGGCCTCACGCCCATCGTCGACCCCGACCTCCACGAGGTCCACCTCGGCGAGTGGGAGGGCGGCGCGTTCCGCTGGCACGTCGCCGAGGGGCACCCGCTGGCGATCAGGCTCTTCGAGGAAGAGCGCTGGGACGTCATCCCCGGCGCCGAACCGGCCGCTGACTTCGCCGCCCGCGTGCAGCGGGGCGTCGAGCGCATCGCCGCCGTCCACCCGGACCAGCGGGTGGCGGTGTTCGCCCACGGCGGCGTGATCGGCCAGATCCTCGCCCACGCCACGGGAGCCCGAGCCTTCGCCTTCTCGGGCTGCGACAACGCCTCGATCTCGCACCTCGTCGTGCAGGGCCCCCGCTGGACGCTGCGTCGCTTCAACGACACGACCCACCTCGACGAGCACCTGTCGGTGGCCGCTCAGCCTCCCACCTGAGGCCGCCCCGAGGTTCTCGCACTGCCGATCTGAGGACTTCGCGACAGCGCCGGTAGCGTCACCCGACGTGACGGTCGCCGAGGGGGACAGGTGCTGAGCCAGCTGCTGCGCGACCACCTCGGGCCCTACCGCCGCACCCTGCTCGGGGTGGTGGCGCTCCAGACCGTCCAGGTCGTCGCCGGCCTGCTCCTGCCCGCCATCACCTCCCGGATCATCGACCGCGGCGTGCTGACCGGCGACGTCGGCTTCATCCGCCGCGAGGGCACCCTCATGCTCGGGGTGTCGCTCGTGCAGGGGGGGTTCGCCATCGCCGCCGTCTACCTGGGCTCCCGTGTGGCCATGGGATTCGGCCGCGATGTGCGGGCGTCGCTCTTCCACCGCGTCACCAGCTTCTCGGCTCGCGAGGTGGGGGCCTTCGGCGCACCGTCGCTCATCACCCGCATCACCAACGACGTCCAGCAGGTCCAGATCCTCGCCGTCATGGGCGCCACGATGGCCATCGCGGCGCCCATCACGCTGGTGCTCGGCGTGGTGATGGCAGCCCGGGAAGACGTCGGCCTGTCGTGGGTCCTGGTGGTGAGCATCCCCATCGCGGCGGTCGTGCTGGGCACCATCGTCAGCCGCATGGTCCCGACCTTCCGCCGCATGCAGGGCCTCGTCGACGAGGTGAACCGGATCCTGCGCGAGCAGATCACAGGCATCCGGGTCGTGCGGGCCTTCGTGCGGGAGCCCCAGGAGACGGCGCGCTTCGAGCAGGCCAACGACGATCTCACCCGGGTCGCCCTCCGCGCCGGGCGGCTCATGTCGTCGATCTTCCCGACGGTGAACCTGCTGATCAACGTGTCGAGCATCGGGGTGCTGTGGCTCGGGGCCGACCGCATCGGTGCCGGCGACCTGCAGGTGGGCTCGCTGGTGGCCTACCTCAGCTACCTCGTGCAGATCCTCATGTCGGTCGTCATGGCCACGTTCATGGTGTCCATGATCCCCCGGGCCGCCGTCGCGGCGGGACGCATCCAGGAGGTCCTCGACACCTCGTCCTCGGTGGTCCCGCCCAGCCACCCCGTCGCGGCGGTCCGCACACGGGGCACCCTCGAGATGCGAGACGTGGGGTTCCACTACCCCGGCGCTGAGCACGCCGTGCTGAGCGACATCAGCTTTGCCACCGCCGCTGGCCAGACCACGGCGATCGTGGGCAGCACCGGCGCCGGGAAGACCACCCTGGCCGGGCTCATTCCGCGCCTGTTCGACGCCACTGCCGGCGAGGTGCTCGTCGGCGGTGTCGACGTCCGGGAGCTGGAGCCAGATGTGCTGTGGAGCACGATCGGCTACGTCCCGCAGAAGCCGTACCTCTTCTCGGGGACGGTGGCCTCGAACCTGCGCTTCGGCAAGCCCGACGCCACCGAGGACGAGATGTGGGAGGCCCTGGAGGTGGCGCAGGCCGCCGACTTCGTGCGGGCCATGCCCAAGGGCTTGGAGGCCCGCATCGAGCAGGGCGGCACCAACGTGTCCGGCGGGCAGCGCCAGCGCCTCTCCATCGCCCGGGCGCTGGTCCGCAAGCCCGACATCTACGTATTCGACGACTCCTTCTCGGCCCTGGACCTGATGACCGACGCCCGGTTGCGGGCCGCACTCGAGCCCTACACCCGCGATGCGGCGGTCATCATCGTGGCCCAGCGGGTGTCGACCATCTCCACGGCTGACGACATCCTGGTGCTCGAGGACGGCCTCCTTGTCGGTCGCGGCACCCACGACGAGCTGCTGGCGGGGTGCGACACCTACGCCGAGATCGTGCAGTCCCAGATCGGCCAGCGGGGGGCGGCATGACCGTCGTGGAGGACCCCACCGGCCCCGAGCCCGACGACGAGGCCCACGACCTCGCGGCGCCCGACACCCGCGCCTCGGGTCGCTGGATGGCCGTCGGGGTGCCCACCGCCAAGTCGCAGGACTTCGGGTCCGCGGTGCGCCGCCTCGGGCGGCTCCTGGCCCCCCAGGGCGCCATCCTGGTGGTCATCGGGCTGACCGCGACGGTCGGCGTGGTGCTCAACGTCGTCGGCCCCCGCCTGTTGGGCCGGGCCACCGACGTCATCGTCTCCGGGGTCATCAGCCGGACCGCCATCGACGTCGGGCGCCTCCACGAGATACTGCTGCAGGCGGCCGGGCTCTACGTGACGTCGACGGCGCTGTCGATCCTGACCGCCTACCTCCTGGCGGGCGTGGTGCAGCGGCTGATGTTCGACCTGCGCAGCCGGGCCGAGGACAAGCTCAACGCCCTCCCTCTCAGCTACATCGACCGACAGGCCCGGGGCGATCTCCTCAGCAGGGTCACCAACGATCTCGACAACCTCGCCCAGAGCCTCCAGCAGACGCTGAGCCAGATGCTGACCTCGGTCCTCCTGCTCGTCGGCGTGGCCGTCATGATGTTCACCATCTCCCCGCTGCTGGCCGCGGTGGCCCTCACCACCGTGCCGGCCTCAATCTGGGTGATGCGGTTCGTGGTCGCCCGCGCCCGGCCCCGGTACATCGCCCAGTGGACGTCCACCGGCGCCCTCAACGCGCAGGTCGAGGAGACCTTCACCGGCCACGCCATCGTCAAGGCCTTCGGACGCCAGCACGAGGTCGAGGAGCGCTTCCGGGCAACCAACGAGGAGCTGTTCCAGTCCTCGTTCGGCGCCCAGTACATGTCCGGGCTCATGCAGCCCGCCACCATGTTCCTGGGGAACCTGCAGTACGTCATCGTGGCGGTGGTGGGCGGTCTGCGGGTGGCCAGCGGGGCCGTGACCATCGGCGAGGTGCAGGCCTTCATCCAGTACTCACGGCAGTTCTCGATGCCGCTCACCCAGCTGGCCTCGATGATGAACATCTTCCAGTCGGGCATCGCCTCGCTCGAGCGGGTGCTCGAGCTGCTCGACGCCGAGGAGCAATGCCCCGAAGCCGCCGCCGTCGAGGCCCCGCCCACCCACGGCCGGGTGGAGTTCCGCAACGTCTCCTTCTCCTACGACCCCCGCCGTCCGCTCATCGAGGACCTGTCCCTCGTGGCCGAGCCCGGTCAGACCGTTGCCATCGTCGGCCCGACCGGCGCGGGCAAGACCACCCTCGTGAACCTCATCATGCGCTTCTACGAGCTCGACGGTGGCTCGATCACCCTGGACGGCCGGGACATCACCTCGATCCCCCGCCGCGAGCTGCGATCCAACATCGGCATGGTGCTGCAGGACACCTGGCTCTTCGGGGGGACCATCCGCGACAACATCGCCTACGGCAACCCCGATGCCACCGACGAGGACATCCTCGCCGCCGCCCGCGCTACCTATGTCGACCGCTTCGTCCATTCGCTGCCCGACGGGTACGACACGCTGATCAACGAGGAGGGGGACAACATCAGCGCCGGGCAGAAGCAGCTGCTCACGATCGCCCGGGCCTTCCTCGCCGACCCCTCGATCCTCATCCTCGACGAGGCCACCAGCTCGGTGGACACCCGCACCGAGGT
>DASUDP010000131.1:0-3996 GCA_036275535.1 Acidimicrobiales bacterium | reverse complement strand
CCTGCTGCTCCATCTCCTCGAGGGCCCGCAGCATCGGCCGGGCGAAGGCGTCGCCGACGATGGTGATGCGGGTGACCCGTTCCCGCTCGACGGTGCGCCACAGCTCATGGGCGTCGAAGGACCGGCTCTCGAGCAGGACGGCGGTGCCACCGGAGAGGAGCGGAGGCATGCCGCCCACCCACATGCCGGTGCCGTGCATCAACGGCGGGCACGGCACCGACACGAACCGGGGCCGCTGGGCCATCGCCTCGACGAACGCGGGGATCTGCTCGAGCGACGACGGGGTCGGCACGGGAAGGCCGAGCATGGCGAAGGCGTCGTAGAGGCCCTTCACGAAGTCGTGCTGGCGGTACATCACGCCCTTGGGCATCCCGGTGGTGCCGCCGGTGTAGAGCATGTAGAGGTCGTCCCCGGGTCGGTCGATGCGGGCCATCGGCTGGTGGGCGGCGAGCAGCTCGTCCATCCCGACGGCACCGTCGACATGCTCGCCCCGGTCGTCGACCTCGACGAGGAGCCGCAGCCGTGGCAGACGGTCGACCACCCGAGCCACCCGGTCGCCGAGGGAGGTGTGGAAGACCAGCACCTCGCTGTCGCTGTTGTCGATCAGGTAGGCGAGCTCGTCGTCGAGGTACCGGTAGTTGACGTTCACCGGGACGGCCCGGGCCTTGAAGGCGCCGTGCTGGGCGATCAGGTACTCGGGCGAGTTGTACAGGTACAACGAGACCTTGGTGCCCACGCCGAGGCCGGCTGCGTCCAGCGCGCCGGCGAACCGGGCGGCCCGGTCGTCGAAGTCGGCGTAGGAGATCCGCCGGTCGCCCTGGACGATGGCGGTCTCGTCCGGGCAGGCGTCGGCGACGGCCTCCCACGCGCTCGCGAAGTGCAGGTCCACGATCTTCCCCCTGACTCGACCCCGGATCTCCGGCGCCGGGTCCGAGTATGGCCTACGTCGGCGGGTCGGGGACGGGCGCAGGCCCGGCGATCAGGACCGGGCCCGGGACTTCAGCTCCCGGAACGGGCTCGTCGTGTCGATCCCGGGATCCTTCGGCAGGCCGAGCACCCGCTCGCCCACGATGTTGCGCATCACTTCATCGGTGCCGCCGCCGAGGCGCATGCCGGGGGTGCCGAGGATGTACTCGGCCCACGCGTAGCTGCCCCACTCGCCGGTGTCGGCGGTGACCCGAGGCCCGAGGACCCGCGACACCCACTCGCTCAGGGCCGTGAGGTTCTGGGTCACGGCGAGCTTGCCGATCGACATCTCCGGGCCGGGGAGCTGGCCGGCCTTGATCTTGTCCGTGGCCCGCTGGCCGGTGAGCTTCCCGACCTGGAAGCCGATCCAGATGCGGATCAGCTCGTCGCGCAGGACGGGATCGTCGCCCTTGCCGAAGTGGTGGAGCATGGCGGCCAGGCGGTCGATGGACGCGACGCCTGCTCCGGTGCCACCGCTGCCCGAGCCGATGGACGCCCGCTCGTTCATCAGCGTGGTGAGCGCCACCCGCCAGCCGTCGTTCACGTCACCGAGCCGGTGGTCGTCGGGCACCCGGACGTCCTCGAAGAACACCTCGTTGAAGCTGGCGCCACCGGTCATCTGGCGCAGCGGCCTCACCTCGACCCCGGGCGCGTGCATGTCGACGACGAACGCGGTGAGGCCCCGGTGCTTGGGCTGGTCGGGGTCGGTCCGGCAGATCACCTCGCCCACGTCGGAGTACTGGGCGCCCGAGGTCCACACCTTCTGGCCCGAGATCACCCATTCGTCGCCGTCGCGCACCGCCCGGGTCTCCACGCCGGCCAGGTCGGAGCCGGCGCCGGGCTCGGAGAACAGCTGGCAGCCCACCAGGTCGCCCCGGTGCATGGCCCGCAGGTAGGCGTCCTTGGTGACGTCGGTGCCGTGGGCGAGGATGGTCGGGGCGACCATCCCCAGGCCGATGCCGAAGAACCCCATGTCCGGGGTCTCGTACCCGGCCTCCAGGCGGGCGTAGGCGCGCTCGTGCGCCGTGGTCAGCGCCCGTCCGCCGTACTCCCGGGGGCCGGTGATCCAGCCGAGCCCGGCGTCGGAGCGCGCCGCCCGCCACCGCTTCGCCGCCGCCAGGTTGCGACGCTCCTCCTCGGGGTCGATCTCCTCGAAGATGGCGACCGAGTCGTCGCCCTCGCCCCACACGAACTTCTGATCCTCCGGGGCTCGCTTCTTCTTGGCGTTCGCGTCGAGGAACGAGACAACCTCGGCCTCGAAGGCCTCCACGCTGACGTCGCTGGACGTCGTGCTCATCTGTCGACCTCTCGATGTGGCGATGTATCGGTTGGGCGCGACCGTAGCCGTGTCTCGGCGCAGCTGCCGGGGGCTTGACCACGGGGGCAGCGCCGACCAGGCGGCCTCGTCGGCCAGGGGCACCTCGGTGGCGGGATCCTGCAGGGCAGTCGAGCCGCCTGTGAGGCGTACCACTCGATCCGCCAGTGCGGGCTTGGGTTGGGCTCGTCCGCCGCCGGCCAGCCCGGAACCCCCGATGCCCGAGCGTTCGTAGGTCAGGGTCGTGATGGCCACGGCCCAACCGTTGTTCGGCTCACCCACGACGTCGTCGTGTGCGACACGGGCGTCGGTGAACGCGCCAGCGCCCGAGGGTGGCCAGCACGCCGACCGGTACGGCGCCAACGCCGCGGTGGCACGGTGGTGTCCCCGGTGCGCGGATCGGTCGTCAGCTCACCGGCAGTGTGTCTCCCACCGGGAAGGACTTCGGTCGAGTCGGACGGTCGCCGAACAGCTCCTCAGCCTTGCCGGCCAGCTCGTCGAGCTCCCAGCGATCGTGCTTGTCGATGGAGCTGACCACGGTTGGCATCTGGACGAGCTCGACGCGGCCTCCACCGACCACGAAGACCTGACCGCTGATGTGGGCGGCGTCCGGGCTGCACAGGAACGCCACCCAAGGAGCGACGTTGTCGGGATCCCAGACGTCGAACTCACCGGCGTCGATGTTGAAGGCACCGAAGGTGTTCTCGGTCAGCCGGGTCCGCGCTCGGGGGCAGATGGCGTTGGCGGTCACGCCCATGCGCTCGAGCTCGCGGGCCAGGACGATCGACATCGAGGCGATGCCGGCCTTGACCGCGGCGTAGTTCAGCTGGCCGGCGTTGCCGTACAAGCCGGCCTCGGAGGAGGTGAGCACGATGCGACCGCCGACCGGCTGACCGTCCGCCTTGAAGCGGGAGCGGAAGTGCGCGCCGGCGGCCCGCACCGGCACGAAGTGGCCGCGCAAGTGCACCCGGACCACCGAGTCCCACTCCTCGGCGGTCATGTTGTACGACATCCGGTCGCGCAGGTTGCCGGCGTTGCAGATGAGGATGTCGAGCTTGCCGTAGGTGTCGATGGCCTGTTGGATCACGCGTTCGCCACCCTCCCAGTCCGACACGTCGTCGTAGTTGGCCACCGCCGTGCCGCCGGCGGCCAC
Organism: Acidimicrobiales bacterium; assembly: GCA_036275535.1. GTDB lineage: Bacteria > Actinomycetota > Acidimicrobiia > Acidimicrobiales > VFJN01 > VFJN01. The sequence goes on along the minus strand of DASUDP010000131.1, from coordinate 562 downwards.
GATCTCGTCGACCGCCTGCTGGGCGGGCCTGTCGTCCTTGCCCTCACCGTTCCAGTCTCCGCCGAGGTCGTTGACGACCACCGACGCGCCCTCGTAGGCCAGCAGCCGGGCATGTCCGAGGCCGACTCCTCGCGCTGCTCCGGTGACCACTGCCACCTTCCCGTCGAACCTTCCCATCGCATCACCTTTCGTCACGGCGGTCCACGCCGGCTCGTGGTGGTGACGGTCCGGTCGGCGGCCGGGGAGGCCGCCGGGTGCAGGCGTCACCGTTCGATCTGGGCCGGCCGACACTCCCCCCGGGCGGCGGGGCACATCGTCGCACAACGGACACTCCGATGCACCCGAGAGGTGTGCCCTTGAGATCCCAGCCGGCGCCCCCCTCGGTAGCCGCTCGGCGACCGCGACCTCATGACATCATGTAGGCACCTCCAGGCCGAGCTCCTCGATGAGCGGCTGGGAGAAGGCGATCCGCCCGGTGAGGCGGGACGGATCGCCGGTGCACAGCGCGTAGGCAGCCTCGGCCATGTACGACACGGGCTCGTGGTGCTCCTCGGGAACGAGC
>DASUDP010000130.1:0-30862 GCA_036275535.1 Acidimicrobiales bacterium | reverse complement strand
TCCCTCGGCACGGCCACCAGCACCGGCTCACCGGCGTCCAGGCCCTCGCGCACGAAGGGGACGACGCCCCGCAGGTAGTCGTCGTCCCCGGCGTAGAGCAACGCCTCGTGGTGAAAGGGATCGGTCATCACCAACGCCTCGTCAGTGGTCCTTCGCAAACACAACGAGCGCCCTGACGGGCCATCGGAATGGGACCAACGTACCCCATCGCTCCCGCGCCCAAACCAGTCGGGGTTGCGGACTAAATACCCCTAGGGGTATCGTCTCGCATACCCCATGGGGTACCTCTGACCGATACCGCCCTGGAACAGACCGGAGCCCACTCCCATGACACTGACCGAGCACGACTCGACAGAGCACGACTCGACAGAGCACGACTCGACGGAGCACGAACCGCTCACCGACCCGATGCGCAGCCACTCCGACGGGTGGCTGGCTCGGATCGGGCGTCTCTCGGCTCGCCGGCGGCGGCCGATGATCATCACCTGGCTGCTCGTGGCCGTGATCGCCGCCCCCCTCGCCCTCACCGTCGGGACCGCCCTCTCCGGCGCCGGTTGGGACCCCCAGGGCTCCACCGCTGCGAAGGTCCGAGACGAGCTCCGGGCCGACTTCCCCCAGGTGGGCGCCGAGTCTGCCGTCGTCGTCTACCGCCAGGACGCCCCCATCGCTGATGACCCGAGCGGCCTGGCCGACGTCGTGGCCAGCCTGCAGGGGGCCCCCGGGGCGGCCGGGGTGGTCGATCCCCTGTCCCTGCCCCCGGAGGCCGGCATGATCGCCCCGGACGGCCGCACCGCGCTCATCCCCGTCGCCCTGGAGGGCGCCGAGGACGCCGACCTCCCCGAGTCGGCCGCTCACCTGGCCGACTTCGTCGACGAGCTCGGATCGCCAGGAGGCGCCCAGATCGAGGCCACCGGAGAGTGGGTGATCTGGCACGACTTCAACCAGTCGAACGAGGAGGCGCTCCACTTCGCCGAGCTCCTCTCGGGCGTGCCGAGCATCATCCTCCTGGTCGTCGCCTTCGGCTCCGCCGTGGCCGCCGGGATCCCGCTGCTGCTCGCCGTGGCCGGCATCGCCATCGCCTTCGCCGGCCTCCACCTCCTGACCGGGTTCACTCCCCTGTCGGTGTGGTCGATGAACTTCTCGATGATGATCGGGCTCGCCGTCGGCATCGACTACAGCCTGTTCATCGTCTCCCGGTACCGGGAGGAGCGAGAGGACGGCTGGGGCACCTCCGATGCCCTGGCCAACACCCTCTCCACCGCCGGCAAGGCCGTGTTCCTGTCCGCCCTGACCGTGGTGCTGTCCCTGGCCGCCGTGTTCGTCGTGCCCGTGATGGTCTTCCGCTCGATGGCCCTCGGCATGATCCTGGCCGTCGTCGCCACCGCCTTCGCCTCGCTCACCCTGCTTCCCGCCGTGCTGGCCGCCCTGGGCGACCGGGTGCTCGTCACGCGGGGCAAGGAGGACCCCGACCGCGAGGCCGAGGGGCGTTGGGAGCGCTGGACGGGGATGGCCCTCAAGCACCCCGGCATGGCGTTGGCCATGGGCCTCGTCGTGCTCCTCGGGCTGGCCGCCCCTGCCCTCGGCATGCGGTTGGGCATGCCCGGGGCCCGGGTCGTCGACGAGGGCCGCACCAGCCGTGACGGCTACGAGATGCTCGTGGAGTCCTTCGGCCCGGGAGCAGCCGCGCCCCTGTTCATCACCACCCCGGCGGCTGACGCCGAGACCGTAGTCGAGCTGGCCAGCTCCGATCCCGGCGTCGTCGACGCCCGCGTCGTGGCCGAGGCCTCTGCCAGCGGCCGCACCGTGGTGCGGGTCACGCCCTCCACCCCGGTGGACGAGCAGGCCACCATGGACCTCGTCGAGCGGGTGCGCGACCAGCTCGACGTGGCGGCGCCTGACGCGCTGGTCGGTGGCCCCGCCGCCACCAACCACGACCTGACCGGCCTCCTCACCGGGCGGGCGCCGCTGGCCATCGGCGTGATCATGGTGGTCGCCTTCGGCCTGCTGCTCGTGGTGTTCCGCAGCCTGCCGATCGCCATCTTCTCGCTGCTGCTCAACCTGGTGAGCGTGGGGGCTGCGTTCGGGTTCGCCACGCTCGTGTTCCAGCACGGGTTCGGCGCCGGGCTCATCGGCATCGACCACCAGGGCTCCGTGGACGCCTGGGCACCGCTGTTCTTCTTCGCCCTCCTCTTCGGCCTCTCGATGGACTACCAGCTGTTCCTGCTGGCCGGCATCCGGGAGCGCTACGAGGAGACCGGTGATCCCTTCCTCGCCGTCCGCCACGGCACCGCCCGCACCGGCCGGCCCATCACCAACGCGGCGCTGATCATGATCGTCGTGTTCATCGCCTTCGGCGTCACCGGTCCGATCCCGCCCACCGAGCTCGGCATCACGCTGGCCCTCGCCGTCCTGCTCGACGCCACGGTGGTCCGGATGCTGCTCGTGCCCGCCCTGCTGGGCACGCTCGGCCAGAAGGCCTGGTGGATCCCGGGCTGGCTCGATCGGCACCTCCCCGTGGTGAAGTTCGACCACTGACCTGATACCCTGGGGGGTATGTGCAGCCGAGTGACGTGCCCCACCTGCAACCGCCCCACCTACGCCGGATGCGGCGCCCACGTCGAGCAGGTGCTCGGCGACGTGCCGCCCGCCGACCGCTGCCGTTGCGGAGCCGGCGACCAGCCGCAGAAGTCCTCCTTCCTGCGCTCCCTGCGAGCCCGCCGCTGATCCCGGCGTGACCCGTCCCTCGGGGTGAGGTCACGCCGAACAGCCAGCGCCTTCGGGACCTCTGACCCTGACCTCGGCACTGCCCACCGCCCATGCTCGAAGTACCGGGCCACCAGGCCCGGCACGACAGGCCGAGGGAGGGCAGATGCGAGTCACCTTCTGGGGTGCGGCCGAGACGGTGACCGGGTCCCGGTTCCTGGTGGACTCGGCCGGCGGGCGGGTCCTCGTCGACTGCGGGCTGTTCCAGGGCGTCAAGCGCCTGCGGGAGCTCAACTGGGCTCGGTTCCCGGTCGATCCGGCCTCGATCGACGCCGTCGTGCTCACGCACGGCCACGTCGACCACAGCGGCTACCTGCCGGCCCTGGTGCGAGACGGCTTCCAGGGGCAGATCTGGTGCACACCCCCCACGGTCGCCCTGGCCCGCATCCTGCTGCGCGACGCCGCCCACCTCCAGGAGGAGGACGCCCGCTTCGCCAACAAGCACCGCTCGAGCCGCCACGACCCGGCCCTCCCGCTCTACACGCAGGACGACACCGAACGGGCCCTCGAGCACCTCGCGCCGCTCCCGCTGGGCCAGGACGTCGAGCCGGTACCGGGCCTCGTCGCCCGCTTCAGCTCGGCCGGCCACATCCTCGGCGCGGCGTCGGCCCTGCTGACCGAGGGGAGCGCCTCGGTGCTCTTCAGCGGCGACCTGGGCCGCGGCGACGACTGGATCATGCTGCCGCCCGAGGCGCCGCCGGAGGCGACGCACATCGTCGTCGAGTCCACCTACGGCGACCGGCGCCACCCCGACGAGGACGCCCTCGGGGTGCTCGGCGACGTCGTGCGCCGCACCGCCGGACGAGGGGGCATCGTGCTGATCCCGGCGTTCGCCGTCGGCCGGACCCAGACGGTGCTGCACCTGCTGGCCCGGCTGCGGGCCAAGGGCCACATCCCGGCGGTGCCGACCTACGTGAACAGCCCGATGGCGGTCACCGCCACCGAGCTGTTCATGGCCGCCGCCGGTGAGCACCGGTTGACGCCGCGCGACGTGCTCGAGCTCTGCGAGGGCGTCGAGCTCGTGCGCACGGTGGAGGAGTCGAAGCGGATCACCGCCCTCCACCAGCCGATGATCGTGCTGACGGCCAGCGGGATGCTGACGGGGGGCCGGGTCCTCCACCACCTCCGCCAGGTCGCCCCCGACCGGCGCAGCACGATCGTGCTGCCCGGCTACCAGGCGGCTGGCACCCGCGGCCAGGCCCTGCTCGACGGCGCCCGCACCCTCCGGGTCTTCGGGGAGGACGTCAAGGTGCGGGCCGACGTCGTGCACCTCGAGAGCCTCTCGGCCCACGCCGATGCCGACGGCCTGCTGGCCTGGCTGCGGGCCACCCCCCGCCCGCCGGCGTCGGTGAGCGTCGTCCACGGCGAGCAGGGGGCGGCCGACACGCTGCGCCGCCGCATCCGCCACGACCTGGGCTGGGAGGCTCGGGTCCCGGCGGCGGGCGACCACGTGGAGATCCCCCGCCGCTGCTGATCAGCGCCGCCGAGATCGCCACTTGTGGGCGGCGTCCACGGTCAGGAGCACCGGGGCGGAGGCGAAGGCCACGGTCCAGCCGGCTGCTGTCGGCATGGCGTGCTCGAGCTCGCGGGCGATCACGTCGGGGAAGAGGACAGCCAACGCGATCCCCACCTCCAGCGCACCGCCGGCGAGCAGGAGTGGGTTGCTGGTCCAGCCCAGCGCGCCCGGCCAGCGGGTGGCGCTCCGGCAGGCGAAGGCGTTGGCCTTCTGGGCGATGACCACGGTCATGAAGGCGGCCCCGGACGCCGCCGCCAGATGCTGCTCGGGGAAGGTGTCGCCGGGTCGCCATCCCTCGGCCCAGAACGAGGTGAAGAAGGCCAGCATGGAGCAAGCGGCCACCGTGGGCCCGAGGATGCCGAAGGCACGGATCAGGACGGTGCGGTTCAGCAGGTGACCGGACACCGGCGGACGGCGGAGCACGTCGTTGTTCGGAGGCTCCGCCCCGAGCGCGGTGGCCGACAGCGTGTCCGTGCCGATGTCGATGGCGAGGATCTGCATCACCCCGAGCGCCAAGGGGATCGTGCCACCCGAGAGTGCCCACACGATGAACGGTGTCACCTCGGCGACGTTGTCGGTCAGGTGGTAGGTGAGGAACCGCCGGACGTTGAGGAAGGTGGCCCGCCCGTGCTCCACGCCCTCCACGATCGATGCGAAGTGGTCGTCGAGCAGGACGAGATCGGCCGCCTCCCGGGCCACATCGGTGCCCGAAGCCCCCATGGCCACCCCGATGTCGGCCTCCCGCAGGGCGGGGCCGTCGTTGACGCCGTCCCCTGTCATGGCGACGACGTGGCCTCGCCCCTTCAGGGCGCGGGCGATGCGCAGCTTCTGCTCCGGCGAGACGCGGGCCACGACGATGCCGTCGTGGTCGAGGAGGGCGCCGAGGGCGTCCTCGTCCTCGGGGAGGTCGTCGCCGACGACCACGGGCTGATCCGCTTGCCGCAGCCCCACCTCGGTGGCGATGGCGGCGGCGGTGGTGGGGTGATCGCCGGTCACCATGGCCACCTTGATCCCGGCCTGGCGGCAGAGGTCCAGGGCGCCTCGCACGTCGGTGCGGGGCGGGTCCTCGAGGGCCAGGAGGCCGAGCAGGGTGAGGTCGCGCTCCGCTGCGACGGCATCGGGGGGCACGCCCTCGGGCGCGGCGCGGCGCGCCACCGCCAGCACCCGGAACCCGCGGGCCATGAAGTCCTCCAGCGCTTCCTCAGCTAAGGCGCCGGACCGGCACAGGGGGAGCAGCGCGTCCGGCGCCCCCTTCACGAGGACATCACCGGCGGTCACCACGGACATGCGCCGGCGCCGCGGGTCGAACGGGAAGCGGGCGGCAATGGCGGTGCCGTGGTCGTCGTGGTCGACCTCGATCCCGAGGCGCCGGGCCAGGACATCGATGGCCGCCTCCATCGGGTCGCCGTGGGCTCGCCACTCGCCCTCCACCTCGACGGCGAAGCCGACGGAGCAGAGCGACCCGGCCTCGGCCAGGGCGACGAGCGCGCCGCGGTCCGCCCCAGGCGACAGCTGCAGCGCGCCGGCGGGGTCGTAGCCGGGCTCGGCCCCGGTGCACCGGCCAGACGGCGTCCACGCCTCCACCACCGTCATCTGGTTCCGGGTGAGCGTGCCGGTCTTGTCGGTGCAGATGAACGTGGTCGACCCCAGCGTCTCCACGGCCTCGAGGTTGCGGACCAGGACCTGGCGCCGACTCATCTGCTCGGCGCCCCACGCCAGCGACAAGGTGACGGTGGGTAGGAGCGCCTCCGGTACGAGCGCGACGGTGACGCCGATGGCGAAGACGAACCCGTCCGAGGCGGGGTGGCCGAAGGCCCCCGCCACCAGGAAGAAGACCCCGCCCACGGCCACCGCCATCACGGCGATCGTGCGGACGACCCGGTGCAGCTCCGCCGTGAGCGGGGTCACCGCCTCGTGGGCGCTCGCCATCAGCTGCTGGATCCCGGCCAGCCGCGTGGCCGTCCCGGTGGCGGTCACCACCACCTCCGCCTCGCCCTCGAGGACGAACGTCCCGGCGAAGAGCGGCTCGCCCACGGCGGGGCTCAGAGGTTCGCTCTCTCCCGTCAGCATGGACACGTCGACGAGCAGGGCCCGGACCTCGGCCGGCGCCGTGTCGGCGGGGATCCGGTCGCCCGACTCGAGGAGGAGGACGTCGCCGACGACGACCTCGGCCGCGTCGATCCGCACGCGGTGCCCGTCGCGGCGCACCGTCACCTGGCGCGGGAGCAGGGCTCGCAGCCGCTCGGCGGCCCGCCCGGCCCGGCTCTCCTGGGCGAACGCGAAGACGGCGTTGAGGATGATCACGACGGCGATGGCGACGGTGAGCTGGGGCAGGCCGGCCAGCCAGGCCAGGCCGCTGGCCACCCAGAGCATGAGCGCGAAGAAGTGGGTCAGCTGTCGCACCAGGCGCACAGGGGCGGGGGTGCGCCGGGGGGGCGGGAGCCGGTTGGGCCCGTCGCGCTGGAGCCGCAGGCGGGCCTCGACCGCCGTCAGACCGGCGATGGGGGTGGTGGTGGCGGTGATGGGACCTCCTGGGCGCACCGGGGCACCCCCGTTATGCCCCACCGCCGTCCCCGCGCCTAGAGCCCAACGCCCCGCCGCCACACGGCCCAGGGGGCCGGACCTTCGGCCCTGGCCGGCCCGCCCAGGCGGGCGCATCATCGGGGCATGGCCGGCGACCACGAGGAGAACGGCCCGGGGAGCCGCCGAACGGAGCTCCCGGGCGGGCGGCTCCTCGTGGTGCGGCCCATGGGACCGGCCGACGTCGACGGCCTCCAGGCCCTCTATGCCGGACTGGACGACGACGCCCGCTACCGGCGCTTCTTCGCCGTGTACCGGCCGGGGCGGGACTGGTTCGAGCGGATGGCGGCGGTGGCCGACCGAGGAGGGCTGGGCCTGGTGGCGATGGTGGCCGGGCCCGCCGCCGAGCCCGCCATCGTCGGCGACGCGACGCTCGAGCCGCTCGCCAACGGCGACGGGGAGCTCGCCATCACCGTCGACCGGGCGTGGCGGGGCTGGCTGGGCCCGTACCTGCTCGATGCCCTCATCGACGCCGCGGCACAGGCCGGCTTTTCCAACGTGGAAGCCGATGTCCTCTGCTCCAACCTCCCGATGCTCTCGCTGATCCGCTGCCGCTCCTACGCGGTGATGCCCAAGGACGAGTGGACGGTGATGCGCCTCGTGCTGGCCACCGACGGGGCGGCGACGCCGCGGTGGCCCGACGGGGACGGCGGCCGGCGCGTGCTCGTCGAGGGCGCCGGTGGCCGCTGGCGAGGCGCCGCGGCGGCCGAGGCGGCCGGGTTGCAGGTGCTCGGCTGCCCGGGGCCCGAGGGCCGTCGCCGGGCCTGCCCGGCCCTGGCCGGCGCCCCCTGCCCCCTGGCCGCCCACGCCGACGCCATCGTCGTCAACCACCCCCCGGACAGCGAGCAGTGGCAGCGGCTGCGCGAGGTCCACGCCACGCTCCACCCGGGTGTCCCGGTGCTCGTCGAGCTGGGTCCCGAGGACGCCGCCCGCCCGGGGGAGGAGGTGCTAGCCGGCAGCCCCGAGGAGGAGGTGGCCGCCGTCGAGCGGGCCGCGGACCGGCGGCGGACCTAGCCCGTCGGTCCGGCGCTGGCGGGGAGGAGCAGCACCGGCAGGGTCGACGTGGCGAGGATCTGGCGCACCACGGCGGCGTGGCCCGGCGACATGTCCTGGGACCAGCTGAGCACGACCAGGTCGACGTCGCAGTCGGCGCAGGCCTCGTCCACCCGCTTGCCCACCGCGCCGGTGCGGAGCTCCACCCGCGCCGCGCCGGGGCAGAAGCGGGCGACGAACTCCTCGCTCAGCATCGACAGGTCACGGGCAGGGCGATCGAGCACCCGGGGCATCGTGGCGGGAGTGAACACGTGGAGCACCACGAGCTCGACGGGTCGCGCCAGCAGGGGGTCGAGCCCCTCCAGCACCGCTCGCGAGGTGTCGTCGGTGCCCTCCAGCGGGAGGAGCAGGCGCTGGATGGGGCGGGCAGAGCCCGGGCCGTCGGGGGGTACCACGACCACCGGCTTGGTGGCCCGCTCGAGGACGTGGAGGGCGGTGCGCCCGGTCGGCACCCGTCCCCCGCGGGCGGCGCGGGCCCCGAACACCCCGGCGATGACGTCGTCCGCACCGAGCGCCTGCACGAGGCCCGCCTCGACGGGGCCGTGGAGGGTGCGCACCGTCATCCCGTCGACCGGCAGGCCCGGCTCGGCCGTCGAACGGCCATCGACCGCGACGTGGACGACGTCGACGGTGGCCCCGGCCAGGTGGGCCAGGGCCCGGGCGGCGGCCACCACCGCCGGGGTGACGGGACTCGGGTCGACGGCAGCGAGGACGATGCTCACGGCGGGCTCCTCAGCTCGAAGGTGGTGCCGGGCGGGGAGCAGGGCGCAGGGCCTCTGCCCGCCACCCGCACGGTCAGGGGGTCCTGGCAGCGCACGGTGACGGCGTCGTGACGGGCCTCCACCTCCACGACCGTGCCGCGGAACCGGAAGCGGAGGCGGAGCGACGCCCACGCACCGGGCAGGGACGGATCGATGGCCAGCGCGTCCGGCCCCGGGCGCAGGCCCAGGAACCCGTGGGCCAGGGCCTGCCACAGCCCGCCCATGGTGGCCAGGTGGAGTCCGCCGGCCGTGGTGCCGGTGAGGTCGTCGAGGTCGAGGAGGGCGGCGATGCGGAACAGGGGGAGGGCGTCGTCGGGCCGGCCGGCCCGGGCCAGGAGGGACGCGTGGATGGCCGGGGACAGCGAGCTGCCGTGCGCCGTGCGGGGCCCGTAGAAGGCGAGGTCGTCGGCCAGGGAGCCGAGGCGCAGCTCCTCGGGCACGAGGTGGTGCAGCATCAGCACGTCGGCCTGCTTGATGATCTGCGTCCGGCGCACCTCGTCGGCCCCCAGGAGGACGTCGACGGCCAGCGGCGGGTCGCCGATCTCGGACACGAGGCGCGGCTCGAGGTCCCAGTAGCCGGCGAACTGTTCGTGCAGCCCTCGCCCGGGGTCCCAGCCGTCGACCAGGCCGTCGGCCAGGGACCGCCACGCGGCCGCCTCCCCGCGCTCGTCGCCGAGCTCGTCGAGGAGCGTGGCGCCCTGGCGGAGGTTCCAGCGGGCCATGACGTTCGTAAAGGCGTTGTCGTCGACGTCGTCGTGGTACTCGTCCGGACCCATCACGCCGCGCAGGTGGCCGCGGCCCCGGCGGTCGACCCGGACGCGGCTGGCCCAGTACCGAGCCGTGTCGACGACCAGGTCGCTCCCCGGACCGGCCAGGAACGCCCGATCCCCCGTCCACGCCGCGTACTGCACCGCGCCCCAGGCGACGTCGGCCACGATGTGCTCCTCGTCGCGCCCGGTCAGCACCCGGACCGGAGCCCCGTGCGGGCCGTCGACCCGGTGGGGGGTCACGTCGTCACCGTCGAGGCCGGACTCCCACGGGAACCGAGCGCCACGCAGGCCGAGGGCCCGCGCCAACGCCCGGGCGGCGGGGAGCCGCCGGATGCGGTACTCGAGCATGGCCCCGGCGGCGCCGGGTAGCAGGGCCGCCAGCGCGGGGAGGACGTAGACGTCGGCGTCCCAGAACACGTGGCCGCCGTAGGCCGCGCCGGTGAGGCCCCGAGCCCCGACGGCCGCCTCCCCTCCGTCCGGGGCGACCGCCAGCAGGTGGAAGAGGGCGAACCGGGCCGCCCGGTCGAGCTCCTCGTCGCCCTCGATGGCCACCCCGGCGCCGGCCCACCGGCGGGCCCAGGCCGCCCGGTGCTCCGCGGCCAGGTGGTCGAACCCGATCGCCTCCAGCTCGGCCAGGCCGGCCACCGCCTCCGCCTCGGCCGGCGGGTGGCGAGGGTCGGCCGCCCACGCGGCCAGCCGCCCGACGGCGGCCCCGCCCTCCCAGGTGGCCCAGCGGTCGCAGGCGGCCACGACGATGCCGGCCCCCTCGTCGGCGCCCGGGTCGGCACCGGCCCGCTCGACGTGCGCGGCCTCGTCGCCCTGCGGCCCCAGCGTGCCCGGCGGTCCTTCCGCGGCGAGCACCAGCGCCCCCGGCCGCTCGAGGGGCACGAAGCGCAGCGTACGGGGGCCGCCGGGCCGGTCCGCCCCCCGGCCCAGGACGCCCGTGCGCAGGTCGAGGGTGCGGTGGTCGGGCCGGGCGTCCTCCAGCGGGAGCGACGTCCAGTCCGGACCGGGCAGCAGCTGGGGCGGGCGGCCGGTGTCGTACACGCCGCCGACGGCGAACAGCCCCAGCGACCCGGCGCCGTCCTCCTCTCGGGCGCCGCGCGTCCCCGCCCAGCCGTTGGCCAGGGCACCGATGGCCTCGGCCGCCCGCTCGAGGGCGGGGTCGGAGGGCAGGGCGATCGTCCAGGCCGGATCGTCGTCGATGGCGGGCAGGCGCCGGGCGCGGCGCAGCGCCAGCTGGCGGTCGAGGAGGGCGACGAACCGCTCCGGGCCCCCGCCCAGGTGGTGCACCCGGGGCCCGACCCCCTCCGGCTCCACCCCGACGGAGGCCACCACCGCCCGGCGCAGCTCGGGGACCACCATCCAGTCATCGCTTCCCCGCACCCCCCCGATGGTCCCCAGCTCGTCGCCCGCCACGAGGATCAGTCGCCCGGTCACCCCGCGGTCGGCCAGCCACGCCGCCGCCCACCGGGCGGAATCGGACTTGTCGGTGAGCCCGACCTCCACGTGCTTCACGTCGCTCGTGATCCGGGGGTCGGGGACCCCGGCCCGGGCGGCCACCGAGCGAGCCAGCTCCATCACGGCGGCGAGGCCCCCGATGCCGGCCTCCCCGAGGCGGGCGGTCACCGCCTCGAGCAGCTCCCCGATGCGGGCCTTGGGCGGGTCGCGCCAGGCCTCCTCGGGGATGATGTCCACCTTGCGCCGGTTGAGGCGGCGGGAGACGACCTCCGCACCCAGGCTGCGCTCGGCCAGCGCGGCGACGAGCTCCTCGGCGGCCCGCTCGAGGGCGGCGTCCTCGGCCGCCGTGGCCTCGCGGACCCACACCAGCGTCGGACCCTCCGGGCCCACCGCGAACACCTCCGACCCGCGGTTGAGGCACAGATGCAGCTGGCCCGGCCCCGTCGGGCGGGCCGCCAGCTGCCCGTCGATGTTGCCGACGTGGGTGCCGCTCACGACCATCACGTGGACCCCGGCCCGGCAGAGGGCCTCCACCGCCGCCCGCACCTGCGACGCGTCCGCTCCGCGGTCGGGCACGGCCGTGCCGTCCCAGTCGAAGACGATGGCCTCGAAGCGGGCGTCGTCGTCCCATTCCATCGCGCCCTCCTCGCTGGTGTGGCGCCGGGGAACCGACCCATTGCAGCCGACGCCGGCGGCGCGAGGTAGAGGCGAAGGTCCTGGGCCCCGGCCCGCCGCGGGGCCCTGTGACGTTCGGCCCTAGCCCCGACCCCCCGTTCCGGCCAGGATGGAGGCAACCCGAGTGGGGAGGTCCACCATGCATGCAGCGGTCGGAGACCGGATCGTGATCAAGGGCCACCGGGTCGGCGAACCCGAGCGGGATGGCGAGATCCTCGAGGTCCACGGTGACGACGGCACCCCGCCCTACGTCGTGCGCTGGGACGATGACGGCCATGAGGTCCTCTTCTTCCCCGGTTCGGACGCCACCGTCGAGCACCTCGAGCACCACGACAGCTGACCCGGACCTCGACGAAGGCTGGTCCCCGTACGCGGGGACCAGCCCCGTCGCGTCGCTCCACCAGCGGGAGGGCTCGGTCACCCTCGTCGAGGGCCAGACCTTCTGCCTGTCGGGCCGCACGGGTGACATCCGGGACGACCTCCCCCACGGCCTCTTCGTGCTCGACACCCGGGTGGTGTCCTCGTGGTGGCTGTCGGTCAACGGCCACCCGCTGGAGCCGCTCGCCATCGACGTGACCGACCCGTTCACGGGCACCTTCGCCGCGCGGGCCCGGCCAGCCGCCGGCCACGCCGACGCCGATCTCGTCGTCTTCCGGCGACGTCGGGTGGGGACGGGGATGCGGGAGGAGGTGGAGCTCGTCAACCACGGGCTGCACGACGTCGCCGTGGAGGTCGAGCTCGCTTGTGACGTCGACTTCGCCGACCTGTTCGCCGTGAAGGAGAGCCGGGTGGAGCCCGGGCCCCTCGTCGAGGTGGACCGCGGACCGAACGAGGTGCGGTTCACCCAGCAGGCCGGGGGGCGGACGAGAGCGGTGACCGTGCGGGCCAGCCACCCCGGCGGACCCGTCGAGCGCGGGCTCCGGTGGTCGATCGGGCTGCCGGCCAAGGCGACCTGGGTCCTGTGCCTGCAGGTCGAGGTGGCGATCGACGGAGCCCTCATCGAGCCCCGCTTCCGGTGCGGGGGCGACGACGACGAGGCCCTCCCCGAGCAGCGCCTCGCCCGGTGGCGGGCCACCCTCCCCGTGGTCGACGCCGACGACGCCGACCTGACCGGCGCCATCGCTCGAGCCGGCGAGGACCTCGGCGCCCTGCGCATCTTCGACCCCGACCACCCGGAGCTCCCGATCCTGGCCGCCGGGGCACCCTGGTTCATGACCGTCTTCGGCCGGGACTCGCTCTTGACCGCCTGGATGACGCTGATGGCCGACCCCTCGCTGGCCCGTGGCGTGCTGGAGACCCTGGCTCGCTTCCAGGGCCAGGACGTCCGGGACGACACCGAGGAGGAGCCCGGCAAGATCCTCCACGAGATCCGCTTCGGCGGGGCGGGCGACCTCTCCCTCCGGGGCGGGCAGGTGTACTACGGCTCGGTCGACGCCACGCCCCTGTTCGTGATGGTCCTGGCCGAGCTCCGGCGCTGGGATCCCGACGACGCGCTGGTCGAGCGCCTGCTCCCGGCCGCTGATCGCGCCCTCGCCTGGATCGAGCAGCACGGCGACGTCGACGGCGACGGGTTCGTCGAGTACCGGCGGCGCAGCGAGCGGGGCCTCGTCAACCAGGGGTGGAAGGACTCCTGGGACGCCGTGCGCCACGTCGACGGTGAGCTGGCCGGCACGCCCATCGCCCTGTGCGAGGTGCAGGGCTACGTGTACGCGGCCTATGTCGCCCGGGCCTACCTGGCCCTGGAGGCGGGCGACGACGCCGGGTTCGTCCGCTACCGCGACAAGGCCCTCGACCTGCGGCGGCGGTTCAACGAGGCGTTCTGGCTCGACGAGGAGGGCTGGTTCGCCCTGGCCCTCGACGGTGACAAGCGACCGGTCCGCGCCCTCGCCTCCAACATGGGCCACTGCCTCTGGACCGGCATCATCGAGCCGGAGCGGGCCGAGCAGGTGGCCGCCCGGCTCGTCGGCCCCGAGCTGTTCTCGGGCTGGGGCATCCGCACCCTGGGGGCGTCGATGGCCGCCTACAACCCCGTGAGCTACCACAACGGCTCCGTGTGGCCCCACGACAACGCGCTGTGCGCGGCCGGCCTCGCCCGCTACGGGTACACGGACGCCGCCCACCAGGTGATCCGGGGCCAGCTCGACGCCGCTGCCGCCCACCAGGACCGCCTCCCCGAGCTGTTTGCCGGCTTCGAACGGGGCCGCCTGGCCACCCCGGCCTCCTACCCCACGTCGTGCTCGCCCCAGGCCTGGGCCGCGGCCAGCCCCCTCCTGTGGCTGCGGACCCTCCTGCGCTTCGACCCCTGGGCTCCCCGGGGCCAGGTGTGGCTGCACCCCGAGCTTCCCGAGTGGCTCACCCGGCTCCGGGTGGAGGGGATCAACGTGGCCGGCCACCGGCTCACCGTGGAGGTCGACCACGGGGACCTGGAGGTCTCCGGGGCCGGGCCGCTGGAGGTCGTGACCACCCCTCGGCCACCGCTCACCACCTGGACCCCCGAGGCCCCGTCCCGTTGACACCTCGGGCGCCCCTCCATCGCGGGCTTCGTGCCGATCCCGCTCCATGCGGCCGGTTCGCACCGCCACACCGGGCTTCGCGCGCCGTGCGGGACCTTGGCCCCTATCCGCGGAGCGTCCGCTCAGGTACATCGAAGACATGTCGAGCCCCCGCGACGCGCCGGACCTCCACCTGCTGACCGTTCGCGAAGGCGACCTCGAGGTCCGTCGCCCGATGCGGATCGGCCTCATCGCCCCGCCCTGGGTGCCGGTCCCTCCGCCGGTCTACGGCGGCACCGAGCTCGTGGTGGCCGAGCTGGCCGCCGGGTTCCACCGGGCCGGGTGCGAGGTGCGGCTGTTCGCCACCGGCGACTCCACCTCCCCCGTGCCCACCGAGTGGCACTTTCCCCACGCCCTCGGCACCGAGTTCCGCCCCGACGACGAGCTGGCGCACGTGGCGGCCGCCTACCGGTCGCTCCACGACGTCGACCTCATCCACGACCACACGGTCTCGGGGGCGCTCTGGGCCGCCCAGCGCGGCGTGACCATCCCGCTCGTCACCACCGTCCACGGCGAGCTGACCGGCTCGATGGGCTCGCACTACGCCCGCATGGCGACGGAGGGCATCCACATCGTGGCCATCTCGGAGTCGCAGCGGCAGACCGCCCCCTGGGCGATGATCGAGTCGGTCATCCACCACGGCATCGAGGTCGACCGGTTCCCCGTGGGGGCCGGTGACGGGGGCTACGTCCTGTTCCTCGGCCGCATGCACCCCGACAAGGGCCCCCACCGGGCCGTCGAGGCGGCCCGCCTCGCCGGGGTGCCGATCCGACTGGCCGCCAAGATGCGCGAGCCCGCCGAGCACCGGTACTTCGCCGACGTCGTCGAGCCGATGCTCGGCCCCGACGCGGTGTACCTGGGCGAGGTCAGCCAACGGGACAAGGTCGACCTGCTGGCCGGCGCCATGGCGCTGGTCAACCCCATCCGCTGGCCCGAGCCGTTCGGCCTCGTGATGATCGAGGCCATGGCCTGCGGGACGCCGGTGCTGACCTTCCCTGAGGGGGCCGCCCCGGAGATCGTCGAGGACGGCGAGACGGGCTTCCTCTGCGGTGACGTGGAGGGCCTGGCCGACGCCATCCGCCGAGTGGGAGCGGGCGCCCTCCAGCGGGCGGCCTGCCGCGAGCGGGCGGTCGAGCACTTCTCCACCGAGCGCATGGTCCGCGAGCACCTGGCCCTCTACCAGCGGGTGCTGGCCAGCGGCGATCAGTGGGTCGAGGCCGCCTCGACGTAGGCCACGAACCCGCTAACGGTCCCCAGGGCCGGGTAGTCGCGCTCGGGGACCTCGATGCCGGCCTGCTCGTGGAGGGCGGTCACGAGGTTGAGGAAGTCCATGGAGTCGAGGTCCATGGCCTCCTGGAGCGGTGCGTCGGGGTCGACGTCGTCGAGGTCGACCTCGGGGGCGATGCGGTGGAGCAGGCGGGCCAGGAGGCCCCGGGCGTCGTCGGTGTTCACAGTGCCTCCGGTGCGGTCAGCAGGCGGTCGAGCGTCGTCAGGAAGCGGCTGCCGTCGTGGCCGTCGCTGGCCCGGTGGTCAGCGGCCAGGGTGGCCCGCACGGTCGGGCGAACGGCCAGCATGCCGTCCACGGCCCAGGGCCGCTCGACGATGCGACCGAACCCGACGAGGGCCACCTGAGGCGGGTAGATCACGCCGAGCACCTCTTCGGCGCCCTGGTCGCCGAGGTTGGTGACGGTCAGCGTCGGGTCCGACATCTCCGAGCTGCGGAGCCGACCGGAGCGAGCCCGCTCGACGAGGTCGCGCAGCGCGGCCATCAGGTCATCGACGCTCAACGTGTCGGCGTCATGGATGGCGGGGGCGACGAGCCCGCCGCCGCGCAGCGACACGGCCACCCCCAGGTGCACCTGCGGGGCTGCCTCGAACCCGTCGCGCCAGAAGCCGTTCACCACGGGGACGGCGCGCGCGGCCAGGGCGGTGGCCTTGAGGAGCAGCGCGGCGGGGAGGAGCCGATCGGCGATCGGTCGCCGGGCGTTCGCCTCCGCCAGCCAGCCGAGCGCCGTGGAGAGCTCGATCGTCGAGGCCAGGTGGTAGTGCGGGATCTCGCGCTTCGAGCGCGCCATCAGCTCACCGATGGCGTGGCGCATGGCGGCCTGGCGGGCGCTGCGGTCGGAGGCCGCCCGCTCGGGGACTGCCCGGTCGGGGGCGGGAGCGCGCTCCGGGCGCGGGGGGCCGGGCTCGTGGTCGCCGGGCACGTCGCCGGCCACGATGGCCCCGCCGTGCCCGGAGCCCGTCACCTCGGCCAGATCGACGCCGCGCTCCTCGGCCAGGCGCCGGGCCAGGGGGGAGGCCTTGACGCGACCGGCGGGCGCCGGCTCGGGCGGACGCGCGGTGGGCGGCGCGGTGGGCGGCTCGGGGGCCGGTGCGGGCGGCGCCTCCGGGACCGGCGCCGGCGGGGCCTCCGGGGCCGGCTCGGCCACGGCCTCGATCGGGGCCAGCCGGGCCAGGGGCGTGCCCACCGGCACCTGGCGCCCGACGTCGACGAGGAGCTCCTCCACGCGGCCGTCCTCGAAGACCTCGACCTCGATGTCGGACTTCTCGGTGTCGACGACGGCCACGATGTCGCCGCGGCGCACCACGTCCCCGGGACCGACGCGCCACTCCAGGATCGTGCCGGCCTCCATGTCGGCGCCCAGCGATGGCATCACGAACTCGCCCACGTCAGGCCCCCATCGCTCGACGCGCCGCGGCCACGATCCCCCCCACCTGGGGCAGGGCCGCCTCCTCGAGGTGGCGGGCGTAGGGGATCGGCACCTCGGCGCTGCAGACGCGAGCCACGGGGGCGTCGAGGTCGTAGAAGGCGTCCTCGGCGAGGCGGGCCGCGACCTCAGCAGCCAGGCTGCCGGTGCGCCACCCCTCGTCGACCACGACGGCCCGGTGAGTGCGCGTGACCGAAGCGACCAGCGTCGGGATGTCGAGGGGCCGCAGCGTGCGGAGGTCGATGACCTCGGCGCTGATCCCCTCGCCGGAGAGCTCCTCCGCCGCCGCCAGCGCCGTGGCCACGGTCCCCCCGTAGGCGATGACGGTGAGGTCCTCGCCGGTCCGGCGGACGGCCGCTCGGTCGATGTCGACGGGGCCGGCGTCGGCGGCCAGCTCCCCCTCGAGGTTGTAGAGCCCGCCGTGCTCGAAGATCACGACGGGATCCGGGTCGCACAGTGCCGTCCACAGCATCCCCCGGGCGTCCTCGAGGGTGGCGGGGGCCACCACGCGGATGCCGGGGATGTGGGCGTACCAGCCCTCCAGGCTGTGGGAGTGCTGGGCGGCCAGCTGGCGGCCGGCGCCGGTGGTCATCCGGATCACGAGGGGGACGTTCAGCTGCCCGCCGGACATGTGCAGGAGGGTCGCCGCGTTGTTCACGATCTGGTCGAGGGCCAGCAGGCTGAAGTTGACCGTCATGACCTCCACGATCGGCCGCATCCCGCCCAGCGCCGCCCCGATGCCGGCCCCCACGAAGGCGGACTCGGACAGCGGGGTGTCGCGCACCCGCTCCGGGCCGAACTCCTCCAGCAGGCCCAGGCTCACGGCGAAGCAGCCGCCGTAGCGGTCGACGTCCTCGCCCATGAGGAACACGCGCTCGTCGCGGGTCATGGCGTCCCGTATGGCCGCTCGCATCGCCTCGCGGTAGGTGGTCGTCACGGCCGCACCTCGCTGTAGACGAAGCGGGTGAGGTCCTCGACCGGCTCGAACGTGCCCGCCTCCGCGAACGCGACGGCCGCCTCCACCTCCGCCGCCGCGGCGGCCTCGATCTCGTCGAGCTCGTCGTCGGTGAGGCCACCGGAGGCTGTCAGCAGGGCCTCGAACGACGAGATCGGGTCGCGCTCGTGCCAGGTCTCGACCTCGGCCTTGTCCCGGTAGCGCTCCGGGTCGTACATCGAGTGGGCCCGGAACCGGTAGGTCCGCAGCTCGAGGAAGACGGGGCCGCCGCCGGCCCGGATCTGGGTGGTGGCCTTGCGGGCGGCGTCCTCCACGGCCCGCACGTCCATGCCGTCGACGGCCCACGCCGGCATCTGGTAGCCGGCCGCCTTGACGGCCAGGTCGGTCTCCGCCTCGGAGCGGGCCAGCGCCGTGCCCATGGCGTAGAGGTTGTTCTCGCAGCAGAAGAGCACCGGCAGCCGCCAGAGCGCGGCGAGGTTCATCGTCTCGTGGAACTCCCCCTCCGCCACCGCTCCCTCGCCGAAGAAGCAGGCCGTCACCCGCTCGCGACCCTGCATCTGGTCGGCCAGCGCGAGGCCCGCGGCCACCGGGAGGCCCCCGCCCACGATGGCGTTGCCGCCGTAGAAGCGGGCCCCCGCGTCGAAGATGTGCATCGACCCGCCCCGCCCGCGGCTGCTGCCCTCGACCTTGCCGTACATCTCCGCCATGAGGGCGCCGGCCGGGATGCCCCGAGCCAGCGCGTGGCCGTGCTCGCGGTAGGTGGCCACGACGGCGTCGTCGGAGGTGAGGGCCTGCATGACCCCGACGGCGACGGCCTCCTCGCCGATGTAGAGGTGCATGAACCCGCGGATGACGGCGGCGCTGTAGCGCTCGACGCAGCGCTCCTCGAACCGGCGGATGCGGAGCATCTCCCGGAGGAGCAGGAGGCCGTGGGCCCGCTCGGCGTCGGCGACGGGAGCCGCCCGGCGCCGGCTCACGACGCGCCTTCCAGGGTCGACAGGTCGCCTTCGGGCAGCCCGAGCTCGCGGGCCTTCAGGAGCCGGCGCATGATCTTGCCACTGCGGGTGTGGGGCAGGGCGGGGTCGAAGTCGATGGCTCGGGGGGCGACGGCGGCCCCCAGCCGGGTCCGGGCGAAGCCGATCAGCTCCAGGCGCAGGTCGTCGGAGGGCTCATGGCCCGCTCGCAGCGTCACGAAGGCCTTCACGACCTCGCCGGCCACCGGGTCGGGCACGCCGATGACGCCGGCTTCGATGACGGCGGGGTGCTCCATCAGCACCCGCTCCACCTCGAAGGGCCCGATGAGGTGCCCGGCCGACTTGATGACGTCGTCGGCCCGGCCGGCGAACCACAGCCAGCCGTCCGCGTCGCGCCGGGCCACGTCGCCGGTCAGGTACCAGCCTCCGGCGAAGCAGCGCCGGTAGCGCTCCTCGTCGTGGAGGTAGCCCCGGAACATCGAGGGCCATCCCGGCCGCAGGGCCAGCTCGCCGTCGACCCCGGCCCCCGCCTCGACCACCGTGCCGTCGTCCCGCACGCGGGCCCGACCGTCGTCGCCCCGCTCGAGCACCGCCACCTCCACCCCGGGCAGGGGCCGCCCCATCGAGCCGGGCCGCACCTCGGTGCCGGCCAGGTTGGCGATCATGATCCCGCCGGTCTCGGTCTGCCACCAGTTGTCGTGGACCGGCCGGCCGAGGGCCTCCTGCCCCCACACGACGACCTCCGGGTTGAGGGGCTCACCCACGCTGGCCACGAAGCGCAGCGAGGAGAGATCGTGGGCCCGGGCCGCCTCGGGCCCCGCCCGCATGAGCATCCGCAGGGCGGTGGGGGCCGTGTACCAGACCGTGACCCGCTGGGCCTCGAGGACCTGGTACCAGCGGTCGGCGTCGAAGTCGCCCTCGTCCACGATGCTCGTGACGCCGTGGGTCAGGGGGGCGATGATCCCGTAGGACGTCCCGGTCACCCAGCCCGGATCGGCGGTGCACCAGAAGACGTCGTCGGGGTGCAGGTCGAGCGCCGAGGTGCCCGTGGCGTGGTGGGCCACCACCGCCTCGTGGACGTGGACGGCCCCCTTGGGGGCCCCGGTGGTGCCGCTGGTGAAGTGCAGCAGCGCCATGTCCTCGGGGTCGGTGGGCGGGATCTCGAAGTCCGGGGCCGCCGCTGCCAGCAGCTCGTCGAAGCCGAGCGTGCAGTCGATCCCGACGGCGCCGTCGGGGCCGACGAGCAGGACGTGCTCGAGGTCCGGGAGGGCGTCGCGGAGCTGGGCCACCCGCCGCCGGTACAGCGTCGGCGTGGTGACCAGCACGCGGCCGCCGCCTCGGTCGAGCCGCTGGAAGATGGGCTCGGGGCCGAAGGCCGAGAAGAGGGGGCACAGGACGCTGGCGTTCTTCAGGGTGCCGAGCACGGTGACGTACAGCTCCGGCACGCGGCCGAGCAGCGTGAAGACGCGGTCGCCCCGGCCGACCTCGAGGTCCCGGAGCACGTTGGCGAAGCGGTTGGTCGTCTCCGCCAGCCCGGCGTAGGTGGCCTCGGTCACGGTGCCGTCCCGCCGGAGCCAGCGCAGCGCCACCCGGTCCGCCAGGGGCCCCGTGGCGTGGCGGTCGACGGCCTCGTGGGCGATGTTGAGGCCCCGCCCGCCGGGCAGCCCGTCGAGGTCCTGCCGCGCCGCCTCCCAGGTGAACGACCGGCGGGCCGCCTCGTAGTCGACGACGTGGGGCACCACCCCCGCGGGCCAGGCGCCCTTCTCGATGGGGGCCCAGGTCACGGAGGTCACCGGGCGGCCCGGGCGGCGTCGAGCAGGATCCGGCGCTCGGCGGCGGCCACGACCCGGCGAGCGGCGTCGACGGCGTCGGGGTTGACCGAGATCGAGGTGATGCCGAGCCGCACGAGGTGCTCGGCGAACTCCGGCCGGTTCGAGGGGGCCTGCCCGCACAGCGACGAGGTGATGCCGGCGTCCCGGGCGGCCTCGATGATGCGGGCGATGGCGTCGAGCACGGCGGCGTCGGACTCGTCGAAGAGGGCCGAGCACACCTCGGAGTCCCGGTCCACGCCCAGCATGAGCTGGGTCAGGTCGTTGGAGCCGATCGACACGCCGTCGATGCCCATGGCGGCGTACTCGGGGATCCGGTAGGCGACCGAGGGCACCTCGGCCATCACCCAGCGGTGCAGCCCCCGCTGGCGGCCCAGGGGGCTGGCGTCGACGGCCTCGAGGCACGCCTCCAGCTCCCAGGCGGTCCGCACGAACGGGATCATGAGGTGCAGGTTCGGGGTCTCCTCCCGCACCCGGGCCAGCAGCTCCAGCTCGAGAGCGAACAGGTCGGGCTCCTGCACGTACCGGTAGCAGCCCCGGTAGCCGATCATCGGGTTCTCCTCGACCGGCTCGAAGCGGTCGCCGCCCTCGAGGCCCCGGAACTCGTTCGTCCGGAAGTCGATCGTCCGGTAGACGACCGGCCGAGGCATGAAGGCGCGGGTGATGCGCAGCAGCGACGCCGACATGGCCTCGAGGAAGCGCTCCCGCTCGCCGCGGGCCAGCAGCTCGCGGGGGTGCACCCCGCCCAGCGCGTCGGTGATCATGAACTCGGCCCGGAGCAGGCCCACCCCGTCGACGGGCTGGGCGGCCACCGCCTCGGCGTGGTCGGCCATGGCCAGGTTCACGTAGACGCGGGTGGCCAGGGGTTCGAGGGCCGGCGCGGCGGCTGGCGTGACGGCGGCCGGGACGCTCGTCACCGGCGCCACGGAGCCCTCCAGGATGGTCCCCTTCGCGCCGTCGACGGTCACCAGCTCCCCGTCGCGCAGCACCGTGGTGGCGGTGCGGGCGCCGACGACGCAGGGCACGCCGAGCTCGCGGGACACGATGGCGGCGTGGCAGGTCATGCCGCCGCCGTCGGTGACCACCGCCGCGGCGCGGCGGATGGTCGGCACCCAGTCCGGGTTCGTCATGGGGGCCACGAGGACCTCGCCCCGCTGGAGCTGGTGCCCCTCCTTGGGCGACATCAGGACGCGCACCGCGCCGCTCGCCACACCGGAGGAGGCGGCCAGCCCCTGCAGGAGCAGGCGCCCCGCCGGGGGCACCCCGCCGGGGGCGGGGGCCGGCCCGAGGGTGGTGATGGGCCGGGACTGCACGAGGTAGGTGTCCGAACCCTCGATGGCCCACTCCACGTCCTGGGGCTCGCCGTAGTGCGCTTCGACCTCCAGGCCGAGCCGGGCCAGGGCCAGCACCTCGTCGTCGGTCAGCACCCTCGCGTCGGCGTCGACAGGCGCGAGGTCGACGCGGGTGACGGTCCCCTCGGCGGTGCCGACGAGCTTGTGGGTCTGGTGCCCGATGCGGGTCGACATCAGCCGGGGGCCGTCCTTGGCCAGGACGTAGGTGTCGGGTTCGACCTGGCCGGAGACGACCACCTCGCCGAGGCCCAGGGCGGCCTCGATCACGAGGCGGGACCGGTCGCCCGTGGACGGGTCGGCGCAGAACAGCACGCCCGAGCGATCGGAGGCGACCATCCGCTGCACCACGACGGCGATCACCGGCTCCTCGTCGAGGCCCTGGCTGGCCCGGTACGAGATGACCCGCTCCCCGAAGAGCGACACCCAGCAGTCCACGAGGCGCCCGAGGACGGCATCGGGGCCCACGACGTTGGCGAAGGTCTCGTGCATGCCGGCGAAGGAGGTCCCGGCGGTGTCCTCGGCGGTGGCCGACGAGCGCACAGCGACGGGCACGTCCTCGCCGATCCGCCGGTAGGCGTCGAGCACCGCGGCCGCCACGAGGGCCGGCACCCCGGCCTTGCGCACCAGCGCCTTGAGATCTGCGGCGGCCTCCGCCAGGGCGGCCGGGTCGTCCGCCGTGGCCGATGCCGCGGCGAAGCGCTCCTGCAGCTCGGATCGGACGCCGCCCTCGTCCATCGCCACGCGGAAGGCGTCAGCGGTCACGACGAACCCCGGCGGGACGGGGAGGCCGGCGGCCGCCATCTCACCCAGGTTGGCGCCCTTGCCGCCGACGACCGCGGTGTCGTCCTTGCCGATGGCGTCGAACCAGACGACGAGCGGGGCCATCAGGATGCGATCCTGGGCTCCGGGACGGCGGCCTCGCTGAACTCGAGGAAGGCGGCCCACGCCCGGGGGGCGTACACCGATGCCGTCCCGCCGTCCATGAGGAGGGTGACGCCGAGGATCTCGGCCACCTGCTCCTTGGTCGCTCCGGCCCGCGCCGCTCCCTTGGCGTGGTAGGCGATGCAGCCGTCGCAGCGCTTGACGACGCCGATGGCCATGGCCACCGCCTCCTTCAGCGCGGTCGGCAGCTCCCCCTCGGCCATGGCCGCACCATGGAGCGAGACGAAGGAGGCCCACGTCTCGGGGATGGCCCGACGGAGGTCCTTCGTCGGAGCGCGGAGGTCATCGAGGACCTGGTGGTTGTGGTCCATGGCGGATCCCTTCTCGATGCTGCCTCCAGTGTCCCGGCGGCCGCCGGTGGGTCGGAAGGGTCGAAGGTCCCCGATGCCGCGGCGTCAGGACGGACGCAGCTGGCGCAGGAACCAGTCCCGGGCCAGCTCGGCCGCGGCGGCGAGGGTGCCGGGCTCCTCGAAGAGGTGCGTCGCCCCCGGCACCACCACGACCTCGTGCTCGCACGCCCTCAACCGCTCGGCCGCCCACCGGTTGCGCTGCAGCACCTCCGTGTCGTCTCCTCCCACGACGAGCAGCGTCGGGGCCGTGACGGCACCGAGGTGCGCACCAGCCAGGTCGGGCCGCCCGCCGCGGGACACCACCGCCGCGACGCCCTTGGCCGGCTCGGCCGCCGCGATCAGCGCGGCCGCGGCACCGGTGCTGGCCCCGAAGCACCCGATCGGCTCGGGCAACCCCTCGTCGCGGCACCAGGCGATGGCCCCCGCCAGCCGTCGACCGAGCAGCTCGACGTCGAACACGTTGCGCCGGTCCTCCGCCTCGGCATCGGTCAGGAGGTCGAACAGGAGCGTGGCCAGGCCCGCCCGGTTCAGCACCCCGGCCACGAAGCGGTTGCGCGGGCTGTGCCGGCTGCTGCCGCTCCCGTGCGCGAACACGACGAGTCCCAGGGGGTGGCCCGGCACCACCAGGCTGCCTCCGAGGCGCAACCCGCCGACCTGCACCTCCACCTCGCCGTCGCGCATCGCCTCCTCGAGGGTGCTGCGCTCCGGTGACGGGCCGGACCCGCCGCGCCCCACCGCCTCGGCGAGGCAGCGGGTCACCGTGGCGTCGTCCACCTGGTGGAAGTCCTCGTACCACTGGCCGATGGCCTGGAAGCTCCCCGGGGTCCGCAGCGCCACGACCTCGTCCACCAGCTCCCCCAGCTCCCGCACCGTGTCCGCCGGCGCCACCGGCACGGCCAGCACCAGCCGCGCCACGCCATCGCGGTGCAGCAGCTCGATGGCGGCCCGGGCGGTGAAGCCCGTGGCCAGGCCGTCGTCGACCAGGACGACGGTCCGGCCGGCGACGGCCAGGCGCGGGCGCCCGCCCCGGTAGAGCTCGACGCGGCGGGCCAGCTCGGCGGCCTCGCGGTCGGCGATCGCGTCGAGGTCAGCCCGGTGGACCCCCGTCCGGGCCACGAGGCCCTGGTTGACGACCACCACACCGTCCTCGCCGATGGCCCCCACGCCCAGCTCGGGCTGCGCCGGGTGCCCGAGCTTGCGGACCACCACCACGTCGAGGGGGGCGTCGAGGAGCTTCGAGACCTCGGCGGCCACGGGGACGCCGCCGCGTGGCAGCCCGATGACGACGGGCCCCTCGGGGCCGAGCGGCGCCAGCGCCTCCGCCAGCAGACGGCCGGCCTCTGCACGATCCCTGAAGCGCACCGCGGTCCTCCCTCGGTCAGGGGACGCATCCACTCTCCGTCCGGGACAGGACCCTGACCAGGGCCGATGGTCACCTCGCCGGGCGGCGGCGCCGGAGCGCCTTCTCCAGCTCCACGGCGACGAGGACGGTGGTGGAGAGCACCAGGACCACCAGGAGCTGCACCGCGGTGAGGGTCTCGGTCGAGAAGGCGCCGTGCAAGCCGGGGAGGTAGACGATGGCCAGCTGCGCCACCGCGCTGGCTGCCACGGCCCGGCCGATCCACGGGTTGCTGCGGTGGCCCAGAGCGAGGAGGGAGCGGCGCTCCGATCGCACGGCGAGGGCGTGCCCCAGCTGCAGGAAGGCCAGCGTCGTGAAGACCATCGTCTGCCAGGGCCAGCCCGCGGAGCGGGCCAGGGCCTGCAGGGGCAGGACGACGGCCGCCATGAGGAGACCGACCCAAACGGCGTGCTGCCACAGCCCGCCAGCGAGGATCGACTGGCCCGGCGGTCGGGGCGGGTGCCGCATCGCGTCGGGCTCGGCGGGCTCCATCCCGAGCGCCACGGCCGGCGGACCGTCGGTGATGAGGTTGATCCACAGGATCTGGATGGGCTGCAGCGGCAGTGGCAGCCCGAAGAGGGGGGCCAGGAACATCACCGCGATCTCACCGGAGTTCGTGGTGAGCAGGTAGCGGACGAACCGGCGGATGCTGTCGTAGATCCGGCGGCCCTCCTCGACGGCGTGGACGATCGTGGCGAAGTCGTCGTCGGCCAGCACCATGTCGGCCGCCTCCTTGCTGACGTCCGTGCCGATCACGCCCATGGCGATCCCGATGTCGGCCCGGCGCAGGGCCGGCGCGTCGTTGACGCCGTCGCCGGTCATGGCCACCACCGCCCCGTCGGCCCGCCACGCGTCGACGAGGCGGAGCTTCTGCTCGGGATCGGTGCGAGCGAACACGCTGACGTCGCTGATGCGCTGGCGGAGGGCGGCGTCGTCCAGGGTGTCGAGCACATCGCCCGTCAGCACCTCGGCGCCGTCGTGGTCGAGCAGACCGAGCCGGCGGGCGATGGCGCGGGCCGTGCGCGGGTGGTCTCCGGTGATCATGACCGGTCTGATCCCCGCCGTGCGGCACTCGGCCACCGCCGCCGCCACCTCCGGGCGGGGCGGATCGGCGATGGCCACCAGCCCGAGCAGGTGGATGCCCTCCTCGATGCGATCGAGCGGCTCGACCAGCGCATCGGGGCGCCGTTCGGCGAGGGCCAGCACCCGGTAGCCCTCGTCAGCGAGGGCGTCGGCCACCCGGCGCGCCTCGGCCACGATCTCGCGGTCGGCCTCCTCGAGGAGCGGCAGCAGCGCTCCCAGCGCCCCCTTGGTGGCCACCCACCAGTGCCCCCCGTCCCGGTGGACGGTCGTCATCCGCCGGCGGTTGGCGTCGAAGGCGATCTCGGCCGTCCGCGGCCACCGCCGCGCCACGTCGTGAGGCTCCACCCCCAGCTTGCCGGCGAAGGCCAGGAGGGCGCCCTCGGTCGGGTCACCGGTGAGCGCCCAGTCGAGGTGGCTGTGGTCCACCGGGTGGAGCTCGGCGTCGTTGCAGGCGGCGGCCACGGCGGCCAGCCGGAGCAGGTGCGCGTCCTCGCTCGGGTCGCCCGTGCCGCTGATGCGCCCCTCCGGCGCGTAGCCATGCCCCTCGACCGAGTACCGCCCCTGCGGCGTCCAGACCTGCTCGACCGTCATCCGGTTCTCCGTCAGGGTGCCGGTCTTGTCGGAGCAGATCACCGTGACGGAGCCCAGCGTCTCGACCGCCGGGAGGCGCCGGATGACGGCGTGGCGCTCGGCCATGCGCCGGGCCCCGAGGGCGAGGGCCACGGTGACGACGGCGGGCAGGCCTTCCGGGATGGCGGCCACGGCCAGGCTCACCGCGGTGAGGAACATCTCCTCCACCGGCTCCCCCCGCCCGACGCCCGCCGCGAACACCACCGCGCAGACGACGACGGCGGCACCGGCCATGCGCCGGCCCAGGGCCGCCAGGCGGCGCTGGAGGGGGGTCGCGTCGTCGGCCCCGTCGGCCTGCAGCAAGGTCGCGATCTGGCCCAGCTCCGTGGCCATGCCCGTGGCCACCACCACCCCCCGACCGCGGCCGAACGTGGCCGACGTGCCCTTGAAGGCCATGTTCTGCCGGTCGCCGACCCGCCGCCCCTCGTCGGGCGCCAGCGCCCGCGCCACCTTCGCTGACGATTCGGACTCCCCGGTGAGGGTGGCCTCGTCCATGCGGAGGCCGTGCACCTCGACCAGGCGCAGGTCGGCGGGCACGACGTCGCCGGTGGCCAGCTCCACCAGGTCCCCCCTGACCACGTCGGGAGCCGGGACCTCCCTCCGGGAACCGTCGCGCACGACGGTGGCGAAGTCGGTGGTCAGCTCGCGCAGCGCGGCCATCGCCTGCTCGGCCCGGTGCTCCTGCACGAAGCCGACCCCGGCGTTCAGCGCCACGATGACGACGATCACGACGGTGTCGGCGACATCGCCGACCACCGCGGTGATCACCGCCGCCGCCGCCAGCACCACCGTCATGGTGTTGGTGAGCTGGCGGAGCAGGATTCGGCCCGGCCCGGGGCGGGCCCGCTCGACGAGCACGTTGGCGCCCTCGGCCCGGAGGCGGCGGGCCGCCTCGTCCGCGTCGAGGCCGGCGGCGAGGTCGGCCCCGACGGCCCGGGCCACCTCCTCGACCGGCCCCGTCCACGCCACCGCCGAGACCGGTCCCATGTCCCCCATCCAACCGGCCCGCTCGCGGGCGAGCCAGGGCCCAACGGCAGGTTCGGCGTCAGCCCTGGCCGTCGAGGTCGATACAGGCCAGCCGGGGGCCAGCCGCGCCAGCGCCGTCCGTCGGCAGCGCGTGGATGATCACCGAGCGGGGAGTGGCCTCGTCGAGCGACCAGGGCCGGGTGGCCTTGGAGCGGCCGTTGCCGTCCTCGTCGATGGTCACGTCCAGCCACACCTCGCGCTCCTCGAGGGAGCCGGCGGCGCCGGCGTGCTGGTAGTGGGCGCCCGCCGCCGCCCCGCTGGTGCCGCACGGACTCTGGTGCACGTGGGCACCGAAGCGCTGGCGGGCCGGCGCGTCGACGCCCCAGACGTTGAGGGTGACGTGGGTGCCGCCGGCGCCGGTGTGCACGACGTGCACCGCGGCCGAGGCGTCGGCGAAGGGGTTCGCCGAGCCGTACGCGTAGTCGGGTCCGGTCGAGCGGGCCGAGCTGCCTGCGGCCAGCGCGGCACCCCCGGCCCCGAGCACACCGAGGGCGATCGTGGGAGCGAGGACGTAGCGCTGCATGCGTCGAGAGGAGGACATGGGTTCCTTTCCTGCCGCGGCCGGCTGCCGCAGCGACTGCCTCCTCTGTCGCGCCGTCGCGCCGATCGGTTCACTGCTCGCCGACGCGGGCCGGGTGCCGCTAGCTCTTGATGAGGCGCTCGATGGCCCTCGTGGCCTCGGTGACCATCTCGTCGATGGCGCCGGCCTCGGCGTGGGTCACGCAGTGCCGGATGTGCTGGTCGAGCAGGCCGACCGCCACCGACTGCAACGCCTTCGTCACGGCCGCCACCTGGGTCAGCACGTCGATGCAGTAGGTGTCGGCCTCGATCATCCGCTCGATGCCCCGTACCTGACCCTCGATCCGCCGCAACCGCTTGCCATACTCGTCCTTGTCCATCGAATAGCCGCGCTCAGCCACAGGCCCTCCTCGTCGTCATCGCAACCATACCCTCCCGGGGTACTCGACGGCAGGGTTGACTTATTACCCCCAGGGGGTATGCTGCGAGGGCTGGAGATCGCGACCCGGCCGGAGAGGAGCCCAGCATGCGCACGTCCGCCGACGACGACACCCCGCGCCACAGCCTCGGCCCGGCCGGGCGGCTCCTCGCCTACGCCGTCGTCCTCGCCGGCGCGCTGGGCGCCGGGGCGGCCATCGGCGCCGCCGTTGGCCCCGAGCCCGACGTCGCCCCTGCGGCCACCACCCACGAGCACGACGGAGGCTTCGGCTGATGGCGATCGACACCGGGACCCGGCGCGTCACCCTCGAGATCGAGGGAATGACCTGTGCCTCGTGCGCCATGCGCATCGAGAAGCGGCTCAACAAGCTCGACGGCGTGACCGCCACGGTGAACTACGCCCTGGAGCAGGCGGCCGTGACCGCGCCCGAGGGCGTCTCGGTGGACGAGCTCGTCGGCCAGGTGGAGGCGGCGGGCTACAGCGCCCACCTGCCCGCTCCCGCCGATGGCCCGGCTGACGGAGGCGCCGGAGCCGAACCCGATGACACCGCCCCCCTGCGCACCCGGCTGCTGATCTCCCTCGCCCTCACCGTGCCGGTCGTCGCCATGGCGATGGTCCCGGCCCTCCAGTTCGAGAGCTGGCAGTGGCTCTCCCTCACGCTCGCCGCGCCGGTGGTCGTCTGGGGCGCCCTCCCCTTCCACCGGGCCGCCTGGGCCAACCTCCGGCACGCCACCGCCACCATGGACACCCTCATCTCCGTCGGCGTGCTGGCCGCCTTCGGGTGGTCCCTTTGGGCGCTGTTCATCGGCGAGGCGGGCCAGCCGGGCATGACCATGTCGTTCAGCTTCGACGTCCAGCGAGGGACCGGGACCCACGAGATCTACCTCGAGGTGGCCACCGCGGTGACGGTGTTCATCCTGGGCGGCCGGTATTTCGAGGCCCGGGCCAAGCGCCGGTCCGGCGCCGCCCTCAAGGCCCTCCTGGAGCTCGGCGCCAAGGACGTGGCGGTGCTCCGCGACGGCGCCGAGGTGCGCATCCCGATCGCGCAGCTGGCCGTGGGCGATCGCTTCGTCGTGCGCCCCGGGGAGAAGGTGGCCACCGACGCCGTGGTCGAGGAGGGCACCTCCGCCATCGACGCCTCCCTCCTGACCGGGGAGCCGGTGCCCGTCGAGGTGGGACCGGGCACCCCCGTGGCAGGGGCCACCGTGAACGCCGGGGGCCGCCTCGTCGTGCGGGCCACCCAGGTCGGGGCGGACACCCAGCTGGCCCAGATCGCTCGCCTGGTGACCGAGGCCCAGACCGGCAAGGCCCCGGTCCAGCGCCTGGCCGACCGCGTGTCGGGCATCTTCGTGCCCGTCGTGATCGCGCTGGCCGTGGGCACGCTCGGGTTCTGGCTGGGCGCCGGCTTCGACAGCGCCACCGCGTTCACCGCGGCGGTGGCCGTGCTGATCATCGCCTGCCCGTGCGCGCTCGGGCTCGCCACGCCCACCGCCCTGCTCGTGGGCACCGGGCGCGGCGCGCAGCTCGGCATCCTCATCAAGGGCCCGGAGGTCCTCGAGTCGACTCGCCAGGTGGACACGATCGTGCTGGACAAGACGGGCACGGTGACGACGGGCCGGATGTCGCTCGTGGACGTCGTCCCCGCCGCCGGCGTCGAGCGCCGGGAGCTGCTGCGGCTGGTCGGCGCCATCGAAGACGCCTCCGAGCACCCGATCGGCACCGCCATCGCCGAGGGGGCCCGCCGCGAGGTCGGAGCCCTGCCCTCGGTGGAGGGCTTCGCCAGCTCCCAGGGCCTGGGCGTGCAGGGCGTCGTCGAGGGCCACGCCGTGGTGGCTGGGCGGGAGCGGTTCCTGGCCGACTGGGGCCTGCACCCGTCGGCTGACCTGCGCGCCACCATGGATGCCGCCGAGGCCCAGGGCCAGACGCCGGTCATCGCCGCGTGGGACGGGGCCGTCGGCGGCGTGGTGGTCGTGGCCGACACCGTGAAGCCCACCTCGGGCGAGGCGGTC
Source organism: Acidimicrobiales bacterium (assembly GCA_036275535.1). GTDB lineage: Bacteria > Actinomycetota > Acidimicrobiia > Acidimicrobiales > VFJN01 > VFJN01. Next base: position 513 of record DASUDP010000130.1, on the reverse strand, counting down.
GCCACCTTCGCCCGGATCGGGCTCACCCCGGTCCTGCTCACGGGCGACAACGAGCGGGCCGCCCGCGCCGTCGCCGCCCAGGTGGGGATCACCGAGGTAATGGCCGAGGTCCTCCCCCAGGACAAGGTGGACGTCGTCCGTCGCCTCCAGGCCGAGGGGAAGGTCGTGGCGATGGTCGGGGACGGGGTCAACGACGCCGCCGCCCTCGCGCAGGCCGACCTCGGGCTCGCCATGGGCACGGGCACGGACGTGGCCATCGAGGCGTCGGACCTCACCCTGGTCCGCGGCGACCTCCGGGCGGCCGCCGACGCCATCCGCCTGTCCCGGCGCACGCTGGCCACCATCAAGGGCAACCTGTTCTGGGCCTTCGCCTACAACGTGGCCGCCCTCCCCCTGGCGGCGGCGGGGCTCCTCAACCCGCTGATCGCCGGCGCCGCCATGGCGTTCTCGAGCGTGTTCGTGGTGTCGAACAGCCTCCGACTGCGCCGGTTCGCCCCCACCTCGGGGGCCAGC
>DASUDP010000129.1:0-25346 GCA_036275535.1 Acidimicrobiales bacterium | reverse complement strand
GCTCGAGGATCCGATCTTCATGAGCCTGGCCTGACGCGGGCACGCGCTCGGGGCTCGGGCGAGGCCTTGTCGCCGGTTGAACGAAACAGCAGGTCGAGACGACGCGCCGCCGCTTGGTCGAGGTCGTCGCGGACGTGGCCGTAGACGCCGAGGGACATCGCCGGGTCGGCGTGGCCGAGACGGTGCTGGATGACCTTCGGGTGCTCGTTGTTGGCGATCATCAGCGTCGTGGCGACGTGGCGCAGACCGTGGAACGTCAGGGCCGGCGGCAGACCGGCGGCCTCGACCGCCGGGCGGAAGATGCGGGCCTCGAAGCTGCGGCGGAGCATCCCACCCCTCGGGCCGAGGAACACGAGGTCGTCGACCCCGGCCTTCGGGCGGTACCGAGCGACGTGGGCGGCGAGCTCGTCGACGAGAAAGGCTGGCAGAGCGAACGTGCGGCGCCCTGCCTCGCTCTTGGTGGCCGCAATGACCCGAACGTGACCGCTCACCTCCTCGACTGTCTGGCGGACGCTGAGGCGCCGTCGGAGGAAGTCGACATCGGTGACCCGCAGGCCAATCGCCTCGGCCCTGTCGCGGAGGTAGCGGTTGTAGCTACCCAATCGCCCCGTCCAGGGTCCGACAGCGAGCAAGGGGTACAGCGGAAGCTGCTTCGACCCGTGGGCGAGGATGAGGGCGGGGACGACGCCACCGAATCCGATGTTGGGTTGCGGCGGCCGGAAGTCGACGACCTTCCCAACGTCCGACCAGGCGACCCTGTAGCTGCGCCAGGGGTTGCGAACACGCACCCCCTGCGTCGTCACCCACACGCCCATGAGGAGTGCCCGAGCGACCCCAGCGACGAAGCCCCACCCCGCGTACGCCGGAGCGTGTCCCATGCCGAGAAGGTCTCCAACCACGAGGCCGACGACCAACCCAGCGAGCATGAGGCGAGTCCCCATACCGACGACGAGCAACGCACGCTGGAACCACGACACCCGGACGCGTCGCTCGTTCGATCGCACCGCGTGAGTATGCCCGTCCCACGGGACGCCCGGCTGGTGCCAATTCCTCCCGCTGGCCGAGTCTCCGTCACCTACCGGGGACGCCGAGACCCCTCAGCGTCGCTGCTTGCGTCGGCAATCGTCGTGCCACATTCCTGCCACTCCGGAGCGCGAAACGGGGTTTCTACCGGTCAAGGCCGGCGAAAACTGGTGAGAGCCGAAACCGGCTGTGACCAGCGGTTTCGGCTCTCGCCCAGGGTGGAGGTGATGGGACTCGAACCCACGGCCTCTTCGATGCGACCGAAGCGCTCTAGCCAACTGAGCTACACCCCCGAAGGGAGACGTCAGGGTAGCGCGCCGAGGGTGCGGGCCGGATCAGCCGTCGAACGCGCCGCTGCGCCGCTCGACGACGCTCTCTCGCCGCTGGGTGTCGCCGGTCGGGACGGCGATGGCCCCGAGGAGGACGACACCGCCGACGACCAGCGTCGTCCAGCCGTACGACGTGCTCGCGGCCAGCGTGGGGTCGAGTCGGTCGTGGGCCGAGATGGCGACGATGCCGGCGACGACGGCCACCGCGCCCGCCAGGGTGATGAGGCTGCGGCCGTAGCCCCCGACGCCGCCGAGGAAGAGCAGGCCGAGCACGATGCTGCCGATCGCCCAGATCTGCGTGAGGCCCAAGCCGAGCACCTCCGCCCGGACGGGACTCGGGAAGTCACCGGTGCCGAGGTCGACGAGCGCGATCGCCCCGACGACCAGGAAGATCCCGCCGGCCACGAGTGCCATCAGCCCGCTGGCGTCCACCGCCCACCGCCGGTCGAGCTCGAAGTCGGTGTGCCTGCCCACGGAACCCTGCCTCCTCCTCAGCGGTCCTCAGCTCCGCTGTCTCGCCTGCCGCCCCTCTGCTACCCGCCGCCCGAAGCGGCGAGACACGGACGCTCGCGGCGGGACGAGGCGGACTACGCCGGGGCGGGTCGGGGTAGGGGCGGGTCACCAACGACCTGGAGGTTCAGATGCTCGCATTCATCCTGGCTGCCGTCCTCGCCATCATCGGCGTGGTGCAGCTCCTGCAAGGCCAGATCATCCTCGGCATCCTGCTGCTGATCGCGGCCGTCGTGGTCGGCCCCGGCGGGTACAGCATCTTCCGCGACCGCCGCGGCACGGTCTGACACCGACCACCCCACAAGCGACAGCGCCCCGGCCGGAGCCGGGGCGCTGTCGCGTCGGATCAGATCGAGATGTCGATCAGCTGCCGGAGCGGCGCAGGAGCATCTGGTCGGCACTCGGACGGCCCACGCTGCGGGCGGGGGCCAGGTAGCGCACCTTCTCCTCGCGCTCGACGCTCTGCTGCTGCAGGCTGATGAGCAGGAGCACGTAGGCCCCGAAGAGGACGTCGACGAGCAGGTGGAGCATCCACACCGACCCACCCAGGGCGACGGCCAGCACGAAGGTCACACCCACCGCACCGAAGAGGGTGAGGAAGACGTCCCGGCGACGACGGCGAGCCGCGGCCCGGCGCAGGGCGACCGGCGCCGCACCGCTGCGGCGGGCGTTGGGGGCGTAGCGGGGCACCTCGTAGCGGCCCACATCGAAGCGGGACACGTTGGAGCGGCTGCCGGGCGTCGTGCGCTCGAGCACCGAGAGCTGGCTCCGGAAGCTGGCGATGGAGTCGCCCGGGCGGGTCTCCCGCCGGTTCTGGAGGTAGGGGGGCACGAGCACTGCGGCCCAGATGGCCGCCAGGATCACTAGTACGAGCACGGTGGTCACGCTCCGTTGCCGTCCTTCACGTGTTGTGGACCGTACCCGGCGCCTGGTGAGACATCGGGGATGCTCGGCCGCCCGGCGGGTCGTTGAGTTCGGTTGCAACGATCGGGTGCCGACCATGACGGACGGCTGAAGATCGTTACGGTTGTACTACGAACCTACCGAGTGCGCCACCAAAAGTGCGAACTCCTGCAAGCACCAGTCGGGGTCGGACGGTCAGAGATCGAGGCCCAGCTCGTCGTCGAGGGGGCCACGGCGGTAGGTGCCGGAGCGGCCGCCCGTCTTCTCCCAGAGGGCCACGTCACCGATCACCATGGAGCGGTCGACGGACTTGCACATGTCGTAGATCGTGAGGGCGGCGACCGTGCAGGCGGTGAGGGCCTCCATCTCGACGCCGGTCCGGTCGACCGTGTCCACCGCCGCCTCGACCTCGATCCAGGTGTCCTCGATGCGGAAGTTGACGAGCACCGAGCCCACGAGCAGCGGGTGGCAGAGCGGGATCAGATCGGGGGTGCGCTTGGCCGCCTGGATGCCGGCGACGCGGGCTACGGACAGGACGTCGCCCTTGCTCACCGCGCCCTTGGCCACGAGGGAGGTGGTGTCGGGCTGCATGTGCACCCGGGCCCGGGCGACGGCCCGCCGGTGGCTGGGCTCTTTCGGGGTGACATCGACCATGCGGGCTCGGCCCAGCGGATCGAGGTGGGTGAAGCCGCGGTCGGACATGCCGGGAGCCTAGTCCTGCTGGTCAGCCGCCGATCTGGCTCATGGACCGCCCGGGACGGATGAACTGCACCTGGTTGATGGCGTGGCCGGCCCACTTGGCGCCGACGCAAGCCTCGATGGCCTCGGAGAGGTCGTCATCGGATCCTCCCGAGCGCAGGACGGTGCGCAGGTCGTGGTCCGCGAGGGAGAACAGGCAGCTGCGCAGCTGGCCATCGGCGGTCAACCGGATCCGGTCGCACTGCTCGCAGAACGGCCGGGTGACGCTCGGGATCACCCCGACCTCGCCCCGCCCGTCGGCGTAGCGGAACCGCTCGGCCGGCTCGTGGCCCCGCACGATCGGCTCGAGGGGGAACACGGCACCGACCCGCTCCAGGATCTCGGCCTGCGTGACGACCTGGTCGTTGGCCCAGGTGCCGCTGGCGTCGAGCGGCATGAACTCGATGAAGCGCACGGTGACACCCCGGTCGCGCCCGTAGGCGGCGAGGTCGACGATCTCGTCGTCGTTCACGCCCCGCACGACCACCACGTTCAGCTTCACCGGGGCCAACCCGGCTTCGACGGCGGCGTCGATGCCGTCGAGCACGTGGTGCAGCTCGTCGCGGCGGGTCAGCGCCTCGAAGCGTTCGGCCTGGAGGGAGTCGAGCGACACGTTGACCCGGCGCAGGCCGGCGTCGGCCAGCTCGCCGGCCACCGCCCGCAGCGTGGCGCCGTTGGTGGTGAGGGCCAGGTCGACGCCCAGGCCGGCCAGCTTGGCGACGAGCACCGGGAGGTGGGCCCGGACCGTCGGCTCGCCACCGGTCAGGCGGATCGAGCGGATGCCGTGGCGATCGACGAGCACCCGGGCCACCCGCTCGAGCTCCTCGAAGGTGAGCACCTCCGCCCGGGGCAGCCACTGCAGGCCCTCGGCCGGCATGCAGTAGGTACAGCGGAAGTTGCACCGGTCGGTGACCGAGATGCGCAGATCGCGGTGCACCCGCCCGAACGAGTCGACGAGCGGCCGGGGCACCTCCGGCTCCACGGGATCGGCCATCGCGCCAGGTTACGGCCCGCCGACCTCACGCCGACCCGGGCACCTCGCCCCGACGGTCACACCTCGGCGCGGAGCAGGACCCGCACGGCGTCGCCGGCGGCGAGGCCGTCGCCGTCGGGCACGAGAGCCAACCCGTCGGCCCGGGCCATGGCGGTGAGGTGGTGCGAGCCCTGGCCGCCGGCCGAGCGGACCTCGAGGGTGCCGTCGGGGCGCCGCTCCCCCACCACGCGGGCGAGGTGGAGCTTGCCGTCGGGACGCCGCGCCAGCGGCTCGACGGCCACCGCGGCGACGGCGGGACGGTGCCAGCGGAGCCGGGGGTGGCCGGCCATCCGGCGCAGCGCGGGACGGGCCAGCAGCTCGTAGCTGACCATCGACGAGACCGGGTTCCCCGGGAGCCCGAACACCGGCACCCCCTGCCCCACCAGCCCGAAGGCGAACGGCTTGGCCGGCCGGATGGCGATCTGCATCCAGCGCATGTCGCCGATGCGGTCGAGCACCACCCTTACCAGGTCGATGTCCCCCATGGACACGCCCCCGCTCGTCAGCACCGCGTCGCAACGGGACGCGGCCCCCTCGATGGCGGCGGTGATGGCCGCGTCGTCGTCGGCCACCACGCCGAGGTCGACCGGCTCGAAGCCGTCCTCGGCCAGCAGGGCCAGCAGGGTCCGCCCGTTCGACTCGCGGATCTGCCCCGGCTGCAGGGGCCCGCCGCCGGCCACCAGCTCGTCCCCGGTGGACAGGACGCCCACACAGGGGCGGCGGTGGACGGACACCTCGGTGACACCGATGGTGGCCAGCACGCCGAGGTGCCCCGGGCCGAGCAGCTCACCGCCCTGGAGCACGACGTCGCCGGGGCGGACGTCGTCACCAGCGGCCCGGATGTGGTCCCCTGCCCCGGCCGCCGCGTGGATGGCCACGGCGTCGCCGTCGAGGCGGTCGGTGTGCTCGACGATCACGACGGCGTCGGCACCGTCCGGCATCGGCGCCCCGGTGAAGATGCGCATCGCCTCGCCGGGGGCCAGCGGGCGCGGCGCGGGGTGTCCGGCGGCGACCTCCGCCACCACCGGCAAGGTGACCGGCGCGTCGGCCGAAGCCCCGGTGGTGTCCGCCGCCACGACCGCGTACCCGTCCATGGCCGAGTTGGCGAACGGGGGCACGGCCTCACCGGCGGTGACGGCCTGGGCCAGCACCAGCCCCCGGGTGTCGGCCAGCGCGACGGTGGCCGGCGCCAGGGCGGCGACCCGTTCGAGCACGTGGTCCTGGGCGTCGCGGAGAGGGATCAGCACGTCAGCGATCCTACGGATGCCCCGAGCGCGGCCCGCTGGACCAGCTCAGGCGATCCCCTGCTCCTTCACGTAGCCGGCCAGCCAGGCACGGAACTCGGGGCCCAGGTCGTCGCGGCCGAGGGCCAGCTCCACGGTGGCTCGCAGATAGTCGAGCTTGTTGCCGACGTCGTAGCGACCGTGGACGAACGTGTACCCGAGCACCTCCTCGCTCTGGAGGAGGACGCCGATGGCGTCGGTCAGCTGGATCTCGCCGCCCTTGCCCGGCTTCACCTCGTCGAGGGCGTCGAAGATGCCGGGGGTGAAGACGTAGCGGCCGAGGACGGCGTAGGACGAGGGGGCGTCCTCGGGGTCGGGCTTCTCGACGATGCTCTGGATCCGCAGCAGGCGATCGCCGGCGTCCTCGTAGGCCACGCAGCCGTAGGCGCTGATCTGCTCGGGGGGGAACTCCTTGCAGGAGATCACCGAGGAACCGGTGCGCTCGTGCACGGCGATCATCTCGTTCAGCACCGTGGAGGAGTCCTCCATGATGTCGTCGCCCAGCAGCACGACGAAGGGGCTGTCCCCGACGTGCTTGCGGGCCACCGACACCGCGTGGCCCAACCCGAGAGGTTCGCCCTGGCGCACGTAGTGGATGTCGGCCAGGTCGGCGAGGCGGAGGACCTCGGCCAGCTCGTCGCCCTTGCCCTTGGCCGTCAGCTCGGCCTCGAGCTCCAGGCTCCGGTCGAAGTGGTCCTCGAGGGTGCGCTTGCCCCGCCCGGTGATGATGAGGATGTCGTCGATGCCGGCCCGCACGGCCTCCTCGACCACGTACTGGATGGCCGGCTTGTCGACCACCGGGAGCATCTCCTTGGGCTGGGACTTGGTGGCGGGGAGGAAGCGGGTGCCCAACCCCGCAGCGGGGATGACGGCCTTGCGGACTCGGGTCATCGGCCCAGGCTAGTAACCGGGCGGATGCGCTCCGTCAGGCCCCGGGCCGCAGCGAGCGCTCCTCGCCCCGCCGGATGCGCCGCAGGTTCTCCCGGTGCCGCAGGACGACCAGGGCGCCGCAGACGGCGAAGGCGGCCACTTCGCCGGCCGGCCGGCCGGCCAGGGCGGCGCCGAGCGGCAGCCCCGCCGAGATGGCCACCGAGCCCACCGACGCCGTGCGGCTCAGCCTGACGACGATGGCCCACACGCCGGCCAGCACGAGGGCCACGAGGGGGACCAGCACGAACGCCATGCCGGCGGCGGTGGCCACGCCCTTGCCGCCGCGGAACCGCCGCGTCACGGGCGCGACGTGGCCCAGCACGGCGGCCAGCCCGCAGGCCACGCCGATGGCCCGATCCCCCGTGGCCAGCCCCATCGCGGCCGCCAGCGCGCCCTTGCCCAGATCCCCCGCCAGCACCGCCGCGCCCGCCCTCGGGCCCATCGTGCGCAGGGTGTTGGATGCTCCCGGGTTGCCCGAGCCCTCCTGGGTGACGTCGTGGCCGCGCCGCTGCCCGACGAGGATGGCCGTGGGGAAGGTCCCGAGGAGGTAGGCGGGGACGACGAGGGACCATCCGAGCTCCACAGGGGGAGGCTAGGCGGACGACCCCTCGTGGCGACCGCACCGACCCTCCCGCTACGCTGGCACTCCCCGGTGTCGAGTGCTAACGCCGGGGACGATGTGGTCGACCAGCGTGGGCCGCCCACGCGATGCAGCCCCACGGAGGATGGCAGTGCCCACCTACGAGTACCGGTGCAAGGAGTGCGGCGAGGAGCTGGAGGTCGTCCAGGCCTTCACCGACGACGCCCTCACCACGTGCCCGAGCTGCGGCGCCGAAGCGCTGCGGAAGATCTTCGGGGCCGTGGGCATCTCGTTCAAGGGCAGCGGGTTCTACAAGACCGACAGCCGCGGCACCTCGTCCACCACCTCGACGGGCTCGTCCTCGAGCAGCTCGTCGTCGGAGTCGAGCGGCTCCACCTCGACCGGCTCGGACGGCGGATCCTCCAGCTCGTCCCCCGCGCCGGCGAGCACCACGAGCGCCAGCAGCACCTGAAGCGACGCCTTCCGTCGCTCGACGGACGGCGCTACCGTCGCCTCCGGCTTCCCCCGCCCTGCTGCCTCGAGTGGAGGAGGCGCCGTGCTGCGCCCGAAGCCGTCCCCCCGTCGCCCGCCCCGGGCCCGCCCCAGCCCGCTCCTGGCGCTGCGGCGCCGTCCCCGGCTGTGGTGGCTGCTCAGCCTCGCCCTCGCCCTCGCCTCGGCCGGGGCCGCCACCTCCGCGGTGTCCGGGGCCGACGCCGCCCGAGCCCGCTGGGGCCCCTCGGAAACCGTCGTGGTGGCCACCCGTGACATCGAGCCGGGCGACCCGCTCGACGGCGCCGTCCTGGCCCTCGAGCGCCGCCCCCGCGCCACCGTCCCCACGTCGGCCCTCACCCAGCTGCCGCCGGCCGACGCGGTGGCCGGCGCGGCCATCGTCGACGGTGAGGTGCTCGTGGCGGAGCGGATGGCCGGCCAGGGCCTGCGCGGTCCCGCCGCCCGGCTCCCTCGCGGCGCCCGGGCCATGGCGATCCCGACCGAGCCCGGGCTCACCCCGCCGCTGGCCGTCGGCGACGTGGTCGACGTCGTCGTTGCCGTGCCCCCCGATGCGGCCGGCGGCGGACCGCCTGGCTTCACGCTCGTGGCCGGCGCCCTCGTCGTCGCCGTGAGCGAGGACGCCACGACGATCGCCGTCCCCCGCGACGACGCGCCCCGCGTCGCCGTGGCCCTCGGAGCCGGTGCCGTCACCCTCGCCCTGGTCGGCGCGTGACCCACCCCACGACGTCTGTGGACCCCAGCGCGCGCATGGCGTGCGTCAGCGTCCAGAGACGTTGGGCTACCGGACGGTGTAGAGGACCAGGACGGCGAGGCCGGCCACCACGCGGTACACGACGAACGGGGTGAACGTGCGGGTGCGGATGAGCCGCAGCGTGCCCCAGACGGCCAACCAGCCCGTGATCCCCGAGGCGACGATGCCCCAGGCGAAGGGGGCGACGAAGCCGTCGGGGATGCCGCCACCGTCGATCACGTCAACGGCCTTGAACAGCAGCGCCCCGGCCGTGATGGGCAGGCTCATCAGGAAGGCGAAGCGGGCGGCGCCATCCCGGCCCAGGCCGGCCAGGCGCCCCGCGGTCATCGTCACGCCACTGCGGGACACGCCGGGCTGGAGGGCGACGGCCTGGCCCACGCCCATGAACATGGCGTCCCGCAGGCGCATGTCCTCGACGTGGCGGACCCCGGGGCGCCGGTCGGCCCAGGCCAGCACGATGCCGAACACGACGAGCATCGTGGCGATCAACCAGATGTAGCCCGTCTTCTCCTCGATGACGTCGGCGAAGAGGGCCCCGGTGATCCCGGCCGGGATCGTCGAGGCCACCAGCATCCAGGCCAGCCGGCCGTCGGTGGTCGAACGGGCGTCGCGGCGCAGCCCGGCCTTGGTGTAGCGGACGACGTCGGGCCAGAAGTAGGCCAGGGCCCCGATCAGGGTGCCGAGGTGCAGGGCGACGTCGAAGGTCTTGTGGAGGTGCTCGTTCCCGGCGAAGTCGTCCCAGCCGAACAGCCACGGCACCAGCCGGAGGTGGCCGCTCGACGAGATGGGGAGGAACTCCGACAGGCCCTGGGTGATGCCCAGGACGATGGCGTGCAGGATCGGCATGGAGCGGGCGAACCTACCCCGCTACTGGCCGGACAGCGCGACGTCGGGGATGACCAGCGTGACGCCCCCGGTGCCGTCAGGCAGCCACTCGAGGTCCGCGCCCACGGCGGAGATGTCGAGCAGGAGCCGCTGCAGGGTGGAGGCGATGGTCGCCTCCCGCACCGGCTCGGCCAGCGCGCCCTCTCGGATCATCAGCCCCTCGACGCCGACGGAGAAGTCCCCCGAGACCGGGTTGACGCCCGAGTGCAGGCCGGCCATGGACGTCACGAACAGGCCCGTGCCCACGGAAGAGACGAGCTCGTCGTGGGTGCCGGCTCCCGGGGCCACGGCCAGCGCGCCCGCCCCGACGCCCGGGGTGGAGGACACGCCACGAGAGGCCGAGCCGGTGGACGCCGTGCCGGAGCGACGACCCGTGTAGGTGTTCTGCAGGAAGCCCTGGAGGACGCCGTCGCGCACGAGCTCGTTGCGGCGGCGGGCCAGGCCCTCGCCGTCGTAGGTGTCGGCCCCGAGGCTGCGGGCGTCGGTCGGGTCGTCGACGAAGGTGAGCAGCGGCGAGGCGATGGCCTCCCCGACCCGGTTGGCGAACGGCGACCGGCCCTTCAGGACGGCCTCGCCGTTCAGCATCCCGCCGACGAGACCGAGGATGGTGGCCGTCATGCGGGGCTCGAGCACGAGCGTGACCCGCTGGGTCGACGGCTTCGTGGAGCCCAGCAGCCGGGTGGCCCGCAGCACGGCATCGTCGGCCGCCTCGTCCACCGACAGGTCCGTGAGCTCACGACCGACCGACAGCCCGCCGGCGATCTGCGTCTCAGCGTCGTGGGTGGCGAGGGCCTGCACCATCAGGTAGCTCGTGCCGGAGCGGTCCCAGGCTCGGATCCCGGTGCTCGTGGCGACGGCTGCTTCGCCGAGCCCGTCGCTGTACATCGCGACGCGCACGCCTCGGACCCGTGGGTCGCGACCGGTGGTGGCGCGCTCGAGCTCCAGAGCCAGCGCCACCTTGTCGGCTGTCGGGACGTCGGGCAGCCCGGCCGGCCAGAGGTCCAGCGACGCCGGCTCGACCCCATCGGGCGTGGCCAGGCCGTTGAACTCGTCGGGCTCGCCGAAGCGGGCGTTGTCGCGGGCCTCGGCCAGCGCCTCGAGGACGACGGCCTCGTCGAGCGTGCCGGCGTAGGCGAAGCCCTCTCGATGGTCGATGATCACCCGTACGCCCACCCCGGCCGAGCTGGCCTGGGTGAGCGACTCCACCTCGCCCTCGTAGGCGCGGACCGTCGTGCTCGTGCTGCGGGCCACGAAGGCCTCGACCTGCTCGCCCGGTCCGGCCCGGTCGGCGATGCGGGAGGCGATGTCGAGGAGCTCGGGGTAGGCGACCGGGCGGGCCGCCATCAGGCGGTGCCGCCCACGGTCAGGGCGGGGACCCGCAGGGTGGGCACGCCGTCGCCGACGGGCACGCCCTGCCCGTCCTTGCCGCACATGCCGGGGCTGCCCATGGCGAAGTCGTGACCGACGGCGTCGATGCTGGCCAGCACGGCGGGGCCGTTGCCGATGAGGTTGCCCTCCCGGATCGGGTCGGTGATCTTGCCGTCCTCGATGAGGTAGGCCTCGGTCATCCCGAAGACGAAGTCCCCGGTGGCCGTGTTGACCTGGCCGCCGCCGAGGTGGGCCACGTACACCCCGTTGGGGGTGGAGGCCACGATGTCGTCGGGCTCGTCGGGGCCGGCCAGCACGTACGTGTTCGTCATCCGCACCATCGGGAGGTGCTTGTAGCTCTGGCGGCGGCCGTTCCCGGAGCGGGGCCGGCCGTCCTTGCGAGAGCGCAGCAGGTCCCACATGTAGTCGGTGAGGATCCCGTCCTCGATGAGCACGTTGCGCTGGGCCAGCGAGCCCTCGTCGTCGACGGCGATGGCGCCCCACTCCTCGGCCATCGTGCCGTCATCCACCAGGGTGATGCGCTCGTCGGCCACCCGCTCGCCGATCCGGTCCTTGAACACCGACGCCCCCTTGGCCACGAGGTCGGCCTCGAGGCCGTGACCGCAGGCCTCGTGGAACAGGACGCCGCCCCCGCCGGGGCCGATGACGACGGGCATCGTGCCGCTGGGGGCGGGGCGGGCGGCCAGCTTGAGCAGCGCTCGCTCGGCTGCCTCCCGGCCGAGGTCCTCGACGTCGTAGCGGTCGAAGAGCTCGAAGCCGACGGTGCGCCCGAGCGACTGGTAGCCGGTCTGCATGCCGGTGTCGCCGGAGGCGACGGCCATGACCGACAGCAGCGTGCGGACCTGGTCGTCCTCGGTGAGGAGGCCCTCGCTGTTGGCGATGAGGATGCGCCGCCGGCTGTCGCCGTAGCGGGCCGTGACCTGGGTGATGGCGGACCCGGCGGCGCGAGCGGCCTCATCGGCCCGGCGCAGCAGACCCACCTTCTCGGCCTTGGCCACGGACTCCGGCAGCACCTCGATCTCGTTGGGACGGGGCGCCGTGACGCGCTGCAGCGCCACCTCGTTGACGCCCCCGCCGCCCGACCGAGCGGCGGCGGCGGCGGCCTCCGCCGCCTCGGCCAGCCCGGCCTCGGAGAGGTCCGCCGTGTGGGCGAACCCGGTGGTGTCGCCCACGATCACGCGGATCCCCGCCCCCCGGTCACGGCCCGAGCTGAGGTTCTCCACCTTGCCGTCGTCGAAGAGAGCGTTGGACGAGGCCCGGTCCTCCACGAAGATCTCGGCGAGCTCCCCGCCGGTGCGCAGCGCGGCGCCCAGGGTGCGTTGGATCAGGTCCTGGTCGAGCACGAAGCTCCTCCGGAGGGTCGGCGTGGGGGTGGGCCCGCCTTTGACCCGGCGGCCAGGGTGGGGAATATCGTACCCGGGTGACCCTGTCCCCCGGCCTGCACGCCAGCGCCAAGCTGGTCGTGTCCGACGCTGACACCGCCATCGCACACCACTCGGGCGAGGTCTCCGTCCTGTCCACCCCGCGGCTCATCGCCCTCTGCGAGGAAGCGGCCCTCCACGCCGTCGCGGGCGACCTCCCAGCCGGGCACACGACCGTCGGGATGCGGGTGCAGATCGATCACCTCGCCCCGACCAAGGTCGGCTCCGCCGTCGCCGCCGAGGCCACCCTCGAGAAGGTCGAGGGCCGCCGGCTCACCTTCACGGTGTCGGTGAGCGACCACGGGGGCCTCGTGGCGGCTGGACGCGTCACCCGCGTCGTGGTCGACACGAAGCACTTCCTCGAGAAGGCCCGCTGACCGTGCCTACAGCGAGTCGAGGAAGGCCGTCAGGGCCGCCCACCACGCGTCGGGGGCCTCGAACTGGGGGGAGTGGGCGCCACCCGGGATGACGGCCAGCGTCGCGCCCGGGATGGCCTCGGCCATCCGCTCAGAGGGCTTGACGAACGGTCCGTCGTGCTCGCCCACGATCACCAGCGCCGGCACCGTGAGCCCCGCCAGAGCCGGCAGGCGGTCGAGCTCGGGGGTGGCGTCGGTGATCGACCGTAGCATCGCGGCGTACATCGCCGGGGACGACGCCAGCATCTTGCGCTGACCGAACTCCTTGTAGTCCGGGCGCTCGGCCTGCAGGCGGGCGTTGATCTCGTTGGCCACGGGGTCGGCGGAGCCCGCCATCTCCTGGGCGGCCATGACCGCCGCCATGCCCTCGTCCCGGGCGATCGTGACGGCCAGCTCGATGATGTCGGGGTCGGCCCGGACGGCCCGGTGGGACGTGTCCATGAGCACCACCGCGTCGAAGCGCTCCGGCGCCTGCAGCGCGGCCGTCTGGACGACCATCCCGCCCATCGAGTGGCCGAGCACGACCGCCGAGGCCCACCCCATGGCGTCGAGGACGGCCAGCAGGTCGGCGGCGTAGGCATCGAAGGAGTAGTCGCCCTCCTCCTCGGGCTTGTGGCTGGCCCCGTGGCCCCGCTGGTCGAAGGCGATGGCGTGCCAGCCCCGCTCGGCCAGCGGGTCGAGCCACTCGGTGAAGTCCTCCTTGGCGCCCGTGAAGCCGTGGACGAGCACGAGGGGCCGACCGCCGGCCCCCGCCTCGGCCATCGCCAGCGGGACGGGGCCCATGGTGCCGGTGACCTCGATCGAGCGCTCGTCTATCAGCGGGCCGACCCGATCGAGCCCATCACCTCGGTGAAGGGGGTGACCTCGGCGGGATCGGGCACGTCGACGGTGATGTCCTCGCCGTAGTCGGAGAAGCGGACCTCTAGCTGGCCGGACTCGAAACCGGCCAGCTCCTCGGCGCCGGCGGCCAGGTCGGCGAGGTCGACCTTCAGGACCCGGACCAGGCCGTCACCGTCGACCCACACCTCCAGCGGCAGCTCGGTCGTGCCGAGAGAGGCGGCCTGCTCGCGGTAGGCCTCGCGCATGGCCTCGGGCAGCTTCTCGGCCGCCTTCGTGAGGTCGACCGTCACCTCGTACCCGTGGGTCTCGCCGTCGCTCGACGCACCGATCGGCTCGATGTCGCTGCTGACGCCGCGCAGGGCGTCCAGCATCTGCATCGGGTTGGTCCCGCCGGCACCGAGCCCCAGCGGATCTCCGCTCTGGCCCAGGTCGGCGGCCGTCATCGAGAGCCAGCCGTCGACGCCGGTGAGGCTGGTCAGCAGCGGCATCCGCAGGTAGGTGCTGGTCCCGTCGACCACGACCTCGAGCGGCTCGTCAGCCCCTGTCGGCAGGGACTCGCCCGGCGCCTCGGCGGCGAGCAGCTCGCCCATGTCCAGCTCGAGCCGGGCCCGAGTGCCGGCGAAGGCGCCAGTGGCGGTCAGCTCGCGGGTGACGCCGTCGATCACCATGGTGGTGGTCATCTCGATCCGCCCGGAGCCCGCCTCGAGCGCCCGGTCGGGGGCTTGGCGGAGGAGGTCGACGGGCTCGGCGGCGGCCACGCCTGACGTCTCGACCGAGGAGCGGTCGGCGCAGGCCGAGAGGACGAGGAGCGGCGCGGTAATCGCCAGGAGCAGCTTGCGGACCATGGCGGCCGAGCCTACCCACGGTTCCCTTCGGCCGAAACGCTCGATCCCGCAGCCGGACGGAGGCGGCCAGGGCGTACCATGGAGCGGCCATCGAGGGACAGAGGGGCAGGGTGAACCGCAAGCAAGCCGTGTCACTGGCGTTGCGCATCGGCCTCAGCTTGCTGATGCTGGCCGTGCTCGTCTGGCGCGTCCCCTCCTTCGATCTCAGCGAGGTGCTGCCGGAGATGTCGGGCCGCACCGTCCTGTGGCTGATCGCAGCGGCGGGCCTGACCTTGGGCGGGCTCGTGCTCTCGGCGATGCGCTGGCAACGGGTCCTCGAGGTCCTCGACCTCCACGCCGACCTGCGCCGCCTGCTGTCGCACTACCTGGCCGGGCAGTTCGTCTCCAACGTGCTCCCCACCACGATCGGCGGCGACGTGCTGCGCGTCACCCGCCTCGCCCGCGAGACCGGCGAGTCGCCCCGCACCTTCGCGTCCGTGGTCCTCGAGCGGCTGACCGGATGGTTGGTGCTGCCCATCATCAGCGTGGCCGGGTTCCTCGTGAACCCCCCGCTGCAGCACCTCGGCACGGCCACCCGGGTGGCCCTCGGCCTGGCCTTCGCCACCCTCCTCGCCCTCGGGATCCTGCTCTACGCCGTCGCCGACCAGCGCATCGGCGGGCGCTTCGCGGCCAAGGACGGCTGGCGCCGGTTCGCCGGGGCCGTCCACCTGGGGGTCGACCGCCTCCGCCACCACCCGCGGGCGGCGGCCGACGTGCTCCTCGTCGGCTTCGCCTACCAGCTGGTGCTCGTGCTGGCCGCGGTGGCCGCCGCCCAGGCCCTCGGCGTGCGCCCGGCCGGGCTCACCGCGCTGCTGGCGTTCTTCCCGGCCGTGGCCATCGCCCAGGTCCTGCCCATCGGGATCTCGGGCCTCGGCATCCGCGAGGGCGCCTTCGTGCTGTTCCTCGGCCCCCTCGGCGTGGCCAGCGAGGACGCCATCGCGCTCGGGCTGCTGCTCTACCTGCTGAACCTCGGGGTCAGCCTGCTCGGTGCCCCCGCCTTCGCGGTCGGCGGGAGGATGCCCGAACCGGCCGACGTCATCGCTGGCGCGCCGTGACCTTTCGGTCCCTGGGTGGGCCCTGGCGCGGCACAGGGGCTGGCGGCTGCTAATCCATCGTCCATGACCGACGTCGCCACCGACCGCGCGACCACCGCGCCGTCACAGCTGCGGTGGTGGAAGGAGGTGGCCTTCGGCGTCGCCGTCTACGCGGTGTACTCCGTCGTCCGAAACCAGTTCGGCTCCGCCGGCGGCGATCCCGGCCCGGCCTATGAGCACGCCCGCTGGGTCATCGACCTCGAGCGCTCGCTCCACCTGTACGTCGAGCCGCACCTGCAGAAGTGGTATCTGGACCTCCCCGGCCACGGGCTCATCCGGCTGTGGAACGTGTACTACGGGATGGCCCACTTCGTCGTGACCTTCGTGGCCCTGGTGTGGCTCTTCCGGCGCGACCCCCAGCGGTACCCGCTCTGGCGGAACACGCTGGCCCTCACGACCTGCGTGGCAGTGGTGGGCTTCGCCGCCTACTCCCTGATGCCGCCGAGGCTGCTCGACGACCCCGGCCAGTTCGGGGCCTGCCCCCTCTACGCACCGGAGGCGACGGCCGGGTGGCAGCCGGGCCACCCCGTGCCCCCCGACTGCGACAAGTACGGCTACGTCGACACGGTCGACCGCTACGGCGGCTGGATCTCCTTCGGCAACGAGGGGATGAAAGACGTGTCCAACCAGTACGCCGCCATGCCCAGCATGCACATCGGCTGGTCGAGCTGGAGCGCCCTCGTGCTGCTGCCCCTCGTGCGACGGCGGTGGGCACGGGCCCTCGTGATCGCCTACCCCGCCCTCACGTTGGCATGCATCCTCGTCACCGCCAACCACTACTGGATCGACGGCGTCGGCGGGCTGCTGTGCCTCGCCGCCGGCTTCGGCCTGGCCCGCGCCGTGACCGGCCGGAGCCGGTCACGGGCGGGGCCGACCGGATGACGACTACTCGCCGTCTTCGTTCGTGCCCTCGTCTTGGGCGTCGACCTCTTCCTGGAGCTCGTCGCCCACGGAGGTGACGGTGTCCTTGCCGTCCTGGATCTCCTCGTCGGTGGTGCCGCCGTCGTTGTCCTCGTCGGAGCAGGCCGACAGGCCGGTGATGGAGGCGAGGCCCAGCAGGCCGGTGGCGGTGAGTGCTGCGATGCGGGTTCTGGTCATGCGGGGACGGGTACCCCGCCCCCCAGGCGAGCAAACCGTCAGGGAGCGTGCCAGCGCACGGGCGGGCCGTGGTAGCCGGCCGTGCCGAGCGACCGGTCCTCGCCGTCCGGCCACAGCGTGAGGCGCACTTCGGCGGCGTCGGCGGTGGCCGGCTCCATCCGCAGCCACGCCACGGGCGATGCAGGGGTGGCGCGCCGCCCTGCGTCGGCCACCGCGTCGCGGACCCGCTGGCGACGGGTCGGGGGGAGGTATTGCAGCACGATCGAGTGGACCACGACGGTGGCCATCCCGGGCCCCGGCGCTCGCAGCTCGTCCTCCAGCCACTCGGCGGCGTCGGCATGGTCCACCTGGACCGGCACCCGCTGGGCGATCTCGAGGGCCAGCCGCAGCCGGCGCAGGCGCTCCTCCTGGTCCGGCCAGACGTAGGCCAGCAGGGTCGTCCGGTCGGCGGCCGAGGTCGGGTCGAGCGGGTTGCGGTCGCAGCCACGGCGCTCGGCGACGGGGAATCCGTGGCCGAGGTCCGGCGGCGGACCGTCCCACACCCCCGTGAAGCGCAGGGGACTGTCGGGGTCGCCGGCGACGTGGGCGCCGGTGTCGTAGGCGTACTGGTCGAAGCGCAGGTTGAGGCCGGCGCTGGCCCCGATCTCGAGGACCCTCAGGGGGAGACCGGTCCGCCGGGCCACCTCGGCGAAGCCCCCCACCAGCGCCGCCGACCGTCCGACCTCGTTGGTCTGCACGCCGTCGACCAGCCGGCGGGCCACCTCCTCCTGGTGCTCGGCCAACGTGGCCAAGAAGGCGGCGACCGGATCGCCGTGGGCGGGGTCGCCGCCGGCCGACGGGTAGCAGGCGGCCAGGGCCGGCGCCCGTCCCTCGAGCACGATGCGGTGCACCGGCCCCAGGAGCCGCAGCGCCAGCGCCGAGCTGAACGGGTCGTCGTGGTGGTCGGCCAGCACCCGGGCCGTGACGCCACCCGCCTGGAGGTCCGCCAGGGCGCCGCGGAGGATGCGGGCGTAGAGCTCGGAGCCCACGATGCCGCAGGCCTCGGCCTGGAAGGCCAGCACATCGGCCGGCGTGCTCGGTCGCGCGCTCACGCCGGGAACCTACCCCTGCCCGCTTGCCCGGGGGCCGCTCGCGTGCCTCCCGACACCCCTCGACGGTACCGTTGGGCCCCTTGCCGATCCTCCCCTCCATCACGGGTCCTGCCGACCTGCGCGACCTCACGCACGAGCAGCTCGGTGAGCTCTCCGCCGAGATCCGCCAGTTCATCGTCGATGCCGTCTCCCAGGCGGGGAGCGGCCACCTCGGGTCGAACCTGGGCGCCGTGGAGCTCACCCTCGCCCTGCACCGGGTGTTCGACTCGCCCCGCGACATCCTCCTGTGGGACACCGGCCACCAGGCCTACGTCCACAAGATCCTCACCGGGCGGATCGAGGGCTTCCGCACGCTGCGCCAGGCGGGCGGCATGTCCGGCTACCCGTGCCGGGAGGAGTCGGAGCACGACTGGATCGAGAACAGCCACGCGTCGACCGTCATCAGCTACGCCCACGGGCTGGCGGTGGCGCAGGAGAGCGAGCTCGGGGAGGGCCGGCGCGTCATCGCGGTGGTGGGCGACGGCTCGCTCACCGGCGGCATGGCGTTCGAGGGCCTGAACAACCTCGGGCACTCCGGCAAGAAGGCGATCATCGTCCTGAACGACAACGGCCGGTCCTACGCCCCGACCGTGTCGAAGCTGGGAGAGAGCCTGGCCCGCCTCCGGGTCAACCCGACCTACCTGCGCAACCGCGGGCGCCTCGATCGGATCCTGTCGGAGGTGCCCGTGGTCGGGCACCAGCTCGAAAAGAGCCTCGACGGCATGGTCGCCGCCATGCGGGAGATGTTCGAGCCGCCGGCCTTCTTCGAGACGCTCGGGGTGCGCTACACGGGCCCGTTCGACGGCCACGACATCGAGGGCATGGAGAAGGCGCTGCGCCACGCCGCCGAGTTCGAGGGCCCGATCGTCGTCCACGTCGTCACCCAGAAGGGCCGCGGCTACGCCCCCGCCGAGAACGATCGCATCAAGCACCTCCACGACATCGGCCAGCCCAAGCCGGGCAGCTACACGGCCGCCTTCACCGAGGCGATGCTGAAGGAGGGCGAGGCCCGGCCCGAGCTGGTCGCCATCACCGCCGCCATGCCGGACTCGACCGGCCTGCTGCCCTTCGGCGAGCGCTTCCCGGGCCGCCTCATCGACGTCGGCATCGCCGAGCAGCACGCCGTCACGTCAGCCGCCGGCATGGCGATGGGCGGGCTCCGCCCCGTCTTCGCCGTCTACTCCACGTTCCTCACCCGGGCCATCGACCAGGTCACCTACGACGTCGGCCTCCACCGCCAGCCGGTGGTGTTCTGCCTCGACCGGGCCGGCATCACCGGGGACGACGGGCCGTCGCACCACGGCGTGCTCGACATGGCGCTGCTCACCAAGGTCCCGGGTATGACGCTCTTCGCGCCGTCGTCGTACCAGGAGCTCGGCCAGAT
Source organism: Acidimicrobiales bacterium (assembly GCA_036275535.1). Classification (GTDB taxonomy): domain Bacteria; phylum Actinomycetota; class Acidimicrobiia; order Acidimicrobiales; family VFJN01; genus VFJN01. The sequence continues at coordinate 6,215 of DASUDP010000129.1, read as the reverse complement.
GCTCCACGACGCCCTCGACCTGTGCACCGACGGGCCCAGCGCCATCCGGTGGTCGAAGACAGCGGCCCCCGCCGTCAGCCCCGACGAGGTGGGCTCGGGCCTGTCAGCCCGCAAGGTCAGGGCCGGGCGCGACCTCTGCATCCTCGCCGTCGGCAAGATGCTGGCCGCCGCCCAGGCCGCCGCGGACCTGCTGGCGGCCGACGGGATCGACGCCACCGTGTGGGATGTGCGGGTCGTGCCGCTCGACCCGGAGATGCTGGCCGACGCGGCCGATCACCCGGTCGTGCTCACCGCCGAGGACGGCATCCGCGAGGGCGGGGTGGGCTCGATGATCGCCGACGCCATTTCCCGGCTCGAGGCCGCGGGGCCGTCGCCCAAGGTCCGGGTGCTGGGCACCCCGATCGACTACATCCCCCACGCCAAGCCCGACGCCATCCTGGCCGAGCTCGGCCTCGATGCCGCGGGTCTGGCCGCCGAGGCCCGCGCCCTCGTCGCCGCCCTCCGCGCCTGACCCCACCAACCGACGTCTCTGGACGTCAGCGCACGGATGGCGTGCACGGGGGTCCACAGACGTTGGTTGCTCAGGTGTAGAAGGGGTTCTCGCCGGCGGTGTGATCGGTGGTGTCGATGACCTCGGTGATCTCGGGGATGGCCTCGGTGATCGACCGGGCGATGCCGTCGCGGAGCGTCATCGCGGACACAGCGCAGCCCTGGCAGCCGCCGCCCATGGTGACGTAGGCCTTGTCGCCCTCGACGCCGACCAGGGTGGCAAAGCCGCCGTGCGAGGCCAGGCCCGGGTTGATCTGCTCCTCGATGAGCTGCTGGACCTTCTCGGGCACGGACCCGGTGAGGTCCAGGTGCTTTCCCGACAGGGGGTTCGGGCGGTTGGGGTTGCGCAGGACCAGCCCGCCGCCGCCGCCGGCCGGCACGGCCAGGGTGGCGCCGGTCAGCTGCTCGATGCTCCCGGCCGGGATGATGACCGGCAGGCCGTCCTGCTGGAACACGGCATCGGCCTCGTCGGCTCCGGCGATCGGGTCGAAGGTGAGGTCGTACGCGTACTCCACGCCGTTCGTGCCGGTCACCTCGATGCGCAGGGCCAGGCCGTCGCTCCCCTCCTCCGCCTCGCGGAGGGACAGGATGCGGGTCACCGCCTCGGGCGTGACGGTGAGGACGGCGACATCCGCATCGGGCGTGTCGGAGACCTGGGAGACGGACGCATCAGCCATGGACCCAGGCTAACGAGCCCTGCATCGGAACCCATGACCGAGGCGGGATGAACCGGGCCATCGGTGCAAATGGCCCGTGGGGCCCATGCTGAATGGGCCGATCGACTCTGGCACCGGGCGTGCCGCAAGTGGCCTACTGGCACCTGCGAACAACGGGTCTCTCCTGGAGGGAGCCACCCGGTGTCCCTGGCCCCCGCCTCCGGGCGGGAGCCGGATGTGGTCGAGCCCCGGCGGGCGGGGCTCGACCCTCACCGGTCCTCGAGCTCGGCGCTCAGCTCGAGCCACCGCTCCTCGGCGGCGCTTTGCCGCTCCTGGACGTCGGCCACCGCGGCGCCGAGCCGGGCCAGCGCCTCGTGGTCGCCCCTCGCCGCGGCGCCGGCCACCTCGGCGTCGAGGCGGGCGTGCTCCTTCGTGAGGCGAGCCAGGTCCTTGTCCGCCTCCTTGATGAGGTTGCGCAGGGTGCTGGGCGAGCGACCGCCGGGCCGGGCGGCGGCCGGCCCGGCGGTCGACGGGCGGGCCGGTCGGTCTGGCGCCACCGCCCCCGCGGGGGCCACCGATGGCGCGCTGCGGCTCCCGGACGCGGCCCGCGCCCGACGGTCGGCGTCCCAGGCGGCGTAGCCCCCGGGGCGGCGGCCGGCGGAGCCCGCGCCGTCGAGGACCAGGACGTCGGCCACCGTGCGCTCCAGGAAGGCGCGGTCGTGGCTGACGACGACGAGGGCGCCGGGCCACTCCTCGAGGAAGTCCTCGAGGGCCCGCAGCGTGTCGAGGTCGAGGTCGTTGGTGGGCTCGTCCAGCAGCAGGACGTTGGGCTGCTGGTTGAGGGCCAGGAGGAGCTGCACCCGGCGGCGCTCCCCACCGGAGAGCATCGAGATGGGCGCCCACTGCGCGTCGGCGTCGAACCAGAACGCCTCCAGGAGGCGGGCGTCGGTCCAGTCGGGCTGGCGGTGGGGGCCGGCGATCGCCTCTCGCACGCGCTTGGTCGTATCGAGCGACTGGCCCTGCTGGTCGTAGATCGCCAGCCGCACCGTCGAGCCGGTCACGACCCGACCCTCCCGGGGCGAACGCCGGCCGGCGATGACGTCGAGCAGGGTGGACTTCCCGGCCCCGTTGGGCCCGACGATGCCGAGGCGCTCCCGCGGGTCGAGGGCGAGGTCGAGCCCCCGGAAGAGCCAGTGGTCCCCATAGCCGTCGCCCACCCCGTGCAGCTCGACCACCTGGTCGCCGAGGCGGGGCGTGTCGACGTGCAGCGGCAGGTCACCGGAGCGGGCGGGGGCCTCGGCCCGAGCGTTCACCACCGCGGTGGCCGACTCGATGCGGGCCTGCGGCTTGCGGGTGCGCGCCGGCGCCCCTCGACGCAGCCAGGCCAGCTCGGCCCGAGCGAGGTTCCGGCGCTTCGTCTCGGCGGTGGCCGAGCGCTCCTCCCGCTGCGCCTTGGCGTCGAGCCAGCTCTGGTAGCCGCCGAGGTGGACGTAGCCCTTGCCGCGATCGAGCTCGAGGATCGTGGTGGTGACGCGGTCGAGGACGTGGCGGTCGTGGGTGACGAGCACCAGCCCGCCCGGGAAGCGGGCCAGCCACTCCTCCAGCCAGGTGATGCCATCGAGGTCGAGGTGGTTGGTGGGCTCGTCCAGGACGAGCAGGTCGCCCTCGTCGGCCGTGCCCCGGGGACCACCGACGGCCACGAGGGCCCGGGCCAGCGCCACCCGCTTGCGCTGACCGCCCGACAGGATGGCGACGTCGACGTCGAGGGCCCTACCCATGCCCAGGCGGTCGAGGACGGCGGCCCCCTCCCACTCCCCGGCGACGACGTCGGCCACGGTGCCGGCCGGGAGCGGAGCGTCCTGGTCGAGGACCGACACTCTCGCCTCGCGGCCCCGGCGGACGGTCCCCGCCTCCGGCTCGCGCGTGCCCGCCAGCACCTGCAGCAGGGTCGACTTCCCACAGCCGTTGATGCCCACGACACCGAGCCGATCGCCGCTGGAGACGGTCACCGACAGGTCGGCGAAGAGCGGCTTGCCGGGCCGGCTCATGGCCACCCCGGAGGCGTCGACGAGGATCACCGGCGCATCCTCCCAGACGGTCCGCAACCCCCGACAAGCCCGTCGGTACCGTCATGAGGTGGCTCGTGACGGGATCCTCGCCGGTGACATCGACCTCGACGGGGGGCGGCCGCGGTCGTCGCCGCCCCGCGTCGTCGAGGCCCGACGGGGGCTGGTGGTCGAGCACCGGGCCACCGGGGTGGTGGGCTCGATCATCTCGTTCAACGACCAGGCCATCGTCCTGAACGACCGCTTCGGGCACAACCGGCCGCTGCGGGTCCAGGCCGGCGGGTTCCTCGTCGACGGGCAGATCGCCACCCTGGTCCCCCCGAAGGCGGCCCCCGCCGGACCGGGCGTCACGGCTTCCGGGTCGGTGGCTTCGGGCCGCCGCGGGGCCCGGGTGGCCCGAGCCAGCCGCATCCTGGTCGAGGGCATCCACGACGCCGAGCTGGTCGAGAAGGTGTGGGGCGACGACCTGCGCGACGTCGGGGTCGTCGTCGAGCGCCTCGACGGCATGGACGACCTCGAATCCGTCGTGCTGGACCTCGACCCCGGCCCCGGCCGGCGGTTGGGCGTCCTGCTCGACCACCTCGTCGACGGCTCCAAGGAGTCGCGCATGGCCACGGTCGTGCGCCACCCCCACGTCCTCGTCACGGGCACGCCCTTCGTCGACGTGTGGGCGGCCGTGCGCCCCGCCGTGGCCGGCATCCCCGCCTGGCCGGACGTCCCGCGCGGCGTGCCGTGGAAGGAGGGCGTCCTCGCCGCGCTCCGCGTCGACGTCGGCCCCGGGGTGTTCTGGAAGCAGCTCCTCGGCCGCGTCCGCACCTACGCCGACCTCGATCCGGCCCTGGTCGGTGCCGTCGAGCAGCTGATCGACTTCGTCACCGAGGAGCCCGACGACTGAGCCGGGGGGCGGGGCCGCGTAGTGTCCGAGCCCATGTCCGACCCCGCCGGCCCCGAGCCCGTCACCTGCACCGTCGAGGACGGCGTCGCCGTCCTGCGCATCGACGACGGGAAGGTCAACGTCGTCAGCCACCGGGTGGTCGAGCTGCTGCACGCCGGGCTCGACACCGCCACCGCCGAGGCCACCGCGGTGGCCATCGTCGGCCGCCCAGGCAAGCTCTCGGCCGGCTTCGACCTGACCGAGATGACCGCCGGCCCCGAGCGCACCCGGGCCCTCGTGGGTGCGGGCGGCAAGCTGCTCATGCGCCTCTTCGAGCACCCGCAGCCGATGGTCGCCGCCGTCACGGGTCATGCCCTGGCCGCCGGTGCGATGCTGACCCTCGTCTGCGACACCCGGATCGGGGTCGACGCCGCCGCCAAGATCGGGCTGAACGAGACGGCCATCGGCATGGGCCTGCCGGAGTACGGCTGGGCGCTGGCCGAGGCCCGCCTGTCGAGCGCCTACCTCACCCGCAGTGCCATCCAGGGCGAGATCTTCGACCCGCCCACCGCGGTGGCCGCCGGCTACCTGGACTGGCTCGTCCCGGCCGAGGAGTGCGAGGCGGCGGCGATCGACGAGGCCCGCCGCCTCGGCGGGCTGCCCGGCGGCGCCTACCGCCACACGAAGCTCGCCCTGCGTCGCCCGCTCGTCCAGCGCGTCCTCCCCCGCATCGACGACGACATGGCCGGGCTCATGGCCCCCAACGGCTGACGCCACCCCGCACCGGGTCTCTGGACGTCTCGACACGCCATCCGCGCGTGGGCGTCCACAGAGGGCGTGGGGGTGGAGTCGCGCCTACCGTCGGGACGTGCCCTCCCCCGCCCGCCTCGTCGTCCACCCCGAGGTGACCTCGGCGTTGGCCCGCGGCGGGGCGGTCGTCGCCCTGGAGTCGACGATCATCAGCCACGGGCTGCCTCGCCCGGACAACCTGGCGGTCGCCCGCCAGATCGAGCAGGCGGTGCGCGACGGCGGCGCCGTCCCGGCCACCATCGCGGTGGTGGGCGGTGTCGTGCGGGTGGGCCTCGACGACGACGCGCTGGCCACCATCGCGACCGCTGACGACGTGGCCAAGGCCAGCGTGCGCGACCTCGCCCTGGTGGCGGCCCGGGGCGGGAGCGCCGCCACCACCGTGGCGGCCACGGCCCACCTGGCGGCCGAGGTCGGCATCGGCGTCTTCGCCACCGGGGGACTCGGCGGCGTGCACCGGGGCGCGGCCGACAGCTTCGACGAGTCGGCCGACCTGACCGCGCTCAGCCGGGTGCCGATCACCGTGGTGTGCGCAGGGGTCAAGTCGATCCTCGACGTCGGGGCCACCCTGGAGCGCCTGGAGACCCTCGGCGTGTCGGTGGTGGGCTACGGGACGGACCGGTTCCCGGGGTTCTACCGGCGCGACTCGGGCTTCCCCGTCGACTGGCGGGTCGACTCGCCCGAGGAGGTGGTGGCGGTGCTGGCGGCCCGGTCCACCCTCGGCACCGACGACGGCGCCCTCATCGTGGCCAACCCCGTCGCCGAGGACGAGCAGGTCGAGGCCGGGCTGCACGACCGGGTGCTGGAGGAGAGCCTCGCCGCCGCGGCCGCCGCCGGCATCCGGGGCAAGGCCGTCACCCCGTTCCTGCTCGAGCGCTTCCACCGCGAGACCGGCGGCGAGAGCTTGCGGGCCAACGTCGCCATCATCCTCGGGAACGCCGCGCTGGCCGCCCGCATCGCCGCCGCCGCGGCGCTGGCCTGAGGCGCCGGTGGCGGCGCACGAGCGGGCCGGGACCGACCACGTCCTCGTCATCGGCGACGTCATGGTGGACGTCGTGGTGGTGCCGGCGGGCCCGCTCCGCCACGGCAGCGACGTGCCCTCCCGCATCCGGGTGACCGGCGGTGGGTCGGCCGCCAACACGGCGTGCTGGCTCGCTTCCTTGGGCCGTCCCGTCTGCCTCGCGGCGATGGTGGGCGACGACCCCACCGGGACGGGCGTGCCCACCTCGGTCGATGCAGCCAGCGCGGCCCCGCTGCGGGCCG
>DASUDP010000128.1:0-2795 GCA_036275535.1 Acidimicrobiales bacterium | reverse complement strand
GATGTGGTCCGTGGGTCCCTGCTTCTCGTAGCGCATGGCGCCCGAGAGGGCGAAGGGCTGCACCCGCACCACGTGGTCGGGGACGTCGAAGGGCGCGTCGAGCGCCGAGGCCTCCCACCGCTGCTCCCAGGAGAGCTGCGCTCCGGGGTCGGGCACCTGGTCGGTCCCCGGCACCTCGTCGGTCTGGGCGAGCGCGGCAGGCCCGGCGAGCACGAGGGCGAGCGCCACGGCGGCGGCAGCGGCGCCGACGAGGCGCCGCTCGCGAGCGTCACGCATCGAAGCGCTCGTAGCTGACCATCGTGGCGCTGAGGATCAGCCGCTGGCGGGCCGAGCCCTTCGGGTGGCAGGTGGTGAGGGTGAGCCGCGCCTGCCCGGGCGTGTTGGCCACCACGCCGATGTCCGTGGGATCGGTGACCCAGGTGCGCTCGACCTCGTAGGTGCACATCCCGATGGGGGTCTCGAGGGTGATCCGGTCACCGGCCTCGAGCTTGTCCATGTCGTGGAAGGGCTTGCCGTAGGTGGTGCGGTGGCCGGCGATGGCGACGTTGCCCTCCTCGCAGGGGAGGGGGCTGCTGGGGTAGTGCCCGGCCCCGGCCCGCAGCGCGCTGGCGGTGGTGCCCTCGACCACGACGGTGTCGACGCCGATGCGGGGGATCTTGATCCGGGTGAGGCTGTCGCCCTCGCCGACCTGGCGGTCGAGGTAGGCCTGACGGAGGTCCGGGCTGGCCAGCTGGCGGTCGAGCTGGGACTGGAGCCGGTCCTGGTACACGTTCGTGTAGAAGGGGTAGCCCACCAGTCCGGCGGCCACGCAGAGCAGCGCGATGCTCAGCAGCGACAGGGCGACCCGTGCTCCCTTGCGCCGCTTCAGCCCCAGCACGAGGCGCTCGACGGCGTTCTGCGGCGGACGACCCCCGGCCGTCACGGCTGCGGCCACCGGGGGAGCCGGCGCGGCGATCGGGTGCTCGGCCTGGATCCGGCGGGTCAGGACGACGCAGCCGGAGCCGATGAGCAGGATGAGCGCACTGGCGACGAGGGTGGTCATGGGCGTGGGGGGGTCGGCGGGGACGGGCCCCGGCAGCGCTACTCGGCGGTCCGGGTGCGGCGCAGGAGCGCCAAGCCCAGGCCGGCGAGGCCGACGGTGGCGGCGAGGGCCAGCGTGTTCGGCCCGTCGGTGCCCGTGGTGGGCAGGGTCGGCTGCGTGGGCGCCGGGGCCTGCGGCAGCTGTGCCGGGGTGGCACCGGCGACGGAGCTGCAGGCCGCCAGGTCGAGCTCGATGCCGCCCTGGAGGGCCTCGCCGTTCAGCAGGTCGACGGTGACGGCGCTCGCGGTGGCGGTCGTGCGCCCGTCCTCGCCGACGTCGGTGGTGCCGGCCGCGACCCCGATGACGGAGGTCCCGAGCGGCTCGGGCAGGGGGATCTCGATGGCCTGGCCGATCTCGACGGCGACCTCGCCGCCGGGGAGCAGCGCCGAGCGGATCGTGACGAGGGAGGGGTTCACCTCGGCGGTGGGCTCGCCGCCGGCGCGGTCGGCGACGACGCTGGTGCTGGCCTCGCCGACGATGATCGAGATCACCGGGGGTGCGTCGACGCCGGCCACGGGGGCGGCGTCGAGCACGTCGATGCGGGCGCCGTCGGCCGCGCACTCGGTGGCGACGGACTCGGCGTCGACCGTGGTGCTCGACTCGGTGTCGCCGATGGTGACCTTCACCAGGTCGGCGCCGCTGAAGAGCGCGTCGAGCAGCTCGCGCAGGGAGCTGTCGAGGTCGATGCCGGTGCCTTCGCCCACGGGACCGGTGACCGGCTGGAGGGCGGTGAGGAGCTGGTCGAGGCCGTCCTGCACGGGGGCGACGACCTCGGAGAGCGGGGTCTCGAGGAGCGGGTCGACCGGGTTCAGGGTGATCGCGCCGACCCGGCCGGTGGCGGCCGAGCGGGGGGCGCCGTCGGTGACCGAGGCGACGGACGAGCTGCAGGCGAGCAGGATGCTCAGGCCGGGGACCTGGTCGATCGGGCCCTCGCAGACCTGCTCGGTGGAGCCGTCCTCGCCGCTGCCCTCGACGGCCGCGCTGGTGGCCCCGGCCTCGAACAGCGGCGTGGCGACGCCGAAGCCCTGGGCCGTGGCACCGGGCGCGGAGCTGACCTCGGCCAGCGTGGTCCCGAGGGTCAGGCCCTGGCCGAGGACGGACAGGCCGAGGGCTTCGCCCGTCGATGACCCGGAGTACGTCTCGGGCTCCTGGGCCCCTGCTCCCGGCACGACCACCAGGGTCGTGGCGGCTGCGCCGAGCGCAGCGATCCCCATCATCCGGCGAATGTCCATGTTCCGTCCTCCACGAGGGGCACGCGTGCCCCGACGTCTGCGACCGGGCTTCCCGCCCCGGAGCTCGTTCGATACCTGTTCGCCCTGTGCGAGAGGAAGTCCTGCCCACGCGGCGGCGGTCCAGTTTGCCCCACCCGGCGCCGGGGTGCGTCACCGGCGGCGTGCGCTCACTGCTCCTCGCGCATCGTGACGGCGGCGCCGAGGTGGGGATCGGGCACGAGCACGCCGACCAGGGGCAACCCCGTGACGGCGTGGTAGCGGACCTCGGCGCGCACCCGGCCGGCGCGCCGCGACAGGCGGACCTCGAGCCGGTGGGGGTCGAGCGCGGTCGTGGACGCGATGGCGCCGGTGCGTGCAGCCGGCTCACGAGGCTCGACCGCGGCCGCGCGGGCGGCCTCCCGGGCGGCGTGGTGGACGAGGAGGGCGTCGCGCCCGACGAGGGCGAGCTGCAGGACGAGCAGCACGGCGAGGCAGACCACGGG
>DASUDP010000127.1:0-8526 GCA_036275535.1 Acidimicrobiales bacterium | reverse complement strand
GCGGGAGGCGTCGACGAAGTACTCGCCGATGTGCTGCATGACGTTCTCGGACTGAGCCAGCTCGATGAAGGAGCCAGTTCCGGTCTCGTCCCGGCGCTTCAGGGCGGCCATGACCGCAAAGGCGCCGGCGGCGCCGCTGGCGGGGTCCATGTGGAACACCGACGTCGTCGACGTGGGATCGGCGTCGTGGTACCCGCGCAGGGCGGTGAGCCCGGACAGCGCCTCGAAGTGCGCGCCGAAGCCCACATAGTCGTGGTACGGGCCGTTCAGGCCCATCGGAGGCATGCGCAGCATCGACAGCCTCGGGTTGCGGGCGTGCAGCACATCCCAGCCGATGCCCAGCTTGTCGACGACGCCGGCGGCGTTGTTCTCCACCACCACATCGGAGGTCTCGGCCAGCTCCAGGAACGTCTCCACGCCGAGGGGCTTGCCCAGGTCGAGGGTGATGATCCGCTTGTTGCGGGCATGGCAGTTGAACATGGCGTGCCGGTTCCACGGGTCTTCGCCCGGGTCGCCCTCTGGGAACGCGCCGGCAAGCGCGCCGAGCGCGTCGGCCAGCTCTTTGGTGAGGCGGGGGGCGAACCCCTTGGTGCTGGACGGGAACAGCCATGGGTTGTCGACGCGGATCACCTCGGCGCCGAGATCGGCGAGCAGCATGGTGACGTAGGGGCCGGCCCACACGACGGTCAGGTCGAGCACGCGGATGCCCTCCAAGGGCAGTCTTTGGGCCCCCGTGGTCGCCGGTGCCGGCCTGGCCTGCACCTCCTCGGCCCGCACCTCGGCGCCGTGCTGGTCGAGCAGCGGTGCGGGTCGCCGGATCTGCCATCCCTGCTCCATCCGGAACGGCGGCCCCGGCTGGCGGACCGGCCCGCTGGCGGGGTGGTCCACCTCCACCAGGAACCCGCGCTCGGTGAAGTGGGGGTCATCGAGGAGCTCGACCGGCAGGTTGAGGGCGGTGACCGGCCACTTGTTGGCCTCGGCAGCCTGCATGGCCTCCTGGCGGGTGCGGGTGAGCAGCCACGGATACAGGACCTCATCGCAGCGGTTGGGGGTCTCCGGGTCGACGAGCCACGCCGGGTCGGAGAAGTGCTCGGCGAGGCCCGGGTCGTCCAGCGTGGCCAGCATCCGGGGCACCCACGCTGGGATGGTGATGATCTGCACGTAGCCGTCGGCCACCGGGTAGATCCCGTTCGGCGCCGGGCTGAGCCGCTGGGTGCCCTCCCGGCGAACGAGCCGGCCGTTGTAGGCGGCGCCGAGCAGGAAGGCGAGGCGCCGGTCGATGGAGCCCTCCTGGGTCTCGAAGTTCGAGATGTCCACGGACACCGCTCGCCCGTTGCTTCGGGCGGTGAGCACTGCCGCCATGGCTGCCGTCGCCGCCATGTTCCCGCACTGGTACTGGACGACGTCGCCGGCCAGCTTGACCGGCTCCCGCTCTTCGACTCCGGTGGAGCACATGGGCCCGCCCATCGCGTAGTACACGATCTCCTCGCCCAGGTACTCGGCGTAGGGGCCGTCTTGGCCGAACGGGCTGATCTGCACCAGGGCCAGCGTGGGCTGCAGGTCGCGCAGAGCCGAGAACCCGAGCCCCCACCCCGCGAGGGCACCGGGGGGGTGGGAGTCGATCACGAGGTCGACCGAGGGCATCAGGCGCCGGACGAGCGCCTGGTCGTCGGGGTCGGACAGGTCGGCCACGACCGACCGCTTGTTGGTGTCGAGGTGGAGGTGCAGGGCACCTTGCTCGGGGTCTGCGGCGCCGTCGGGGAACGGGCCGGCGAGGCGCACGCGGTCGCCGCCGGGCGGCTCCACCTTGATGACGTCGGCGCCGTAGTCGGCGAACATCTTGGCGGCGTAGGAGCCGGCGATCCCGTTGGCGAGCTCAAGGACCTTGACATCGGACAACGGCTGCGTCGCCACGTTCGAACCCCCTCCTGTCGTCGAGGGACCGGTGGTCTGGCCGGTGACCGCCACCCAACGGCGCGGGTCGACGCGGCACCGCGGCACCAGTCCCCCGAGCGGTGCCGCTCGCACGAACGTACTCCGTCGGCGAGACGTGCGCAGCGCCCTGTCTCAGCATCGGCCCCCCGGCGGGCGCCGTCGCCGACCCGCCGCCGTCACCGCCCGGGCGCCACCACCCCGTGGATCGGTGGGGTGCCACCCTCGCCGGCCATGGTGCGGAGCAGGTCCTCGACGCCGTCGAGGCCCACGACCGCCCGTTCGAGCTCGGCGAAGGGGTAGCGACCCGACGCCAGCAGGTCGAGGGCGGCCCGGTAGGCGACCACGTCGACCCCGAGCGCGCCCTCGATGCGCAGCTCCTTGTACACGACGAGGTCGGGCTCGAAGCCGGGCGCGCCGCCACCGCCACGGGTGCCGGCGACGACGATGCGCCCGCCGGTGGCGGCGAGCTGCACCGCCTGCGCCACCACCTGGGGGGCCTTGGCCGTCACGTCGACGATGACGTCGGCTCCGGGGCGGCCGGTGGCGGCTCGGAACGCCGCGATCGGGTCCTCCTCGGTGACGTCGACCACCAGGTCGGCGCCGAAGCGGGGGGCGGCCTCCAGCCGTGGACGATCCCGCTCGCCGGCACCGGTGACCATGACGAAGTCGGCGCCGGCCTCCTTGGCCGCCACCGCAGCGCACAAGCCACGAACCCCGCAGCCGAGCACGGCCACCACGTCGCCAGGACCGGTGCCCGGCACTGTGGCCCCCCAGCGGATGCCAGCGCCCAGCGGGTTGAACAGCGTGGCCACCACCGCGTCGAGCCCGGCGGGCACGGGCAGCACCATCGAGTCCGGCGCCAGGTACTGGTGGGTGGCGTACCCGCCCCACAGCCCGGGGACGGTGTCCACCGACACGAACCCGTACATGGTGGCCAGGCCGTTGCGCTCGCAGCGTCGGTAGGAGCCGGCCCGGCAGGCGTCGCACTCCCGGCAGGACCGGAACACCTCGACCGCCACCCGCTGTCCCCGCGAGACACCCCAGCGCGCCGCCGCTGCTGGGCCGATCTGCTCGACCACCCCGACGGCCTCGTGACCGGGGATGAAGGGGTGACCAGGATGGAGCTGCCCGCTGTACTGCTCGTGGTCGGTGCCGCAGAGCCCGCATGCCTCGACCCGGAGCAGGGCGTCGTCGTCCCCGATCTCGGGCAGCGGCAGCTCCCGTTGCTCCAGGGCGTGCGGTGCAGCAAGCACCATGGCGGTGGCGTTCATCTGGGTCCCCCTGGGATCGGCAACAGATGCGTCAATGAGCCGCATCTGTTGCATGTCTCGTGGCCTGAAGCCTACGCTGCCACCAGCATCGTCTGCCGAGGAGAGCGCGCGCGTGGAGACCACCTCGATCCCCGACCTCTTCTCACCGGAGGTGACCGCCGACCCGAACCCCGCCTACCGAGCCCTGCGGTCGCTCGGGCCGGTCCGAGACGAGGCCAACAACGTGTGGCTGCTCGCCCGTCATGCCGACGTCCTCGAGGCCCTCCATCAGCCGACGGCGTTCTCGTCCGAGGGCGGCTTCGGCGAGTTCCTGGCTGGGCGCATCGGTCCCGCCAGCGGGGCTGAACGAGCCGGGGTGCTCGGCTTCGACCGCATCGGCGGCGCCCGACTCATGATCGCCAGCGACCCGCCCGACCACACCAAGCTGCGTCGGATCGTCAGCCGGCCCTTCACCAAGCGCCGCATCAACGAGTGGGAGGAGATGGCCAGGCGCCTCACCGCCACGCTGGTCGACCAGCTCGTCGATCGGGTGCGCGACGGCGGGTGGGCCGACTTCACGAAGGAGCTCGCCGTCCCCTTGCCGGTCACGATGATCGCCGAGATCCTGGGTGTGCCTCCGTCGATGATGGCCGACTTCCGCCGTTGGTCCGACGCCCTCGTGGGCACCCTGGCCGCGCAGATCGACGTCGCGGGGGTCGGCGCCGACCTGGCGGAGATGTCCGCCTTCTTCTACTCCGTCGCCGAGCAGCGCCGGCAAGACCCGGAGGACGACCTGATCAGCGCCATCGCCGCCGCCGCCCCGGACGGGGAGCAGCTCCCCACCATCGAGGTCGTGCTCTTCTGCATCCTGCTCCTCGTGGCCGGTAACGAGACGACCACCAACCTGCTCGGCAACCTGCAGCACGCCTTCTGGGACCACCCGGACCAGTGGCGCCGCCTGCGCGACGATCCCTCGCTCGCCGCCGACGCCGTGGAGGAGGGGCTCCGCTACTGCGGCCCGGTGCAGGCGCTGTTCCGGCGCACCACGCAGGACTGCGTCCTGGGCGGCGTCGAGATCCCCGCCGAGGCGAACGTGGGCGTGGTCTTCGCCGCCGCCAACCGGGACGAGGCGGTCTTCGAGGATCCCGACCGCTACGTCATCGGCCGGCCCGGAGGCGAGCACCTGGCGTTCGGCCACGGCATCCACTACTGCCTGGGCGCCCAGCTCGCGCGGCTCGAGACCCGGGTGGTGCTCGAGGCCCTGGCCGAGCGAGGCCTCGACCTCGCCCCGGCGGGGCCGTCGGTCCGCACGACCAACACCGTGCTCCAGGGCTACACGAGCATCCCCGTCACGGCCACCTGAGGGGTCCTCCCACTCGCCCGCATCATCCGGCGGCTGTCGGAGCGGGACCGGAGGCGGAGAACCATGTCACCGAACGCCACACCCGAGCTCGACAAGGATGCGATCAAGGGCGAGGTACCGCCGTGAGCGAGACACGCGGCTGCGCCCGGACGGAAACGCCCAGTACCAGGGCCTGAGCGGGCGCTTCGCCCGCTACGCCGTGGACCCCTACTGCCGGTCGAGCCCGCGATCCCGTCACCGACGACGTGACCGTGGCTCCGAGCCAGGGTGGCGGCCCAGCGCGCTCGCATGTGACAATCTCATAACATCGCCACACCGTCTCACCAAGAACGAGGAAAACCCCGATGAAGACCTTCCAGAGCCGCGTCGGCGCCGTCACCGGAGGGGGCTCGGGCATCGGTCGGGCCGTGGCCACCGAGCTCGCCCGCCGCGGCGCCGAGGTGGCGCTCTGCGACGTCGACGAGGCCGGTCTCGCCGAGACCGCTGCACAGATCAGCTCGACCGGCACCCGCGTGTCCACCCAGCGCGTCGACGTCGCCGACCGCCGGGCGGTGGAGGAGTGGGCCGACAAGGTGGCCGCCGACCACGGCAAGGTCAACCTGATCGTCAACAACGCCGGTGTCGCCCTCGGCGCCAACGTCGAGACCATGTCCTACGAGGACCTCGAGTGGCTGATGGGCGTGAACTTCTGGGGAGTCGTCCACGGGACGAAGGCGTTCCTGCCGCACCTTCGCGCGGCAGGTGAGGGCCACATCGTCAACATCTCCAGCGTGTTCGGGATGGTGGGGATCCCGTCGCAGTCCGCCTACAACGCCGCCAAGTTCGCGGTCCGCGGCTTCACCGAGGCCCTGCGGCTCGAGCTCGACGCCGACGGCGGCAAGGTCTCCTGCACCACCATCCACCCGGGCGGCATCAAGACCAACATCGCCCGCAACGGCAGGTTCGACGATGCCACCATGTCCGAGCTGGGCCAGGACGCCGACAAGCTGATCGAGGCGACCGAGCGGGCCTTCCGGACGACCCCGGAGAAGGCAGCCCAGGTCATCCTCGACGCCGTCCAGGCCGACAAGCGCCGCGCCTTCATCGGTGCCGACGCCCAGATGTTCAAGCTCATGGCCATGCTCCCGCCCGGCGTGTACCAGAACGCCATCCGCCTCGGCACCCGCCTGGGCGCGCGCCTCGCCCGCTGAGGCCTGGCCACCGAGCACCGACCGGTCCCCGGTCGCAGGTCCTGCGGTCCGCAGGTGGGTGCCGGCGGCTACGTTGGGGCCGCGCCGGCACCTCGGGAACTGTGGCCGGCCCGAGCACGGGGGTGCGGCAAATGGGGGACGACGGTGTCGGCTGGCAGTATGCCGACGTGTGGGACGTGGTGGCAGAGGTGCGCCCATCCCTCGACGCCTTGGTCCACGGCGACCGGCGTACCAGCTGGGCGGCCTTCCGCGACCGGGCGGCCCGGCTGGCGTCCAGCCTCGTGGACGGCGGGGCAGGGCAGGGCGACCGGGTGGCGCAGTACCTGTACAACGGCCCGGAGTACCTCGAGGTCTCCTACGCCGCCTATCAGGCCGGCCTCACGCCGGTGAACACCAACTACCGGTACCGGGCCGACGAGCTCACCTACCTGTGGGACAACGCCGACGCGGTGGCCGTGGTGTTCCACGGCTCCTTTGCTGACACCATCGCGACGATGCGCGACCGGGTGCCCACCGTGCGTCGGTGGCTCTGGGTCGACGACGGCTCCGTGCCGTGCCCCGACTGGGCCGAGCCGTATGAGGCGATGGTGGCGGCCGGCCCTGGCGGCCCCTACCAGCCCCCGTGGGGCCGCAGCGGCGACGACATCGTGATGATGTACACCGGCGGCACCACCGGCATGCCCAAGGGCGTCATATGGCGCCACGACGACATGTACCGGTCGTTCAACACCATCGGCGATCCGGACCGGTGCGATCTCGGCGCCGTGCGCGACCGCCTGGTCGCGGCCGAGGAGCCGCCCGTGGGCATCCCCGGCTCGCCGCTCATGCACGCCACGGGGTACATGTTCGCCACGAGCCTGCTGGTCCAGGGCGGCACCGTCGTCACGCTGCCGGACCGGCACTTCGACGTGCAGTCCCTCCTCGCCACCATCGAGCGCGAAGGCGTCAGCGCCATGGCGATCGTTGGCGATGCCTTCGCCCGACCGATGCTGGAGGCGCTCGACGCCGCCCCGAACCAACGGGACCTGTCGAGCCTGCAGCTGCTCGTGTCGGCCGGGGTGATGTGGAGCGCCGAGACCAAGTCGGGCCTCACCAGCCACCTCCCGCGCACGCTCTTCGTGGACGTGCTCGGCTCCACCGAGGCCCACGGGATGGGATCGTCGGTGTCCGGCGCCGGCTCGGACCCGTCCACCGCCAAGTTCTCCCTCGGAGCCCATGCCATGGTGATCGACGAGGACGGCAACGTGCTCGGGCCCGGGGGCACGGGCTTGCTGGCCGTGGGGGGCCCGGGGCCGATTGGCTACCACAAGGACCCGGAGAAGACCGCGGCGACCTTTCGCCCCGTCGCCGGCCAGCGGGTCTCCGTGCCCGGCGACTGGGCCCGCGTCGAGGACGACGGCAGCATCACGCTGCTCGGCCGGGGGTCGCTGTGCATCAACACCGCCGGCGAGAAGGTGTTCCCCGAGGAGGTCGAGGAGGCGCTCGAGACCCACCCATCGGTGCGCGACTCGACTGTGGTGGGCATCCCCGATCCGGCGTTCGGCGAAGCAGTCGCCGCTGCGGTGTCGCTGAGCGGGAGCGACCCGGTCACCCCCGACGAGCTGATCGCCCACGTCAAGGGGCGCATCGCCGGCTACAAGGCGCCCCGCCACGTCCTGATCGTCGACGACGTCGGCCGGGCGCCGAACGGCAAGGCGGACTACGCCGGCACCCGCCGCCGCATCCTCGACCACCTGGGCGTGGCGCCGCGCTGACGGGCGGGCCGGCTCCCCGCGGCCGGGGGAGCGCTTCCTCTGTGGCCGCGTGGCAGGACCAGCACCGCCGGCACTTCGGCACCGAGATCCTGCACGCCCCCGTCGAGACGTGGCCGGGAGCTACCCCAGCGTCGAGCGGGCTCGGCTCCTGCTCCGCCACGGCGTGCGGGAGCCGATCGTGGCGAACCTCACCCGCATCGGCACCGTGGAGGGCTGCGGGCGATGATCCGCTTCCTCGCCCCACCGAACATGCAGCGGTTCTTCGACGACGACATCCGGGGCACGGCGCTGGACCACCTGTCCAAGGGCCTCGTCGAGGCCCACGCCCGCGACGAGGCCGGCCACGGCGACGAGGCCGGCCACAACCGCATGTGGTACGCGGTGCGCGACATCGCCTTCGAGGACCTCGACCTCGGCCTCGAGCTGCTGATCTCCACCATGCTTCGGGTGCGGTTCGTGGAGATCAAGGCCTTCCACGTCCTGGCCTGGGCAGAGGAGCTGCTGTCCGACCCCGATCTGGTGGCCGGCGACGGCGAGGCGGCCCGTCTCGTGTCCTACATTCCGGGCCGACGAGACGCCCCACGTCGAGTACCTGCGCACCGCGCTCACCGAGATGCGGGACCGAACCTTTGTCGGCGAGTCGGGGAGGCGCTACCCGGGCGCCGACATCATCGGCCCGCTGTGGGACACGTCGCTGGCCGAGTCGCTCGGGCTGCTCGAGGAGCAGAACCGGGCGGCCAGCGTCGCCGAGCTCGAGCTCGCCGTCTCCTCCCGACCCAACGGCGCCGACCTGCTCGCCGAGTTCCACACCCTCGCCGGCCCTCTGGCGCCAACGGGAGGCTGATCGGCGGGGTGAGGCGTTCCCGCCGCCCGCCGACCTCTGGGTCCGGTCCTCAGCCGGCGCCGTCGAGCTCGAAGCCGCGGTAGCCGGCCCCTGCTGCGTCGCGGCATGATGCCAGGTAGAGCTGTAGGCCGCCCGGCCAGTTGAGCATCTCCCTGGGCTTCCCCGGGATGTTGGCGCCCATGTACCAGGA
>DASUDP010000126.1:0-14777 GCA_036275535.1 Acidimicrobiales bacterium | reverse complement strand
GTTCTCCGGTCGCCGGCGCCGCAGAGCAGCACCGTGATCGCCCTGTTGAGGCATCTGCGGAGCGAGGGGTGCGACTTCGTTCCCGAACCGGTCGATGGCGGCTTCGCTCCGGACGGCCGCGAACGGCTGGGCTTCATCGAGGGCGAGACCGCCCAGGGCGTGCAGTGGGACGACGAGTCGCTCTGGCGGATCGGCACGATGCTCCGCCAGGTCCATGACGCCTCGGCGAGCTTCGCGCCGAGCCAGCCGGTGTGGCGCGACATGTTCCTGCGCACGCTGCCGGGAGGGCGACGGGTCATCGCACACGGTGACCTCGGACCTTGGAACATCTTGGCCCGCGACGGCGAGCCGGTTGCCTTCATCGACTGGGACGATGCCGGCCCGGCCGGTCACATGTGGGACCTCGTCAACGTCGTGTGGCTCAACGCCCAACTCCACGACGACGACGTCGCCGAGCTCCACGGTCTGCCGCCCCGGCACGAACGTGCTCGAGGCGCCCGCCTGGTGCTCGATGGCTACGAGCTCCCCGCTGCCGAGCGCGCCGGGTTCGTCGACTGCATGATCGAGTTCGCGGTCCGGAGCGCTCGGGACGAAGCCATCGTGTGCGGCGTGACGCCGACGACTGTCAGTCCCGGCGACGACGGCTTCCCGACCCTGTGGGCGATCACGTGGCGAGCCCGGGCGGCCGCGTGGATGTACGACCACCGCGTCGAGCTCGAGCGGATCATCGAACGCTGAGGAGCCGGCTCCGGGACCGCAGACGGCAAGGCGGGGTCCTGCCACGGCTGGGGCTCGGGAGACGCCGGGGTGCCCGCGGCCGGTCCGTGCCCCCTACGTGCCCCAACGAAGGGCACGAGGCGAGTTTCGACGGTGAAGGCCGGTCAAAGACCGGCAACCCTCACGACGGCTGAATCCCCTGCTCAGCGGCCTTCTCCTGGGCCCGGACCTGCTCGGCCTGGAGGGCCTCCAGGACGGCCATCATGATCTTCTGCATGTCCTCGTCGAGGAACCTGCGGGCCCGGAAGAGCACCGCCGCCCCCACAAAGCTGAACGGCGTCACGATGAGGAAGGCGGTGCGCAGGTTCTCGTCGAAGGCCGACGACACGGCGCCCACGATGAGGGGGGCGGCCGCCATGCCGAACACGACGGCGACCAGGTTGAACGCGCCGAAGCCGGCCCCTCGCAGGTGGGCGGGGATGGCGTCGGTGAGGCCGGCCCGCAGTCCGGGGATGGCCATCGTCACGATGAACAGGCCGGCCAGCTGCAGCAGGAACGTCGGCCCGGCGACCGCCCAGTCCACCGCCGTGTCGCCCGCCGGGGCCCGGAAGAGGTACGAGAGGGTGAAGCAACCGGTGCCGATGAACAGGAAGATGGCGGGCAGGGCCAGCCGGCCCCCTTGCATCTTCGGGGCCCAGCGATCGGCCGCCCGGCCCCCCATGATCACCCCGGGCACGCCGCCCAGGATGGCGAGGAGGCCGAACATGCCCTCGCCCTGCCCCACCGCGAAGTGCAGGTGGCGCTCGTAGTACTGCGGCAGCCAGTTGGCGATGGCCGTGATCGTGAAGAGGAGGGCGGCCACGCCGACGAGGGCGAAGCGCATCGTGCGGATCCCCATGATCGTGCGCATGTCCTCGCGCAGGCCCGAGACCATGTCGCGCAGGAACTGGCCGAAGCCGTTCTCGAAGAGGCGGGGGTGCTCGTCGTCGTCCGCGTGCTGGATGGAGCCGGCGCCGATGGCCGCCATGAGGTCGGCCGAGCCACGACGGGGCTCCTTCTGGCGGAACACGAGCGCAGCTACGGCGAGGCCGGGGAGGGCGGCCACCATGAGGCCGATCCGCCAGCTGAAGGCGGCGGCCAGCCCGCCGCCGATGGCGACCCCGAGGCCGGTGCCGGCCAGGAGCATCACCTGCTGGATCGAGAACGCCTTGCCGCGGGTCTCCGGCGGGTAGTGGTCCCCGAGGAGGCTGGCGGCGGACGGCTCGGTGATGGCCTGGCCGAAGCCGAGGGCCGACCGCAGCGCCACCAGCATCGGGAAGTTCACGGCGGTGGCGCCGAGGGCGGTGATGGCCGACCAGCCCACCACCGTCCGGCCGATGGCCCGGTTCCGGTGCCACCGGTCGGCCAGGTAGCCGGCGGGGACCGTGATCAACCCGTTGAAGAGCAGGGCCAGGGCCAGCAGCACGCTGATCCCGAGGTCGCCCACCCCGAACTCGTCCTTCAGCGGGGTGATCATGCCCCGCACGATGTTCTTGTCGATCTCGTCGACGAGGATGACGAGGCCGAGCACCCACATGGGCTCGTGGAGGAGCCGTCCGAGCAGCCCGCGCTCCGGCTCGTGGGGCGGCTCGCCGGCGGGCTCGTCGGTGGTGGGGGAGGCGATGTCGGGTGTGAGCCCCATCGTCACGAGGGCCGGCGCCCCCGACTCGTCGTCCGTGTCCAGCTCGTCCACCGGCGCGTCTCCCATGGCCCGACATTCTGCACTCAGGTGCGATCTCCTCGCGCGGGGGGTCGACGTGCCGGC
Organism: Acidimicrobiales bacterium; assembly: GCA_036275535.1. GTDB lineage: Bacteria > Actinomycetota > Acidimicrobiia > Acidimicrobiales > VFJN01 > VFJN01. Next base: position 12,256 of record DASUDP010000126.1, on the reverse strand, counting down.
CTCCCTCGCGGCGAGGCATGCTCAGGGACGTGGAGCGCGCCCTGATCGCCGTGGCCCTGGCCGTCGTCGCCCTGGGCGTGGCGTGGCTCCTGCAGCGTCGCCAGCGCCCCGACGCCCCCGTGCGCACCGGCTACGCGGTCCCCACCCAGCTGGACCGGCGGGACTTCGCCCGTCCCGAGGCTCCCTGGCTGGTCGCCGTCTTCACCTCCGCCACGTGCAACACGTGTGCGGGGGTGTGGGACAAGGCCCGGCACCTCGAGAGCGACGTGGTGGCGGTGCAGGAGCTCGAGCACCTCTCGGAGCGGGTGCTCCACGACCGGTACGGCATCGAGGCCGTTCCCACCACCCTGGTCGTGGATGCCGACGGAGTCGTCGCCCGCAGCTTCCTCGGCCCGGTGACGGCGACCGACCTGTGGGCCGCGGTGGCCGAGGCGCGCGACCCCGGGAGCACCCCCGACTCCTGCCACTGACGCCGGCGGGCCGCCCTACGGGGTGCTGGTGGGGGGGTGCTCGCTGGAGGCGTGGGCGATGGCGGGCTCGTCGCCCAGCGCGCCGGATCCGGCGCCCCGGCCGTCGCTGGCCTCCCAGGCGCCGAACTCCTCGACGGCGGTGCGGCCCTCCCGGCCGAGGCGGACGAGGCGGCCCACCTCCTCGCCGTCGATCGTCTCCTGGGCCAGGAGGGCCCGGGCCACGAGGTCGAGGGCGTTGCGGTTCTCCGAGAGCACCTGGCGGCAGCGGTCCTCCTGCTCCCGCAGGATGCGCTCGACCTCCTCGTCGATGACCCGGGCGGTCTCGTCGGAGTAGTCCCGAGAGTGCATGAGGTCCTCCCCGAGGAACACCGCACCCTGCGACCCCCAGGCCATCGGCCCGACACGGTCGGACATGCCCCATTCGCGCACCATCTTGCGGGCCAGCTCGGTGGAGCCGACGAGGTCGTTGTTGGCGCCGGTGGAGATGACGCCGAAGACGAGCTCCTCGGCGATGCGCCCACCCATGCGGACGACCAGGCTGTCCTCGATGTAGTCCTGCCGGTAGATGTGCCGCTCGTCGACCGGCAGCTGCTGGGTGACCCCGAGGGCCATGCCCATCGGGAGGATCGTCACCTTGTGCACGGGATCGGCCTGGGGCAGCACGGCGGCGGCCACCGCGTGGCCGGCCTCGTGGTAGGCGATGGCCTCCTTCTCCCGGTCGGCCAGGGCCATGGACTCGCGCCGCTGGCCCATGAGCACGCGATCCCGGGCCATCTCGAAGTGCCGCATGTGGATCTGGTCCTCGCCGGCCCGCACGGCGAAGAGGGCGGCCTCGTTCACGAGGTTGGCGAGGTCGGCCCCGGACATCCCGGGCGTGCCCCGGGAGACGACCGCGAGGTCGACGTCGGGAGCCAGCCGCTTGGACTTGGCGTGGACCCGCAGGATGGCCTCGCGCTCGCTCAGCTCGGGCAGCGGGATGACCACCTGGCGGTCGAAGCGGCCGGGGCGCAGCAGGGCCGGGTCGAGGATGTCGGGTCGGTTGGTGGCCGCGATCATCACGATGCCCTCGGTGGCCTCGAAGCCGTCCATCTCGGAGAGCATCTGGTTGAGGGTCTGCTCTCGCTCGTCGTGGCCGCCGCCGAGGCCGGCGCCGCGCTTGCGACCGATGGAGTCGATCTCGTCCACGAAGATGATGGCCCGACCCATCTTCTTGGCGCTGGCGAAGAGGTCGCGCACCCGGCTGGCACCGACGCCGACGAACATCTCCATGAAGTCGGAGCCGGTGACCGACAGGAACGGCACGCCGGCCTCACCGGCCACAGCCCGGGCGATGAGCGTCTTGCCCGTGCCGGGTGGCCCGACGAGCAGCACGCCCTTGGGGATGCGGGCGCCGATCTCCCGGAAGCGCTCGGGCGTCTTCAGGAAGTCGACGACCTCCTTGATGTCCTGCTTCACGCCCTCGTAGCCGGCCACGTCGGCGAAGGTCGTGCCGGGCCGCTCCGTGGAGTAGGTCTTGGCCTTCGAGCGCCCGATCGACATGATCCCGCCCATCTGGCTCTGGGCTCGGCGCTGCATGTACCAGAAGAAGGCCACGAAGATGGCCACGGGGATGAGGAACGGCAGCAGGCTCGAGAGCAGGCCCGGCTGGGGGGTCTTGTACTCCACCGTGACGTCCTGCTCGCGCAGCACGCTGAGGTCGGCGTCGGGGATGCCCCCGTCGAGCGGGCCGGTGGTCGTGAACTTCTCGCCGCCGTCGAGCTCCCCGGTGATCGAGCCGTCGGTGTTGTCGACCTCGACCTTGTCGACGTTGCCATCTCGCACCTCGGACATGAACGCCGAGTAGGAGATCTCCTTGCCGGTGTCGCTGGAGGCGAGGCTCGACGACAGGATGATGACGAGGGTCAGCGCCAGCAGCACCCACAGCCCCCACTTGGGCATGCCCTGATCACCCCGGAGGGATCGGCCGAGGCCGCGCTGATCGCGAGGGGGCGGAGGCGGGGGCGGCGGCAGACCCTCAGGACTCATCTGGCCAGGATACGGGGCCCCGCCCCCTCTCGGTGCTCACTCCCGAGACCGAGCGCGGCCAGGGTCCGCGTCACCACCCATCGTGCTCGATAGCGTCGGGCCATGAGCAGCCGCACCTGCGCCAAGCCGGGATGCACCACGACGGCGTCGGCCACGTTGACCTACGACTACGCGGGCCGGTCGGCCTGGATCGAGGCGCTCGACGCCGAGTCGCACCCGATGCACTACGACCTGTGCGCCGACCACGCCGACCACCTCCGGGTGCCGCAGGGGTGGACGTTCGAGGATCGCCGGGTCCGTTACCCGGCCGCCCTCACCCACGCGCTGGCGTCGTAGCGCCCCGCGGGCTGACTTCCGGACCCTCGGCGAGCCTGCGTAGCCTTCACGGGTGACCGAGGCCCCCGCCGCTCCCTCCGCTGACGCCCCCACCCGGCCGCGCACATGGGGTCTGGGCGACGTCGCGCTCGGCTTCGCCATCGGGCTCCTCGGAGCGCAGCTGGCCCTCGGCGCCATCCTCGGCGCGACGGGCCGCACCGCCGATCAGGTCGACGAGCTGCCGCTCTCACTCGTGGCCCTGGCCCAGGTGGGGCTCTGGCTGGGCCTGTTCGGGGGGCCCTGGCTGGCCACCCGCCTCAAAGGGAACGGCCTCGCCGTCGATCTCGGCCTGCGAGCCCGCCTCGGCGACCTCTGGCGAGGCGGGCTGGTGGGGGCCGGCCTCCAGCTCGTCGCCCTGCCCCTGCTCTACTGGCCGCTCCTCCACCTCCTCGACAAGACGTCCTCCGACCTCGAGGGTCCAGCCCGTGAGATGACCGATCGGGCCGACGGAGCCCTCGGGGTCGTCCTGCTCGTCCTCATCGTCGGGGTGGGCGCCCCCATCGTCGAGGAGATCTTCTACCGGGGGCTCTTCCAGCGGGCCCTGCTCAAGCGGGGCTTGTCGCCGGCTGTCGCCATTGGGATCTCCGCGGTGGTCTTCGGGGCCAGCCACTTCCAGCTCCTGCAGCTTCCGGCCCTGGTGCTCTTCGGCGTGGCGGCGGGGATCCTCGCCCACCGGTCGGGGCGGCTCGGCCCTGCCATCGCCGCCCACGTGGCGTTCAACATGGTGACGGTCATCGCGCTCCTGATCGCCGGATGACCCCCGACCTCCCCACCCCGGATGCCACGATGGCGTCCGGCATGGATCGACCCCGCACGCTCGAGCACGAGGGCCCTGAGGACGCGCCGGCGGTGAGTGGCCGGCCCGCCCCCGGCGGTCTCGACGGCTGGTCCGACGGGGACGACGAGCGGGCCGGGCCCGACGAGCCGCCGATCGCGGGCGCCGAGCCGGAAGGGCCGAGCGAGGCCGAGCTGGCGGACCGGGCCGCGCGACAGCGGTCGGTGCAGCGGTGGGTCGACGCGCTGGTCGTGGCCGTGTGCGCCGTGTTCGTCTTCGTGAACCTGCACCCCGGCGAGATCCTGTCCTCGGCGGTGCCCGCGGGCGGCGACATGGGCGCCCACGTGTGGGGCCCCGCCTTCCTGCGAGACCACCTCCTGCCAGAGCTGCGCATCTCCGGCTGGACGCCCGACTGGTACGACGGCTTCCCCGCCTACCAGTTCTACATGGTGCTCCCGTCGCTGCTGATCGTCGCCCTCGACGTCGGGATCTTCGCCGGCTGGACCATGGTCATCCCGCTGGCCGCCTCCGCCGCCCTCGTCGCGCTGGCCTGGCGGGCGCAGGGGTGGCGCCGCTGGGCGCTGGTGGCCGTGGCCGTCGTCGTGGCGGTGCTCGGCCCAGCGCTGCCGTACGGCACGGCCTTCAAGCTCGTGACCGTGTCGGGGCTGCTCTCGCTGCCCGTCGCCGCCTACGCCTTCGGGCGGCTGGCCGACCTCCGCTTCCCCGGCCCCGCCCTGCTGGCCGTGGCCACGGTGCCCTTCCTGTTCGATCGGAACTTCACCATCTACGGCGGCAACGTCGCCTCGACGATGGCCGGCGAGTTCGCCTTCTCGATCAGCCTCACGTTCTGCGTGCTCTACCTCGGCGTCGTGGTCCGCGGCCTGCGCACCGGCCGGCACCGGGCCCTGGCCGCGGTCCTGCTCGCCCTCACCGGCCTCAACCACCTCATCCCCGCCTTCTACGCCCTCGTCGGCACCGCGGTGATCGCGCTGCTCCGCCGGCCGGCGATGAGCACCGTGCGGTGGCTCGCCTCGGTGCTGCCGGTCGGTGGCCTCATCGCCGCGTTCTGGGTGCTGCCGTTCTTCTGGCAGCGGGCCTTCGTCAACGACATGGGCTGGGAGAAGCTTCCCCACGCGGGGGAGAGCTACTGGAAGTACCTCATCCCTCGGCGGCCCGACCTGGCCCAGGACATCCGCTGGGTGCTGGCCCTCGCCCTCATCGGCCTCGTGCTGTCGATCGCCTTCAAGGTGCGGATGGGGTGGTTCCTGGCCGGCTTCGTCCTCGTGGCCGGGCTGGCCTTCCGCTTCACGCCGCAGGGCCGCCTGTGGAACGCCCGCCTGCTGCCCTTCTACTACCTGTCCCTCTACCTCCTCGCCGCCGTCGGGATCGCCGAGATCGGTCGCACGCTGGCCGTGCTGGCGGCCCGCGACCCCGAGCGGCCCGGGATCCTCGCCCCCGTGCTCACCGCCATCGGCGCGCTCGCCGCCGGCCTCGTCCTCGTGGGCCTGCCCCTGCGGACGCTGCCGTTCGGCACGACGAGGGCCGATGGCTCTTTTTCCTTCTTCGGCCTCACCAACGGCGCTGGCGACCAGAGCTTCGTGCGGTCCTGGGCCCGCTGGAACTACACCGGCTACGAGGGCAAGGACGCCTACCCGGAGTACCGGGACCTCGTCGAGACGATGGCCCAGGTGGGCGAGGCCCACGGCTGCGGGCGGGCCTTCTGGGAGTACGAGAAGGAGCTCAACCGCTACGGCACGCCGATGGCGCTGATGCTGCTCCCGCACTGGACGGACGGCTGCATCGGCTCCTCCGAGGGCCTCTTCTTCGAGGCCTCGGCCACGACCCCGTTCCACTTCCTCACCCAGGTCGAGCTGTCGGCCAGCCCGAGCGCCGCGCAGCGCGACCTGCCGTACGACGGCTTCCACCTCGACGAGGGTGTGCAGCACCTCCAGCTCCTCGGCATCCGCTACTACTTGGCCACGTCGGTGCAGGCCACCACCGCGGCCCGGCAGAACCCGGATCTCACCGAGATCGCCACGTCGGGTCCGTGGGTCGTGTTCCAGGTGGCCGACAGCGACCTCGTGGTGCCGCTCGACCACGAGCCCGCCGTGCTCGACGACGTCCACGACGCCCAGCACGACTGGATCTGCCGGAGCAAGGACGCCTCAGGCCGGTGCGCCGGCCCGGCGGTGACCTGGTTCAAGGACCCCTCCCGCTGGGACGTCCTGCTCGCGTCGTCCGGCCCCCCATCGTGGCAGCGCGTCGACACCGACGACCCCCGCCCGCAGGTGCGTCCCACCGAGCCGGTCGAGGTCAGCGACCTCGACGTCGGCGTGGACCGCATCTCCTTCTCGGTGGACCGCCCCGGCACGCCCGTCCTGGTCAAGGCCTCGTACTTCCCGAACTGGCGGGTCAGCGGCGCTGACGGGCCCTACCGGGTGGCGCCCAACCTGATGGTCGTCGTCCCCCGCAGCACGGACGTCGCCCTGACCTACGGGCGCGAGCCGATCGAGTGGGTGGCCTACGCCCTCACCGCCCTGGGCCTGGCCTTGGCTGCCCTCCTGGCGATCCGGCCCCCGGTGCGGGTTGCCCCCGCCCGCCCTCGGCGAGGGTCGGACGACATCGCCGGCCCGGCTGAGCCGATCGACGACAGCCCGGCGCCGGTCGACTCCTGGCCGTGAATGGCCGGTTGCGGCGCCTGGCCCTCGTGGCCGTGCTCCCCACGCTCGTCGACATCGGCCTGCTGGTCGTGCTGCGCCAGCGGCTCGGCTGGGTGCTCGTCCTGGCCGATCTGGCCGCCATCGCCATCGCCTCGGTTCTCTCGTACGGCCTGCACCGAGCGGTGACGTTCCGCTCCGACCCGTTCGTGCGCTGGGTCCGGATGCCCGGGGCCTTCGCCGCCGTCGCGCTGTCGGCCGCCGCGGTCGACGTGGTCGTGCTGCGAGCGCTCTTCGCCGTGCACGGCTTCGACTCCGCCGGCGCCCTGGTGGCCGCCAAGCTGGTGGCCCTGCTGGCGGCGGCCGGGGTGCGGCTCGTGCTCTACCGGGCCCTGCTGCTCAGCGTCGTGCGCCGCACGATCCACACCCGCCACGATCGCCCGGCCCCACCGGGGGAGCGCCGGGCCAGCATCGTCATCCCCGCCCTCGACGAGGCGGAGGACATCGCGGAGGCGATCCGTGCCGTGCGCGAGGCCTTCGAGCCGCTGGCCGCCGATGGCGGTATCGAGGTCATCGTCGTGGACGACGGCTCCACCGACGGCACGGCCGACGCCGCCCTGGCCGGGGGAGCGGACCAGGTCGTCGTGCAGCCCGTGAACCGAGGCAAGGGGGCCGCCGTCCGAGCCGGCGTCTTGGCCGCCCGGGGCCGCGTCGTCGCCTTCACCGACGCCGACCTGTCGTACTCCCCGGATCAGCTCCTCACGGTGATCGGCGCGGTGGAGGACGGCTGGGACGTGGCCGTGGGGAGCCGCCGCCACCGGGCCGCCACCACCGTGCGGGGGGCGGGGGTCGTCCGCGACTTCGGCAGCCGGGCCATCAACCTCGTCACCATGGCCGTCCTCCTCGGCCGGCCGCACGACACCCAGTGCGGCCTGAAGGCGTTCCGGAGCGACGTGGCCCGGCTCCTGTTCGGATTGGGCCGGGTGGACGGGTTCGCCTTCGACATCGAGCTGCTCCACCTCGTGGAGCGCCACGAGCTGTCCCTGACCGAGGTCCCGGTGCGGCTGCGCACCTCGGGGCGCTCCACCGTCCACGCGGTGCGCGACGGCCTGCGCCTCCTCCGTGACGTCTGGCGGATCCGCCACTGGTCCGCCACCGGCGCCTACGAGCTGCCGGCCGACCAGGCGCTCCCCGCCGGTCGCGCCGGCCGCGATGGGAGCCGGGAGGGCGAGAGGGGCCCCACTAGGGTGGCCCCCTGATGGCTGACCTGGACGCGATCTTCAAGGCCTACGACGTGCGGGGGACCACCCCCGACCAGCTCGACGGACCCACCGCCCGCGCCATCGGCGCCGCCTTCGCCCGGTTCGCCAGCGCCCAGGCAGGGGCGACCAAGGTGCTCGTCGGTCGGGACATGCGCACCAGCGGCATCGAGCTGGCCCAGGCCCTGTCCGACGGCGTCCGGGCCCAGGGACTCGACGTCGTGGACCTCGGGCTGGCCTCCACCGACCTCGTCTACTTCGCCTCCGGCTCACTCGACGCGGCGGCCGTGATGCTGACGGCTTCGCACAACCCGGCGCAGTACAACGGCATGAAGATGTGCCTGCCCGGGGCCCGCCCGATCGGGGCCGACAGCGGGCTCCAGGACATCAAGACGATGGCTGCGGCGGGCGTGCCCGACGCCGAGGGCCCCGCCGGCACCTACGAGCAACGAGACGTCCTCGACGCCTTCGCCGCCCATGTGCGGTCCTTCGTCGACACCTCGGTGCTGCGACCCCTCAAGGTCGTGGCCGACACGGCCAACGGCATGGGCGGCCTCGTCGTGCCGGCCGTCTTCGAGGGGCTGCCGTTCGACCTCGAGATCATCTACGGCGAGCTCGACGGCTCCTTCCCCAACCACCCGGCCGATCCCATCCAGCCGGAGAACCTGCGCGACCTGCAGGCCCGCGTGCTGGAGGTGGGGGCCGATGTCGGGCTCGCCTTCGACGGTGACGCCGACCGGGTCTTCCTCGTCGACGAGACCGGCCAGCCCCTCTCCGGCTCGCTGACGACCGCCATCGTGGCGGCGGGCGTGCTCGACAAGCTGCCCGGTTCGACGATCCTGCACAACTGCATCTGCTCCAAGGCCGTGCCCGAGGTGGTGCGCGAGCGCGGCGGCACGCCGGTGCGGACCAAGGTGGGCCACAGCTACATCAAGGCCGTCATGGCCGAGACGGGTGCTGCCTTCGGGGGCGAGCACTCGGCCCACTACTACTTCCGCGACAACTTCCGGGCCGACTCCGGCTCGATCGCCGCCCTCGTGGTGCTCGAGCAGCTGTGCCGCTCGGGCGAGTCGCTGTCGGTCCTCCGCAAGCCGTTTGACCGCTACGCCGCCTCTGGCGAGATCAACACCACCGTCGACGACCCCCAAGCCGTTATCGAGGCGGTGGCCGCCGCCTACCCGACCGACGCCCAGGACCGCCTCGACGGCCTGACGGTAGACCTCGGTGACTGGTGGTTCAACCTCCGCGCGTCGAACACTGAGCCCCTGCTGCGGCTGAACCTCGAAGCCGCTGATCCCGACGCCTGCGCCGCCCACGTGGCCGAGTTGCAGGCCCTCATCGCCGCCTCCTGACGGCCCGAAGGAGAACCCCCATGGCCCTCGATCCCCAGCTCCTCGAGATCCTCGCCTGCCCGGACGACAAGGGCCCGCTGCTGTACTTCGAGGACGAGGACAGCCTCTACAACCCCCGGCTCAAGCGGCGCTACGCCATCCGCGACGACATCCCGATCATGCTGGTCGATGAGGCCGAGACCGTTTCCGACGAGGAGCACGACCGGTTGATGGCCAAGGCCGACTCGGCCGGGATCCAGCCCACCTTCGAGGCCTGAGGTGGGGGACATCCTCGACTCCGTCGGCATGTTCGACCTGGCCGCCGCCCTGCCCGAGCAGGTGGCGGCGGCGGCGCGGCTGGCCGACGGGCTCGAGGGGCTGCCCAGCCACGACGACATCGAGAACGTCGTCGTCCTCGGCATGGGCGGCAGCGGCATCGCCGGGGACATCGTGAGCGCCGTGGCCGGCCCGTTCATGTCCGTCCCGGTGGTGGTCAGCAAGGGCTACGAGGCCCCGGCGTTCGTCGGCCCCAACACGCTGTGCTTCGCGGTGTCGTACTCGGGCCACACCGAGGAGACCCTCGAGGCCGCCCAGGCCGCGGTCGAGGCCGGCGCCCGGCTCGTGGTCCTGTCGACCGGCGGCCAGCTCGGTGCCCTGGCGGAGGCCATGGAGTTCCCCCACATCGTCCTGCCCGACGTCCCCATGCCGCGGGCGGGGGTGGGGGCCGTGAGCATCCCGGCCCTCATGGTCCTCGAGCAGGTCGGCCTGTTCCCGGGGGCCCGGCAGTACGTCGCCGACGCGGTCGACCAGCTGCGCCACCGGCGCGACAAGCTCATCCAGGATGGTGGCCTCGCCCAGCAGGTGGCCCGCCACATCGACCGCACGATCCCCGTGGCCTACGGCGGGGACGCCCTCGGCGGGGTGGCGGCGTACCGCTTCAAGTGCCAGGTCAACGAGAACGCCAAGGCGCCCGCCTTCGCCGCCACGTTGCCCGAGATGTGCCACAACGAGATCTGCGGGTGGGGCCAGCACGGCGACGTGACCCGCCAGACGATGACCGTCGTGCGCTTCCGCCACGACTTCGAGCATCCGCAGGTGTCCCGGCGCTTCGAGCTCACCTTCGACGCCATCGACGAGGTGGTCCACGCCGTCGTCGACATCGAGGCCAAGGGCGATGGGGCGCTGGCTCAGCTCTTCGACCTCATCATCCAGGGCGACTTCGTGAGCCTCCACATGGCGGTCGAGGCCGGCGTGGACCCAGGCCCCATCCCCGTCCTCGTGGACCTGAAGGCGGCCCTGGCCCGCTAGGCTCGCTCCCCGGGCTGATCAGGGTGCTGCGGCTGCAGCCAGCTCCACAACACACCGACCACGTGCCGCCCCCTTCGGCGCGCCCCATGGAGGAACCATGACCCCCACCCCTGATCAGGACTTCAAGGTCGCCGACCTCTCCCTCGCCCCCTGGGGTCGCAAGGAGATCGAGCTGGCCGAGGTCGAGATGCCCGGCCTCATGGCGCTGCGAGCCGAGTTCGCCGACAGCCAGCCCCTGGCCGGCGCCCGCATCACCGGGTCGCTCCACATGACGATCCAGACCGCTGTGCTCATCGAGACCCTCACCGCCCTCGGCGCCAAGGTCCGCTGGGTCAGCTGCAACATCTTCTCCACGCAGGACCAGGCCGCCGCCGCCGTCGCCGTGGGCCCGGACGGCACCGTCGACGACCCGAAGGGCGTGCCGGTCTTCGCCTGGAAGGGCGAGACGCTGGAGGAGTACTGGTGGTGCACCGAGCAGGCGCTCATCTGGCCGGACGGTGAGGGGCCGAACATGATCCTCGACGACGGCGGCGACGCCACCCTGCTCGTGCACAAGGGCGTCGAGTACGAGAAGGCGGGCGTCGTGCCCGACGCCACCGAGGACGACTCGGAGGAGTGGGCGGTCATCATCGACACCCTCAAGCGCTCGCTGGCCGAGGATCCCAACCGCTGGACGGCCATCGCCAGCGGCATCAAGGGCGTGACCGAGGAGACCACCACCGGCGTCCACCGCCTCTACCAGATGTTCGAGCAGGGCCAGCTCCTGTTCCCGGCCATCAACGTGAACGACTCCGTGACCAAGTCGAAGTTCGACAACCTCTACGGCTGCCGGCACAGCCTGATCGACGGCATCAACCGCGCCGTCGACGTGATGCTCGGCGGCAAGGTGGCCGTCGTGTGCGGCTACGGCGAGGTCGGCAAGGGCTCCGCCCAGTCGCTGCGCGGCCAGGGCTGCCGGGTGCTCATCACCGAGGTGGACCCGATCTGCGCCCTGCAGGCGGCCATGGAGGGCTACGAGGTCACCACCCTCGAGGCCGCCATCGAGACCGCCGACATCTTCATCACCACCACCGGCAACAAGGGCATCATCTCGGCCGAGCACATGGGCCGGATGAAGCACAACGCGATCGTCGGGAACATCGGCCACTTCGACAACGAGATCGACATGGCCGGCATCAACCGGATGAGCGACGTCCGCAAGACCGAGATCAAGCCCCAGGTCCACGAGTACACGTTCCCCGACGGCCACTCGATCATCGTCCTGGCCGAGGGCCGCCTCCTGAACCTCGGCTGCGCCACCGGCCACCCGAGCTTCGTCATGAGCTGCTCGTTCAGCAACCAGGTGGTCGCCCAGATCGAGCTGTTCAACCGGACCCAGGACTACCCCCTCGGCGTCCACGTCCTGCCCAAGCAGCTCGACGAGAAGGTCGCCCGCCTGCACCTGGACAGCCTCGGCGTGAAGCTGACCACGCTCTCCCCGGACCAGGCCGACTACATCGGCGTCGCCCCCGAGGGCCCCTTCAAGTCGGACCACTACCGGTACTGACCTCAAGCCCGCCCCCCGATCGGTCGATGACCGTGTCGTGGGAGAAGGACGTGCGGGAGGTCATCCCGCCCAGGCGGTCGTGCGCGAGCGGTTCATCTGGTGGTTCCGGGTCGCGGCGGTGGCGTTCGTCGCGGCCCAGAACCTCCTGGAGCCCGGTGACGACGCCCGCCTGAGCTGGGCGATCTGGGTCTTCTTCGCCGCGAGCGCGGCGGCGGCGGGCGTCGCCCTCGCCCGCCGCCCCGGGCCGGCGCAGGTCGCCCGGATCGGGGCGGCCACGATGGTCTGCGACGTGCTCGTCGTCGCCGCGGTGATGGCGAACAACCTCACCGACAGCGCCGAGCCGATCTACCTCGTGGGCGTCCTGGCGATGCTGGAGGCCACCATCCGCTGGCGCCGCTGGGGCGGGATCGCCGGCGGGGTGGTCGCCGGCCTCGCCGCCGGCGCCTGGACCCTCGGGGTGGGGGACCGCACCCTCGGTGCGCCGCAGGTCGACTACGCGACGATGCGGGC
>DASUDP010000125.1:0-15702 GCA_036275535.1 Acidimicrobiales bacterium | reverse complement strand
ATGCGGCGCGCCTGCTCGAGCAGGCGACGGGCCTCGCCCCCGGCGAGGTGCGCACGAGCATCTGGCGCCGGGCGGGCGCCCTGGGGGCCATCGTCGCCACCGAGACCGGCAACCTCCCCCGGGCGCAGCAGCTGGCCGCCGACGCCGTCGCCGGGTCGTGGGAGAGCGCCCGCACGTGGGTGCTGGCCCAGCGATCGCTCGCCGCGGTGCAGCGGGCCGTGGGAAACGACCCCGGGGCGCGCGCCACGCTGACCGCCGTCCTCGATCGCTTCGGGGACCGTCCACTAGCGTTCGTGGACGCCGTGCGCGACGACCTCCGGGCTCTGACCGCCACACCCGCAGACGACCGTCCAGACGAGGGGACCGGGACCGGATGACGTACTCCAGCATCGTGGTGGGCACCGACGGCTCGGCCACCGCGCAGCAGGCTGTCGAGCAGGCGGCGGTCCTGGCGGCCGCCGACGGCGCTCGGCTCGTCGTTGTCACCGCGTTCCGGGCGGGCGCGGGACCGGCGCACGACATCGACAGCAACAGCCTCCCCGAGGACATCCGCTTCGTGCTCACCGACCAGGTGCAGGCCGAGGAGCTCGCCGCCCGGGGCCGCGAGGTGGCCAAGGCGGCCGGGGCCGGCAAGGTCGTCGTGCAGGCCCTCGCCGGCGAGCCCGCCGAGGTGCTGCTGGAGGCCGCCGCCGACTTCGACGCCGACCTCATCGTCGTGGGGTCGCGGGGGTTGAGCAGCCACGCCCACTTCATCCTCGGCAGCGTGGCCGCGTCGGTGGCCCACCATGCCCCCTGCGACGTCCTCATCGCCCACACCGCTTGAGCCCGCCGCCGGGTGTCCCCCGGTGGGGCACATCGACCAGAATGGCCGGATGACCGACCAGCCGAACGACACCAGGGCCAAGTCGCCAGTCGAAGCCGCCGTCGAGGCGTTCGTGTACGCCCCTATTGGGCTGCTCTTCGAAGGCTCCACGATCCTGCCCCAGCTGGTGGAGAAGGGCCGCAACCAGGTGACGCTGGCTCGCATGATCGGCCAGTTCGCCCTCCGCCAGGCCGGCGACCAGGCGGCCAAGGCGGCCGGCAAGCTGCAGGACCAGGCAGCCGGCGTGCTCGACTTCATCGGCGGCAGCGTCAGCCCCACCACCTTCGAGCCGGCTCCTCCGCCCCCTCGACCGGCTGCCGCGCCCGCCAAGGCCGCCTCCCGTCCCGCCAGCGCCCGCAAGCGGCCCGGCGCCGCGCGCGACGCCGCCCGCAAGGTCGCCGCCGGTGCCGCCGCCCCCGCAGCCCGTCCGCCTGCCCCGGAGCCCGAGGCCGCCCCGGTGGCCACGCTGGCCATCCCGGACTACGACGGGCTGTCCGCCTCGCACGTGGTCAACCGCCTCGCCGGCCTCACCCCAGCCGAGCTCGACGCCGTGCGCAGCTACGAGCTGGCCAACCGCGGCCGCAAGACGATCCTCTCCAAGGTCGCCCAGCTGCAGTCGAGCTGATGGGGGCCCGGGCCGCCGAGGAGGCCTGCCGGGCCGCGGTCTCCGCCGACGTGCCCCGTCTGGCCGAGCTGGCGGCGGCGGCCATCGCCGAGCTCTCCAGCGGCCGAGGCGGGGCGGTGTGGGCCCGCACCCAGGCCCGGCGAGCGCCGTTCGAGCCGGCGCTGGAGGCCGCCATCGCCGCCGACGACCACCATGTGGTGGTCGGTTCCTTGGACGGGGTGGTGCTCGGCTACGGCGTGGCGCGGGTCGAGGTGCTCGCCGACGGGGGCCGGCTCGGCGTCGTCGATGACCTGTACACCGAGCCCGACGGGCGAGAGCTGGGGATCGGTGAGCTCGTGATGGGGGCGCTCGTCGACTGGTGCCGCCAGCAGGGGTGCTTCGGGGTCGACAGCCTGGCCCTGCCCGGCGACCGCCACACCAAGAACTTCTTCGAGTCCTTCGGGTTGGTGGCCCGGGCCATCATCGTGCACCGGAGCCTCCCGTGACCGGCGACCGCCCGGTGGTGGCCGTCGGAGCCGTCGTCGTGGACCACGACCGCCTGCTCCTCGTCCGGAGGGGCCGTGGCCCCGCAGCGGGCCAGTGGGCCGTCCCCGGAGGCCGGGTCGAGCGGGGGGAGACCCTGGCCGAGGCGGTTACCCGCGAGCTGCGCGAGGAGACGGGCCTGGAGGGGGTCGTCGGACCGCTGCTCGGGGTCGCGGAGCGGATCGAAGCGACCACCCACCACGTCATCCTGGACTACGCGGTCACGCTCGTGGGCGACGGGGACCCCGTGGCCGGCGACGACGCCGCCGAGGCCGAGTGGGTCGAGCTCCACGAGGTGGTGGACCGGGACCTGGCCGAGGGGATGGCCGAGTTCCTCGCTGACTGCGGGATCATCACCACCTTCACCTGACGGGGCCCGCCCACCTCCGTGGACGAGCCCCGGCCGGTCAGCGGCCCTTCCAGACCGGCGGGCGCTTCTCGATGAAGGCGGTCAACCCCTCGGAGAAGTCCTCCGAGCTCATGGCCGCGGCCATGCCGGCGGCGGACATCTTCCACCCGACGTCGTCGGGGGCGTTGGTGGCCTCGAGCACGATCTTGCGGGACTCCCGCACGGCCACCGGGGCGTTGGCGCAGATCTGCTCGGCCAGCGCGATGGCCTCGTCGAGCGCCTGGCCCGGCTCGACCAGCCGGTTGACGAGACCGAAGTGGTGGGCCCGCGTGGCGTCGATGGGGTCGCCGGTGAGGGTGAGCTCCATCGCCACGTTGAGGGGGATCTTGCGACCCAGGCGGAACAGGCCCCCGGCCGCGGCGACGAGGGAGCGCTTCACCTCGGGGATGCCGAAGGTGGCGGTGGTGGAGGCCACGACGAGGTCCGAGGCGAGCACGATCTCCGTGCCCCCGGCCAGGGCCGGGCCGTCGACGGCGGCGATGATCGGCTTCGTGCGCTCCCGCTGCACGAAGCCGGCAAACCCGCCCTTGGCGGTGGAGAGGGCCGCGCCGTTCCCCGAGTTGATCTCCTTCAGGTCCGCTCCCGCGCAGAAGACCGGCGGTTCGCCGGTGATGATGCCCACCCAGATCGAGTCGTCGGCCTCGATCTTGTCGATGGCCTCCTCGATGCCCTGGGCCACTGCGCCGTTCACCGCGTTGCGGGCCTCGGGGCGGTTGATCTTGATGACCGCGAACGGTCCGAGTTGCTCGTAGGAAACAGACATGTCCGGCACACTACTGAGGCGGCGGTATCGTGACGCCAGCCGCGAGACCAGGCCCGGGCGGGTGCACGAGATGAGCTCCAACGCACGATCAGGGCACCTGCAGTGCCCCTTTTGCGAGACCTACGAGGTCGAGCGCCTCTACCTGGCCTCGATGCGGGTGGACTCGTGCGCCTGCGCCTCCTGCGGGGCCCGCTGGGACGAGGACCCGGTCACGGGGGAGTACCTGGGGCGGGCCGGCCGCGAGAGCGTGGCCACCCCCACGTACCGGTCCCGCACCGAACCCGGCGCCGGCCGCTAGGACTCGGGCTCCGCCGCCTCGGGCGCCGGCTCCGGCGCAACGGCGACCTCAGGCTCCTCCGCAGCAGCCACAGGTGCCTGAGACACCACCTCGGCCCCCTCGGGAGCCTCCTCAGCGGCCACGGGCACCTCAGCAGCCTCCTCGGACCCCTCGGGCGCCTCAGCCACCACCGGTGCCTCGGCGGCCTCCGGGGCGCTGGCCGGGGCGTCCGTGACCTCCTCGGCCGGCGTGGGCGACTCGTCCGCCGCTGTCTCGGCCGGCGTGGGGGCCTGAGCGGCCGGCTTCGGCCGCCCGCCGGCGCGGGTCCGCTCGGCGGGCTTCTTCTTGGGGGCACGGCGGCGCTCCACCTTGGGGCGGGGGGCGGTGCGGTCGGGCTCGATCTCGAAGATGTGGGCGATCTTCGGGATGCGGGTGGCCAGGCGGGCGATGGTGGATCGCACGTCCGCGTGCAGGTCCGTGGGCAGCGAGGCGGGGATGACCTTGTCCCGCACCGGCGAGAAGGCCAGCGCGTCGAGCACGGCCACCCAACGCTCGGCCGACGCATCGGCGGTCAACGCCTCGCCCGCGGTGGCGGTGAGCCGGGCGGCGAGGTCGGCCGGCAGCGGTGCGCCCGCCTTGGGGGGCCGCGAGCTCAGGCGCAGGGCGCGCACGACACGACCGACCTCGACGGTGGCGGTCAGCTCCTCGAGCCAGGTGGCGTGCTCGGCATCCACCCGGGCCGCCAGCCCGGCCTTCAGCTCGTCGGCCAGCGCACGGGCCTCGGGGTCCTTGCCGGCATCGCCGGACGCCGACACCACCGACCGCAGGTCGCGCAGGTCGAGCTGCTCGATGTCCTTCTTGGCGGCCTCGGCCCGGTCGCGCCACTCGGCCGCCCGCACCTTCGGGACCAGCTTCTCGGCCAGGTCGACGAGGGGGCCGGCGCTGATGGCGGTCCCGCCGGACGCGGCGCGCTCGGCGTTCTGCTTCTCGATGGCCTGGCGCACGGCGGGCAGGCCCCCCAGGACCAGCTGCTCGGCGATGGGGCGCTGCTCCTCGGGGAGGGACTCGAGGAGGGCCGAGCGGTGGGCCTTGGCGGCCCGGAGGCGCTTGGCCTTGGGGCGCTCGACGACGGGGACCGGGGGCGGCTCCGGGCGGGTCCGGCGGGGCGGGCGCTCGCCCTCCCGACGGGGCCCGCGCTCACGGTCCTCGTTCCGGGGGCGCTCCCGGCCCTTGCGATCCCCGCCACGGCCCTCGCGGCCTTCCCGGCCCTCGGCATCCCGGCGGGGCCCCCGACGGGGGCCGCGGTCGTCCCGGCGAGGGGCCAGGGTGGTGGTCACGAGCGGCTCCTCGGCGCCGGCTCCGCCGATCAGCTCGAGCCGCTCGGGCTCCTTGCGGGTGCGGGTCTGGGTGACGACGCCGGTGATCTCGATCCCGTCGACGAAGAACTCAGCGTCCACCTTCAAGACGTCGCCCACCTTCGCCTCGGCGGGGAGCACGGAGGCGGCCACGCTGCCCTTCGGGGCCTTGGCCCCGGCGGCTCGCCAGGTCCAGGTTCCGTCGTCGCGCGAGCTGGTCAGCTCGATGTCGATCCTGCGGGGCATGGGGAAGCGCTCCAGAGCCGGGAGGTGGTCGACCCGCGCTCGTGCGGGCCGTCAGGGGCCCCAACCGTACTCGCGCCCCTCGGAGGCTCCCCAACGCGTCAGCGGCGGGTCCACGCGTCGGGGAGGGCAGCCAGCTCCTCGACGCTGGCCGGGAGGCGGCCGAGGGCGATGTCGGCCACGGTGGTCTGCTCGAGCACCCCCCGCAGCGCCGCCCGGGTGGCCACCCACACGCGCCGCAGGTCCTGAGCGGCCCCCTGGTAGTCCACCTCCTCGGGGGGAGCACCGTGGACGTCGGCCAGCGGCCCCTCGACCGCCCGAATGACGTCGGCCACCGTGATCTCCCCGGCGGCCCGGGACAGCCAGTACCCGCCGTCGGCCCCCCGCTGGCTGGTGACGATCCCGGACCGCCGCAGCTCGCCCAGGATCCCCTCCAGGAACCGGGTGGGGATGCGCTGGGCCTCGGCCAGCGCCTCGGCCTTGCAGAGGTGCCGCTCGCCGGGCGAGGCCAGCTGCGCCGCGGCCAGCTCGGTGACCGCCCGGACGGCGTAGTCGACCTTGGCCGTGATGCGCACCGGCCGAACCTACCGCCGCGGCCCGGGTCGATCTGCTCCAGGGTGTGCTGCGGCGCCCGCGCCAGGGGCAGACTGGCCCCATGAGCTGGCTCCTCCTCGGGCTCGGGATCGTGTGGCTCGTCGATGCCCTCAACGCCCTGGCCCCCCGCAAGCGACCCCTGCCCATCTTCGTGTGGAGCTTCGTGGCGTCCTGGCTGGTCATCGAGCTGGTGTGGCACCACCTCGTCATCGGGGTGCTCGTGGTGGCCGCCCTCGTGGCGGGAGGGGCCCTCGACAGCCCCGTCGGGGTGGTGGGGCTGGTGCTGGCCGTCGTGTCGCTGGCCATCCTCGTCGTGATCGGGCTCACCACGCGGCGCACCGTCGTGTCGATGCGGGGCGCTCTCGAGGAGCTCTCTCCCGGGCCCGCCGCCCCCCGATTCGCCCGCTCGTCGGTGGTCGTGCCGTTCCTGATGGGCCGCCGTCGGGGCGTGCACACCGAGCGGAACATCACCTTCGCCCGGGTGGCGGGCAAGGCCCTCAAGCTCGACGTCACCCGCCCCAGCGCGCCCGTCCCCGGGGGCGGGGCCCTGCGGCCGGCCCTCATCCAGGTGCACGGCGGGGCCTGGATGATCGGCGACAAGCGCGAGCAGGGCCTGCCCCTCCTGCGCCACATGGCCGCCCAGGGATGGGTGGGGTTCAACATCAACTACCGCCTCAGCCCGGCCGCCACCTTCCCCGACCACCTGGTCGACGTGAAGCGGGGCCTGGCCTGGATCCGCGAGCACGCCGCGGACTTCGGCATCGACCCCGACTTCCTCTGTATCACCGGCGGCTCGGCCGGCGGGCACCTGACCGCCCTGGCGGCGCTGACCGCCGAGGACCTCTCCCTCCAGCCGGGCTTCGAGGATGCCGACACCTGCGTGGCGGCAGCGGTGCCGTTCTACGGGATCTACGACTTCACGCCGCACGGCGCCTTCGGGGCCGACCCGGACATCTTCCGCCGGTTCCTCGAGCCCTACATCATGAAGTCCTTCGTCGCCGACGAGCCGGAGCGCTACTTCGCCGCGTCGCCGGTCCACCGGGTGCACCCCGACGCCCCGCCGTTCCTCGTCGTCCACGGCGACAAGGACACGCTGGCCCCCGTCCAGGACGCCCGCCGGTTCGTGGAGCGCCTCCGGGCCGTGTCGGACCACCCGGTGCTCTACGCCGAGATGCAGGGCGCGCAGCACGCCTTCGAGATCTTCCCCTCGGTGCGGGCCGCCCGCGTCATCGAGGGCGTCGAGCGGTTCCTCACCACGCTGTGGGAGCGGCGGCACCAGCCCGCTTCCGACGCGGAGGCGGCGCTCGAAGATGCCGTGACCGAGGGTCCCGACCGGGAGGGCATCGGGGCCGACCTCGGCTCGTAGGGTGGCCGAGATGATCCGACACATCGCCGTGTTCCGCTGGGCCGAGGGCACCACCGCCGAGCAGATCGACGCCGTCGCCGCGGGCCTGCGCGCCCTGCCCGATCAGGTCCCCGGCATCCGGAGCTACGAGGTGGGCCCGGACCTCCGGCTGGGGGAGGGGCGATGGGACTTCGCACTGGCCGCCACCTTCGACGACCCCGCCGGCTACCAGGCCTACGTCGACCACCCGGCCCACCAGGCTGTGGCCCAGGACCTCATCGGGCCCATCAAGGCGGACCGGGCCCACGTGCAGCTCGAGATCTGACCCGCCCCGGCGCGGGCCGTCGGAGCCCGGACACGTACCCTTCCCCCTGTGGATGCCGGCGACGTCTACCGCACCTATGCGAAGGGCGTCCTCGGCTACCTGCGCCACCAGGGGGTGGCGGACCCCGAAGACGTGCTGGGCGAGGTCTTCCTCCACGTCGCCCGCTCGCTGCGGCGGTTCCACGGCGACGACGAGCAGCTGCGCCGGTGGGTGTTCACCCTGGCCCACCACCGGATCATCGACGAGCGGCGTCGGCAGGCCCGGCGCCCCCCGCTGTCCGACGCCGAGGTGCCGGACCGTCCCGCGCCGCCCCACGAGGAAGCCATGGACCCCGAGCTCATAGCAGCCCTCGGGCAGCTCACCCCCGAGCAGCGCGAGGTCGTCCTGCTCCGGTTCATCGCCGACCTGCCGGTCGACGTGGTGGCGTCGCTCACCGAGCGCTCGCCCGGGGCCGTGCGAGCCCTTCAGCACCGGGCGGTGGGCCAGCTGGCCAAGGCCCTGTCCGGCTCGCCCCGCCGCGACGCGGCAGCGGGGGACTGAGCGCCCGAGTCGCTAGGAGGGCCGGTCGGTGGGCGCCGGGCCGCCGCTGGCCGACCGCCGGGAGTGCTTGACCCGGTAGAGGGCCTCGTCGGCCCGGGCGATCAGCACGTCGGCGGTGAGGCCCTCCTCGGCCCGCGCTACGCCCACGGAGATGCCCACGACGGCGTCGATCCCGTGGATCCGGAACGGCTCGGCCATGGCGTCCCGGAGGCGCTCGGCGACGTGGCGGGCGGCGGCTGCGTCCGGCACGTTGCGGCACAGGACGGTGAACTCGTCCCCGCCCATGCGGGCGAGGGAGTCGCCGACGCGCAGCGAGGAGCGGAGGCGGTCGGCCACCTCGATCAGGACGGCGTCGCCGGCCGGGTGGCCGAAGGCGTCGTTGACGGCCTTGAAGCCGTCGAGGTCGCAGAAGGCGACCGCCAGGTGGCGCTCGCCGATGGCCAGGGCCCGAGCCAGCTCGTCGCGGAACTCCTTGCGGTTGGCCACCCCGGTGAGGGCGTCGTGGCCCGCCAGGTGGCGGAGCTGCTGGTGCTCCGCGGTGCGCACGAGGGCCAGCTGGACGTACCGGATGGCGCGCTCGATGGCCTGGCGGTGGCCGGCCAGTGGGCGCCCCGGCCCCTCCCGCCAGGTCGACAGGGCGGCCCGCCCCAGGTCGCCGATGGGGACAGGCGTCGTCCACAGCGCCCCCCAACCCTCGGCGCGGGCCATCGACCGGATCGGCTCGGGGAGGTCGTCGTCGTGCAGCACGCCCCCGGCCTCCGTGACCGCCGCCTCCATCCACGGGGACCCCGCCAGCGCACAGGCCTCGTCCGGGACGGCGGTGCCGTCGACCCGCTGGCCGGCGGCCCCCGTGTAGCGCCCGCCGTCGAAGCCGTGGTGGATCACGACCGCGGCGGCCTCCAGCGACATCGCGATCGATCGGGCCAGGGACCCGAGCACCTCGTCGAGGGGGGCGTCGGCCAGGAGCGATCGGACGAACTCGTCCTGGTGGTGCTGCGACCCCCAGGCCCGGTGGCGCAGGACGATCCCCTCGATGCCCTCGACGTCGAGCATCGGCATCGCCCCGATCTCCACCCAGGTGGTGGTGCCGTCGGGGCGCAGGAGCTCGAAGACCATGGGGATGCCGTGGCCCTGGCGGTCCTCCTGGTCGATCTCGGCCACCACCTCGAGGGCCAGCTCGAGGTACTGGGGCGGGAGGAAGTCGGCCATGTTGCGGCCCACGAGCTCGTCGGGCCGCCAGCCCGAGACCCGCAGCATCGTGGCGCCGGCGTACCGGATGGTCCCGGTGGCGTCGATGACGGCGAAGGGGTTGCCCGTGGCGTCGACGATCCGGCGGAAGGCCTCGCCGTGCAGATCGCCGGCGCCCCGCTCGTCCTCGTCAACGTCGCCCACCCGTGGAGGCTACGCGACCGCGCCGTGCGGTGCTGGGGCGGCGAGCTCGCTCAACCGGGCAGGTCGTGGCGCGTGCCCTGCGCCTTCAGGCGGTCGAAGGCCTCGAGAGGCGACTCGCCAACGGCCACGATGACCGAGCGGATCGTCACGCCGGTGGGCAGCACACCCGTGCCGGCCAGGCGGGCCAGGAAGGACGCCACCCCCACCTCGCCGCCCGCCACGAGGAAGATCCGCAGCGTGTGGCTGGTGGCGAGGAGGCGGTCGGTGCGCCGCATCACGTCGAGCATGCGCTCCGCCACCGGGGCGGCATCGGCCGGCACCTCGATCGACACCAGGGCGTCGCCGGGCTGGGCCTCGTTGATCGCCTCGTAGAAGGCGGCGGCGTCGACGACCCCGGTGGGGGCAGGCACGCTGAGGTCCCGAGACGGCCGGGCGCGGCGCTCATGCTCGACCACGCCGTGGTCGGCGTCGACCTCCAGGCGGCGGAGCACCACCTCGAGGGCGACGAGGTCGGGCTTGTGCACCACGACGGGCCGCACGGAGTAGCCGGCCAGCACGGCGTCGTCGACGTTGTAGGAGAACACCACCACCTTGGCGCCGAGCTCCTGGGCGGCCTCGATCACGTCGAAGTCCGTGTTGTAGCCGAGGGCCATGTCGAACACGACGGCATCCGGCCGGGAGGCGTTCACGAGGTTGACGCCCAGGGCTGTGGTGTCCGCGATCCCCACGATCTCGTGGCCGACCTTCGGGATCAGGGCCTCCACGGACTCCCGCAGCAGGCCCCCTTCGTCGCACAGCACGATCCGCACGCGGCGAGCATCGCACACCGGCCCCACCGGGCGAGGCCCGTCTCGCCCGGTCCGCCCCCGGCGGGGCTGAAGCGCGGTACAAAGGGGTACATCCTGGCGGGCAGCCGATGGATCACCCGACAGGAAGGCGTCGCCATGGCGGACCTCGAGCGACCAGTGCAGATCGACGTGGAACCGGATCTCGAGGGCCGCATCGTGGTCCGCGTCCAGGGTCCGCTCGACCTCCCGGAGGTGGGAGACCTGCGGGCCGTGTTCTCCAACCTCGGCACGATCGACTGCCCCGACGTCGTCCTCGACCTCACCGGGGTGAGCTTCCTCGGCTCGTCCGGCATGGGCACCATCGCCGAGCTCCACCAGGACCTCGCCACCCGCGACCGGCACCTCCTGCTGCGCGGCGCATCGCCGACCATCCGCAAGGCCTTCTCCATCACCGGCCTCGACCGGTTGCTCGACCTCGAGGACGACGCCGTCGGCGGGCCGGTCGAGCCCGACGCCGCGCCCCGCTAGGCGCGGCTGCGTCCGGGCGGCTCAGCCCTCGGCGAAGGCCTCGGGCGAGGGGCACGAGCACACGAGGTTGCGGTCCCCGTAGCCACCGTCGATCCGGCCGACGGGCGGCCAGTACTTGCCCTCCCGCAGCCCGGGCACGGGGTAGGCCGCCACCTCCCGGCTGTAGGACCGGTCCCAGTCGGCCACGAGCAGGTCGGCCGCCGTGTGGGGGGCGTGGGCCAGCGGGCTGTCGTCATGGGCCACCTCGCCCCGCTCGACGGCCGCGATCTCCTCGCGGATGGCCAGCATGGCCTCCACGAACCGGTCGAGCTCGGCCAACGACTCGGACTCCGTCGGCTCCACCATGAGGGTGCCGGCCACCGGGAAGCTCATCGTGGGCGCGTGGAAGCCGAAGTCGACGAGGCGCTTGGCCACGTCCTCGACGGTCACCCCCGTCGCCTTCGTGAGGTCGCGCAGGTCGAGGATGCACTCGTGGGCCACGCGGCCGTGGTCGCCCGTGTAGAGGATCGGGTAGGCGTCACCGAGCCGAGCGGCCAGGTAGTTGGCGTTGAGGATGGCCACCTCGGTGGCGCGGCGCAGCCCGTCGGGGCCCATCAACGCCACGTAGGCCCAGGAGATGGGCAGGATCGACGCCGAGCCGTACGGGGCGCCGGAGACGGGCCCCGGGCCGGTGGCCGGGCCGGCGGCAGGATCGGCGGGGTGGTTGGGCAGGTAGGGGGCCAGGTGGGCGCGCGCCGCCACCGGCCCGACGCCCGGGCCGCCGCCCCCGTGGGGGATGCAGAAGGTCTTGTGGAGGTTGAGGTGGCTGACGTCGCCGCCGAACCAGCCGGGGCGAGCCACGCCCACGAGGGCGTTGAGGTTGGCGCCGTCGACGTAGACCTGGCCGCCGTGCTCGTGCACGAGGTCGCAGATCTCGGTGATGCGCTCCTCGAACACGCCGTGGGTGGACGGGTAGGTGACCATCAGCGCCGCCAGGTCGCTCGCGTGCTCCGCGACCTTGGCCTCGAGGTCGGACACGTCGACGTTGCCGGCCTCATCGCAGGCCACCACCACGACGCGCATCCCGGCCATGACGGCCGACGCGGCGTTGGTGCCGTGGGCCGAGGACGGGATGAGGCACACGTCGCGCTCGGCCCGCCCCTGGGCCCGGTGGTACTCCCGGATGGCGAGGAGCCCGGCCAGCTCGCCCTGGGACCCCGCGTTGGGCTGCAGCGACACGGCGTCGTACCCGGTGACCTCGGCCAACCACCGCTCGAGCGAGGTGATGAGCTCGCGGTAGCCCTCGGCCTGGTCCTTCGGAGCGAACGGGTGCAGGGCGCTGATCTCGGGCCAGGTGATGGCGGCCATCTCGGTGGTCGCGTTCAGCTTCATCGTGCAGCTGCCCAGCGGGATCATCGACCGGTCGAGGGCCACGTCCTTGTCGGCCAGGGACCGCAGGTAGCGGAGCATCTCCGTCTCCGAGCGGTGGTCGGCGAACACCGGGTGGGTCAGGTAGTCGCTGGTGCGGACCAGGGCCGGCGGGAGGGCCGACGAGGAGCCGGCCCCCAGCGTGGCCCCGAACGCGTCGGCCGCTCGGACCAGCACGTCGTCGTCGGTGGTCTCGTCGAGGGAGAGGCCCACCGTGTCGGCGTCCACCCGGCGCAGGTTCAGGCCCCGCTCGAGGGCAGCGGCCAGCACGGCGTCCGCCCGGCCCGGCACCCGCACGGTGAGCGTGTCGAAGAAGGCGTCGTGCACCAGCTCGACCCCGGCCGCCCGCAGGGCATGGGCCAGGCGGGCCGTCTGCCCGTGGACCCGCTCGGCGATGGCCCGGAGGCCCTCGGGCCCGTGGTACACAGCGTACATCGAGGCGATGACGGCCAGCAGGACCTGGGCCGTGCAGATGTTCGACGTGGCCTTCTCGCGGCGGATGTGCTGCTCGCGGGTCTGCAGGGCCAGGCGGTGGGCGGGCCGACCGGCGGCATCGACCGACACGCCGACCAGACGGCCGGGCATCGAGCGGCGGAGGCCATCGCGGGTGGCCAGGAAGCCGGCGTGGGGGCCGCCGTAGCCCATGGGCACGCCGAAGCGCTGAGAGGAGCCGACGACCACGTCGGCCCCCTGCTCCCCGGGCGGGGCGAGGACGACGCAGGCCAGGAGGTCGGCGGCCACGGCGACGAGGCCGCCGGCGGCGTGGACGGCGGCGATGGTAGGGGAGAGGTCCCGCACCACGCCGCTCGTGCCGGGGTGCTGCAGGAGGGCGCCGAACACGTCGGTGGGGTCGAGGTCGGTGGCCGGATCGCCGACGACCACCTCGATGCCGATCGGCTCCGCTCGCGTCGCCACGACGGCGATCGTCTGGGGGTGGGTCTCGGCGTCGACGAAGAAGCGCGGGGACGGCGCCTTCGTGGAGCGCCGGATGAGGGTCATCGCCTCCGCCGCGGCGGTGGACTCGTCGAGCATCGAGGCGTTGGCCACGTCCATCCCGGTGAGGTCGCTCACCATCGTCTGGAAGTTGAGGAGGGCCTCGAGCCGTCCCTGGCTGATCTCGGGCTGGTAGGGCGTGTAGGCCGTGTACCAGGCCGGGTCCTCGAGGACGTTGCGCTGGATGACCCCCGGCGTGTGGGTGCCGTGGTAGCCCGTCCCGATCAGGGAGGTGAGCACCCGGTTCCGGCCGGCCAGCTCCCGTAGCAGGGCCAGCACCTCGGGCTCGGAGGACGCCACGGGGAGCTGCAGCGGCTGGTCGGTGCGGATCGTCTTCGGCACGGCCTGGTCGACCAGCTCGTCGAGGGTGGCGACCCCGAGGACGCCGAGCATGGCGTCGATGTCCTCGGCCCGGGGGCCCAGGTGGCGGTCGGCGAAGGTGCTGGCGGGCTGGCGCATGGAGAACCTCGGGGTCGCGGGAGCGGGACCCCCGCTGTCGCCATCGGCTCCAGCGTTGCCTCCCCCGTGTGGTCCTGGGGCCTGAGAGGTTCCGGGGCGGTTGCACCTTCGGCGCCCGACCACGCCCACCGCAGCGGACAGGCCGGGACTCTCCCACACGGGTTCGTCAGCCCCCGCACCCTACCCCCTGGAGCCCGCCGCCCGGGCCACCGCGGGGGTTGAGCCCCGGCGGCAGCGGGCAAGAGGGAAGGATGCCAGTCGACGCGCCGGCTCCGAGCGAACCCGCCCCACCGGCCCCCGCCGCGGGCCGGCCCCGCCCCGGTCGCTGGCCCTCCCTCGACATCTTCCGGGGCCTGGCCCTGCTGATGATGATCGCCCACCACTTCGCCCGCTGGACCGGCGGTCGGGTGGAGGAGCGCTTCATCGGCTTCCCCGGCCTCGTCGTGACCGACCTGGCCGCCCCCGCCTTCGCCCTCGGTGCCGGGGCCGCCGCCTTCCTCGTCGGCCAGCAGATCCGGCCCGCCGGCCGCGCGCTGGGCGACGCCCGCACGGCTCGGGCCCGCCGGGCGCTGCGGCGCTACGGCGAGGTGCTGGCGCTGGGCCTGGCCATCGACGTCGCCGTGGGGGGCGGGATCGACGGGGGAGGGGTGCTGCCCACCCTGGCCGTGCTCGGTGTGGCGGTGTGCGCCGCCTCCGCCCTCGGCCTCGTCGCCCCCGCCGGCTGGTGGGCGGTGGCCGCCGTCTGCGTGGTCGGAGCCGTGCCCGCCACCGCCGGCCACCCCGTGGGGTTCCTGGCCGAGCTGTGGTCAGGGCCCTTCTCCATCGTGGTGTACGCCGTCTTCGCCGCCGCCGGAGCGGCGCTGGCGGCGGGCGCCCGAGGCAGGGGAGAAGGCGGACTCCCCCTCCTGCGCACCGCCGCGGCCGTGGTCGTGGTGGGCACCGCGGCGTGGCTCGTGGTCCCGTCGCTCGTCGCGCCGGAGGGCATCTGGCCGCCGGCCCGGCACCCCGGCCACCTGGCCTACACGATGTGGGGCCTGGCCGGTTCCCTCGTCCTCTGGGCCCTGGTGCGGTGGGCCGTTTCCGAGAGCACCGTTCTCGGTGCGGGTCTGGCCCGGGCCGGTCGGCGCACGCTGCTCGTCTTCGGTGCCCACTACGTGCTCAAGCTGATCCTCCAGTACCGCGGCCTGATCGGCGAGCTCGACACCTACCACTGGGGGCTGGCCGCCTGGGGGGCCACCCTCGTGGCCTCTGTCCTGGCCATGCTCCCGAAGCCCGCCGCGCGGGAGGCGTCGCCGACCCACCCGGCCGGCCACGTCCCGGGCCCCGCGGCGGCCGACTGAGCCGGCATCGAGCTCGAGAGCGCCGTCGATCACTAGCATTTCGTCAGTGACGGAACCACCCGTGAAGCGGCGGTGCCGGTGGTGCGGGCGGCCGTTGCCGACCCCCGCCGGGCGCGGGCGTCCGAGGCTGTTCTGCACGCAGGCCTGCCGCCAGAGGGAGTACGTGAGCCGCCTGCGGGCCGAGGACGCCGGTCTGGCCGAGTCAGACCTCGTGGTGGCGCGGGCAGAGCTCGACGAGCTCCGAGACCGGCTCTTCGTCCTCGAGTGCGCCGTGACCGACGCCCGCCGTGACCTGGCCGAGGGGGACGACCCCGCACGCGTCCTCGAAGCCGTCATGGACGCCGCTCAGCCGCTCTTCGGCACCCCCTTGGGAGAGGCCCCGCCTACTTGACATAACGATGATTATGGGCGGCCGCAGGCCGCCGCTGCGCTCGGCCTGCAACCGCCCCTAATCGCAAGGCTGGTCCGCCCTCGTCGGTCCCACACCCCCGCCCACACCCCGCCCCACGGCCCACCCCACGACGAACCCGCGGTTGATCCTTGCGGTTCTTGCGCAACTTCAGCCGCGGGTTCGGGCTTCGGTGCAGCTCGCAGTTAGGTTCGCCCGTGCCTTCTGCCGGAGTTGTACCGTTTGGGGTGTGATGTCGGGACCTCCGTCCACCTGGGTGATCGACGAGCCCGAGCTCGACGGGGCGCAGCCCCGCCGGAGCGGCGCTCGGCGCACCCAGCTTCTCGACGCCGCGGTGGACGCCGTGCGGACCCTGGGCCCGGCGGCGACGATGGAGCAGCTGGCGGCCGCCGGTGGGGTGACCAAGCCGATCCTGTACCGGCACTTCGGGGACCGGGACGGGCTCATCGGGGCCATCGCCGACCGGTTCTCGGCTGGGCTCATCGCCTCGGTGTCGGGCACCCTACGGGCGTCGTCGCACCCCCGC
>DASUDP010000124.1:0-84961 GCA_036275535.1 Acidimicrobiales bacterium | reverse complement strand
TCGATCTCGACGAGCCGATCGTGCAGCGGGCCCCGACGGGCGCCGGCGACCGCGTCCTGGAAGCGCCGGCGGGCCTGCAGCGCGTCCTGGACGTAGTGGCGCCAGGGCTCGGAGAGCGCGAACGGGTCGATCCGCTCCTCGGAGTCAGCCCGGGGGACGGCCAGACCGACGCGGGCGGCGTAGGCCACGGCCGCACCGATGACCGCTGCGATGAGACCGCCCCCGGTGAGGATGCCGAGGCCGGCGCCCGCGCCGAGGGCCAGGATCCCGGTGGGGGAGGTCATGGCGCGCGCCACGGGCGGCGTGAAGAACCGATCCCGCAGCGAGAGCCGAGCCATGGCGCCGAGGCTAGGGCAGGAGCCCCGGCGCACCGACGACGGCCGACATGCTCAGAAGTTGCTGACCACGGCCACGAAGACCTTGGTGATGCTGCGGGGGTCGGTGGAGTCGTACACGGCGGCCTGGCTGGCCTCCGCGATCCGGCGCAGGGTCGTGAGGTCGGCGCCCTGGCCGTAGGAGATGGGGAAGACGCGCACCGGGCGGCTCTGTTGGCCCTCGGACTCCGCGGACAGCGCATCGAGGAGGTCCCGCAGCTGCTCGTCGTCGTCGTCGGTGTCCCCGTCGTCGTTCATGCCGTCGGTGAGGAGCACCACGGCGTTGATGCGGGAGGGGTCGTAGGTCGACAGCTGCTGCTCGTAGGCGGCTTCGGCGGCCAGGTAGAGGGGCGTCCCGTTGAGGGGCACGAGGTCTCGGATGCGGTTCTTCAGCTCCTCCCGCACGTCGCCCACGCGAGCCGGCTCGATGAGCGGGGCGTAGTCCGCCGTCTGGTCGGAGCCGAGGCCTGTGGTGAACACCCACAGCCCGACCTCGTCGTCGTCGTTGAAGTCGTCGAGGGCGGTGATCGTGGCCTCCTTGGCCAGATCGAGCTTGGTGGCGCCGGTCGACGGGTCGGCGGGGTCGCCCATCGAGCCCGACACGTCCATGACGAGCAGGACCCGGGCCGGCTTGCGCTGGTCCTCCCAATCGTCGAGGAGGCGAGCCAGCACCGCCGGCTCCGGCACCTCGAGGAGCGTCTGGGGCTGGTCGGGGTCGACCCCGTTGGCGGCGCTGATCGGGTCGTCGATGGCGACGTCGAGGTTGCCGGGCCGGAAGCCGAACTCGAGGACCTTGGCCTGGTTGGCGGGCTCCTGGACGAAGTCCACGAAGCGCTCGGCCCCCTCCTTCTCCACGGCGTCGACCCACGGGGCGTCGAGCACGTAGAGCGGGTTGTCCGAGTACAGCGTCCCCTCTTCGGGGTAGATCGCCACGAGTGGCACCCGGGGCGGACGGGGCTGCTCGCCCTCCTGGAGGATGCCGTCGGGATCGCCGCGGTTGTAGTCGATGACCGTCTTCTCCTCGACGGCGACGGCCGACACGTAGCCGTACGGGTTGCCCCGCTGGTCGGCCCGGAACCAGTTGTTCATGAAGGTCATCGTGATGTCGCCGTAGTGGACGACAGCGGACTCGACGCCCTCCGCGAACTGGGCGGTCGAAGGCTTCTGGAGGTCCTCGATGGACAGGCCGGCCGTCTTGCCGTTGGCGGCGTAGGCCTGGGCCACCAGGGCCGACAGCCCGCTCGTGGAGAAGTTCGGGTTGGTCTTGCCCAGCCGGAACTGGCCCCACTCCGGGTGGCCGTAGCTGGCCCAGCCCTGCTCGTCCTGGGCCAGGGCGAGGATGTCGGCGTAGCCGAGCGGGTTCTCGGGCCAGCCCAGCGCGTCGGCCATGGCGGCGGGCATGGCGATGACGAGGGGGGTGAGCATGAACGAGGTGAAGTCGCCGGCCATGGCGGGCTCGCCCTCGTCGGCCAAGCGCTGGTTCAGCACCGCCCCCCAGCTGGAGGCGGCAGGCGACCAGATGACGGGTCGGGGGCCCTCGGTCTCCTCGTCCCAGCCGGTGGCGAGGAGCTGGGCGGCGCCGCCGGAGGCCTTGCCCTGGACGCGGGCGAACACGCACCGGTCGCCGATCTTGGCCTCGTCGCTGCGGTTGAAGTCGCGGGCCAGCTCGGTGAGCAGCTGGATCTTCTCGGACGACACCGAGAGGTCGACGACGGCGCAGTCGCCCGGGTTATCGTCGACGTTGCCGCCGCTCTGGTCGGGGTCGGCGGCGTCGGAGTCCGACGCGGACTCGACGCAGCCGGCCGCCAGCAGACCGGCCAGCAGGACCGCCAGCAGCCGCCGCCGCAACCGCGGGGTCCTCGGGGGGCGAGTCATCGCGTCACATCCTTCCAGAGGTCGTGGAGGGCCCCCATGACCCCCGGGCCGAGCAGCTCGGCCGGCTCGCCGCCACCCGGCGTCCAGCCGGCGTCGACGAAGGCGGCCCGGAGCGCACCGCCGTCGCCGAGCCCGTCGCCGCCGCGCTGGACCGCCACGACCCGCACCGGCACGGAGGGTTGGAGCGACACCGTGACCAGCTCGACGCGCGGTGCCGCCTCGTGGGCGAGCACCCCGCCGGCGTCGTAGGTGCCCTGGCGGCGCACGAGCGTGGCCAGCAGGTCGCGGTCGCCGGCGCCCGAGGGCGCGGCGAGCCGGGCCAGCCAGCCGTCGAACGCCTCGGGGGCGAAGTCGTTGGCCGCGAAGGTCGTGCTGCCGAAGTACCCCGCTGCCACGGAGGCCAGGACCTCCAGGCCGACCGCGGTGTCGGCATCGGGCAGGCCGGTCCGCACGGCCCCCCAGGTGGGCTGCCCGCCCACGTCGGCCCACGGCCGGCCGGCGTTGTCCCCCAGGCAGCGCCAGGAGGGCTGCCCCCCGCAGAGCCCCTGCAGCGCGTCGGCCCGGCCGGCCACCACGCCGAGGGCGACGTCGCCGATGGCGAGGGGCTGGACCGAGCCGAGCGGGATCGACCCCTCGTGGCTGGCGACGCGGGCCGCGGTGAGCTCGACCCAGGCGCTCGTCGTGACCCACACGTCGATGTCCTCGGCTGTGCCGTCGACGATGGCGGCGCTCGTCGTGGCCGACGGCTCCACCCGCACGGCGGCGCCGTCGAGGGCTCGGCACTGGTCGGCGAAGTCCGTGTCGCAGACCGCCACCAGCTGGCCGTCGCTCGGGCGGTCGTCACGGCCCGGGGTGGTGTCGCCGTCGTCGAGGGCGCTGCGGACGACGATGGCCACCAGCACGAGCGCCACCGCTCCGATCACCGCCAGCACCCGCTTCGCCATCGGGTCAGACCGTACCGAGGCGCCATCGGGCGGCCGTGATCGGCCCCTCACCCGGGGCGGGGATGTCCTCGGCCTGCAGGTCCGTCAGCTGGGCGTCCGTTGGCTGGTCGACGCTGGCCAGGCGGGTGGCCTGGGTCGCCACCGCGTGCTCGAAGAGGTTGCGGGCGCTGCGGCCGTTGCCGAACCCACGGTCGCGCGGCACGGCGTCGAGCCACCGGCGGGCCGCCTCCCGGGCGCCGTCGTCGAGCCGGTAGCCGCCGTGCTCGGCCATCGAGTCGATGATGGCGAGCAGCTCGTCGGTGGAGTAGTCGGGGAAGTGGATCGACTTGGGGAACCGAGACCGCAGGCCGGGGTTGGCCGCGATGAGCTCGTCCATCTCCTCCGGGTAGCCGGCCATCACGACCACGATGCGGTCGCGGCGGTCCTCGATCAGCTTCACGATCGTGTCGATGGCCTCTCGCCCGAAGTCCCGCTCGCCGCCGCGCACGAGGGCGTAGGCCTCGTCGATGAGCAGCACGCCCTCGTCGGCCTCGTCGAAGCGCTGGGTGACGAGCGGCGCCGTCTGCCCCACGTAGCCTGCCACCAGCCCGGAGCGGTCGGTCTCGACGAGGTGGCCTCGCTGGACGACCCCGAGCGTGCGGTAGATCTGGGCGAGCAGGCGGGCCACGGTGGTCTTGCCGGTGCCGGGGTTGCCGGTGAAGATGAGGTGGCGGCTCTGGTCGAGGGTGGGCAGGCCCCGCTCCGCCCGGATCCGCTGCACCCGCAGGAGGTTGGTGACGAGCTTGACCTCGTGCTTCACCCCGTCGAGGCCGATCAGGTCGTCGAGCTCGGCCAGCAGGTCGTCGAGCGGGCGCGGAGGCGCGTCGGCGGCCGGCGGCGCGGCGGGGGCGGGGGAGGGCGCGGGGACAGCCGACGCGCCTCGACGGGCCTCCGTGGCCGTGATGGCGGCGAGGAGCCGGCCGCGGAAGCCCTCGATGACGCGCAGCTCGCGCTCGGAGGTGTGGAGGTCGATGGCGGCCACCGCGAAGGCGAGGTCGACGGCGGCGCCGTAGTAGGCCCGGGCGTGCGCGGTGCCGCCTCGGCCGTCGGCCGCCAGCAGCACCTCGAACAGCGCCGAGGGCGCCGCCGCGAACTCCCGCTGGGCGTCGATGAGGCCCGAGCGGCGCAGGGCGTCGGGCGTGGCCCCGGCCAGGCGGGTCTCCAAGAGGGGCCCGAAGGCGGCGAGGACCTCCCAGAGCGCGTCGTCGCTCACCCCGTCGTCGGCGGCGAGGAGGCCGGCCACGAGGTTGAACCCCTCGAGCACGGCGTCCTGGTGCCAGCGGTCGGGTCGCACCCCGCTGACCCCCGTGCCGACGTCCTCCAAGGCGGCGGCGACCACCTGGATGAAGCGCCGCGCCGGCTCGACGAGCGACTCGCTCATCGGGCGTGGTCAGCCATCGTGACCCGCAGCTCCCTGCGTCGACCCCATGCCCAGAGCCTGCCATGCCGTCCGGTCCCGGCCGCCCCCGTACACTTGCGGGGTGCCTGCTGAGCTCATCGCCGACCTCGGAGCGCGCGCCAAGGCGTCGAGCCGGGTGCTCGCCTCCGCCTCCACCCTGCAGAAGGACGCGGCCCTCCTCGCGGCGGCCGACCTGATCCTCGACCGCCACGCCGAGATCCTCGAGGCCAACCGCCAGGACGTCGCCGCCGCCGACGAGGCGGGCACCACCGCCACCGTCGTGGACCGGCTGCGCCTGTCCGACGCCCGGCTGCAGTCGATGGCCGCCGGCCTGCGCAAGGTGGCCGCCCTGCCCGACCCCGTGGGTGAGGTGGCCGACGGCTGGACCCGCCCCAACGGGCTGCGGGTGCAGCGCGTCCGGGTGCCGCTCGGTGTCGTGGCGATCATCTACGAGAACCGACCCAACGTGACGAGCGACGCCTTCGGCCTGTGCCTCAAGTCGGGCAACGCCGCCTTCCTGCGCGGGTCGTCCGGTGCCATCCGCTCCAACACCGCCATCACGGCCGCCCTGCGCGAGGGCCTCGTCAAGGCCGGCTTGCCGGAGGACTCGGTCGTGCTGGTGGAGGACACCAGCTATGAGGCCGCCGTCGAGTTCATGCGGCTTCGCCAGTCGATCGACGTCCTGATCCCCCGCGGTGGGCCCTCGCTCATCCGGTCGATCCTCGACAACGCCACGGTGCCCTACGTGATCGACGGCGACGGCAACTGCCACGTCTACGTCGACGCCTCTGCCGACCTCGCCGCCGCCGCCGCCATCGTCGTCAACGCCAAGACCCAGCGGCCCTCGGTCTGCAACGCGGCCGAGACGCTCCTCGTGCACCGCAACATCGCCGCCAACTTCCTCGACGAGCTCGTCCCGCAGCTCGAGGGCGTGGAGCTGGTGGGCGACCAGGCGACGAAGGAGATCCTGGGCGACCGGGTGGCCAGCGTCGCCACCGACGAGGACTACGCCACCGAGTTCCTCGACCTGAAGCTGGCCGTGCGCGTCGTGGACACGCTCGACGCCGCCATCGCCCACATCTCCCGCTACGGCAGCGGCCACAGCGAGGCCATCGTCACGAGCGACCTGCGGGCCGCCGACCGCTTCACCCAGGAGGTCGACGCCGCCGCGGTGCTCGTCAACGCCTCCACCCGCTTCGTCGACGGCGAGGAGCTGGGCTTCGGCGCCGAGATCGGCATCTCCACCCAGAAGCTGCACGCCCGCGGCCCCATGGGCCTGCGTGAGCTCACCACCCTCAAGTTCGTGATCCGCGGCGAGGGCCAGGTCCGCACCTGAGCGCACGCGCAACACGATTGACCGCCTGGTCAAGAGGGCCTCTATCCTGCGGAGATGGCTGAACCCTCGTACCGCTTCGAGTCCGTCGCCGCTGTGCGCGACTCACTCCGCAAGGTGGACTACCTCTCCGACGATGGGATCGCCGGCATCGTCTTCCTGGCCGACCGGCTCGGCAAGCCGATCCTGGTGGAGGGCCCGGCCGGCACTGGCAAGACCCAGCTGGCGAAGTCGGTGGCCGAGATGTCCGGCGCCCGGCTGATCCGCCTCCAGTGCTACGAGGGCCTCGACGAGTCCAAGGCGCTGTTCGAGTGGAACTACAAGAAGCAGCTCCTGCGCATCCAGGCCGAGCGCGGCGAGGAGAAGACGTGGGAGGAGGTCGAGGACGACATCTTCTCCGACGAGTTCCTGCTCACCCGCCCGCTGCTCGAGGCCATCACCGCCGACGACCCGGTCGTGCTGCTCATCGACGAGGTCGACCGCGTCGAGGTGGAGACCGAGGCCCTGCTCCTCGAGATCCTCTCCGACTACCAGGTGTCGATCCCCGAGCTCGGCACCGTGGCGGCCAAGCAGATCCCGCTCGTGTTCCTCACCTCCAACAACACCCGTGAGCTCTCCGAGGCCCTGAAGCGACGCTGCCTCTTCCTCCACATCGACTACCCGGAGCTCGAGCGTGAAAAGGAGATCGTCCTCACCAAGGTCCCCGACATCACCGACTCCCTGGCCGACCAGGTGGCCCGGATCGTGCGCTCGATCCGCCAGCTGGAGCTGAAGAAGTCGCCGTCGGTGTCCGAGACGCTCGACTGGGCCCGCACGCTGCTGCTCCTCGGCATCGAGTCGGTGGACGCGGAGACGGCCAAGGCCACCATCAACATCCTGCTCAAGTACCAGAGCGACATCGCCAAGGCCGTGCGCGAGCTCGAGCAGGAGAACGGCACCATCTCCAAGGCTGCGGCAGGCAAGTAGCCCCCGTGACCGACGTCGTCCGCCCCGAGAGCGCTGCCGGGACCGCCATCACCGAGCTCCTGGCCGGCTTCATCCAGGAGCTGCGCCGGGCTGGGCTGCCGGTGAGCCTCAGCGAGAACATCGACGCCATGGAGGCGGTCAAGCACATCCCGCTCGAGGACCGCGAGGCCTTCAAGTACGCGCTGGCCGCCACCCTGGTGAAGAACAACTCGCACTGGCGGGCCTTCGAGACGGTCTTCGAGGTGTACTTCTCGCTCCGGGGCACCCGGTACAACATCGCCGATGTCGACGAGGACGAGCTGGCCAAGCTCCTCGAGCAGCTCGAGCAGCAGCAGGATATGCAGGGCGACGGGTCCCGCACGGGGAGCGGCTCGGGCGAGGCCATGACGCCCGAGGAGATCGCCGAGATGCTCTACAAGGCGCTCCAGCGCGGTGACGACGCCCTCATGCGCGCCGTCGCCCGCCAGTCGGTGCGCCGCTTCGCCGGCATGGAGCCCGGTCGCCCGGTGGGCGGCACCTACTACCTGTACCGCACGCTGCGGAACCTCGACCTCGAGGGCGTCCTCGAGCGCCTCATGGAACAGGCCCGGCAGGACTCGCCCGAGCCGCTGACCCCCCTCGAGGAGCGGCTCGAGCAGGACGAGTACGAGCACCGGATCGACCAGCTCAAGAAGGAGGTGGAGGCTGAGATCCGCCGGGCCCTGGTGGCCGACCGCGGCGTCGAGGCGATGGCCAAGACGCTGCGCAAGCCGCTGCCGGAGGACGTCGACTTCATGCACGCCTCTCGCGAGGAGATGGCGTCGCTCCGCAAGGCCATCTACCCGCTGACCCGCAAGCTGGCCGTGCGCCTGGCCCGCAAGCGCCGCCATGGCCGCAAGGGTCCGCTCGACTTCCGCAACACCGTCCGCCACTCCCTCTCCTACGGCGGCGTCCCCGCCGAGCCGAAGTTCAAGTACCCCCGTCCCTCCAAGCCCGAGATCTTCGTCATCGCCGACATCTCCGGCTCGGTGGCCGCCTTCGCCCGGTTCACGCTGCACCTCGTGTACGCCATCTCCGGCCAGTTCTCGAAGGTGCGCTCCTTCGTGTTCATCGACGGTCTCGACGAGGTCACGCGGCTCTTCGAGGGCGTCGAGGACATCGCCGACGCTGTCCACCGGGTCAACACCGAAGCCGATGTGGTCTGGGTGGACGGGCACTCCGACTACGGCCACGCCTTCGAGGTGTTCTGGAACAAGTACGGCAAGGAGGTCGGTCCCAAGACGACCGTGCTCATCCTCGGCGACGCCCGGAACAACTACCACGCCTCGCAGAGCTGGGTCCTGAAGGAGATCGAGAACAAGGCCCGCCACCTCTACTGGCTCAACCCCGAGCCGAAGAGCTACTGGGACACCGGCGATTCGATCGTGGGGGAGTACGCCAGCCACTGCGACGGCGTCTACGAGTGCCGCAACTTGCGGCAGCTCGAGCGCTTCGTCGACCTGCTGGCGTAGCGGGAGCGCGTCAGAGCGCGGGGTGGCGGTCCCTCCAGGGGAGGGCCTGCTCGACTTGGGCGGCCAGACGCAGGAGGGTCGACTCCTGCCACGGTCCGGCCACGAGCTGCGCGCCGATCGGGAGCCCGGATTCGCTCTGGTGCACCGGCAGGGAGATGGCCGGCAGGCCGTTCATGTTGAACACGGCCGTGAACAGCACGGAGTGCAAGACGGTGGGGGAGACCCCGTCCGGGTCGGCCTGCACCTCGGCGAGGACCTGCCCGGCGGGAGCGGGCTCGATGGCCATGGTGGGCGTGACGAGCAAGTCGAACTGGTCGCCCCACTGCGCGTTGACGGCGCGCGTCCAGTGCTGGAGGGCGGCCACGGCCTTGGCGTAGGTGATGGAGTCGATCCCGGCCGCGGCTTCCCGGCTCAGCCGGTTGTGCTCCTCGACGAGGGCCCAGTCGACCATGTCGTCGTAGGCCGACAGCCCGGAGTTCACGACCGTGACGAAGTGGCCGATGAACTGGTCGATGTGGAAGTCGGGGGTCACGTCCACGACGTGGTGGCCGGCGGCCTCGAGCGCCGCGGCCGTGCGCTCGGCGGCTTCGACGCAGGCAGGGTCGGTGGGCAGCCCGAGCGCCGTCTCGGTGACGACGGCCACCCGGAGCGGGTCTACCGGGGCCCCGATCTCCTCGGCGAACGGGCGGGCCGGCGCGGGCGCGTTCCACCAGCCGAGCGGGTCGGGACCGCTGATGACGTCGAGGACGGCGGCGGTGTCGGCCACGGTGTGGCTGACGACCCCCTCCACCGACGCCCCCTCCCAGGCCTGCGCTCGCGCCGGCACCCGCCCCCGGCTGACCTTCAGCCCGACGAGCCCGCAGCACGATGCCGGGATGCGGATCGAGCCGCCACCGTCGTTGGCGTGGGCGATGGCGTAGATGCCCGCCGCGGTGGCGGCGGAGGCTCCGCCCGACGAGCCCCCCGGTGTGTGGTCCGTGTTCCAAGGGTTGCGGGAGATGCCGTAGCGCACGTTCTCGGCCGCCGTGATGGGGCCGAACTCCGGGGTGTTCGTCCGGCCGGCCAGCACGAACCCGCCTCGCTCGAGGGCCTCGACCACGAGCTCGCTCTCGGGGGTGGGGTCGTCGGAGGCACCGGCCGAGCCGTAGGTGGTCGGCCAGCCGGCGACGGGGGTGAGGTCCTTGATCGGGATGGGGACCCCGCAGAACGGCGGGAGCTCCGCCGGGTCGGAGGCGGCGACGAGGTCGTCGGCGGCGCGGGCTCGGCGCCGGGCGTCCTCGTCGTCGCGCCAGGTGAGGGCGTTGATCGCAGGGTTGAGCCGGTCGGCGCGCGCCAGCGTCTCCTCGAGGGCCTCGGTGGGGCTCAGCTCACCGCCCCGGATCGCGGCGGCCAGCTCGAGCGCGGTGGGGAAGGCGTCCATCCCCGCACGCTAGGTCTCCGACCGCCCGGACCAGTGGCCGCAGGGGTGGCTCAGCGCGGTTCGGCGACGAGCGGGCGCGTGCGCCGCGGCGGTTCCGCCGCCGCCCGCAGGGGCGTCCGGCGCCGGGGCCGCTCCGGCTCGACGCCGAGGGCGGCGCTCCACGCCAGCAGCTCGGCGTCGGTCATCTGGCGCGGGAGATCGTCACCGTCCGCATCCCCCCGCCTCGAGAACAGGTCCATGAGGCTCACGCAGGCAGGTTCGACGGGACCCGCCCCCCTCCCTGCCCGGGCTACTGGTGGATGCCGCACTCCGTCTTGTCGCGGCCGGCCCAGCGCCCCGAGCGGGGGTCGTTCGGGTCGGTCGGGAGCTGCGTGCAGGGCATGCACCCGATCGACAGGTAGCCCTGGTGCCGCAACGGGTTGACCGGCACGTCGTGGTCGGCGATGTACCCCTCCACGTCGAGATCGGTCCAGGTGGCGATGGGGTTGATCTTCACGAGTCCCCGCAGGTCCCGGGCCACGATCGGGGCCTGGCCTCGGGTGGCGGCCTCGTCCCGTCGCAGGCCGCTCATCCATGCCGCCTTGCCCTCCAGGGCCCGGTCGAGCTGGCCCACCTTGACCGCCGAGCAGCAGTTCTCCGGGTCGACCTTCCAGAGCTCCTCGTCGTGGTGGGGGACGGTCATCATGCGCAGGTTGAGCCCGTAGCGGCGCCGCACGGTCTCCACCGTCTGGAGCGTCTCGGGGAAGTGGTAGCCCGTGTCGATGAACACCACCTCGATGGCCGGGTGCACCTTGGTGGCGAGGTCGATCAGCACGGCGTCGTTCATCGAGGCGCTGAGCGACAGGTGAGGGGCGAAGCTGTCCACGGCCCACTGGATGATCTTTGAGGCGGGGAGCCGCTCGAACTCGCGGTTCAGCTCGGCCAGCTCGTCGTCGGTGTACTCGGCCACCTCCACCAGGCTCACGTCGCGCACTCCGACTCGCCGGTCTCCGCCACGTACGGCCCGGTCTCGCCGTAGTCCACGTAGAAGTCGGGGGCGGCGTCGGGGGTGGGGAACTCGTCGAGGTCGGCCAGCCCGGCGGCGATGGCCTTGGCCCCGCCCACCCTGTCCATCCAGGCGCGGAAGACCTCGCCCGGCTGGCGCTCCTCGTTGAAGCGGGCGATCACCCGGACGGCGGCTTGCGGTGCCGCCTTGGCGGGAAGCCGCAGGGCCCGGTCGCCGAAGTGGACCTGCTCCTGGCCGACGTAGCCGCCGAGCAGCATCGTGTAGCCCGGCGCCGACTGGCCGTGGGCTCGGCGCTCGGCTCCCGAGAAGCCGATGTCGGCGATGTGGTGCTGCCCGCAGCTGTTGGTGCAGCCCGAGATGTTGGTGCGCACGCCACCGACGTCGGCCAGGCCGGCGTCGTCGAGGGCCGTGCCGATGGCGTCGGCCAGGCCCCGGCTCTGCGTGACGGCCAGGTTGCAGGTGTCGGCGCCGGGGCAAGCGACGACGTCGCGGGCCAGCTCGGCCCCCGGCTCGGCCATGCCGATGGCCGACAGGCGCTCGTAGAGGACTGGGAGCTGGCTCTCGGACAGCCCGCGGAAGGCGAGGTTCTGGCGGTTGGTGATGCGGATGTCGGCGCCCAGCTCCCGTTGGACGGCGGCGAGGGCGCGGAACTGGGCGGAGGTGATGTCGCCGAGGCGGGCGTAGGCGATGGCCGAGACCGTGCCCTTGGCGGTGCCCCGGATGACGTTGGCGTCGTCCCAGGCCTGCTGCGGGTCTCGGCGGCGCAAGGTCACCGGGGTGCCCTGTCCGACGGGTGTGGGGACGACGCCGTGGCCGAGGCCGGCCGGCTCGTCGCCCGCCTTGAGGACCGCTTCGGGGATGCCGCCGGGCCAGCTCGACGACGCCACCAGGAGCTTGCGCTCACGGAGGATGCGGGCCTGCACCTCCTCCCAGCCCATGGTCTGGACGAGCCACTTCATGCGGGCCCGGAGCTTGTTGTCCCGGTTCCCGTGGTTCGAGAAGACCCGCAGGATCGACTCGATCGTCGCCATCAGCTCCTGGCGCGGCGTGAACTCCTCGAGGGCCAGCGCGGCGTGCGGGTTGGCCCCGAGCCCGCCGGCCACGAACACCCGGAAGCCAGCTTCCCGCGTGCCGTCGGGCAGGGTGCGGGTGGTGGCGATCACGCCGACGTCGTTGAACATGGCCTGGCCGCAGTCCGTCTCGCAGCCCGAGAAGTTGATCTTGAACTTCCGCGGCAGGCGCTGCGCGAGGGGGTGGTGCAGGAAGTGCTGGAACGCGGCCTCGGCCCAGGCGCTGATGTCGAGCGCCTCGTAGGGGCAGGCGCCGGCCAGGTGGCAGCCGATGACGTTGCGGACCGTGTCGCCGCAGGCCTCCCGCGACGTGAGGCCCACCGAGGCCATGTCCCACAGCGCGGCGGGCACCTGCTCGAGCTGGACGAAGTGGAACTGCACGTTCTGGCGGGTCGTGAGGTGGCCCCAGCCCCGGCTGTACGTGTCGGCGATGTGGGCCAGCGTGTCGAGCTGGTCGGGGGTGATCGACCCGTACGGGACCTTCACCCGCAGCATCTGGTTCTGGCCGCCCTGGCGCTGGCCGTACACGCCGTTGTTCAGCCGGAAGACCCGGAAGGCGTCCTCCTCGAGGTCGCCGGCGAGGTAGCGGGCCAGCTGGACCTCGAACTTCTCGACGTCGGCTCGGATCTCGGGATCGATCTCACGCTGCAGCATGCGGGTCGCCTCGGCTTGCGTTGGGGCCGGCCAGAGAAAACCTGACCACTTGACTCAGGAATACTGGCAAACCTGAGTCAGCAGGTCAACTATTGGGCTCAGCGCTGGAGGAGCTCCGCCACCCGGAAGGCGAGGTCGAGGGACTGGCGGCCGTTGAGGCGGGGGTCGCACATCGTCTCGTAGCGCTCGTCGAGGTGGGCGTCGAGGATCTCCTCGGCGCCGCCCAGGCACTCGGTGACGTCCGCGCCCGTGAGCTCCACGTGCACGCCCCCGGGCCAGGTCCCCTCGGCCCGGTGAGCGGCGAAGAACCCGGCGATCTCCCGCATCACGGCATCGAGGTGGCGGGTCTTCTTGCCGCCCTCGGAGGTGAACGTGTTGCCGTGCATGGGGTCACAGGCCCACACCACCGGGTGGCCGGCGTCGCGGATGGCAGCCAGCAGGGGGCGCAGAGCATCCTCGACGGTGTCGGCGCCCATGCGGGAGATCAGGGTGAGGCGCCCGGGCACCTTGTCCGGGTTGAGCGCCTCGCACAGGTCGAGCACCTCTTCGGGGCTGGCCGACGGGCCGATCTTGCACCCCAGGGGGTTCTGCACGCCCCGCAGGAACTCCACGTGGGCGCCGTCGAGCTGTCGTGTGCGCTCGCCGATCCAGAGCATGTGGGCCGAGCAGTCGTACCAGTCGCCGGTGAGCGAGTCCTGCCGCGTGAGGGCCTCCTCGTAGCCGAGGATCAGCGCCTCGTGGCTGGTGAAGAAGTCGACCTCGTGCAGCGCGGGGATGGTCGTGGAGTCCAACCCGCACGCCTTCATGAACCGCAGCGCCCGGTCCAGATCCTCGGCCAGCCGCTCGTAGCGCTGGCCCTCACGGCTGGAGGCGACGAACTCCTGGTTCCACTGGTGCACCTGGGACAGGTCGGCGAAGCCGCCCTTCACAAACGCCCGCAGCAGGTTCAGGGTCGACGCCGACTGGTGGTACGCCTGGAGCAGGCGCTCGGGGTCGGGCACCCGGGCGGCGGCGGTGGGGGCGATGTCGTTGACCATGTGGCCGCGGAACGAGGGGATGACGAGGTCGCCGATCTGCTCCGTGTCGGCCGAGCGGGGCTTGGCGAACTGGCCGGCGATCCGGCCCACCTTCACGGTGGGCACGCCGGAGGAGTAGCTGAGGACGATGGCCATCTGCAGGATGACCTTGAGCGAGTCCCGGATGTTGTCGGCGGAGAACGCGTCGAAGGACTCGGCGCAGTCTCCGGCCTGGAGGAGGAAGGCCTTCCCGTCGGCCACCTGGGCCAGCGCCGTGGTGAGGGCCCGGGCCTCCCCGGCGAACACCAGGGGCGGGAGGGTCGACAGCTGCTTCAGGACGGCGTCGAGGGCGCCGGCGTCGCCCCACTGGGGCTGCTGCGCCGCGGTGCGGCGGTGCCAGGAGTCGGGGGCCCAGGTCGTGCTCACGCCGTCAAGCCTCGCCGCTGGGCGAGCCTGAGGCAAAGCCGGTTGCGCCGGTGAGGCGGCCAAAACGCTGGCCAGCCGCCTCGCGGACGGGGCGGCTGGCCGGACAGGAAGCCGGGCGAGCGGGCGGTGCCACGGCTTCGCACGCCAGAGCGGTAGGTGGCTCCGGCGTTCAGGGTCATCTTGGACCCTCCGGGGGTGGCTCGGCTACGGGAAAGTCAGCGTCGATCAGGCGGCGTCGCTGCGAGCGAGCGCTTCCTCACGCACCGCGGTGACCGCCCGCTTGACGAGGCGTCGAGCGGCCTCGGCGGTGACCCCGAGCTCCTCGCCGACCTCCCGGTAGCTCCGCTTGCGGCCGTCGTGGAGGCCGAAGCGCTGCTCGACGGCGTGGCGGGCCCGATCGTCGAGCACGCCCAGCAGGTCGCCGACGAGGGCCTGGTCCTCGGCGTGGACCACCTGGGCCTCGGGGGTGGGCTTGTCGTCGGCGATCAGGTCGATCAGCTCGCTGCCGTCGTCGTCGCCGACCACGCGGTCGAGGGAGGTGGGGGTGGTGAGCCGGTAGAGGCGGGCGTTCTCGTCGTCGAGCTCGTCGCCGTCGCCCGAGACCTGGCGCAGCGCCGCCCGCAGGCTGGCCGAGCGGTCGCCCGGGAGCCGCACGAGGGAGGCCTTCTGGTCGAGGGCCCGGCCGATGGCCTGGCGGATCCAGAACGTGGCGTAGGTGGAGAACTTGAAGCCCTTGCGCCAGTCGAACTTGTCGACGGCGTGCTCCAGGCCGAGGTTGCCCTCCTGGACGAGGTCGAGCAGCTCCATGGCCGGGGGGAGGGGGTAGCGCCGGGCCACGGACACGACGAGGCGCAGGTTGGCGCGGATGAAGCGGTCCTTGGCCTGGGCGCCCTTGCGGGCCAGGCGGCGGTTCTCGGGGGTGTCGTC
This sequence comes from Acidimicrobiales bacterium, assembly GCA_036275535.1. Lineage (GTDB taxonomy): Bacteria > Actinomycetota > Acidimicrobiia > Acidimicrobiales > VFJN01 > VFJN01. Next base: position 70,022 of record DASUDP010000124.1, on the reverse strand, counting down.
GCCCGCCTCGATGGCGGCGCGGGCCTTCACCCCGGCCTCGACGGCCTGGGAGAGCTCACGCTCCTCGGCGGCGGTGAGCAGCGGCACGAGGCCGATCTCGTTCAGGTACTGACCAACGGAATCTGTCATGGCAATCTCTCCAACGATTGGTACCCGGGCCTTCTTCCCAGGGGAAGCGAATTTCCACCATCGGCGTAGGGCAAATCCGCCCAACCAGGCCCGCCGGTTGACGATTCCCGGGTGGGCGGTGACCCATGTCACGGGCGGGAGCGCTCGTGCGGGCTCTCCGACAGGTACGAGACCGACGTGACCAGTGGACGGAATAGGTTTCCCGGATGGCGACGGAGCGGCTCGGGATCTTCGGGGGGACCTTCGATCCGCCTCACATCGGGCACCTGGTGACCGCGGTGAACGTGCGCTTCGAGCTGGACCTCGACCGGGTGCTGCTCGTCGTGAACAACCTGCCGTGGCAGAAGGTCGGCAACCGGGAGATCAGCCCGGCAGCGGCCCGGCTGCAGATGGTCGAGGCCGCGGTGGCCGACGTGGCGGGCATCGAGCCGAGCCGCATCGAGATCGACGCCGGGGGGCTCTCCTACACCGCCGACACCCTCGCCGCGCTCCAGGCCGAGGATCCGCAGCGCGAGCTGTTCGTCGTGCTGGGGGCCGACGCCGCTGCCGGCATCGAGACGTGGGAGCGGGCCAACGAGGTGCGGGACCTCGCCACCATCGTGGTGGTGGAACGCCCGGGGGCCCAGCCGGCTGAGCCCCCGGCGGGGTGGCGCTGGGTTGACGTGGAGGTGCCCCACCTCGAGGTCTCGAGCACCGATCTGCGGCAGCGGGTGGTCGAGGGCCGGCCGCTCGACTACCTCGTCACCCACGAGGTCGTGGACTGCATCGAGGCGCTGGGCCTCTACCAGGACCCTCGATGACCCTCCCCTCGGACGACACCACGGGGGCCGGCGACGGCCGCTCGGACGGGCCCCGGGCCCTGCACGGCCTCAGCCTGGAGCTCCCGGAGCGGGGCACGGGCGCACGAGCCGCCCGCCGGGCCGCCCGGGCCGCCACGACCGCCACGACCGAGGCCCCGCCGGAGGCCGACGGCCCTCCTGTCGGCCCTGGGGGACCCGCTGGAGCTGCCGCCAGCACCCAAGCACCCGGCCGCCCGTCACGGCGCTGGCTGCTCACCTTCGCGGGCGCTCTCCTCGTGTGCATCGTGGCGGCGGCGGGGCTGACGGTGCTCGGCGTCTCGACGCTCCGGGACAGCCGAACGGGCCGCACGGTCACCAGCGCCACCCCCGACGAACCCGGGTTCGAGGGGTTCCTCGAGCCCACGCCGACCCTCGCGCTGACCTACGTCCACGACGGGCTGCTCGAGGGGGTGGCGGTGCTGTCCCTCGGGTCCGACGAGGCCGGTGGGGGCGTGCTGCTCATCCCGCCCGACACCGAGATCGGCTCGGGGAGCGCGGGCACGCTCGCCATCGCCCAGGCCTTCGGCGGGGCCGGGCCCGAGCAGATGCGGGCGGTCGTCGAGAACGTGGCCGGCGTGGGGATCGGCGAGCTGGTCCAGGTCGACGACGCGAGGTGGGCTGAGCTCGTCGGCCCCGTTGCGCCCCTGGCCATCGACAACCCGGACGCCGTGCCCGGCTTCCCCCGCGGCCCCATCGAGCTGGAGCCCGGGGACGTCGGCCCGTACCTGCGGGCCAGGGGTCGGAACGAGAGCGACCTGGCCCGGCTGACCCGCCAGGAGATCTTCTGGGACGCCTGGCTGGAACGGGTGACCGAGGCCGGACCGGGCGCCGTGCCCGGGGAGCTCGACACCGGGCTCAGCCGCTTCGTGCGGGGCATCGCGGCCGGGTCGCACGAGACGCTGGCCATGCCGGTGGACGAGGGCACGAGCGACAACGGCGACACGGTCTTCTCCGTGGACGCCGCCTCCCGGTCGGCCCTGGTCGTGACCCTCGTGCCGTACCCCACCGGCACGAGCAACGCGCCCCGCACCCTCGTCCGGCTGCTCGACGGCACCGGCGACCGGGACCACGTGGGACGGGTGGCGCCCGCCGTGGTGGCGTCGGATGCATCGATCGTCGTCGTCGGCAACGCCGACAGCTTCGACTACGAGACCACCCAGATCAGGTACCACCAGCCGGAGCAGAAGCGGGCGGCGGAGCGCATCCAGCGCGACCTCGGGGCGGGGGAGGTCATCGAGGACGTTCGACCGATCGACTCCTTCGATGTCACCATCGTGCTGGGCGCCGACCTGTGACCGAGCCCCGGACCTGAAGGAGCCACCCCTGAGCGAGCTGCCGCCCACCACCGCCGAAGCGACCCCCGTCCTCGACGACCCACGCGACTGGGCCATCACCGCCGCTCGGGCGGCCGACGCCAAGCAGGCGCGGGACGTCCTGGTGCTCGATGTCGGCGAGGTGCTGGCCCTGTGCGGCTGGTTCGTGATCGCCAGCGCCAACAACGAGCGCCAGGTCAAGGCGGTGTGCGATGAGATCGAGCAGCAGCTCCACGAAGCGGGTGGCCCCAAGCCCAAGCGGATCGAGGGCCTGGCCGACCGCCAGTGGGTGCTGATGGACTACGGCGACCTCGTCGTGCACGTGTTCCAGCAGGAGCAGCGCGAGTTCTACGACCTCGAGCGCCTCTGGGCCGACGTCCCCCGGGTCGACTGGGCCGACTCCGCCGCCTGAACGCGCCCGGCGATCGCCAGGGCCAGCCCCACGGCGGCGATGGCTGGCCACGCGATGATCCCCGGCACGAGGCCCACCATGGAGTTCCAGGCCGTGAGCTCGCCGTAGGTCATGGCCAGGCCCACGAGGCACACGGCCACGCCGTAGGCGGTCATGCTGGCGGCCTCCGACTGCGACCGGTGCGAGACCCGAGTCGCGCCCCGGTGGGGCCTACCGTGCCGTGCCGATGTCGACATCACCGACACCTCCGTTCGATGTCACCTGCACCTCCGCTTGTACCCCCGAAGGCAGGGGTCCGGCAGGGGCGAAGGGCTCTACGGCGTGAGCGCGACGAAGGCCCGCCGGATCGGCGGGCCTTCACGGGGTGGAGCTAAGGAGAATCGAACTCCTGACCTTCTCCATGCCATGGAGACGCTCTACCAACTGAGCTATAGCCCCGTGGGACCGGTCACTCTACAGAACCCGTGGCGAGCCCCGCCAATGTCGCCCGGGTCAGCCGATGACGAAGCTCACCAGCTTGCCGGGGACCGCGATGACCTTGCGGACCGTCTTGCCAGCCAGCAGGGCGCTGACCGCCTCGTCGGACCGGGCGGCCTCGATCAGGGCCTCCTGGGAGAGCCCCGCTGCCACCTGGATCCTGGCCTTGACCTTCCCGTTGACCTGCACGGGGATCTCGATGGTGTCCTCGACCAGCAGGGCCGGGTCGGCCTCGGGGAACGCCTCCCACGCCAGGGACCCCGGATGCCCTAGGCGGGCCCACAGCTCCTCGGCCGCGTGGGGGGCCAGGGGAGCGAGGAGGAGCACCATCGGCTCGGCCACCTCGCGGGGCACGCCGCCGTCGGGGAAACGAGCCGTCAGGTGGTTGTTCAGCTCGGTGATGCGGGCGATGGAGGTGTTGAAGCGCAGCGTCTCCATCCCGTCGCGCACGGCGGCGATCGTCTTGTGGAGCAGCCGGCGGGTGTCGTCGTCAGCGGTGACGTCGGCCACCCGCACCTGGCCTGACTCCTCGTCGAGCACGTTGCGCCAGATCCGCTGCAGCAGGCGGTAGACGCCGACCACGGCCTTGGTGTCCCACGGGCGGCTCTGGTCGAGGGGACCGGTGAACATCTCGTACAGCCGCAGCGTGTCAGCGCCGTACTCGTCGTACATCTCGTCGGGGGTGACGGCGTTCTTGAGCGACTTGCCCATCTTGCCGAACTCGCGCCGGACCTCGTCGTCGCCGTGGAAGAAGCGCCCGTCGCGCTCGACGACCTCGCTGGCCTCACGGTGGAAGCCCCGCTCGTCGGTGTAGGCGGCCGCCTGGACCATGCCCTGGTTGAACAGCCTCCGGAACGGCTCCTTCGAGCTGAGGTGCCCGAGGTCGAAGAGCACCTTGTGCCAGAAGCGGGCGTACAGCAGGTGCAGCACGGCGTGCTCCACGCCGCCCACGTAGAGGTCGACGCCGCCGCAGTCGCCGTCGGTCTGAGGCCCCATCCAGTAGCGCTCGACCTCGGGGTCGACGAACCGCTCGGTGTTGGTGGGGTCGAGGTAGCGCAGCTCATACCAGCAGGACCCGGCCCACTGGGGCATCGTGTTCAGCTCCCGGCGGTAGGGCTTCGGGCCATCACCGAGGTCGAGCGTCACCTCCACCCAATCCGCAGCCCGGCCGAGCGGCGGCTCGGGCTCGGAGGTGTTGTCGTCGATCGGGAAGGTGCGGGGGGTGTAGTCGTCCACCTCGGGCAGCCGAACGGGGAGCTCGGACTCGGGTAGGGCCACCGGCAGGCCGTGCTCGTCGTAGACGATGGGGAAGGGCTCGCCCCAGTACCGCTGGCGCGAGAACAGCCAGTCCCGCAGCTTGTAGCTGACGGTGCCGCGCCCGAGGTCCTGGGCTTCGAGCCAGGCGGTGATGGCGGCCTTGGCCTCGGCGACGGGGAGCCCGTCGAGGGTCACGTCCGCGTTGGCGCTGTTGACGCCGACGCCGTCGCCGGTCCATGCCTCGGCCCACTGCTCGGCGTCGGCCGGCCAGTCCGCAGGAGGCGTGACGACCGCCCGGATGGGCAGCCCGAAGGCTCGTGCGAACTCGAAGTCCCGGGTGTCGTGGGCGGGCACCGCCATGATGGCGCCCGTCCCGTAGCCCATCAGCACGTAGTCGGCGATGAAGACGGGGATCGGTTCGCCGTTCACCGGGTTGGTGGCGCAGCAGCCGATGAAGACGCCGGTCTTCTCCCGGTCCTCCGCTTGGCGGTCGAGCTCGCTCTTGCGGACCGCCTGCGCCCGGTAGTCGGCCACTGCCGCCTCGGGCGTGGCCGCCCCGCCCGTCCATCGGGGATCGACGTCAGCGGGCCACTCCGTCGCCACCAGATCGTCGACGAGGGGGTGCTCGGGGGCGAGCACCATGTAGGTGGCGCCGAAGAGGGTGTCGGGCCGGGTGGTGAACACCGAGATCGGTGACGCTGCGACCGGGGTGGGGAACGTCACCTCTGCGCCTTCGCTGCGGCCGATCCAGTTGCGCTGCATCAGCTTGATGCCGTCGGACCAGTCGAGGAGGTCCAGGTCGCGCAGGAGGCGATCGGCGTAGGCGGTGATCCGCATCATCCACTGCTTGAGCGGTCGGCGGAACACGGGGAAGTTGCCCCGCTCGGAGCGGCCGTCGGCGGTGACCTCCTCGTTGGCCAGGACCGTGCCCAGGCCGGGGCACCAGTTGACCGGCGCCTCGTTCAGGTAGGCCAGGCGATGGGCGTCGACGACGCGCCGGCGCTCGAGCTCGTCGAGCTCGGCCCACGGCCGCCCCGTCGGGTTGGTGCCGGGGGCCGGCTGGCGGGTGCCGGCCGCCAGCTCGGCTTCGAGCTCGGCGATCGGGCGGGCCCGGTCGGCGTCGGTGTCGTACCAGGCGCCGTAGATCTGCAGGAAGATCCACTGCGTCCATCGGTAGAACTCGACGTCGGTCGTGGCCACCGACCGCCGCTCGTCGTGGCCCAGACCGAGGCGGTGCAGCTGGCGGCGCATGTTGGCGACGTTGGCGTAGGTCGTGACACGCGGGTGCTGGCCCGTCTGCACGGCGTACTGCTCGGCGGGGAGGCCGAAGGCGTCGTAGCCCATGGCGTGCACGACGTTGTGGCCCGTCATCCGCTTGTAGCGGGCGTACACGTCGGTGCCGATGTAGCCCAGCGGGTGCCCGACGTGGAGACCGGCGCCCGACGGGTAGGGGAACATGTCGAGCACGTAGAGCTTGGGGCGGTCCGCCACGCGATCGAAGCCCTCCGAGAGCGGCCCGGTCGGGTTCGGCGCGTGGAAGGTGCCCGCGGTGTCCCAGCGGGCCTGCCAGCGGGCTTCCACCTCGGCGGCGAGGGCGGCCGTGTAGCGGTGCGGCGGGATGCGGTCCTCCCGCGGGGTGTCCTGCTCGTTGCTCGCGTCGGCCATGGGGCTGACGGTAGTGGGCCCCCTCCGGTCCCCCCGAACCCGTTGACCGACCCACGGGAATCGTTGCGATCCTGTAACGGCACGTCGCAACGTGCGGTCGGAGCGCCGTGCTGACCCTCAACCAACGGCTCGAGGCCGGCGCCGACCGCGGCCACGCCCTCACCTTCGTGGTCGGCGGCGACCACGTCCCGGTCCCCTACGCCCAGCTCCACGAGGAGGCCCGGGCGGTGGCCGCCAACCTCCAGGGCCTCGGCGTGGCGCCGGGCGACCACGTGGCGATCCTGGGCCCGACCTCGCGCCCGCTCGTGACCGCCATCCAGGGGGTGTGGCTGGCGGGCGCCACGGTAGTCGTGCTTCCGCTCCCGATGCGGATGTCCTCGATCGAGGAGTTCGTGCACCAGACGCGCGTCCGGATCACCAACGCCGACGCCACGCTCGTGCTCGTCGACCCCGACCTGGCTCCCTTCATCGAGGCGACCCCCGGGGACCCGCCCATGGTGGGCTGGGATGCGCTGGCCGGGCCAGGGCGGGCGGGCGCCGAGGCCTGGGAGCGCCCCACCGACGACCTCGACCGCCTCGCCATCCTCCAGTTCACGAGCGGGTCCACGTCGGACCCCAAGGGCGTGATGCTGCCCCATCGCACCGTGGGGGCGAACCTCGACGCCATCATCGAAGCCACCTCGCTCGACCCTGACGACGACGTGCTCGTCTCCTGGCTGCCGCTCTACCACGACATGGGGCTCGTCGGGCTGTTCACCCTCTCGTTGTCCACCGGCACGCCGCTGGTCCTTGGCGCCCCCACGGACTTCATGGCCGGCCCGAGCCGCTGGATGGAGTGGATGTCGACCTACGGCGGGACTGCCACCGCCGGTCCCAACTTCTCCTACGTCCTGGCCACCCGGGCCCTGCACCGGGCCGAGCAGCTCGACCTGTCACGCCTGCGGATCGCGCTCAACGGCGCCGAGCCCGTCGACCCCGCCACGGTGCACGCCTTCGTCGAGGCAGGGGCCCGCCACGGCCTGCGGCCCGGAGCCGTGTTCCCCGCCTTCGGCATGGCCGAGGTGGCCATCGCCGGCACCTTCCCCGAGCCGATGTCAGGGCTCCGGACCGACCCCGTCGACCGCCGCGTGCTCGAGTCGGAGCGCTACGCGGCCCCCGTCGACGGCGACGCCGAGGGCGTGCGCCACCTCGCCATCCTGGGCCGCCCGGTCCCGGGTCTCGAGGTGCGGGTGGTCGATCCCGTGACCGGGGACGTGCTGCGGGAGCGCGAGGTCGGCGAGCTCGAGATCTCGGGCACCTCGGTCACGCCGGGGTACTACCGACGGCCCGAGGCCAACGCCGAGCTCTTCCACGACGGCTGGCTCCGCACGGGCGACCTGGCCTACCTGGTCGACGGCGAGATGGTCATGTGCGGGCGGATCAAGGACATGATCATCGTCGGCGGCCGCAACGTGTACCCCGAGGACGTGGAGCGGGCGCTGGCGGAGGTCGAGGGCGTGCGGGCGGGCAATGTCATCGCTTTCGGGGTCGAGCACCAGGGCAAGGAGGGCCTCGTCGTGGTGGCGGAGTCGAAGTCCGACGACCACGACGGCCTGCGCCGCACCGTCGCCGAGCGGGTGCGGATCGCGGTGGGGCTGCCGGCCAAGGACATCGTCCTCGTCGAGCCGGGCAGCCTGCCCAAGACGAGCTCAGGGAAGCTCCAGCGCTCCCTGTGCAAGCTCCGCTACCTGGGCGCCGAGCTTCCGCACGCCTGACCTCGGGACCGGGCCGGGACAGCTCCCGCCAGGTCCGGTGGCTCAGACCTCGTGGAGGTCGTCCATGACCGCCTTCCAGCGGTCCGGGTCGGACTCGTAGGGGGCGTAGAAGCTGAGGCGCTGCACGATGTCGCCGTAGCGGGCCTTGATGCCGGCGGCGAGCTTCTCGGGCTCGGCGACGACGGCGAAGGTGTCGAGGATGTCGTCGGTGATGAGCTCGCCCATCTCCTGCCACTTTCCCTCCTTCGACATCCGGTTGAGGTCCTCTTGGAGGCCGCCCCAGCCGTGCAGCTCGAGCACGCCGCGGTAGGCGGGCGTGGAGCCGTAGAAGGCGATCTGCTGCTTGGTGCCGGCGACGGACTTGGCCATCTCCTCGTCCGTCGTGCCGGTGACGACGAAGGCCGGGCCGGAGATCTCGATGTCGGCCAGCGTGCGGCCCGCCTTGGCGGCGCCGCGCTCGAGCGCGGGGAGCGTCACCTCGCGGAGGTAGCGCTCGGTGGTGAAGCCGTGGCACAGGAACCCGTCGCACACCTCGCCGGCCACCTCGGTCATCAGCTCCCCGACACCGGCCAGGAAGATCTTGGCGTTCCCGTGGGGGTTGGGGCCGGGATCGAAGAAGGGCGTCATCAGCGTGTGGGTGTAGAACTCGCCGCGGAAGTCGAGCTTCGTGCCGTCGTTCCAGCACGCCCAGATGGCGCGGATGGCGAGGATGAGCTCCCGCATGCGCGCCGCGGGGTGGGACCACGGCATGGAGAAGCGCTTCGTGATGTGCGGCTTGATCTGGCTGCCGAGGCCGAGGATGAACCGACCTCCTGAGGCCGCCTGCAGGTCCCAGGCGATCTGGGCCAGGTTCATCGGGCTGCGGGCGAACGCCACCGCGATGCCCGTGCCGAGCTCGACCCGCTCCGTCTCCTGCGCGGCGAGCAGGAGGGGGAAGAACGGGTCGTGGTTGGTCTCGGCCGACCACAGACCGTCGTACCCCTGCTGCTCCTGTCGGACCGCGGCGCGGCTAGCGCCGCGCAGATCGGCCCCGAGACCCCCGTCGACCTTCATGGGACGACCCTACTGGACCACTTGACCGGGCGGTCAAGTGTCTGGTGGTCAGCCCTGGTCGCGGAGGAAGCGCTCCAGCTCGGCGGCCAGCTCGTCCCCTGACGTGGCGGCCATGCGCGACGTCGTGTCCTGCTCGTCGGCCTGCTGCTCGAGCTGGTGGAGCATCGCCAGGTGCTCGGGGTTCTCGCCGATGAGCTGGTCGATGCGGGCCCGGCTGGCCTGGGCCCGCTCGCCGAGATCGGCGGTCGGCAGAGCGAGACCGGCGACCCGGTTGACGGTCTCGAGGAGCACGAGCGATGCCGCCGGGTAGGGCATGGCCGCGACGTAGTGGGGGACCTGGGCCCAGAGGCCGAGGGCGGGCAGGCCTCGCAGTGCGGCCCGTCGCTCGATGAGGCTCTGCACCCCGGACGGTGCCTCGACCGTGCTGCGCACGAGGCCCTCCGTGAGCTCGGGGGACGATGCCGCGGCGGCGACCTGGACCGAGCGGGTGTGGGGCACGGGGGCTGGGTAGGCACCGAGACCGAAGACGAGACGGGTGCCGAGGTCGAGCGCCAGGTCCACGACCTGGTCGGAGAAGGCCAGCCACGCGTGATCGGGCTCGTTGCCGAGGAGCAGGAGCAGGTCGTTGCCGGCGGGATCCCGAGCCCAGCGCAGCTCCGTGTCCTCCCAGCTCGTGTCGGTGTTCACGCCGTCGCTCAGGTGCATGACGGGCCGGCGGGCCCGCCAGTCGAGGAGGGCGTCGGGGTCGAACCGCGCCACCGTCTCGAGCTGCAGGCCCTCGGTGAGCACGGCGGCCGCCTGCTCGGCGCCGAGGCCGGCGTCGATCCACCCCTTGAGGGCCATCACCAGGACGGGGGCGTCGAGGTCAGGCTGGCTGACCATGGAGTACAGGGGGTTCGCCACGAGCGGGATCCGAGTGGCCCGTCAGCCCAGCCGGGCCACGGCGTCGGCGGCGGCGTCGGCGCAGCGCTCGACCTGCAGGGCGAACCCCTCGAAGCCGGAGGCATCGGAGCCCATCGCCCCGTTCACGTAGCGCGTGTAGACGCCCTCGACGATGCAGGCCAGCTTCCAGTAGCCGAAGGCGATGTAGTAGTCGATCTGCGACAGGTCCCGGCCGGAGCGCTCGGCGTAGCGGTCGAGCACCGCCTTGCGGGAGAGGAAGCCGTCCACCGTGGTCGGGGCGGTGAGCAGCATCGGGTGCGAGTCGGTGGCTTCCGTCCAATACACCATCAGCAGCCCGACGTCGGCGAGGGGGTCGCCCAGCGTGCAGATCTCCCAGTCGAGCACGGCGATGACGTGGCCGTCGTCGTCGGTCATGCAGTTGTCCAGCCGGTAGTCGCCGTGCACGACGGAGGCCGGTCCTTGCTCGGGGATCCGCGCCGCCAGCGCCTCGTGCACCTCGTCGACCTTCGGGAGCTCGCGCGTCTGGGACTGCTGGAACTGGCCGTACCAGCGCCGGAGCTGCCGCTCGATGTAGCCCTCCTTCTTGCCGAGGTCCCCGAGGCCGACGGCGTCGGGGTCGACCGCATGGATGCGGGCCAGCGTGTCGGCGATCGACAGGCTGGCGGTGCGGCGCGCCTCGACTGAGATCTCCTCGGCCGCCGCGACATCGCGCAGCACCCGGCCGTCCACGAAGTCCATGACGTAGAAGGGGGCGCCGTTGACGGACTCGTCGGTGCAGAGGCCGAGGGTCGGTGCCACGGGCACGTCGGTGGGGCCGAGGGCGGAGATGATCTTGTGCTCCCGGCCCATGTCGTGGGCGGTGGCCAGCACGTGGCCGAGGGGCGGCCGGCGCAGGACGTACCGGCGTCCGGCGGCGTCGGTCACGCCGTAGGTGAGGTTCGAGTGCCCGCCGGCGATCAGGTCGAACCGCAGCGGGCCGCGAGCGCCGTCGAGGTTGGCCTCGAACCAGGCCGTGACCTTGGCGACGTCGACGCCCTTGACCTCGCCGCTGGCCTGATCGCTCACGTCATCCTCCCCGTCTGGGTCGCTCGTCCCGAGTGGGCGAGGGTACCGCCGCCGGTAGGTTGGGGCGACCGCCCCCGCGCCCATCCCGCCCGGCGCCCGTCTGCTGCAGGAGCTCTCGCCGATGTCGATCGACGTCACCGACGCCACGTTCCAGTCCGAGGTGATCGACCGCTCGATGCAGGTCCCGGTGGTCATCGACCTCTGGGCGGAGTGGTGCGGTCCGTGTCGGACGCTGGGCCCGATCCTCGAGACGGTCATCGGCGAGACCGCCGGCCAGGTGGTGCTGGTCAAGGTGGACGTCGACGCCAACCCGCAGATCTCCCAGGCCTTCCAGGTGCAGAGCATCCCGGCGGTCTTCGCCATGCACCACGGCAAGATCGTCTCCACGTTCGTGGGCGCCCAGCCCGAGCCCGCCGTCCGCCAGTTCGTCGCCGCGCTGCTGCCCACCGAGGAGGAGACGGAGCTCGGCCGTCTGGTCGCCGCTGGTGATGAGGCCTCGCTGCGCCAGGCCCTCGAGCTCGAGCCGGGCCACGTGGGTGCGGTCGTGGCCCTCGCCACGCTGCTCGTGGACCGGGGCGACCAGGCCGCCATCGACGAGGCCCTCGGCCTCCTCGAGCGCATCCCTGAGTCGGCCGACACTCGCCGCGTGGCCGCCCTGGCCCGCTTGGCGGCCACCGGGGGCGCCGACGACGTGAGCGCCGAGCTCGACGGCCTCCTCGACCAGGTCAAGGACGACGAGGCCGCCCGTCAGCGCTACCTCGACCTCCTCGAGCTGATGGGCCCGGAAGACCCTCGCACCGCCGGCTACCGCAAGCAGCTCACCAGCCGGCTCTTCTGATCCCATGCAGGCTGCGGGCGTCGCTGCGCTCCTGCCTCCCCCTGACGGGCGATCGGCAATCCCGTCGATCGCCGGGTCCGCGCCGATCCCGGTGCTGCTGGCGACGGTCGCGGCGGGGTGAGGGTCGAGCGGCGCGACGGGGCGGTCTTCGTGGTGTCCCGGCTGGTGGCGCCGGGAGCGGCGGCCACGACGCTCGGCCGCTTCGTGTTCATCACGCCCCGCGCGGCCGGATCAGGGAGGCTGCGGCGCCACGAGCTCGTGCACGTGCGCCAGTGGCGGCGTCTCGGGGTGGGGGGCTTCCTGGTGCGGTACCTCGGCTCGTACCTGCGCTGGCGGCTCCGGCGGTACCCGCACTGGGCCGCCTACCGACGGATCCCCCTCGAGATCGAGGCGGAGTGGGAGGCGCGCACACCCGGGCCGACTGACGCGCCGGTGCCCCAACAAGCCCTATCCCGGCGGCTGGGTCCGTCCTAGCCTGAGCCGGCGCTTCCCCCGTCGCCGCCGCCCCTACGCGCCCCGGGAGCAAGCCCTGGACCCCGACCTGCCGACCGACGGCTCCGAGCTGCGCCGTCCCGACCCGCCCCGCACCCTCCAGGAGCGGCTCGGGCAGCTGGCCGACGCCACGGGGACCACGCCGGGGCGCATCCTGGGCGGCGGGGTGCTCGTCCTCGCGCTGCTGGTCGGCGGATGGTGGCTGACCCGCCCGCCGGCCGACCCGGTCGAGGTGTCCCTGCCCTACGCCAGCACCACCTCCGCCCTGCCGGCGGGTGGGGGCGCGGCGCCGGCCCTGCCCGGGGCCAGCACGCTCCCCGAGGTGGTGGTGGTGCACGTAGCGGGGTCCGTGGTGCGCCCCGGCGTGTACGCGCTGGCCACCGGGGCCCGGGTGGTCGACGCGGTGGCGGCCGCCGGAGGGCTGGCTCCCGCGGCGGACGGGACCCGGCTGAACCTCGCTGCCCCGCTCACCGATGGGGAGCGCGTCTACGTGCCTGCCGTGGGGGAGGCGGCGCCCCCCGTCGTGGGAGCCGCGAGCACCGGAGGGACCGCCGGCGGGGGCCCGGCCGGCCCCGTCGACCTCAACGCCGCGGACGAGGCGGCCCTCGACGCGCTGCCCGGCGTGGGGCCGGCCACCGCGGCGGCCATCGTGGAGCACCGCAACCGGATTGGGCGGTTCACCTCCGTCGACCAGCTGCTCGACGTGCGGGGGATCGGCGAGGCCAAGCTGGAGGCGCTGCGAGACCTCGTGACGGTCTGAGTGAGCGACGCGTGGGTGCTGGTGCTGACAGCGGCGGCCGTCGCGGGCGCGGCCCGGCCCCTGCCGCTTCCGGTCCTGCTCGCCGCGGTGGGCGTGGGGGTGGCCGTGCGCCTGCATCGCCCGGCGCTGGTCTGCGTGACGGTCGCCCTCCTGGTCAGCGCGCTGGCTGCTCGTTCGCAGGCCGGCCTCGAGCCGCCGCCTGAGCGGGAGGTCGACGGCGTCGTCACGCTCGTGACCGATCCCGCGCCGGCCTTCTCGGGTGTCCGGGCCGAGGCCCGGCTGGGGGGCCGGCGTGTGGAGCTGCGGGCCGGGGGCGTCGCCGCCGATGCGCTGCGGGACCGGCTGGCGGGCGAGCAGATCAAGCTGCGGGGTCAGGTCGGTCCTCTAGGCGGGGGCGGCTGGTCGACCGCCCGCCACCTGTCGGCCCGCCTGCAGGTCCACCTCGTCGAGGGATGGGAGCCGGGCGACGGCGTCTCCCGGTTGGCCAACGCCCTGCGGCGCACCCTGGTCGACGGCGCTGCCCCGCTCGACGACCTGGAGCGCTCGCTCTACACGGGACTCGTGATCGGCGACGACCGCTCGCAGCCGGCCGCCTTGAGCGACGACTTCCAGGGCGCCGGCCTCACCCATCTCCTCGCCGTCTCGGGCCAGAACGTGGCGTTCGTGCTCGTGCTGGCCGGTCCCCTCCTCCGGCGGATGCGGCTCTGGCCCCGCGCCCTCCTCGGCCTCGCGGCGATCAGCGTCTTCGCCGTGATGACCCGCCTCGAGCCGTCGGTGCTCCGGGCCTCCGCGATGGCCGCCCTTGCCCTGCTGACCACCACCATCGGATCCCCGCTGCCCCGGCTCCGCCTCCTCGCCCTGGCCATCACGGGCCTCCTCGTCCTCGATCCCTTGCTGCTGCGCTCGGTCGGCTTCCAGCTCTCGACGGCCGCCGCGGCGGCCATCATCGTCGTGGCGGGTTCGCTTGAGCGGGTGCTGCCCGGCCCCGCCTGGCTCCGGCAGTCCCTGTCGGTGACGGTGGCGGCCCAGCTCGGCGTGGCGCCGGTGCTCCTCGCCACCTTCGGGCCGCTGCCCGTGGCGTCGTTCCCCGCCAACGTCCTGGCCGTGCCGGTGGCGGGCCTCGTCATGGTCTGGGGGCTCACGGCCGGGATGGTGGCGGGGGTGCTCGGGGGCGGCGTCGCCGAGTTGGTGCACCTGCCCACCCGGGCGATGCTCGGCTGGCTCAGCGAGGTGGCCAGCCGGGCGGCCGCGCTCCCGTTGGGGCAGCTCGGCGCCCCCCATCTGATCGGCCTGGGTGGGGGACTGCTGTTGGCGATGGCCAGCCGTCGGACGGGGCGGCCCGGTGCCGCCCACCGGCTGGGGCTGGGGGTGGCCGCGGTCTCGGTCCTGGCCGCGGTGGCGACGGCGCAGGCGGGGCCCGGGCTGCGCACCGAGCTGCAGCCGGGTGTCGTGCGCTGGCATGCGGCGGGGGCCGAGGTGGTGGTCCTGGGCGGCGTGGGGGGTCGCAGCTCGCTGAGCGTCAGCGCCGTGCTGGCCGAGCTGCGGGCCGCGGGGGTGGGCAGCATCGATCTGCTTGTCCTGTCCGACGCCTCCGTCCCCACCACGCTGGCCGCCGCCCTCGAGGCCCGCCACCCGCTGGGAGCGGTCCTCCGCCAGGGTGGCAGCTCCTCTCACAGCGGCGGGCCCACGCCCGATGCCCCACTGGTGCCGGCTCCGTCGCAGCCGCAGACGTTCCGGCTGGGTGACCTCGAGGTCCACCTCATCCCCACGCCGGACCGGCTGGTGGTCGACGCCCGCCGCGCTGCCCGCTGAGGGGGCCGGCCCGGGCGGAGGGCCCCGGTGCAGGCGGTAGGTTCGCCGCCATGTCTGCGATGCCGTGGCGGGTGGTGTTCGAGGTCCCGTGCCCCGACCTGCACCTCGGCCCGCATCGCTTCGACATCCGCTACCGAGCGCTCGTCATGGGCATCCTGAACCGGACGCCCGACTCCTTCTTCGACCAGGGCGCCTACTACGACTTCGACGCCTTCCTGGCCAAGGCCGACCAGCTGGTGAGCGAGGGAGCCGACTTCCTCGACGTCGGTGGCGTGAAGGCGGGGCCCGGTCCCGAGGTCGGTGAGGCGGAGGAGCTCGAGCGCGTCGTCCCCGCGGTCGAAGCGCTCGCCGCCCGGTTCGATGTGCCGATCTCGGTGGACACCTGGCGGGCGTCGGTGCTGCGGGAGTCGCTGGCGGCAGGGGCGGTGGTGGCCAACGACATCAGCGGCTTCGCCGACCCCGCCTACCTCGAGGTGGCCGCCGCCGCCGGGGCGTCGGTCGTCGCCACCCACATCCGCCTCGGGCCCCGCATCCCCGACCCGGACCCCGTCTACGACGAGCCCGTCGTCGACGCCGTCGCCCGGTTCCTGCGCGATCGGGCCGAGCGGGCGGAGGAGGCCGGGATCCCCCGGGAGCGAGTGATGGTCGACGCCGGGCTCGACCTCGGGAAGTCCGAGCCCCAGTCGCTCGAGCTGCTGCGCTCCCACGACCGCCTGGCCGTCCTCGGCTGGCCACTGTTCCTCTCGGCGTCGAACAAGCGCTTCCTGGGGGACCTCGTGGGAACGGCCGTCGACGACCGGCGCGAGGCGTCGCACGCCGCCCATGCGCTCGGGATCGCGCTGGGCAGCCGCGTGCTGCGGGCCCACGACGTCCGAGGCGCCCGGCGGACGGTCGACGTCATGGCGGCCATCCTCCAGGCGCGGGGCGAGCAGCGGGGCCGATGAGCACGATCCCGGTCACTCTCGTGCGGGGCAGCGACGAGGTCGTGCGCCGTGACGCGGTGCGGGCCCTCGTCGAGGACCTCGTCGGTGACGAGGACCGGTCCCTCATGGTGGAGGAGCTCGAGGTCGGGTCGCCCGGGGACGACGGCGACCCGATCGTCGCCTTGGTCGACGCCGCCCAGACCCCACCCTTCCTGACCGAGCACCGGGTGGTCCTCGGGCGGATCACCGACAAGCGTGAGCGGGCGGAGCTCGTCGCCCCCCTGGTGGCGTACCTGGCCGACCCGCTGCCGTCCACCCTGCTCGTCCTCGACTGGGCGGGCGGCAAGGTCCCCAAGTCGCTCGTCGAGGCGATCGCCAACGTCGGCGGGGCCCAGGTGGACACCACGCCCGGCGGCAAGCTGGCGGCGTGGGTGCCGGACCAGCTGACCGAGGCCGGGATCAAGGTCGACAAGGCCGGCCAGGCCCGCCTGGTGGCCTGGCTCGGTGACGAGCCGAGCCGCCTGGGCGGGCTCCTGGAGCTGCTGCGCTCCACGTTCGGGGCGGGGGCGCGGCTCGGCGTCGACGACATCGAGCCCTTTCTCGGCGACGACGGGGGCGTCCCTCCTTGGGACCTGACCGATGCCATCGACCGGGGTGACCGGGCGGTCGCCCTCCAGCTCCTGCAGCGGATGCTGGCCGGCCGGCACCCCTTCCAGCTGCTCTCGACCCTGCACACGCACTACAGCCGGATGCTGCGCCTCGACGGGGCCGACGTGGCGGGGGAGCGGGGGGCGGCCGAGCTCCTCGGGATGAAGGGCTCCACTTTCCCGGCCAAGAAGGCGCTGGGCCAGGTGCGGCGCCTCGGCCACGACCGGATCGTGCGCGCCATCGACCTGCTGGCCGAGGCCGACCTCGACCTGCGGGGCGGCAAGGCCTGGCCCGACCACCTCGTGCTCGAGGTCCTCGTCGCCCGCCTGGCCTCCCTCTCCCGCTGACCAACCAACGTCTGTGGACGCGGCCGCACGCCATGCGTGCGCTGAGGTCCACAGACGTCGTGGAAAACGACGACTGCCGGGCCCAGGGGCCCGGCAGCGGTCAACTCAGGTGGGGCCGGTTCAGTCGGCGCTGGCCTCCGCCGCGGCCTTGTTGATGCGCTTGGCCAGCCGGGACTTGCGACGGGCGGCCGCGTTCTTGTGGATCACGCCCTTGGCGGCGGCCATGTCGATGCGCTTCTGGGCCGTGCGGGCCAGCGCGTCGACGTTCTCAGCACCCTCGGCACCCGCCGCCAGGGCGGCCTTGGTGCGGGTCTTCAGCTCGCTGCGCACCGCCTTGTTGCGCTCGGTGCGCTTGATCGCCTGACGGTTGCGCTTGATCTGGCTCTTGATGTTGGCCATGACGTCCTCTACTGCGGAATCGAACCGGGAGATCGTACCGTTGCCTGCCGGTTCGCGTCACATCGCCGCCCCCCGGTAGCGTTCAGGATCCCCCTATGGACCTCGACCGCCTCCGCAACCTGTCGATCGTGGCACACGTCGACCACGGGAAGAGCACGCTCGCCGATCGCATCCTCGAGCTGTGCGGAGCCGTCGACCCCCGGGACATGCGGGCGCAGTACCTCGACTCGATGGACCTCGAGCGCGAGCGCGGCATCACGATCAAGCTGCAGTCGGTCCGCCTCGACTGGCACGACCACGTCATCAACCTCATCGACACCCCCGGCCACGTCGACTTCGGCTACGAGGTATCCCGGTCACTGGCCGCCTGCGAGGGCGTCATCCTGCTCGTCGACGCCGCCCAGGGCATGGAGGCCCAGACCCTCGCCAACTGCTACCTCGCCCTCGAGAACGACCTCGAGATCGTGGCTTGCATGAACAAGATCGACCTGCCAGCAGCCGACCCCGACCGCTGCGCCTCGGAGATCGAGTCCGTCCTCGGGATCCCCGCCGAGGAGATCCTGCGGATCAGCGCCAAGACGGGGGAGGGCGTGCCCGACCTCCTCGACGCCGTCATCGAGCGCATCCCGGCGCCCACCGGTGATCGCGACGCCCCCCTCCAGGCCCTCATCTTCGACTCGTACTTCGACAGCTACCGGGGGGTGGTGTCGTCCGTACGGGTGATGAACGGCGTGCTGCGCACGGGGGCCAAGGTGCGGTTCATGCAGGCCGGCGTCACCCACGAGGCCGACGAGGTGGGTGTCCGCCGCCCCGCCCACACCCCGGTGGAGCAGCTCGGCCCCGGCGAGACCGGCTACCTGATCGCCGGCATCAAGGACGTGCGCGAGGCGCGCTCGGGTGAGACGGTCACCGAGGCGCAGCGGCCGGCCGCGGAAGCCCTGCACGGGTACCGCGACCCCAAGCCGATGGTCTTCTGCGGCCTCTACCCGATTGACGGCGACCAGTTCTCGGATCTGCGGGACGCGCTGGAGAAGCTCGGCCTCAACGACGCCAGCTACACCTACGAGCCCGAGACCTCCGGCGCCCTCGGCTTCGGCTTCCGGTGCGGCTTCCTCGGGCTGCTCCACATGGAGATCATCCGGGAGCGCCTGGTGCGTGAGTTCAACCTCGATCTCATCGCGACGTCGCCGTCGGTGGCGTACCTCGTGCACAAGACCGACGGCGACGTGGTCGAGGTGCACAACCCGTCGGACCTGCCCCCCGTCACCGAGATCGAGCGCATCGAGGAACCGATGCTCACCTGCACGATCCTCACCCCGAAGGACTACGCCGGGACGATCATGGACCTCTGCCAGACGCGGCGGGGTGAGATGAAGAAGCTTGAGTACATCACCCCCGAGCGGATGGAGCTCCAGTACACGATCCCGCTGGCCGAGGTGGTGCGTGACTTCTTCGACCAGCTGAAGAGCCGCACCCAGGGCTACGCCTCGCTCGACTACGAGGCGGCGGGCTACGCGGCGTCCGACCTCGTGAAGGTGGACGTGCTGCTGAACAGCGTGCCGGCCGACGCCTTCTCCACGATCCTGCACCGCGACAAGGCGCAGGACTACGGCCGCCGCATCTCCGAGAAGCTGCGCGAGCTGATCCCGCGCCAGATGTTCGACGTGCCGATCCAGGCGGCCATCGGCGGCCGGATCATCAGCCGCGAGACGGTGAAGGCCAAGCGCAAGGACGTGCTGGCGAAGTGCTACGGCGGCGACATCACCCGCAAGCGCAAGCTGCTGGAGAAGCAGAAGGAGGGCAAGAAGAGGATGAAGAACATCGGCCGCGTCGAGGTCCCCCAGGAGGCGTTCATCGCCGCCCTCAAGCTCGAGGACTGACCCGCCGGCATGACGCCGCTCCAGGAGCGCTTCCGGGCCGTGGTCGCCGATCTCGCCCCGGGTGAGGTCGTCTCGTACGGCGAGGTGGCCCGTCGTGCCGGCCAGCGGGGCGCCGCCCGGGCGGTCGGTGGGTTCCTGGCCGCCCACGGTGGTGATCTGCCCTGGTGGCGCGTCGTGCGGGCCGACGGAACGCTGGCCGACCACAAGGTCCGCGAGCAGTCACGCCGGCTCCGGGACGAAGGCGTCGAGGTGATCGCCGGGCGCGTCGTCGACGCGCTGCCGCGCTGAGCTCAGCCCACCTTCCCCCGCGCACGGGAGCGGAGCGCCTCGACCCGCACCGCCTCCCCGGCGGTGACCCCGTCGTCCACCAGGCGGAGGTCGCAGGCCGTCACGAGGTGCCGGGCCACGGCACGGCGGCCGCGGGCCCGCCGGAAGGCGCGGGTGATGACCTGCTGCCCGATGCGATCGACCGACGACTCGACCTCGAAGGTCGCCATCAGCACGTAGGTGTAGGTGGCCGCCGAGGTCGTCCAGCATCGTCGGACCGTCGATGCGCTCCATCACGAGACCCCTCCTGTCGTCCGCGATCACCCCGGGCCCGGGGTAGGTCTGCTCGGCGGGAAACGCATGGCGTCGGCCTCCGGGGTGCTGTCGTGGTCGTGGCGGTAGCGGCGGAGCACCGTGCCGTCACCGAGGTCGAACACGGTCCGGACGGCGGCGTGCTGCCGGTCTTCTGCCTCGACGACCGGCTCTGGGCGGCGGCCGGGCCCAACCGCCGTGCGTTCCTGGCCGGCTGCCTCGTCGCCCTCGACGACGCGATGGGTGGTCATCTCGTCGTACGCCACGGCGATCCCGTCGAGGTCGTGCCGGCGCTGGCGGCCGAGGCCGGCGCCCGCAGCGTGCACGTCACCGAGGACTTCGGGCCGTACGGCTCGGGGCGCGACGAGGAGGTCGAGCGCCGCCTCGCCGCCCACGGCTGCGCGCTGGAACGGGCCGGTGCTCCCTACGCGGTGGCCCCGGGCACGATCCGTACGGCACGGGTCAGCCCTACAAGGTGTTCACGCCGTTCTCGGAGGCGTGGGCGGCGCAGGGGGGCCCCGGCCGGAGCCGGCTCCGCGGGCGGTCCGCTGGGTCGAGGGCGTCCCCCGCGACGACCTCCCGGACGTCCCGGCCGTGGAGGCGGACCTCCCGGAGCCCGGCGAGGCGGCTGCGAAGGCCGTCGCCCGCCGGTTCTTCGCCGGTCCCCTGGCCGGCTACGCGGACGATCGTGATCGCCCCGGCGACGACCGCACCTCCCGGCTGTCGCCCTACCTGAAGTGGGGCTGCATCCACCCCCGGCAGCTGCTGGCCCGCCTCGGCGCGACGAGGGGCGAGCGCGCCTTCCGCAAACCACAACGAGCTGTGCTGGCGGGAGTTCTACGCCGACGTCCTCCACCACCGCCCCGAGACGGCCCACCGGGCTGTCAACCCCAAGATGGCCACCATGGAGGTCGACGGGCGCGGCACGGGACCGCGCTTCGCCGCCTGGTGCCAGGGGCGCACCGGCTATCCGATCGTCGACGCCGGGATGCGCCAGCTGGTGGCCGAGGGCTGGATGCACAACCGGGTGCGGATGCTCACCGCCAGCTTCCTCGTGAAGGACCTCCACCTGGACTGGACCCGGGGCGCCCGCTGGCTACCCGCCGCCGATGGTCGACCACGCCGAGGAGCGGGAGGAGTCGCTGCGGCGCTACGATGCGGTGCGCTCCCCCGGCCGCTGACTACAGGGTGCCCGGGGGCAGCTGGGCGATCAGCTCCTCGGGCGACATCGATCCCGGTTCCGCCCCCCGCCGAGCCAGGTCCTTGGCCGTGCGCTGCAGGAGCTCGTTCACCGGCGTCGGGACCCCGTGGAGCCGTCCGAGCAGGACGATCTCGCCGTTCAGCTGGTCGGCCTCGATGGAGCCGGTGTGGCGGGCGAGGCTCTGCCACGACGAGCCTCCGTCGCGGCGCTTCCCGTCGATCCGTCGCATGCGGATGAGGTCGCCCCGCCGGGCGGTGTCCTCCTCCTCGCTGGCGACGTCGATCCCGGCGGCGGCCAGCACGGCTCGGCCCTCGGCGCGGGCGGCCGGGAAGAGGGGGCCGTCGTAGGCAGCGGGACCACACGCCGCCTCGAGGGCGTTGGCCAGGTTCAGCAGCAGCTTCGACCACTTGAAGCGCATGACCGTCGGGTTGACCACCGAGCTGAAGCCCGACGCCGCGAAGGCAGCCGAGATGGCGGCGGCCCGGTCGTCGGCGCCGGCGGGGTAGCGGCCCACGTCGAGGACGCCGGCGACGGGCGAGGACGACACCTCGACGACGCCCGGGACCAGGTGGGCGGCGGGGAGCAGCACCGGCACGGCGTAGACCTGCGACGTGCGGCGGAGGGCCTGGCGCTCGTTGTCCACGCCGTTCTGGAGGCAGGCCACGGCCAGGTGGGGCGGCCCGTCGGCCAACGAGGCCAGGGCCGCCGGTGTGTCCTGGCCCTTCACCGCCAGCAGCACGACGTCGTCGTCGGTGAGCCCGGCGTCTCCCGCCCGCCCGACGACCGGCGGGTGGACGTGCACGTCGCGGTCGGGGGAGCGCACCAGCAGCCCGTCGGCGGCGATGGCGGCCCCGTGGGCGCCTCGGGCGACGAGCACGACGTCGTGGCCGTGCTCGGCCAGGCGGCCACCCACCACGCCGCCGACGGCCCCGGCCCCGACTACCACGAATCGCATCGGGCGAGCCTGCCACCCGTCGAGGCTGCTTCGCACGGCTGGCACTCGGTAGCATCGAGTGCCAGAGAACCATGCTCGACGAACGCAAGGCCGCCATCCTCCGGGCCGTCGTGGAGGAGTACATCGACACCGCCCAGCCGGTGGGGTCCGCGCACGTCGTGCGGTCCTCCGGCGTGCAGGTGTCCTCGGCCACCGTCCGCAACGACATGGCGACCCTCGAGCAGGAGGGCTACCTCCGCCAGCCGCACACCAGCGCGGGGCGGATCCCCACCGAGAAGGGCTACCGCTTCTTCGTCGACAACCTGGGCGAGCCGGCCACGCTGCGCCGGTCGGATGCCGTGCAGGTGCGGTCGTTCTTCGAGCAGGCCCATGGCGAGCTCGAGCGGATGCTGCAGGACACGTCGAGGCTGCTGGGCGACCTCACCAGCTACGCCGGCGTCGTCGTCGGCCCGGCCGTCACCGAGACGACCATCCGCTCGATCCAGGTCGTGGGGTTGGCCCCCACCGCCGCCCTCGTGGTGGTGGTGCTCTCGAACGGCACGGTGGAGAAGCACCACCTCGACCTCACCGACGGGGGACCGGCCCTGGCCGGGGGCGTGGGGGAGGAGCGCATCGCCGCCTCCACCGCCCGCCTGGCCGCTCACCTCAACGGCTCGACCCGCTCCGCCGTCGCTGCCGTCCCCGCCTCGGGCGATGCGGTGGTCGACGCGGTGTGCGAGCTCGCCGTCCGGTCCCTGCGGGCCGATGGGGGCGACGAGCCGGACCAGGTCTTCGTCGGCGGCACCTCACGGATGGCGCGGGCCTTCGACGCCCTCGAGACCGTGCGCGAGGTGCTGGGCATCCTCGAGCAGCAGTACGTCGTCGTGACGCTGCTGCGCGACGTGCTCGACCGCGGCCTGCAGGTCGCCATCGGCACCGAGACGGGGATGGAGAACCTGGCCGACTGCGCGCTGATCGTGTCGCCCTACGAGGTCGACGGCGAAACGGCGGGCTCCATCGGGGTGCTCGGCCCGGCTCGCATGGACTACCCCCAGGCCATGGCCGCGGTGGCCGTGGTCGGCAACCGTCTCTCCCGGCGACTCACCGAAGGCTGAGCGAAGGAACCGACGTGGCGGACTACTACCAGCTCCTCGAGGTGTCTCCCGATGCCTCCGCCGACGAGCTCAAGCGGGCCTACCGCCGCCTGGCTCGCCAGCTCCACCCCGACACGAACCCCGATCCGACGGCGGCCGAGCGCTTCAAGGAGGTGGCCCGGGCCTACGAGGTGCTGTCCGATCCCGAGAAGCGGGCCCGGTACGACCGCTTCGGGCCCGACGGCGTCAACGGCACCATGGGCGCGGGCGGCTTCGGGGCCGGCGGCATCAACGACATCTTCGACGCCTTCTTCGGCGGCGGCAGCCCCTTCGGAGGCGGTGGCGGGGGCCGCCGGCCGGCCGGCAAGCCACGCGGCCCGGACCTCGAGGTGGTGGCCGACCTGGCCTTCGAGGACGCGGTCTTCGGCGTCCGCCAGCCCGTCGAGGTGCGCACCGCGGTCCCCTGCACGACCTGCCAGGCCACCGGCGCCAAGGCCGGCACCGAACCGATCACGTGCCTCGAGTGCGCCGGCAGCGGCCAGGTGCAGCGGGTCCGCCAGTCGTTCCTCGGGCAGATGGTCACCAACTCGCCCTGCCCCCGCTGTGGGGGGCAGGGCGAGGTCGTGAGCGACCCGTGCGGCGACTGCGGCGGTGAGGGCCGCCGGGTCGAGGAGCGCACCTACACGGTGGACATCCCCGCCGGCGTCGACAGCGGCTCCACCCTGCGCCTGACCGGCCGTGGCGCGGCCGGGCTCCGCGGCGGCCCGGCGGGCGACCTGTACGTCCACGTGCGGGTCCAGCCCCACGACCGGTTCACGCGCGTCGGGGCCGACCTGCACTGCGACCTGCCCATCTCCTACGCGCAGGCGGCGCTCGGCGTGCACCTGCAGTTCGAGACCCTCGACGGCACCGAGGACCTCGTCATCCCCCGGGGCACCCCCTCCGGCAGGGAGCTCCGCCTCCGGGGCCGGGGCGTCCCCCACCTCGAGCGGCGGTCCCGCGGCGACCTGATCGTGCACACCATCGTGCAGGTGCCCGACGACCTCACCCCCGCGCAGGAGTCCCTGCTGCGCCAGCTGGCGGCCGAACGGGGCGAGGACGTGGCCCCGGAGGACGAGGGCTTCTTCTCCCGCATCCGCTCGGCCTTCCGCTGAACCGATGCCCGAGGCGTCCCCGGCGGACCACCCCGGACCCCTCGTCTTCGTCGCCGACCTCGACGAGCCCGTCCTCGGATCCGACGACGCCCACCACCTGAGCCGGGTGCTGCGCCTGCGGCCCGGCGATCCGCTCACCGTGGGCGACGGCGCCGGCCGGTGGCGCCCCGCCCGCTTCGGGCCCGACGCGACGGTGGAGTCGACGGGTCCCGTCGAGGAGGTGCCAGCGCCGAGACCGGCGCTGACCGTCGCCTTCGCCCTCGTGAAGGGTGACAAGCCCGAGCTCGTCGTGCAGAAGCTCACCGAGCTCGGCGTCGATCGGATCGTCCCCTTCCGGGCCGAGCGCTCGGTCGTGCGGTGGGAGGACGCCAAGGCGGCCAAGGCCGTGGCCCGGTTGCGGGCCGTGGCGACCGGCGCCGCAATGCAGTGCCATCGTCCCCACCTCCCCGTCGTGGAGGACGTCACCGACCTCCTGACCCTGGTGGCGCAGGGTGCGGCGCTGGCGGATCGCCACGGTGCACCCCCGAGCCTGGACGTCCCCATGGTGGCCGTCGGCCCGGAGGGTGGCTGGTCCGGCGCGGAGCGGCGGCTCGACGCTCCCCGGGTGGCGTTGGGCGGCCACGTGCTGCGCTCGGAGACCGCCGCCCTCACTGCCGGTGCCCTACTGGCCGCGCTGCGCGAGGGGTTGGTGGTCTCTCCGCCCGGTTGAGCGCCAACTGCGCGTTTCCCCGCGATCCGGGCTGCCACGTAGGGTGGTTGTCCACACCACGCAAAGCGCGTATATTGACGACAGATAGCACGGGCCTGGGAGGGACCGTGCCGGGCGAGGGCGATGGGTCTCGACGTCGAGGCCGTCCTGGGAGGGACACCATGAGCGAACACGACGATGGCGCCGACGACGTTGGCGCATACGCCGGCAAGGTCGGGACTCGGCTGCGGGCCATCCGCCGGCAGAAGCGCCTGTCCCTCCAAGACGTCGAGGCGGCCTCCGAGCAGGAGTTCAAGGCCTCGGTCCTTGGTGCCTACGAGCGCGGCGAGCGGGCCATCTCGGTGCCCCGCCTCCAGCGGCTCGCCCGCTTCTACCGGGTGCCCGTCGACCAGCTCCTCCCGGGTGACGACGGGCCGGACTTCGGCCCCCGCCCGGGCGATGCCGACGTGATCATCGACCTCGACCGGCCCGCGCCGCGGCTCGACGAGAAGGTGAAGCTCGACCTCGGCGCCATCGACCGCCTCGAGGCGAACCAGGCCGAGACCCTCTCCCGCTACCTGCGGATGATCCAGGTGCAGCGAGGGGACTTCAACGGCCGCGTGCTCACCGTGCGCCGGGACGACCTCCGGGCCATCGCCGCCATCCTCGACGTGACGGCCGAGCTCGTCGGGGCCCGCCTCGACCAGCTGGGCCTCATCTTCACCGCGGCCGAGCCGGCCACGGTGAGCCTCGCCTAGCCGCTTCCCGGCGGCCCCCATGGACGCGGCGGTCCCCCCGGCACCGTCGGCTCGTCCCTTCGGCGTCTACCTGCACATCCCGTTCTGTGCGTCCCGGTGCGACTACTGCTCCTTCGCCACCTGGACCGACCGGCACCACCTCACCGACGCCTATCTCGCCGCCTGCCGGGCCGACGCCGACCGGCTGGTGGCCGCCGGCATGCCGCCCGCGACCTCGGTGTTCGTCGGCGGCGGCACCCCGTCGATGGTCCCGGGCGACGAGCTCGTCGCCGTGCTCGACCGCATCCCGCGCCCCCCGGGCTGCGAGGTCACCGTCGAGTGCAACCCCGACAACGTCACCGAAGAGCTGCTCACCACCTACCGGGCCGGCGGGGTGACCCGGCTGTCCTTCGGCGTGCAGTCCACCTCCGCCCACGTGCTGGCCGCCCTCGGCCGGGTGCACGACCGCGCCAACGTGGTCCGCTGCGTCGAGCTGGCCCGGGCCCTCGCCTTCGACTCGTTCAACCTCGACGTCATCTACGGCGGCGCCGGCGAGACCCTGGAGGACTGGCGCCGCACCCTGGTCGACGTCGTCGAGCTCGACCCGCCCCACGTGTCCGCCTACGCCCTCACGGTGGAGGCCGGCACGCCGCTGGCTCTCGACCCCACCCGTCACCCCGACGACGACGACCAGGCCGACAAGTACCTGGCCGCCGTGGCCGCCCTCGACGGCGCCGGCTACGAGCACTACGAGATCTCCAACTGGGCGAAGCCTGGCCACGAGTGTCGCCACAACCTCCTCTACTGGACGATGGGGGAGTACCAGGGCATCGGCTGCGCCGCCCACTCCCACCGCGACGGCCGCCGCTTCTGGAACCTCCGCACCCCCGACCGCTACATCGAGGCGGTGACCTCAGGAGCAACCGTCGAGGCCGCGGGGGAGCGCCTCGACGACGACGAGCGCGCCCTCGAGTCCCTGCAGCTCTCGCTGCGCACCCGGGAGGGCGTGCCGGCAACGGCGCTCGACCCCGACGCCCTGCCTGGCCTGGTCGAGCCTCACCCCACTGACCCGACGCGGCTCGTCCTCACGACGGACGGGATGTTGCTCGCCAACGAGGTCGCCCTCCGTCTGCACCACTGATCCACTCTCGACATCTTTCAGAGTATCTCCTACCATCTCAGGGTGGTCGAAGCGCAGGCAGCAGGGGTGGACCTCGTCCTCGACGACGGGGCGGCCGTGATCGTGAAGTGGGGGGTCGGCCCCCGGGTGGCCGAGCTGCGAGCGGAAGGCGCCCGGCTGGCGCGCGCCGCCCACCCGGGCGTCGTCTCCGTGCTCCGCAGCGCCGGGGACGAGGCGACCTGGGAGCTCCACCTGGCCCATGGGGGGCGGCCACTGAGCTTGCTGCGCCCCACCACGGCGGAGCAGGTGGCCGAGCTCGTGGCGGCGACTGCCGCGATCGTCGCCGACCTGCACGACCAGGGCACCGTGCACGGCCGGCTCAGCTCGTCCCACGTCCTCGTGGGGCCGGGAAACCGTGTGCGGCTCTGCGGCCTCGGTCCTGGTACGACCGCGAGCCCGGCTGACGACGTGGCTGCCCTGGGCGCGTTGCTGGTAGAGCTCCTCGGCGATCGTGAGGAGCTCGAGCCGCTGCCGGAGCGCCGATGGCATCGGCCTCGGGGTTGGTCGGGCGTGGCCCGCCGCTCGTTGCTGACGATCGCCGACCAGGCGGCCGCCGAGCCGGCCAGTCGCCGCCCGTCGGCGCGCCGCCTGGCCGCCAGCATCGTGGCCGCCGTCCCGTCGGCGGGCCTCCAGCCATCCGCACCGTCGGGCTCCGGGGTCCAAGACTCCAGCTCACCCTCCCGGCGCCCAACGGAGCTCGCGGGGCCGACCGCCGCGCAGGGCCGCCACCGGCGGGGACCGGCTGCGTCGCTGGTCGGAGCGCTGGCCGGCACGCTCGTGATCGGCATCGCCGTGCTGCGCATGGGGTCCGCCACCGACCCCGTGCAGCCGCCCGCTTCGGCCCGTGCCCTGTGCGTGCGGGTGCCCGGGGCGACCGCTCCATGCGCGGACCCCGTCGTCGTCGACGGGACAACGGTGCGGGCGGGCAGCAGCCGCTTCGAGGTGGGCCAGACCGGTGATGTCGTGGCGCTCGGCGATTGGGACTGCGACGGCGGCGCCACGCCGGCGGTGCTGCGACCATCCACTGGGGAGGTGTTCGTCTTCCCGGCCTGGGCCGGTGAGGCAGATGTGCGCGTTCCGGCGCGGGCCCGGGTCTCGGGGGCGATGCGTCTCCTGGCCGTGCCAGATCCCGAGCGGTCCGGCTGCACCGTTCTCGTGGCCGAAGGCGATGGCGGCGTTCGGTCCCAGGTGCCAGTCGGAGCGGGCTCGTGAGCGGCCGCCGGCGGGCCCTGGTCCTCGTGGCCGGCGCCGGCGTGGCTGCGGGGTGGGGGCTGGTCGCGCTCGGTCCGGCGGTCCCGGGGCCTCCCGCTCACGCCGACGCGCTGGTGCAGTGGTACGACGCAGTGGGCCCGGTCGCGGCGGTGGCCGGTGTGGCGCGGTGGGTCGGGGTGGGACTGGCCGTCTGGGTGTCCGTGGCCTCGATCCTGCAACTGGCCGCCTCAGCGACCGCGCTGGTCTCCCTGCAGTCGATCGCCGACGTGCTCTCCCCGCGCTCGTTGCAGCGTGTGGGCTACGGCCTGGCGGGCCTCTCCCTCACCGCCGGGTTGGCCGCCCCCGCTCCGGGCGCGGGGATCCCCTCCGTCATCGCGTCCGAGAGGGTGCTTCAGCAGGGGCCCGGCTCCGAGGACCCGACGCCAGTGGGGTCCGGTTCGGCGACGATGCACCGGGTCGAGCCCTCGGCCACGACCCACGACTCGGAGCCGGAGCCCACCGAGGCGGGTGGATCATCGGCGACGGCTGGGTTGCCACCGCCGATCGTCGCGCCGTCCACCACCGCCGTCCCCGTGCTCCCGACCTCTACGACGTCGATCCCGCTCCCCGCCTCGACGCCTTCACCGGCAACGGTCGGCGCGGCACCCGCGCCGGCGCCCCCACCTGTCGATCACGCTCCGCTCCCGGTGGCGAGCCCAGCGGTCCCCGCTGCCCTGCCGGGCCAGCCGGCGGACGCCCCTGCCGCTGTCGTGGACTCCAGACCGAGCGCCGCCGGCGACACCGTGGTGGTACAGCCGGGGGACTCGCTGTGGTCCATCGCCGAGGAGGCGCTCGTGGACCTGACCGGTCACGCCGATGACCGGACCATCTCCCGCTACTGGCGTCGGGTCGTCGACGCCAACCGGGCCGCGCTCGTCGACCCCGGCAACCCCGACCTGATCTTCGCCGGCCAGGTCATCACCTTGCCCGCCCCCTGATCACCCCGCGACGGCGAGCGCCGAGGCCGTGGCCGAGACCTCCGTGCCATCGGCGGCACCGGGGATCGCCTTGGCGAAGACGTAGTCCACGTCGAGGGTGACCGTGACCGAGACCGAGTCGGGAGCGGTGACCTGGACCGTGAGGCCCACAGCGTCAGCAGCGACGTCGCTCTCCCGGAGCAGCGCGGTGGCGAGGGCGCCGGCGCGAGCGGGGTCGAGCACGTACTCGCCCGTCGCTCGCAGATGTCCTTCGTCGAGGGCGAGGGTGGCGAGGTCGTTGGCGAGATCGACGGCCACGCTGCTGGCTTGCCGCTGGCGCAAGAACAGCAGGGACAGATCGAAGGCGATCCCCCCGAGGAGAAGGGTGATCAGCAGTCCGGCAGGGACGAGCATGAGGACCGAACCCCGCGATCTCCTCATGGGCACGTCCCGGCGTCCCCGAGCAGCCCGCTGCGATAGGGGTCGACCACCTCGCTGTGGGTGGACCGGACCCGGAACGGGCTGGTGCCGTAGCCGCCGATGACCGGGAGGGACAGGGCCGGGACCGAGTAGCTCACCTCAAAGGTGGCCCGGTCGCACCGCTCGAGACCGAGCTGGCCCAGCGCCTCGACGGTGGCGCGTTGCGGGTCCCGCCCATGGGCCTCCAGGGCGGCCAGCGCGGCCGCTTCGGCCGCCGCCCGTGCCCGAGTCAGCTCATCGCCCTCGACGAACGTGCGGGCAGCCTGGCGGGCTGCCGCGTCGGTGGCGAACTTGGCGTCGACCACCGCCCAGGCGTTGGCGATGAGCAAGGCGCCGAGGACGAAGACGAGCAGTCCGAAGGGCAGGGCCTCGATGCCGCCGACCTGCCCGGCGTCGCCCCGGAGCCGCCTCATGGTGCGGCCGGCTCCGAGGGCGCCTCGATGCGCACCCGCACCGTCCGGTCGATGGGACCGAGCCCGACGCCATCACCCAGGGACCGAGGCACGAACCGAGGGGGTGCTGCCACGACGCGCAGCACCACGGTGTCGGGGAGCCCGTCGGCGTCGGTGTCGTCCTGTCCCCAGGTGAACTCCGCTTCGTCCCCGACGCGACCCAGCTGAGCTCGCGCCTCGGCCTCGATCGTGGCGAGCGGCGGCGCGGTCTTCGTGGCGGCCCGCTGGGCGGCGTCATGAGCCACCGCGGTCACCGTGGACGACGCGTAGAGGCCGTACAGGAGCTGCACCGCGAACACCAGGAACATGAGGAACACGACGATGCCGGCTGCCGTGGAGATCAGTCCCGCGCCGCGATCCGGCGGTGACGTGACCACGGGGTCATTCGCCGATCTCGGCCACCTTGTCCTTGGTGTTGTCCTCGGTGTCCTGCCAGATGGCCTTGAAGCCCACCCACATGAGGGCGCCGATGCCCGCCATGATCAGCACGGCGATGGCGGCGCTGATCACCCCCTCGCCGCGGTCGTCGTGACGGAGGCGGCTGAGGGTCGTGGCGCACCACGCCCGGAGGTAGCAGTAGGTGGGCAGCAGCTCGGTCATGGTGGGTCTCCGGTGTCGGTGGTGGGCGTTCGTGGACGTGTCAGGTGCTCGAGAAGAGGCGCAGCGCCTCGATGAAGGGGATGGCGAGCAGGACGGCACCGGGCACCAACGTCGCCACGGTGACCGGGATCCAGACCTGCTGCCCTCGGCGCTCGATCTGCTCGATGAGCTCGCGCTGCACGTCGCGACGGATGCTGCGGGCCTCCTCGGCGATCAGCCGGCCGAGATCGCCGGCTTCCCGGTTGAGGGCCAGCACGGCGACCAGCCGCGTGAGCGCGCTCACGTCGGCGACAGCCGCCCACTCTCGCAGCGCGTCGACCTCGCCGAGCCCCTGGCGGATCCTCCCGCACACGATGGCGAGGTCTTGCGCGCAGGCGCCGGTGCCGCGGTTGGCCAAGCGGTTGAGGGCGGTGCCCAGCGAGTACCCCGCGCCGATGAGCATGCCGAGCTGCTCGCTCAGGACAGGGAGCTCGAGGAAGATCCGCCGTTGCCGGCGGGCGGAGGCGGCGGAGAGCTGCTGCTCGACGAGGAGGAAGGCGAGGGCCGGGCCGCCGAGGACGAACAGCGCAGCGATGGCGATCGGAGGTCGCGTGGCGGCGGCCAGCACGGTGCCCCCGCCCAGGCCGGCCCCCGCCCAGGCCAGCTGGCGCAGCCGGAAGGTGCCGGCATCAAAGGGAGCGTGCACGCGCCGCAACCGGCGAGCGACGTCCTCCTCGACCCCGACGAGCCGGGCTAGGCCCTCGCCCACACCTCGGGCCAACGGCAGGGCGAGCGCATGGAGGGATGTCCCGGTGCCCGCCGCGCCCGGCGCCGCCCCTCCCGGGCTGAAGGGGCGCAGACGGTGGGTGAGCGGCTCGCGCCGGAACCACCGCAGCTCGGCCAGCACGAGCGTCGCGCCGGCCCACAGCGCGACGGCGCTGGCGGCGAGCCACCGCGTCACGTGCCCCCGCCTCGTGCTCGGTCACGCATCGAACACGCGCTCCTCGGAGGGCACCACCATGATCCGCCCCGCCCACACCCAGCAGGCCACGACGAGAGCGATGGCCACGACGACGAGCGCCTGGCCCATCGGTGTCTGGTAGGCGGCTCGGCCGGTCCCGACGGACATCCCGGCCATGGCCATGCCCGCCGGCACGATGAGCACGAACCGCCGGGCGAACCGTGCCCCCGCCTGCTTCGCCCGAGCGTCCTTGCGTCCCTGGGCGTCCTGGATGCGGTCGTCGATGAGTGCCTCGAGACGACGGTCGAGGTCCGTGCCGCCGACCTCGTGGGCGACGAGCAGGGTCTCGCAGGCGGCGTCGGCTGTGGGATCGGCGAGCCCGGCTTTGAGGACGCGGATGGTTCGGCCGAAGTCGGTGGAGAGGAGCCACTCCCGCTCCGCCGCCCGGAAGGCGGGCTGCAGGTCCTGTGGCGCACGGCGGCCCACCTCGAACAGCGCCTGCGGGACCGACCGGCCGAGCGACGACGTGAGGATGCGCAGCTCCTCGAGCAACCGTGGCCACGCCTCCATCGCCGCCGCCCGGCGGTTGGCCCGTCGGGTGCGCAGCGCGGCCACGGGGAACGTCGCCGCGAAACCTGCGGTGGCCAGCGCCGGCAGCGGTCCTCCGAACACGGCGTAGGCCGCCAACCCGCTGGCGATCGCCAGACAGCCCATCGTGAGGGCGAGGTCGCGCACCCCGCCCGGTCCGAGCCCGGCCTGCACGAGCCAGTCCCTGCGCCGAGCGGCGCGCCGGGTGGCTCGGTCGCCGTCGCCCGAGAGCGGGATCCGGAGCTCGCGATGGCCGAGGACCACCGCCGTGTAGAGGAGGTGCACCCCGGTGGCCGCCGTGAGAGCCAATAGGAGGGGGATCACCAGCGCTCCTCCTGGACCTCTGCGCCCGGTGTCGGGCTGAGGATGGCGCGCAGGTCGTAGCCGGCCCCGACGAGCGCCCGCTCGGCTCGCACGGGGAGGTTGCCCGTCCATCGGAGCGGACCGTCCCAGCTCTGCCGCTCGAACACGCTCGTGGCGGTGAACTGGGCGGCATCGGGACCGGTGGCCAGGTCCTCCACGGCGACGACCTCCGTGACCCGCGGTCCCGCTGCCGTCCGACCGCAGTGCACGACGACGTCGATGCTCTCGCTCACCAAGGCGTTGAGGGCCGAGATCGGCAGCTGGGTGGCGGTGTCCGACAGCTGGCAGATGAATCGCAGGCGGGTGAGCGCCTGGCGAGCCGAACCGGCATGGATCGTGGTGAACCCTTGGACGCCGGATGAGAGCGTGAGCAGCAGCGGCATGCTCTCGCGGTCCCGCACCTCGCCGACCACCGCCACGTCCGGGGCCATGCGCAGGAACCCGGCTACGAGCCGCCGGAGATCGACCGCTGGTCGATCGGGCCGAGCCGCTCGCGTCTGCATGCTGGCGACGTTCGGGAGCGGCACATCGGCCTCGAAGACCTCTTCCGCCACCACCACCCGCAGGGACGGATCCAGCTCCGCGGTGCAGCAGGACATCAGCGTGGTCTTGCCCGAGCCGGGCGGCCCGGCGACGAGGATGCTGAGCCCGGAGCGCACCGCCGCTCGGAGGAAGGTGGCCACCTCCTGGGTGAGCATGTCCCGTTCCACCAGCTCGTCGAGGTGTCGGAAGGCCACGCCGGTGAACTTGCGGATGTTGACCATCACATGGCCGCCGCTGCTGACGTCGGCGTGGACGATGTGCATCCGAGCACCGTCGTCGAGCTGTGCGTCCTGGAGGCCCTCCGACGGGTCGAGCTTGCGATGGGAGGAGGAGGCGTCGTCGAGGATCTTCGTGAGCGTGCGGATGACGTGCTCGTCGTCGTGGAAGACCTCGTCGTGGTACCCGGACCGGCCCGCATGGCGACGGGCGAAGATGGCGTCCGGCGCGTTGACCATGATCTCCCAGACGTCGTCGTCCTCGAGGAGCGGTTGGAGCGGTCCGTAGCCGGCGAGGTTGCGGAGCACCCGTTCGGCGACGACCTCGGGCTGGGCCAGGTCGAAGGGCCGAAGCCCTCGTCGATGGTCGAGCGACCAGCGGGCCACCTCGTCGGCGATCAGGGCGCGCAGCTTGTCCGCGCCATCGGGACCCGCCATCTCCAAGGAGATGTCCTTGGCTCGCTCTTGGACGGCGCGCTCGATCTCCTCCAACGGCGAGTGGGCGGGGGTCATCAGCCCGTGCCCTCGGCCACACCGTCGTGGCCCTGCTCGGTCCACACGCCGAGGCTCCCGGGCGCGACCCGTACCGGCGTCTCGTTGTCGACCGGTACGAGGGGGCCGCGCTGGGACACGGCGGGCCGGTCGTCGAGCACAGCGAGCACCGCCCCGGCCAGCGGGCGGATCCACGCGTCGGGTACCCGGCTGCGGTCGCGCAGGAGGGTATCGAGGTTGCGACGCTCGGACAGGAACAGCGGGGCGGCCACGGGGGCGCGGCCGTTGCCGTCGACGGCTCCGAGGAGATCACCGAAGGCTCTCGCCAGCTCGGCCCGTGCTCGCGGGCTCTTCGGCGCCCGGTTCACGACGGGGATGAGCGACCCCGCAGGGACGCCGTGCTCCACGAGGTCCCGAGCGCATCGGACGAGCGCGTGGATCCCTTTCATCCCCGGGCCTCCGACGACGACCACGAGCTCGGCGACGTCGACGGAGGCCCGAGCGAGGGCGTTGCGCTCCTCGACGTCGATCGAGCCGGTGGCGCGCTCGCCCTCCAGGTCGGCGTCGACGTCGGCCACCGTGATCCGGTAGCTGCGCCGCAACCCGTCGATGGCGGCGCTGACGGCTCGCGGCCGAAGGGCCGTCCAGTCCCGGTGCCTCCGCAGGCCGAGGAGCAGGTCGTAGCCGCGGCGTTCGATCTGCCACGTGAGCGCGCGGATGGACTCCGTGGAGGGCAGCCCTGTCCGATGGGCGTCGACGAGCTCCTGCACGCCGGGCACGACGTCCGGGGAGCCGTGCAGCATGGCCTGCTCGGCGTTGAGCGCGAGGTCGGCGAGGCAGACCAGTCCGGCCTGACGCGGGTCGTCGGCGAGGTGCTGCGCGAGCCCGATCGCCACGGTGGAGGTTCCCACGCCGCCACGCCCGGTGACCGCCACGAGGTGGCCCAGGAAGCCCAACGGCCGATCGGGCTCCCCCGGGAGCGGCGGCCGCTCGTCCCCGTGCGAGACGGGCTGCGCGACCTGGCTCAACACCTGCAGGAGGGTCGCCGGGTCGAGCTCGGGTGGGAGGGTGGCGGAGGCTCCGAGCTCGCGCCAGCGCCGGGCTGTGCGCCCCGAGTCCACGACGATCACGCTGCACCCGACCTCGCTGGCGAGGTCGATGAGGTCGCGGTCGAGCCCGGTCACCGTGTCGTCCACGAGGAGGGCGGAGTAGGCGCGGCCGGATCGGAGTCGGGCTCGCACCTCCTCGGTCGACATCGTCTTGACGAACTCGATGGGCAGCGATGCTGCCGTGCTCCACCGCGACGCTTCGCGGAACCAGGGCGAGCGCACCTGGGCCAGACCCAGGAGGACGAAGCGCTCGGCGGGCATCAGCCCGTCTCGTCCCCGGTGCGGCGGCCGGCACCGGCGGGGTCGACACCGTCGCCGGCTGCGGCGGGCTGCTCCTGTGCGAACGTGGATCGCACCACGGTGATCTCCCCGGTGCGCAGCGCGTGCACGAGCGCCGTCACCAGGTCGCCCGACTCGACAGCCACCACCAGCTCGACCTCGCGGCTCGTCGTGAGCGACCCCTCCTCCGATGCCACGAGCTGCAGCACCTCGGCCCCCTGCACCACCACTGCGGTGCGGTCCTCCTGGGTGACGAACACATCGACGCGGTCGCCCGCTCGCAGCCGTCCGACCGCCAGCTGCTCCCGAGGAAGGGTGAGGGCGACCTCCCGGCGGGAGGCCCCCAGGCTCCGGTCGGGCGTCACCGAACCGGTCTGGATGAGCTCGCCACGCGCCATGGGGCCGAGGGCCGCCCGGCCGATGACGTCGTCCACCGAAGCGAACCCGGCCGCTCCGGTGGGGAGGGTCCCCCGGGCGACCGAGAGATCGTCGCGCTCGATCACCTCCCCGGCCCGCAGATCCGTCGCCGCGACCACGATGGGAGAGCCGTCGTCGTCCCCGGAGGACGCGGAGGCCGCGAACACGCCGACGGCCGCGGTGGTCACGAGCAGGCCCCCGAGGAGGGCCCGGCTACCCGGGAGGGTGGGAGCGCGCTCGATTCGGCGCCGGGCGTCGGCCGCCGCCGTGCCGCCGCTCTGTGCCCCCGTACTGTCGGTTCGGGCCGATGGACGCCCCCGTCCCGCCATCCCGTCTCCTGCGCTCAGATCTCTTTGATCGACCAGTTCGCTCCGCTTCGTCCATCTTCCTCCATGGAAGGGCATGGAATCCACGAAGGTTCTCCAAGGAGCCGATCCTCGGGTGTACGGTGCAGGTCATGAGTGACGAGATCACCTGGCTCTCCACCCAGGACGCGGCCCGCCGCTTGGGGGTCACTCCGCGCACTTTGTACCGGTTCATCGACGTCGGCGAGCTCCCCGCCTACCGCCTGGGGCGGGTCATCCGCCTGAAGGCGGAAGACGTGGACCGCTTCATCGAGGCCTCCCGGATCGAGCCGGGCACCCTCGAGCACCTCTACCCCGAGCCCGTCACCAAGGGCGCCAAGTAGGCCCCTCGACTACCCGACGGTCACCTCGGTGATCGCGGCGAGGGGCACGTAGACCGACGACGGCGGGCCCTCGCCGCGCACCACCGCAACGTCGAGGCCGACGGCCCGCAGCTCGCCGCTGGCCACGTCAGCTCCGTCCCCGGCCACCAGCAGCACCCGCTCCCGGTCGGCCGCCAGCTCCCGCAGCACGTCGTCGAAGCCCAGCTCGCTGCGGACGCCCCGGTCGCCCAGGGTCAGCTCCTCGGCGGGCGCCGTCCGCACCACGCTGATCGCCTCCATCCGCACCAACGTCACCGCGCCGCTGCGCAGCCGCACGGCCACGAACCCCGACCCCACCACCTCCACCGTCCCGTGGTGGGCCCGCCCGGCGCGGGTGCGCACCGTCACTCCCACCCCGCGCTCGCCGAGGTCGAGGAGGGTCCCCGCCAGCGTCGCCTCCTGGTCGGCCACCTCCCGGAGCCAGCGCTCCCGGCTGCGCTCCATCGCGGCCTGGTCCACCCGGGCCTCGGCCACCCAGCGCTCGAGCCGATCGACGAGCCCCGGCCGGCCGTCTCCTCGCAGCAGGTCGTCGGGCCCCCGGCCCGCCTCCGCCGGGCCTCGCCCGCCCGTGTGCCCATGCTCCCCAGCGACCACGGGCGGCAGCGTAGATGGCAACCCCTGACCGGTAGCCTGGCGGGACCGTGTCGAGCACCCAGGTCAAGATCTCCGTCCCCGGCAACCACCTCATGCCAGCTCTCCTCGGCGAGCGCGACGAGGTGCTCCGGGCCATCGAGGCGGCGTTCCCCGAGGTCGCGGTGCATGTGCGGGGCAACGAGTTCGCCCTGGAGGGTGACGACGCCGAGCGGGTGGGCGCCCTCATCGAGGACCTGGTGGTGCTCGTCGAGCAGGGCCACCGGCTCGATGCCGGCACGGTCCGCCGCAGCGTCGAGATGGTGCGGGCCGACGAGCGCCCCTCCGAGGTGCTCACGGCCGAGGTCCTGCGCCCCGCTCGCGGCAGGCCCGTGCGACCGAAGTCGAGCGGTCAGAAGCGCTATGTCGACGCCATCCGCGAGAACGTCATCACCTTCGGCGTGGGGCCGGCCGGCACCGGCAAGAGCTGGCTGGCCGTGGCCATGGCAGTGCAGGCGCTGCAGTCCAAGCAGGTCGACCGCATCATCCTCACCCGGCCCGCGGTGGAGGCGGGGGAGCGGCTCGGCTTCCTCCCCGGCGACCTGATGGCCAAGGTCGACCCCTACCTGCGCCCGCTGTGGGACGCCCTCCACGACATGGTCGGCACCGAGAACGCCGGCAAGCTCCTCGAGCGCGGCGCGGTCGAGGTGGCCCCCCTGGCCTTCATGCGCGGCCGCGCCCAACCGGTCGACCGGCGCGTGCTCACCCCGTGGGGGTGGCGCCGCATCGGCGAGCTGGCCGTGGGCGATCTGGTGGTGGGCTCCGACGGGCGGCCCACCCCCGTGCTCGGTGTGTTCCCGCAGGGGCGCCGAGAGGTGTTCCGGGTGCGGGCCCAGGACGGAGCCGAGACGCTGGCCTGTGCCGAGCACCTCTGGTTCGTCACAACGCCCAGCGATCGGCGCCACGGCAAGCCGGGCCGCGTCGTGCAGACCCGGGACATGGTGGGGCGCCTCCGGCCGCACCACCAGCGCCGCTTCGAGCTCCCGCTGGTGTCGCAGCCGGTCGAGTTCGAGCCGCGGCCCGTCTCGATCGAGCCCTACGCGCTCGGCCTGCTGCTCGGCGACGGATGCCTCACGACGCGCACGACGCCCTCGTTCACGACCGGAGACCCTGAGCTGGCGATGGCCGTCGAGGCCGCTTTCGACGGCATCGGGCTCAGCCAGAAGAACGAGATCGACTACGTCCTGCGCCGGGAGGGTCCGCGACGGGGCCCACTCGCCAACCCGGTGACGGTGCTCCTGCGCGAGACGATGCTGGCGGGCACCACCTCGGCCACGAAGTTCCTCCCCCTCGAGTACCTCCTCAACTCGTCCGAGGTGCGGCTCGCCGTCCTCCAAGGGCTGCTCGACACCGACGGCGGCCCGGTGGGGCAGACCGCTCGCCGCTGCGGGATCCACTACAGGACCTGCTCGCCCCAGCTGCACGACGACGTCGTGTTCCTCGTGCGCTCCCTCGGCGGTGTCGCCTACAGCCGGGTCCGCCCTGCCGCCGGCCGCACGCCGGGGCTGGCCCGGGGTCGAGCCGTGCACCACCGCCAGGATGCGTACATCCTCGACATCCGGCTCCCGGCGGGCATCGAGCCGTTCCGGCTGGAGCGCAAGGCGCAGCGGTACCGGGAGCTCGGGGCGGGACGGCCGATGCGGTTCGTCGACAGCATCGAGCCGGCCGGCGTGGCGGAGACCGTGTGCATCCAGGTCGGGGCGGGGGACTCGCTCTACGTCACCGATGACTTCCTCGTCACCCACAACACCCTGAACTCGAGCTTCATCATCCTGGACGAGGCGCAGAACACGACGCCTGAGCAGATGAAGATGTTCCTCACCCGCATCGGCTTCGGGTCCAAGGCCGTCGTCACCGGCGACACCACCCAGGTGGACGTGGCCGGGGGCCGCAGCGGGCTCGGCGGGCTCGAGCGGATCCTCACCGGGATCGATGGCCTCGGTTGGGTGCACCTCACCAGCGGGGACGTGGTGCGGCACCGGATCGTGCAGGACATCGTCGACGCCTACGAGCGGGCCGCCCCGCCGGCGAAGCACGACCGCTGATGGCCGGCGACCCTCCCATCGGGCCCGACCGGCCCGATCCCAGCGACCTCCCCGAGGGCTTCGACGAGGAGCTGCCGCGGCTGCCCATGACGAACCGCAAGCGCCGCCCGCCGGCCGAGGGCGAGGTCGAGGTGTTCGGCGTCGACGAGCAGACCGACCACCCCGTCGAGCTGCACCGCTGGGTCGAGCTGGCCACCAACGTCCTCCACGACTCCGGCGTCCGGGGCGAGGCCGAGCTCTCGCTCGTCTTCGTCGACGAGGCCGTGATGGCCGAGCTCAACGGCCGGTTCATGGAGAAGGAGGGCCCCACCGACGTCCTGGCCTTCCCCATCGACGACCCCATCGACGGCGGCCGCTGGCCCGACTCGGGCAGCACCGGCCCCGACCGTGAGCCGCCCGAGGTGACCGAGCTCCCGATGCTGCTCGGCGATGTCGTCGTCTGCCCGGCCGTGGCCGCCCGCCAGGCGCCCGAGCACGCCGGCAGCTACGACGACGAGCTCGCCCTGCTGGTCGTGCACGGCGTCCTCCACGTGCTCGGCATGGACCACGCCGAGCCGGACGAGACGGCCGCCATGCAGGCCCGGGAGCGCGAGCTCCTCGACCGCTACCATCACCACCGGTGACCGCCCACCCTCCAAGTTCGAGCGGAACCGTGCTCGCGGCGGCGATGTCCAACGCGGACTGGCTGATCGCGACGGCCGTCGTCGTCCTCTTCCTCCTCTCGATCGTGCTGGCCGCAGCCGAGACGGCGCTCACCCGCGTCACCAGGGCCAAGGCGCAGGCGCTGGCCGAGACGAAGGGCAAGCGTGGTCAGGTGCTCCTGTCGCTCGTCGAGCACCAGGAGTGGCTCAACCCGACGCTCCTCGTCGTGCTGTCGACCCAGCTCGTGCAGTCCACCCTCCTCGGCGTGCTGGCCAGTCGCCTCTTCGGGGCGTGGGGCGTGCTCGGGGCCACGGTCATCAACGTCACTCTGTTCTTCGTGGTGGCCGAGGTGGCACCCAAGACGTGGGCCATCCAGCACACCGACCGGGCCGCCCTGGCCGCCGCCCGGCCGATCAAGGTGCTCGCCAACTGGCCTCCCCTGCGACTCCTGTCCCGGGGCCTGATCGGGCTGACCAACGTGATCCTGCCCGGCAAGGGGCTGAAGAGCGGCCCCTACACGTCGGAGGCCGAGCTCCTGGCCGTGGCCGACATGGCCGTCGAGGAGGCTGTCATCGAGGCCGGCGAGCGGGCGCTCATCGAGTCCGTCATCGAGATGGGCGACACCGTCGTGCGCGAGGTCATGGTGCCCCGCACGGACATGGTCACGATCCCCGCCGACTTCCGGGCCGCTGACGCCATGGAGGTCGTGATCCTCAACGGCTACAGCCGGATCCCGGTCTGCGGGGAGGGCATCGACGACGTCATCGGCGTCGTGCACGCCAAGGACCTCATGCGGGCCGACCGCGACGGCAAGGGCGACCTCCCCGTGGCCGAGCTGGCCCGCCCCGCCCACTTCGTGCCCGAGACCAAGGGCGTGGCCGACCTCCTGCGGGAGATGCAGGTCGAGCGCTTCCACATGGCCATCGCGGTGGACGAGTACGGCGGCACGGCGGGGCTCGTCACGTTGGAGGACATCATCGAGGAGCTGCTCGGCGAGATCGTCGACGAGTTCGACGTGGAAGACCCGATGATCGAGCCGCTCCCCGGGGGCGACGTGCGGGTCAACGCCCGCATGGCCCTCGACGAGGTGAACGACCTCATCCACGCCCAGCTTCCCGAGGGCGACTGGGACACCATCGGTGGCCTGCTCCTCTCCGAGCTGGGCCACGTCCCGGCCGAGGGCGAGGCGGTCGAGGTGGAGGGCTGGCAGCTCACCGCCCAGCGAGTGCAGGGGCGGCGCATCGGCCGCGTCCGGCTCCGTCGCCTGGACGCCACCGATCCGACGTCCGCCCCGCCGTCCGCGGACCGGGTGTCGGTCGACGGTGGGGGCGAGTGATGCGCTCCGGCTTCGTCACCTTCGTCGGTCGCCCCAACGTCGGGAAGTCCACCCTCCTCAACCGGATCCTCGGCACCAAGGTGGCCATCACCTCCGACAAGCCCCAGACGACCCGCACCCGCATCATGGGCGTGCTCACCCGCCCCGACGCCCAGGTCGTGTTCGTCGACACCCCGGGCATCCACAAGCCCCGCACCCAGCTGGGCACCCGCCTGAACGCCACCGCCCAGGGCACGATCGGCGACGTCGACATCGTGTGCTTCGTCCTCGACGCCACCCAGCCGTTCGGGCGGGGCGACCAGTGGGTGGCCAACCTCGTGCCCAAGGACGCCGTGTGCGTGGTCAACAAGGTCGACAAGGCGTCGAAGGGGGCGGTGGCCGAGCAGCTGGTGGCCGCCGCCGGGCTCCAGCTGAGCGAGTACTTCCCGGTGTCGGCCAAGACCGGCGACGGGGTCGACGCCCTGGTCGAACACCTCATCGGTCGCCTGCCCGACGGCCCCCAGTACTTCCCCGACGACATGGTCACCGACGTGCCGGAGGCGTTCATGGTGGCCGAGCTCGTGCGCGAGCAGCTGCTGCGCCGCACCCGGGACGAGCTGCCCCACTCGATCGCGGCCCGGGTCGTCGAGTGGGACTGGCCGCTCATCCGCTGCGAGATCCTCGTCGAGCGGCCCAGCCAGAAGGGGATCGTCATCGGGCACAAGGGCCAGGTGCTGAAGGAGGTCGGCACCGCCGTGCGCCAGCAGCTCCCCGAGGGCACCTACCTCGAGCTCATCGTGAAGGTCGACAAGGACTGGCAGAGCCGGCCCAAGGCCATGGAGCGCTTCGGCTACTGAGTGGCTCCCCACGTCGCTGGTAGCGGCCGACCGAGCCAGTCTTGCAGCCGTCCG
The DNA here is from genome assembly GCA_036275535.1 of Acidimicrobiales bacterium. GTDB lineage: Bacteria > Actinomycetota > Acidimicrobiia > Acidimicrobiales > VFJN01 > VFJN01. The sequence continues at coordinate 28,573 of DASUDP010000124.1, read as the reverse complement.
AGGTCCGGGGTGAAGATGGCTCGCAGTCGATCGAGCAGCTCAGGGTCGGCCGCGGGTGGCCCGCTGGCCGAGGCGTTTGCCGCCATCAGGCGACGCCCGATCCCGGCCGGCCAATGGCCCGCCCGCGCCTGCTGCAAGAGCCGTTGAGCGCGTGCTGATCGCGGAAACGTCCCCTGGTTGCGGTCGGGGGTGTCGGGGAGCGGGGCTCGCTCGACGCCGGCGTGGTCGCAAAGCCGGTCGAACACACCCTGACGATCCGCCCGCATCTCGTCGGTGAACAGCACCAGGAGCTGGTCACGTCCGAACCGGTCCACCACCTCCCGGAGCGGAGCGAGGTAGCGACTGAACAGGGCGTAGTCGACGCCGCGTGCACTGAACCCGACCTCGGCGTCCGCCACCACCTCGTGGAAGGGCCGGATCTCCGCGCCGAGGGCTGTGAAGTAGCACCAGTGCGACCAGACCCGAGTGGCGGGCTCTCGCAGCACCGCCACGAGCCGCGCCTCGGGGATCTCCCGCCGAATCCGGGTGAGCGCATGGGGTACGTAGAGGTAGCCAGGTGAGGCATCGCAGCCCACCTGCGCCGAGCCCATCCCCCGGAACTGCCGGCGGTACCAGGCCTGGCCGCGCTCGTGGTACACGTTGAAGTACTGCACTTCCTTATCGGGCGCGGTGAACCCCAAGGGGTGCAGGTCCCACCACGCGGCCAGCGTCGTCGTGCCCGCTTTGGGCGCGCCGATGATCAGCAGGCGGGGGAGGGGAGGCTCGCTGGTCAGGGTCGGATCGGCCATCCAGAGGAGGTTCGCCCGGGCCGTGGCCCGTTCCTACCGCCCGGTGGCGGGGCGAGGTCCGTTGGTCAGCCCCCGCAGCAGGCGGACACGTAGGCCTGGAGGTTGTTGCTGGCCTCTTGCACCTCGTCGGAGCCCAGGGACCCATGATCGTCTGCAGGTTGGCCATGGCCTCGGGCGCGTCGGTGCTGGGCGCCTCCGTGGTGGCGGTGGTGTCCTCGGAGGACTCGTCGTCGCTGCGCACCGCCACGCAGGGTGGGGACCCGGCCTGCCGTCAGCCGAGGGCCTGGGCGATGGCATGGAGGGCTAGGCCGGCCAGGCCGCCGACGACGGTGCCGTTGATGCGGATGAACTGAAGGTCCGGGCCGAGGAGCAGCTCGAGGCGGCGGCTCGTCTCCTCGCCGTCCCACCGGGCGATCGTGTCGGAGACCAGCCGGGTGATCTCGTGGCCGAAGTGCTCGACCACGTAGCGGGCGGCCGCCTCGGCACCGTCGTCGACCTTGGCCGACAGGGCCGGCTCGGTCAGCAGGCGCTGCCCCCCGGAGACGATGGCGCCTGCCAGCTGGGTGCGCAGGCGCGACCCGTCGTCGCCGGCCTGCGCCCGGATCTGGGCCTTGGCGTCGGTCCAGATCGACGCCACCCAGGTGCGCACCTCGGGCTGCTCGAGCAGATCGCGGGTGAGCTGCTCGCCCCGAGCCCGCAGCGCGGGGTCGTGCTGGAGGTCGTGGACGAAGGCCAGGATCCGCTCGTTCAGGGCCTGGCGCATGCCGTGGCCCCGGTCGTTGGCCATGTCGTCGAGCACGGCCCGAACGCCGTCGAGGAGGCGCTCGAAGATCCGGTCCTCCACGGCCCCGGGCAGCCACCAGGGGGCCTGGTCCCGGAACCGGGAGCGCAGGTCGTCGCGCCGGTCGTCGAGGTAGCGGTCGAGCCCGCGGAGGGCGGCGTCGACCACCTCGTCGTGGCGGCCGCCCTTGGTGAGGGCGGCCAGCGCCTTGCCGGCCAGCGGCACCACCGAGGTGGACTCGAGCCGATCACGGACGAGGCCCTCGAGCAGGTCGTGGACGACGTCGTCCTCGAGGAGCTCGGTGACCTCGACGGCGCCGCCGAGGAGGTGCCCGGCCAGCCGGTCCGCCTTGTCGGGCTCCGACAGCCAGAGCCCCAGGCGGTGGCCGGGCCGGGCGGCGAGGACCCGCTCCCCGATGGCGTCGGGGGTCATGAAGCTCGACTGGATGAACTCGCCCAGCGTCTCGCCGAACTGCTCCTTGCGCTCGGTGATGATGGCCGTGTGCGGGATCGGCACGCCGAGGGGGTGCCGGAAGAGGGCCACCACGGCGAACCAGTCGGCCAGCCCGCCCACCATCGACGCCTCCGCGGTGGCCTGCACGTAGCCCAGCCACGAGCCGCCCTCGGCACCCGCCACGACCGTGCCGACGAAGACGGCCGCTACGACGGCCAAGAGGGCGGTGGCCCGACGGCGGGTGGTCACGAGCTGCCGGCGCTTGCGTTCCTCGTTCGGCGACGGTGGCGGGCTGGCCGGCGCCGGGCGGGCGGGCAGGTGGGCGGGCGAGGGCGCGACGGGCATGGGTGCAGGTCTACCCGGGTCGCCCGTGCTCCATGTCGACCCTAGTCAGGCGCCCTGGCGGATGGCCTCGAGGGTGCGGCGCGCCTCGGCGGGGTCCTTCGTGCGGCGCATGGGGGGGAGCGCGTTGACGACGTCCCAGCGGTAGCCGGCGGTGGCCAGGCGGGGGTCGAGCACGGCCACCACCCCGGTGTCGGAGGCGGAGCGGATGAGCCGTCCGGCGCCCTGGGCCAGGAGCGTCGTGGCCCGGGGCAGGTCGATGAGGCGGAAGGCGGCGGCTCCTGCACTCTCCCGGCGGGCCTGGAGGAGCGGTTCGTCCGGACGGCCGAAGGGGATGCGGTCGATGGCGACCAGGCTGAGCGAGCGGCCCGGCACGTCGACCCCCTGCCAGAACCCCATGGTCGCGAACAGGCACGTCTCCTCCTCGACCATGAAGCGCTCGAGGAGCTTGGCCTTGGGCAGGGAGCGCTGGGTGAGGATCTCCACGTCGAGCCGGGCCTGGAGGGCGGCGGCCGCCTCGTCGAGCACCCGGAAGCTGGTGAAGAGGCCCAGGGTGCGCCCGCCGGCAGCGGCGATGAGCTCACCCAGCTCGGTCACCATCGCCTCGAGGTAGGCGGCGCTGCGGGGATCCGGGAGGTGGGCGGCGCAGTAGAGCAGGGCGTGGGCTTGGTAGTCGAAGGGGCTGCCCACATCGAGCTCGGTGACCTCGTCATGGAGCAGGCCGAGGCGGTCAGGGAGGTGGGCGGGCAGCGTGGCGCTGGTCAGCACCGCCGGGCGCTTCGACCAGAGGGCCTCGCGCAGGAGGCCGGAGACGTCGATGGGCGCCACCCGCAGCACCGGGTTGGCCTCGGATCCCTCCACCCACATCACCTGGCTGGCCGTGACCAGCTCGACGGCCTCCAAGTCCTCCAGCAGGGCGCTGGCCGACTGCTGGACGCGCAGCGCCCTCGAGCGGCTCTCCTCGGGCGCGTCGCTCGGCACGGCCCGGGCGGCCGCCAGCACCCGCTCCACCCGGCCCCGCGCCACGGCCAGCACGCCGCCCAGGTCGTCGGGCAGGGCCCGCAGGCGGTGGTCGCGATGGGGGCGGAGGGCCTCGGTGAGCATCCGGCCGGCGTCGTCGACGCCCGCTGCGATCTGGTCGTCCGCGATGACGCCCCGGGTGCGGCGGGCCAGGTCGGTGAAGCGCCCGCCCGTGAGGTCGACCCCGCTCGTGGCGGAGACGATCTCCTCGAGCTGGTGGGCCTCGTCGACGACCACGACGTCGTGCTCGGGGAGGATCATGCCCCCGGCCGCCAGGTCGAGGCCGTAGAGGTGGAGGTTCACGACGACCACGTCCGCCTCGTTGGCACGCAGCCGGGCGCCCTCCGCGAAGCAGACGCCGCCGCTCGGGCACCGGCTGGCGCCCGGGCACTCCCGGGCGCTCACGCTGACCGCGGCCCAGGCCCGGTCGGACGGCTCGACGTCGAGCTCGGCCCGGTCACCCGTCTGGGTGGTGGCCGACCACCGGGCCAGCGCCAGCAGCTCGTCGGCGGGGGCTCGCTGGGCGACCCCGTCGAGGCCGAGCTGCTCGCCGTGGTCGTCGCGGGCAGCCAGCTCGGAGAGCCGCTGGAGGCAGAGGTAGTTGGATCGGCCCTTGAGGACGGCCCACTCGAAGTGCTCCGGCAGGTGGGCCTGCAGGAAGGGCAGGTCCTTGCCCGCCAGCTGGTCCTGCAAGGCCTTCGTGGCGGTGGCCACGACCACCTTCTTGCGGGACAGGATCATGGGCACGAGGTAGGCCAGCGTCTTGCCGGTGCCCGTGCCGGCCTGGACGGCGAGGTGGCGCTTGCCGCTGATGGCGGCGGTCACGGCCGCGGCCATCTCGACCTGGCCCGGACGAGCCTCGCCCCCGCCGGGGAGTTCGGCCACGACGCGCTGGAGGGCGGCGGTGACGGCGTCGGGCACCTGCCCGACGCTACCGGCCCGATCCGACATCGCCGGGCCCCGTGGCTGCGCTCAGGCGCCGGGCGCGGCGCAGTCCACGGCCTCGTCGAGGGGCCGCTCCGCCGTGGCGGCGGGGTAGCCGGCGGTCGAGAGCATCCAGCGCAGGAGGGGGCCGATGAGCAGGGCGACGACGACGGTGCCGACGCCGATCTGGCCGCCGAGGGCCCAGCCCACGGCGACGCAGGTGACCTCGATGCCGGTGCGCACCGGGGCCAGGGGGTACCCCCGCTCGTGGATGGCCAGCATGAGGACCTCGGCCGGCCCGGGCCCGATCTCGGCGACGACGACGGCGGTGATCCCGGCGGCGATGAGCACGAAGCCGCCCACGAACAGGGGCAGGCGCGCCGCCATCGCCTCGTGGTCGGGGAGGGCGTCGAGCACTACCCCCAGGATCGGGCCCACGAGCAGCACGGCGAGGACGGTCCCCGGTCCCGGGCGGCGACCGATGGCCCACCCGAGCGCGGTGAACACGAGCGGCACGACCATGGCCGCCACGCCGACGTCGAGGTCGGTCAGCTCGGCCAGGCCCGTGGTCAGCACGTCGTAGGGCGCCACGCCCACCTCGGCCCGGATCATCATCGCCACGCCGGTCGCCACCAGCACGAGCCCGAGGGCGAGGGTGCCGAGGCGCCGGGAGACCGACGAGTCGGGTGTGGCGGCCAGCATCACCCGGGCGACGCTACCGGCGTCAGGGCGTGACGAGCTCCTGGCCGGCGGCGACGAGGCGCTCCACATCGGCCATGGCCGAGGGCAGGTCGCCCAGCTCGCGCTCGACGGCGCCGTGGGGCGTGAGGAACAGGAACACCACCTTGGTGACGGGCTCCGCGGTGGCCTGCCCGACCGCTACCGCGTAGGCGGCCCCCTGCAGGCGGTACCCCTCGACGCGGCGGTCGAGCTCGGCGGGGTCGTCGCTGGCGCTCGTCTTGTGGTCGACCACGACGAGCCCGTCGGCCACCCGGTAGAGGAGGTCGACGTAGCCCTCGAGCAGGCGATCGCCGATCGGGGTGCAGGCGTAGACCTCCCGCCAGTGGGGAGCGACGGCGGCGGCCCGCACGCTGGGGGAGCCCAGGGCGTCCTCGACGAGGCGACGCACCTCGGCGACCCGGTCAGGGACGGCTTCGGCCTGGCACTGGGCGGCCGCGGTGGCGTCGAGCCCCTCGCCGGTGGCGAGGTCGATGCTCTGCAGCACGCCGTGGACGGCCCGCCCCACCGCCGTGCCGTACCGGCCCTTCAACCACGGGGGCAGGTCGAGGTCGCGCGGGCGCTTCTGCAGGCCCGGGTCGGGCTCGGGGACGACGGAGGGCTCCCCGTCGAGCTCTGCCGGGCCGGGGGGTCGGGGGGTGGCCGGTTCGGGAACGAGGTCGAACAGGCTGGGCTGCGAGGACTCGGTGGGCGGGGGAGCGGGCGGCGGCGGCGCTGCGGCCAGGGCAGTCCCCCAGTCGGGGGCGCCCTCGTCGGTGAGGGCGGTGGCGGCCACCGCTCCGGGGCGCGCCGCCACCGCCAGGGCCGCCTCCCGGGCGGCCTCCCATTCGGCGAACGGAGCGGGCGGCGAGGGCAGCGTGGACGGATCGAGGGTGAGCGGCTCGGCCGTGCCGCTGAGGTCCCGCAGGTGCTCCCGCAGCGGGCCCATGCCGTCGATGAGCAGCTCGGCGTTGGTGCGACTGCGCTTGAGCTTGGGCGGCTCCTTGCGGGTGACCCGGTGCAGCGACACGACGAGGCGGTCGCAGGCCCGGGTGCAGGCCACGTAGAGGAGGCGGATGCGCTCGTCGTAGCCCATCTGCTCGTCGATCGGCTTCCAGTCCTCGAACTCCTCGGTGACGACGTCCTTGCCCAGCCGGTAGCCGACCGGGCCGCCGTCGCGGGGGAAGTACACGTCAACGGGGTTGCGGCGGGTCGTGGCGCCGGTGGAGAGGCCCGAGACGATGGTGATCGGGAACTCGAGGCCCTTGGCGGCGTGGATCGTCATGATCCGCACGGCGTCGTCGTCGGTCTCGGGCAGCACGGACTCGGTGACCCGGGCCCCCTCGGCGGTCTGCTGGTCGACCCAGCGGAGGTAAGCGCGCAGGTTGCCCCCCGTGGCCTCGCTCCAGGCCCGGGCCTGGTCGATGACGAAGCGCAGGCGCCGCCACACGTCGCGCGGGCGGCCCTCCGCGAAGCCGAGCTCGAGGGCCCGGCGCTCGCGGGCGATCCGATCGAGCAGCTCGGCCGGGGACAGCCAGTGCCGGGCCTCGTGGAGCTCCCGCAGGAAGGCCAGCCCGGCGGCGACCGGCCCGTCGGCCGGGTCGGGCCCGTCCGGCGTGTTGTAGGACCAGCTGCGCGTGGCCAGCACCTTGTGCCGGAAGAGGTCGTCGTCGCCGCAGGCCAGGAGCGGCGTCCGCAGCGCCGAGACGATGCGGAGGTGGTCGGTGGGGTCGTCGGCGGCCCGGAGCACCATGAGCAGGTCTCGCACGGCCCGGCTGGCGTACACGAGCGAGCTCGACTCGGTGCGGTAGGGGATGCGGGCGGCGTCGAGGGCGTCTTCGAGGAAGGGGAGCGAGGTGCGGGCGGGTACGAGGATCGTGATGTCCCCGAGGGTGGGTGCTCGCCAGCCGTCGTGGCCGTCCTGGACGGTCCACTGCTCGGACATGGCGACCGAGATGGCGTGGGCCACGTCGCGGGCCTCGGCCTCCCGGACGACGTCGGCCTTGGTCTTCGCGGGGTGGGGATCGCCGCCGACCACCGCCACGGCGGGGCCGGCCGGCACCGCGCCCCGCTGGGCCTGGAGCGCGGCGTACGGGGGCTGGGACGGCACGGCGATGTCGTGGTCCGGCTCCTCGGCCATGAGGGCGCCGAAGGTGGTGTTGACCCAGTGGATGATCGGCTCGACGGTGCGGAAGTTGGCGGTGAGCTCCACCGGGCCGCCCGCCTGCGCGCCGAAGTGGCCCTTGGCCTCCAGGAACGTGCTGATGTCGGCCCGGCGGAACCGGTAGATCGACTGCTTGGGGTCGCCCACCACGAACAGCCGGCCCGGCTCGACGGCGACGTCGATCCAGCGGTCGGCGTCGACTGTCGCCGGGTCGGCGGCCGCGATGCGCACCGCCAGCTCGATCTGGATGGGGTCGGTGTCCTGGAACTCGTCGAGCAGGAGCCGCTGGTACCGGTCGTGGAGAGCGGTGCGCACTGTGGCCCCGTGCTGGGGATCGGTCAGCACCTGGCGGGCCAGCACGAGCAGGTCGTGGAACTCGAGTGCGCCGGCCGACCGACGCTCCTCGGCCGCGGCCAGGGTGTGGTGGCGCATGGCGCTGCCGAGGTGGCGGGCGCAGGCCTGCAGGACGCCGAGGCGCACCTCCTCCACCATCGACTCCACGGCCCGCACGCCGTCCTGCACGAGGGGCTTGCAGTCGTTGGCCCAGGAGTCCTTGCGGCCCAGGTTGGTGCTGAACCTGGGCCGGCCCTCGATGAGCACCTCGAGGAGGTCGAGGTCGTCGTCCCCGGCGGCCCGCAGGCGGTCACCGAAGTCGACGATTCCCTCGATCTGGTTCATGAGCCGGTCGGTGGAGTCGAGGCAGTGGTCGCCCCACTCGTGCAGCTCGGAGATGGCGTCGAGCACCTTCGGGACCACCTCGGCCACCGCCGGCGGCTCGGGGGCCACGGCCGGGACGCGGTCCTCGACGAGGTCCCAGGAGGCGTCGAAGGCCTGGGCCAGGGAGCGCAGCTTCGTGGGATCGACCCCGGCGGCGGTGAGCAGCAGCAGCGTGCGCTCGAGGCTCGGGTCGGCCAGGAGCTCGTCGAGCGTGCGGGCCCAGCGGCGGTCGAAGGCGATGCCGGAGCTGACCTCGTCGAGCACGTCGAGCTTCGGCGGGAGCTTCGCCTCCACCGGGTGCTCGGTGAGGAGGCGCTGGGCGAACGAGTGCAAGGTCCCGATGGCGGCGCCGTCGAGCTGGCCGAGCGCCACCCGGCACCGCTCGGCCTCGGCGGTGGGTGTCTCGGGCATCGTCGCTCTGGTCTGGAGCTGCTGGCGCACCCGGTCGCGCAGCTCCGCCCCCGCCTTCTCGGTGAAGGTGATGGCGGCGAGGTCGGCCAGCTCGACCTCACCCGAGGCCACCAGCGCCACCACCCGGCCTACGAGGGCGGTCGTCTTGCCCGAGCCGGCGCCGGCCTCGACGAACAGGGTGGCGCCGAGGTCCGTCTCGATGCGGTCGCGCGCCGGCTGGTCGGGTGGGGTGGGGCGCTCGGTCACGCTGGGACCTCCTCGGCCTCGGCTCCACGGTCGGCCGGCTCGGCGAGATCCGCGTAGCGCGCCATCGCGGGGTCGTGGCGCTTGCGCTCCCAGTGCTGGCGCAGCTCGACGGTGCCGAGGCCGTCGGGGTCGCACACGTGGCAGCTCACCCACAGGGCGGTGGACCTCCCGCCTTCGGGGTGGGGCGGGAAGACGCCGCCTTCGATGCCGCTGACGATCACGCCGAGGGTCTCGCTGGCGTGGCTGAGCACGTCGTCGGTGACGGCGTAGCCCTTGCGCTTGAACTCGCCCCGGCGGGTGACGAACCAGTACTCGGCCCGCACCGCTGCGTGGTGGCCGTGGTGGGCCCGGGCGGCCAGGCCGTACACCGGGAGCTGGAGCTTCGTCCCGGCGCCCACCGGGTCGTCGTCGGTGATGGCCTTGTAGCTGTCGGAGAGCTTGCCGGTCTTGTAGTCGACGACGTGGAGGGTGCCGTCGGTCCCGAGGTCCAGCCGATCGGCCCGGCCTCGGAAGCGCAGCAGCCGGCCGTCGGGCAGCGGGAGCGCCACGGCCTCGCCCTCGCCGGGGAACCCGAAGCCGAGCTCGGCGGCCAGGGGGCTCGTGCCGTGGCCGGCGCGGTGGACGTCGTCGTGGTGGAGGAAGGCGTGGAGGTCGGCCAGGATCCGGCGCCGGTCGCGCTTCCAGAAGATGGGGCGACCGGTGAGGCCCTGGGCCTCCCAGTGCTCGCAGGCCTGGCGGCCCAGGTCCTCGATGAGGCGGTGGTGGGCGTCGGACCACGGGGTGAAGGGCGAGGGGCGCTGCGCCGGGGGATCCTCCAGCACCGCGGTGATGAAGTCCTCGAGGACCTTGTGGATGAGGCTGCCCTTCTCGAGGGCGCTGATCATCAGCGCCTCTTCGGGGTTCTCCACCGGGGCCGCGCGGAGCAGGTCCTCCACGAGGTGGGCGTGGGGGCAGCGGGCCCAGCGCTCCAGGCGGGTGGGTGAGGTGATCGAGTCCACCGGGGAGGGCACCGGCAGGCCGGCCAGGTTCCCGTCGAAGCGGGTGAAGGAGGCGCTGCGGCGGGCCTGGATGACCTCGGCGCCGGCGGCTGTGGCGGGATCACCGGCGGCGGTGAGGTCCCCCCCGGTGGCCAGCAGGGCCCGGAGCCGGTGCTCCTGGGCCGTCGCCGGCTCCGTGGCGTGGCGCAGCCCCTCGTCGAACGAGGCGACGTGCTGCACCCAGGGCTCGGCGGCCCGCAGCAGGTCGGCGCCCCACCAGCGGTCTCCGGTGCGGTCGCCGGCGGCCTCGCGCAGGGCCATCGCGAGGTCGAGCACCCAGCGCGACGGCACGCGCTCGACGCTGCGGCGGAGGTCCCCTCGCGGCACGCACAGCAGCTGCCGGCGGGCGCCGGCCAGCGCGCCGAGGAGGTGGCGGTGCTGGCGCTCGATCCGCTCGGCCCGCAGGCCCAGCTCGCCCCGGCAGGCGGCGCGCTCGCTGTCGGGGAGGAGGGAGTCGTCCCGCACGGTGGCGGGGAAGGAGCCCTCGGCCAGGCCGAGGACGACGACGAGGTCGAGGTCGAGCCCGATCCCCATCTCCACGGAGCCGACGAGCACGCCGTCGCCGAAGCGGCCCACCCGCCCGAGGTCGGACTCGAGCTCGACGGCGAGGGTGCGGGCGAAGACCTCGAGCTCGACGCGGCCCTCGACCTCGTCGAGCGCGGCCAGCCGGTCGATGGCCAGCTCCACCCGCTCGGCGGCCTTGCGCTCGGCATCAGGCCAGCCGTCCCGCCGGGCGGCCGGGCCGAGCAGGTCGCCCAGCCAGCGGTGGGCCCAGGCGGCGTGCTCGCTCCAACGACGCGGGGCGCCGGCGGCCGCAGCCAGGTCGTCGATGACCCGAAGCACAAAGCGACGCAGCTCGCGCGCTCGACGAGCCAGCTTCTCCGCCTCGTCGGCCACCCAGTCGGGTTCGTCGTCGTCGGCCCGGGCCTGCTCGGCCCGCCGATCCTGCTGGTCGGCCAGGCGGGCGAGGTGGACGTCCCACTCATGGCGCCCGGCCACCACGGCGGCGTCTCGGGAGAGCCGCTCCCAGGCCGTGACGGGGGCCCAGCGGCCTTCGTGGAGCACCGGGCCCGCGGCGAGCCAGGCGAAGACGTCCTGGCGGCGGAACCCGCCTTCGGGCAGGGCCAGCAGCTCGAGCAGGGTGCGGCCGGCCATCCGGGCCGACAGCGGCAGGACGGCGGCCCCGTTGGTGGCGATGCCGGCGGCGTGCAGCTGCTCGTGGGCGAGCCGGGCGTAGGGCTCGTGGCTGGCGTGCAAGACGGCGATGCGATCGAGCCGCGTGCCGGTCCGAACGGCGTCGACCACGGCCCGCACCGCAGCGCGAACCTCTTCGTCCGCGTCGGAGGCGGTGAGGATGGTGGTGCGGCCGGGCGCCACCGGCGCAGGGTCGCCCCCCGTGGCCGCGGCGGTGGGCACGCCCAGCCGCTGGAGCGAGGTGCGCACCTCCGCGTCGGCCTCTGGCGCGCCGGTGAGGCCGGCGACGACGGTGGCGGGGAGGTGGTCGCCCAAGGCGGTGAGCAGGCGGGCGGCGTGCTGCGACAGCCGCTGGGGGAGGTGCACCACGAGGGCGCCCAGCGCTGCCGCCGCCGGCGACCCGGCCAGCGCGGCGGCGGCGACGAGGAGGTCCTCCTCGTCGGACCACGTGCGCTCGAGGCGGGAGCGCACGGCCCGGTGCAGGCGCACGACCTCGCCCGCTCGGGGGCTCGTGCGGGCCAGCGCGTCGAGGGCGGTGGGCGAGAGGTCGCGCAGCTCCCGGTACGTGCTGACGAGCGCCGACTCCGTGGCCGGGTGCTGGCGCACCGGTTCGAAGAGGCCGGCATCGGCGGCCAGCTCGGCCCGCATCGCAGCCGCCAGCACGGGGATGGACACCGGGCGCTTGCCCTGGCTGGCCAGCACGGGGGCGCCGAGCAGCTCGGCCAGTCGGTAGGGCGTGACGAAGGTGACGGCCGCCATCCCGACCCCGCGCCCGGCCACCGATCCCAGAGCGCCGGAGGCGAGGAGGCGCCGGGAGGCCACCCCCACGTGGTTCGACGGCACCACCACGGTGACCGGGGCCAGCGGCTCATCGCCCTTGGCGGCGGCCACGGCGGCGCGCAGGCGCTCGGCGGCGTCTCGTCCGTAGGAGCTCCACACCACGCGCATGGCCATGGCGACCGAGGTTACGCAGCCCCTGTGACGCTCCTGCCGGGAGGGGGCGGGGATGTGGGATCGGTCAGCCGCTCAGGGCTCGGTGACCGTCCACCCGCGGCGGCGCAGCTCGTCGGCCAGCAGGTCCGCGGGAAGGTCGGCCAGGGCCTGGCGGCGCTGGGCGGCGCGGCGCTCGGCGGCCCGCACCATCGCCGGCGAGCCCCCGGTGGGCTGCGAGTCGCTCGGCGGCGCGTCGTCGGAGCCTGACGTGGCCTCGGCGGCGGGGCCGTCCTCGTCGCCCCCGCTGGCGAGGAGGCGGTCGATCAGCGCGGACGCCTCGTCCTTGGTGAACCTGCCACCAGCCTGGCGCTGGGTCAGGGCGAGGGGGTGGCGGGCGTGGCGGAACCCGTCGTGGCCCGCCTTGCGGATGAGCGCCTCGAGGTACTCCATCTGCTTGTGGGAGGCCGGTGGCCCCGACTGCTGTCCGAACGCCATCCGCCCGTCAGGGGCAGGTCGCGGTGTACCCGCGGGTGCCGTCGGATGGGAACAGCTGCGTCGTCGCCAGGGAGAACACGCAGGAGGCGCTGGTGCCGCTCAGCTGGGGTCCGGCCATGCCGGGCTGGTTCGTGTAGCCCCACGAGTTGACCGAGATGATCGGGCCATTGCTGTCGCTGGCGGGCTGCAGCCAGGGGCCGCCCGAGGCGCCGCCCGAGAGGCCGCAGTGGCCCAGCCACCAGTCGCCGTAGGTGGCCTCGCGGGCCAGGCCCTCGGCGCAGTACATGAGGTTCGGGTCGTCGCTGTAGGAGTAGCCGATGGCGTCGGTCACCACCCCCGTCGTCGGCGCCGCGAACGAGATCCCGAGGCTGCCCGCGGCCGACTCGAGCAGATCGCTCGCGGCGCCCAACCCGGCCGTATGGGCACCGCTGTCCGCCACGACGTAGTAGGCGTAGTCCCACCGGATGTTGTCGGGGAAGGTCCGGGTGGTCCAGTTCACGTCGACCACGCCGAAGCTGGGCTTCCAGCAGCCGAGGGGGTCGTTGCTGCAGGTGAGGTCGGTGCCGGAGCCGGTGGTCCCGTCCTGGTCCGGGATGAACATCACGTTGCGGGCGAAGACCTTCTCCACGTCGTCGTACACGCAGTGCGACGCCGTGAGGATCACCGATCGATCGTTCACGCCGTCGGTGGCCACGGTGCCCGAGCAGACGTAGCCGCTCCAGCGCGTCAGCGCGCTGTTGGCCGGCATCTCGAAGTAGAGGCGCCCGGCGGCTGTCTGCACGGTGCCGGTGCCGGGCCACGGGTCGTTGACGATGGTCGACGTCCCGCCGCCGCCACTGCCGCCGGTGCCGGTGCTGACGGTGAAGGAGATGTCGGGGCTGGTGGTGGTCGTGTTGGGCTTGCGGGCGCCGTCCTTGGCGACGACCCGCCAGCGCCACTGGCCGTCGGTGAAGCCGTTGAGCGTCACGCTCCAGACGTTGTTGGCGCCCTGCGCGGCGGCGAACGACTGGGCTTGGCCGCTGGGGGAGACGACGGTGAAGGTCACGGACCGCACGCCGCTCGGGTCGGTCACCGTGGCCTGGAACGTCCAGCTGGCGCCGATGGTGGCGCCGGCGGGTGGGTCGAACCCGGAGACGGTCGGCCCGGTCGTGTCGCCTCCGCCGCCCCCACCCGGCTTGGCGGCCGGGGTGGGCCGGGCCGCGGGCGTCGGCGTGGCCCAGAGCTGCGGGTTGCGGTGGCCGTGCGGCTGCAGCGACCCGTCGGGCCGGCGCAGGTAGCCGAGGCCGCGCTGGTCGACCACGAGGTCGCGGGGGATGGCGGCGGCCATCCGGGCGGGCGTCCAGTAGGCGGCGACGTCGCCGTCACCTCGAGGGGCGGTGGCCCGATCGGCGCCTGCCCCCGCCGGGCCGGCCGCGACCATCATCGACAGCAGCACCGCTGCGGCCACCAGCACGCGAGCATGCTTCATCACGACCACCTCCGCACGCGGCGCACGCCGCGCTCTGTCCGCCACGGAGCGTACTCCTCGCCCGCTCGCTGCTGCGGTCGGGCGGGCAGTCAGCGGGCCGAGATGAGCAGCGACTGGACGGCGGAGCCCAGCACCCCCTGCTCGTCGGCCAGCCGGCCGCCGGCGGTGCCGTGGCCGGTCGAGCGCGGGTGCATGGCGGCGTCGAGGAGCACCCACTCGCCAGCGGGGAGCCGGTGAAGGGACACGGTGAGGTCGGGGTTGATGTAGGCGAAGCGGTCGAAGGGCACGGAGTTGCCGAACCCGTTCGGGAAGTCGGCCAACGTGAGCACGCGGTCGAGCGGGTGGGTGGGCTCGCCGGCGATGAGCGGCACCTTGAGGCGCGACCACACCAACGCCGGGCCGAGCTCCCAGAAGGGTCGTCCCTGCACGAGACGGAACTCGTAGGCCTCGCCGAAGGCCAGCCACGGGACGGGCGTGTCGAAGGTCCACTCGGCGCACGTGGCCGGCGGCGGCAGCTCCGGGCTCGGAGGGAGCGGGACCTGGGATTCGTCGAGCCCGTTGTCGGACTGGGCGAGGCGCAGGCCGCGGGCCCAGAGCACCTCGGTGCCGTCGGGATCGGTGATGACGGCGTCGAGGAGCTGGACCCGGCGACCGGGACGGCGCAGGTCGACGGCCACCGTCAACGGGGCCCGCGGGACCGGCCGGATGAGCTCGACCGTCAGGCGGGACAGGAACCAGCTCGTGTCGCCGGGCTCGTGGTCCAGCAGCTGTCTCCCCACCAGGGCGGCCGGCGGTCCGCCGTGGAGGGCGTTGGGGTCCCATGGCCCGGTGGCGATGGGGGTGGGCACCCATCGGGACCCGTCCGGTTCGAAGACGCCGGCCGGCAGCTCGTCGGTCATCACGCCGACGCTAACGACCCCTCACCCACCCCGAACCCGCGGCTGTTCTTGCGCAGGAACCGCAACGAACTCCCGCGGGTTACGAGGTGACCCCGCACGAGCGCATCGCTCGCCAGGTCGGACTGGGTGACGACGAGATCGCCCGGATCGCCGAGGGTCCTGATGCCGCCGGCTGGTCGCCCCTCGAGGCCGCGCTGCTCCGAGCGCCCGACGAGCTCCTGACGCCAGCCGCATCTTCGACCCCACCTGGGCGCGGCTGGCCGAGCACCTCGACGAGCGGCAGCTGATCGAGGTGTGCATGGTCGTGGGGCCAGTACCACTCGTCTCGTTCACGCTGAACAGCCGGGGCGTGGAGGTGGAGCGGTGAGCGGCCGGCTGGCGGCCAAGCGGGTGGTGGTGGTGGGCGCTGGCACCGACGTTCGCGGCGACCGCGGAGCTCGTGCCGGCGGAGGGGGCGGCGGCCGAGTTGGTCTGGCCACGTGACCGACGGCGGGGCCGAGACCACCCCGGAGGACTGGGACCGCACCTTCGCCGTGAACGTGCGCAGCCACTTTCTCGTCACCCGAGCGGCCCTCGAGGTGCTGTCCGAGGGCGGCTCGATCGTCTATGTCGGGTCGGTGGCCGACTTGCGGCCCGGGAGCCAGGTCCCGGCCTACGACGCGTCGAAGGCGGCGCTCATCGGGCTCTGCCGCCAGGTCGCCCTCGAGGGCGGTCGGGCGCGGCATCCGCGCCAACGTGGTGGCGCCTGGCCTGATCGGCACGCCGCTGGGGCGCCAGGCCTCCGCGGGCCGCCCCTCCCGTGACCGCGCCCCGGTGCCACTCGGTCGCTTCGGCACCGCGGCCGAGGGCGCCGCCGCCACCGTGTTCCTGCTCTCGGACGACGCCGCCTACATCACCGGGGACACGCTCACCGTGGGCGGCGGCCTGCACCCGGTCTGGGGGCCTCGGCGACGGGGTCCCATCTCGACCGGGACGGTGCCGGCGCGCCGACGACGCATCAGTCGACGAGGTCGGCGACCAGGGTGCGCCGGACGAGCAGGGGCCGGTGCCCGTCGGCGGCGAGGCCGTGGTGGACGAACCCGGCCCGCACGAGGCTGGCCTCCTCCCGCTGCTCGGTGACCGCGGAGGCCAGGGTGGTCGCCCCCCGCTCGGCCACCCATGCGACGACGGCGTCGTAGAGGTCGAGCTCGGCCGCGGTGCCCTCGACCGGCCGGTGCATCCACCACCAACCGAGGTCCGCCACGCGGCAGGTGGGCCGGGTGCAGCACCACAGGAGCCCCTCGCCCGAAGGTGGGGACGGCGCCACGAGCACGAACACGGTCCGCTCGTCCGATGTGGCCCGGTCGGCCGCCAGCTGGTCCCAGTCGGCGGCGGAGCGTGCTGCGAACCGTCGGTGCTCGATGGTGAGCGACGGCGTCTGCGTGGCCGCCAGCATCAGCGACCGGAGGAGCTCACCGTCGCCGGCCGTGACGCGCCGCGGGATGGCCTCGGAGATCGCGGATCCGCTGATGTGTCGACGGTACGACGGAGCGGTACCGCCGGTGGTGGACCCTCGGCCGCTGTCACACCCCCTGAGAAGACTCGGGGGCATGGACGCGAAGCGGGCGGATGACGATGGAGGCGACGGGCCCTGGCGGGGTGACGAGGCGCTGCGCGCCGCCGTCGTGGAGGCGATGGGACGCATCGTGGCGGGCGACGAGGGAGCCGTCTGGGAGCTGCACGAGGTGGCCGAGCCCTCGCTGGCCCGGATGCTGCGGGCGGAGGCCCGGCGCATCGACGTGCGGATCGAGGCCGAGGAGATCTGGGAGCTCACGCTCGACGCGGCCGAGACCCTGGCCGGGCTGGCCCCTGCCTGGCGGCCCGACGGGGCCCTGCCGTGGGTCTGGGCCCGGCTCCGCATCGCGGCGCTCGTCCAGCGCCACGTGGGGACCTTCGCCGGCCCGCTCGACGACGAGCACCTGGAGCTGGAGGCCCCCGCCGCGGTGGTTCGGGTCGAGGACCCGCGTGCGGTGCTGCGTGCGGCGGCGCGGCGCCACCCGGCGGCCCACCGGCTGGACCAGCAGCTCGCCGCCACCGTGAGCGAGCGCGACGCCGACATCTGGCTCGGAGTCCAGCTCGAGAAGGCGGCCGGGAACCGCTCGCCCGCCGTCACCGTCGGGGCCGATCACGCCCTGCAGCCGGAGACCGTCCGCAAGGTGGTGCAGCGGGTGGGAGAGCGCCTGGCGGAGGTGGCCTGACCGGGGTGTGCCCGCCGCCCCGTCTGGCTGCCATCCTTCCGGCGTGGCCGAGGAACCGGATCTGACCGACGAGCTGCTGGCCGCCACCGAGCTGCTCGAGAGCATCGGGCGGGACCGGTCGCTGCTCGACGGGCTCACCCACGAGGAACGGGTGCGGCTCGTCAAGGCCGCCGGCGCCGTGTTCTCGCCCGACGTCGAGGAGCGCCGGCAGCAGGTGAAGGCCCGCCGGCGGCGGGAGAAGCTGGAGAAGCGGGCGCGGGACGAGTCGGTCCTGACCGAGACCGGGATCCGCCGCCTGCGGGCCCGGCCGGTGTTCACCACCCCCAACGTCTTCCCGCCGGAGGCCCTGGAGACCGAGACAGTCGACGACGAAGCGGCCGCCCGGGGGGTGGGGGAGGAGCAGCACTGCTACGTCTGTAAGCAGCACTACACGCAGGTCCACCACTTCTACGACCAGCTGTGCCCGCCGTGCGCCGAGCTGAACTTCGCCAAGCGGACGCAGACGGCCGACCTGCGGGGCCGGGTGGCGCTGCTGACCGGCGGCCGGGTGAAGATCGGCTACCAGGCCGGCATCAAGCTGCTGCGGGCCGGTGCGTCGCTCATCGTCACCACCCGGTTCCCGCGAGATGCCGCCCTGCGCTACGCCGTTGAGCCCGACTTCGCCGAGTGGGGCGACCGGCTCGAGGTCTACGGGCTCGACCTGCGCCACACGCCGAGCGTCGAGGCCTTCTGCCACCACGTGGCCACTGCCTACGACCGGCTCGACTTCATCGTCAACAACGCCTGCCAGACGGTGCGCCGCCCGGCCGAGTTCTACAAGCACATGCTCGACCTCGAGACCGCGGCGCTCGGCTCGATGCCGCCCGCCGCCCGGGCGCTCCTCGGCGGCGTCGACGGGCTCCGGCAGGCGGAGCTGCTGGCCGACGAGGGACCGGTCCTCGTCGCCCAGGCCGTCGGTGTGCTGGCTGCGGTGGTCCCCTCCGCCGAGCTGTCGCAGGTGGAGCTGCTGCCCGAGGACGCGCCCGGGCAGGGCCACCTGTTCCCCGCCGGGCGGCTCGACCAGGACCTCCAGCAGGTCGACCTCCGGGACCGGAACTCCTGGCGCCTGACGCTGTCCGAGGTGTCGTCGGTGGAGCTGCTCGAGACTCAGCTCGTCAACGCCGTGGCGCCGTTCGTCCTGAACGCCCGGCTCAAGCCGCTGATGCTTCGCACCCCGGAGCGCGACAAGCACATCGTGAACGTGTCCGCCGTCGAGGGGCAGTTCTACCGGCGCTTCAAGACGACCAAGCACCCGCACACCAACATGGCCAAGGCCGCCCTCAACATGATGACGAGGACCTCGGCGGCGGACTACCACGCCGACGGGATCCACATGAACAGCGTGGACACCGGCTGGGTGAGCGACGAGGACCCGGCGGCCATCGCCGAGCAGAAGCGGGCCGAGCACCGCTTCCACCCGCCGCTCGACATCGTCGACGGCGCCGCCCGCATCGTCGACCCCATCATCGACGGCTTCAACACCGGGATCCACGTGTGGGGCCAGTTCCTGAAGGACTACCGGCCGACGGACTGGTAGCCCGAGTGGTCAGCGGGCCAGGGCCGCCGCAAAGGCGTCGTGGACGTCGGCGCTGAACAGCACGAAGCGCACGGTGTCGAGCTGGTTGGTCCACGTCGACGACCGCACGGCGGCCACCGCGATCTCGGCCACCTCCCCCGGGTCCCAGCCGTAGATCCCCGCGCTGACGGCGGGGAAGGCGATCGACCGCGCCCCCACCCGCACGGCCTCGGCGAGGGCTGTCTCGAAGCAGGAGGCCAAGTGCGCCGGGTCGGTCTGGCCGGCGAAGCGGTTGGGGCCGACGGTGTGGATGACCCAACGGCAGGGCAGCTGCCCGGCACCGGTGGCGACCGAGTGCCCGACCGGCAGCCCGTCGGGGAGGGCCGTGCGGCGCAGGCGGTCGCACTCGGCGGCCAGCGCCGGGCCGGCGGCGTCGTGGATGGCACCGCACACCCCGGCTCCCGGGAAGAGCCCCGAGTTGGCGGCGTTCACGATGGCGTCGACGGCCTGCGTGGTGATGTCGCCCTGCACGGCCTCCACGAGCGTCATGGTCGCGCCTCAGGCCTCGGGGAGATCCTCCTCGGGCGGGACCGGCCGCTCCTCGTCGGGGAGGATCTCGGTGGGCGGTTCGTCGGGGAGGATCGGCCGCTCCTCGTCCGGTGTGGGCTCGGTCTCGGGCTCCTCGTCGGGCTCGACGGGGCGCTCCGGGTCGGGCGTGGGGTCGGTCATGGCGTCCTCTCTCGGGTCCGGCCACACGGGTGAGCGACCCGCCGATGGGGTGCTCGGGCCGCCGATCGGTCACTCTAGGTCGGGGACCGGTCGGTCTTCTTGAGGGTGAGGAGCCCGTGATGTCCGTGTGCCCGCAGTGTGAGACCGACGCCCACCTCCGCCTCCAGCGCCAGGATGGCGAACCCGGCTACGTGTGCACCGAGTGCGGCACGTGGATGCAGTTCGGCGCCCTCGTGCCGAAGAAGGTCGACCGGACCCGTGCCCAGGCCCACAAGGCGAGCCCCGGGATGTGGCCGGGCGACTTCCCCCTCGACGAGGCGGGCAAGGTCGAGGAGGGCCTCGTCGTGCTGTCGAAGTCCGGCGCCCTCGAGGGCCGCACGACCGGCGCTCGCCAGCGCTGCACGTCGATCGGCTGCCCGGGCTGGTTCATCGCCGTCACCTGGGAGACGGGCCAGTCGCTGCGCCCGTGCTCCGAGGGGTGGCGCTACGACCCCGAGACCAAGGCCATCCAGATCACCGGCGGCGGCGAGATCTCCGGCCGCTTCGTCTCCCCGGCCCCGCTGGGCGTCGACCCGCTGCCCAAGGAGGAGTGGCCGGCCCGCGCCACGCTCGTCAAGCGCAAGGGCTGGCGCGTCACCGCCTGAGCAGCCTCAGCGGAACTCGAGTCCGTCGAAGTCGCCCCTCGAACGCCACTCGTCGAGGTACTGGAAGTAGGCCATCGCCCCGGCCGGGTACCCCACGAACAACGCGTTGGCCGCGTCCACCGGCTGCCCTTCGTTGTTGTAGTAGCCGGGGGTGCAGTCGGGTGAGGCCAGCATGGGGCCGGCGCCGGTGGCCAGCAGGGCGAGCCAGGCGTCCTCCGCCTCCTTCGTGACCTCCACCTCCCGTGCTCCCACCTCGAGGGCGTGGCGGACGATCATGGCGATCGTCTTGCCCGACTCGGTGAGGTTGTGGGGGACGTTGGAGATCAGGTTGGCGCCCTGGGTGAAGCCGACGATGAACGCGTTGGGGAAGCCGTGGACGTGGGTGCCGTGCTTGCTGCGCATCCCGTCGGCCCAGTACTCGGACAGCTTGAGCCCGCCACGACCGGTGAGGTCGTACCCCGACCGCCGGGTGTAGGACGTGCCGACCTCGAAGCCCGAGGCGTAGATGATGCAGTCGACCTCGTACTCGACGCCCCCCACCACCACGCCCCTCTCGGTGATGCGCTCCACCCCCTTGCCGTCCGTGTCGAGCAGGTGGCAGCCCGGCTCGTTGAACGAGTCGAGGTACTCGTCGTGGAAGCACGGTCGCTTGCAGAGCTGGCGGTACCACGCCTTCAGCTTCTCGGCGGTTTCCGGGTCGGTGACGACGTCGTCGACGCGAGCCCGGATCTCCGACATCTTCTCGAAGTCGGAGTCCTCGTAGGCCGCCAGCATGCCGGCGGCGGTGAGCTCGCCCTCCGCGGCCGCTTCCATGACCTTCGAGCGGATGCGCCGAGCGAGGTCCGTCCAGCCGTCCTGGACGAGGTCCTCCTCGACGAGCATGCCGGTCTGGTTGGCCGTGAAGTTCTCCAGCCAGCGTTGCTGCCAACCGGGGGTGGCGATCTCGGCGAACCACTCGGGATCGGTGGGTTGGTTGTTGCGCACGTCGACCGACGACGGGGTGCGCTGGCAGACGTAGAGCGTGCCGCAGGTCCGGGCCAGGTGAGGGATGCACTGGACCGCGGAAGCCCCGGTGCCGATGATGGCCACCCGCTTGTCCCCGAGCTTGTCGAGCGGCGCCCCCGTGGGATCGCCGCCGGTGTAGTCGTAATCCCAGCGGCTGGTGTGGAACGAGTGCCCTCGGAAGGACTCGATGCCGGGGATGCCCGGCAGCTTCGGCACGTGGAGCGGACCGGTGCCCATGGCGAGGAACTGAGCCGTGAACTCGTCGCCCCGGTTGGTGCGGATGATCCAGACCGCGCCGTCGTCGTCCCACTCGAGATCTGTGACCTCCGTGTGGAACAGGGCGCTGTCGTAGAGCCCGAACTGCTTCCCGATGCGCTGGCAGTGCTCGAGGATCTCCGGCGCGTGCGCGTACTTCTCGGTGGGCATGTGCCCGGTCTCCTCGAGCAGCGGCATGTAGATGAACGACGCGGTGTCGCACTGGGCGCCGGGGTAGCGGTTCCAGTACCACGTGCCCCCGAAGTCGCCGCCCTTCTCGATGATGCGAACGTCGTCGACGCCGGCTTCCTTCAGGCGGGCGCCCGTGACGAGCCCGGCGAACCCTCCGCCGATGAAGGCGACGGTCACGTGGTCGGTCTTCGGGGCCCGCTCCTTGAAGGGGGTGTAGGGGTCGTCCAGGTAGTGGGCGAGTGTGCCCTGGAGGCGGAGGTACTGCTCGTTGCCGTCCGGTCGGAGGCGCTTCTCGCGCTCCTCGGCGTACTTCTGCTTGAGCGCGTCGATGTCGATGGTGGTCCCCACGGGGACAGAGCCAATCGCAGCTTGACCGGCCGGTCAAGGCGCGACGGGCGGGGGCCGCGGGACGTCTGACCGAGCGGTGCTCGGCCGGACGTCCCTCCCCCCTCCGTGGGTCAGGGGCAGTCGGCGACGTTCGGGTTGAAGTCCGCGAACATCCCGGCCGGGTTCGGCTGCCAGATCCAGGCGTGCAGCACCCACAGGCCGAGGCCCGGGTTGGCGTGCAGGCTCTGGTCGAGCACCTCAGGCGGGCTGTTGCTGAGGCCGAGGGGCACGATGTACTCGACCCCCACGAGCCGGAGCCCGTGTTCGCTGGGCTCGTAGACGAGCGCCTCCGGGGCCAGCGGGTCGAGCGAGGCGTCGACGCCCTTGAGGTAGTGGTAGCCCATCCCACCCGCGGCGCTGTCGAAGCAGACGTCGAGCAGCTCGTAGCCGTCGGCGACGGCCTCGTCCACGTCGTGGTACCGGGCCATGGCCGCCCGCACCGCCGCCAGCTGCGCCCGAGGGACGTCCTGGGGATCAGCGCTGGCGGCCGGCCCCACCACGGCCAGCCCGAGCACGGCGATGGTGGTGGCGACGACCAGCGCCGGCACCGCCCGCTGCGACCTCACTGCTCGGCCTTGTAGAAGTACGGATCGAGGACGGTGACCTGGCTGATCTCGTCGACGGGCAACCCGTTGGTGCCCGCCGCGGCGCGGATCGCCTCGGGGCTGGGTGCGTCGTAGATGCACCACGTCGTGTGGTCGTCCTGGCTCACGTAGGAGTGGACCCACGTGACGTCTTGCTCGCCGTTGCCGGCCACGATCCCGGTGACCGCCTTGCGGCCGGTCTCGTCGACCGGGAACTGCAGGCCGTCGGGGAAGGTGCGGTGCACGAGGTACCTGGGCATTGGAGCCTCCTTGGTGTCGGGGAGGCCGGAGCGGGCCTCTCGTCGACCGTACGAACGCGATGCCCCGGGAGCATCGGGAGCGGCTCCCCATGTTCCGATCGCGCACCCCCAAGTTGCGCCCTCGGTCGGTGGGGCCCGGGGTCAGGACGTGAGCAGGTCCCGGGCGCGGAACGTGGCGAAGCCGGTCGCGACGAGGGCCAGGGTGACGGTGCTGAGCACGGCCAGCGGCAGCAGCCGGAGGTCGACAGCGGGCACCGCCGGGGTGTGCTGGAAGGGCGACAGGTCGACGACCCAGCTCGGCAGGTCGAGGAGGGGTCCGAACATCCCGATCACCAGGCACCCCGTGAGGGTCACCCAGGCACCGGCGGTCCAGCGGGGGAGCAGGCCGAAGAGAGCGAGGGCCAGCCCGGCCAGGAGCCAGATGGCGGGGAGGTAGCCGAGGGAGGCCAGGCCGAGCCGCGTGACCTCGCCCGCGTCGCCCCCGACCAGGGCATAGGCGACACCCAAGCCGATCCCGCCCAGGAGCATGGACAGGCCGCTGCCCCCGAGCGCCACGACGAGGTGGCTGCCCATCCACGCCTGCCGCGAGGTCCGGGTGGCCAGGATGGGCTCGGCCCGGAGACCGGACTCCTCTGCGTGGAGGCGGGCCAGCACCTGCAGCGCCGGCCCCGCGGACAGCAGCGCGAGCACCAGGAGCGAGGTGGCGAGATAGGAGTCCGTGAGGCTCGCCCCGCCCAGACTGGCCACGAGGTCCAACATCTCCGGGTTGTCGGCCACGAAGTCGTCGATGGCCGACGTGAGCGAGCCGTAGGTCACTGCGGTGACGAGCACCCCGAACGCCCACCACAGCACCGCGCCACGGTGCAGGCGCACGGCCAGCCCGAGGGGGGAGCGAAGGGAGGGTCCGGCCACCGCCGGGCCCGCCTTGGGGGCCATCATGCCCGCCCCGAAGTCGCGCCGATCGGCCAGGACGACCGCGAGGGCGACCCCGCCCACCCCCAGCACCAGGCACAGGAGGAGCGGCCACCACTGCTCGCCGGCGTAGGGCCTGGCCTTCTGGGCCCACCCGATGGGCGAGAGCCAGGACACGGCGCCGTTGCCGACGTCGCCCACGGCCCGCACGATGTACGAGGCGCCCAGCACCCCCCCGGCGATGCCCGCCGCCACCCGCGGGTTCTCGGCCACCTGGGCCGTAACGGCGGTGATTCCGAGGAAGACCAGCGCCACCGCGGTGAAGGAGGCGCCGAACACGATCGACCCGTGGGCCGGGAGGTCCTCGGCCAGCAGGCTGGCGGCCGTGAGCACGCCCAGCACCACCGAGGCCACCGCGCAGACGAGGAGACCCGCCGCGAGGGGCGCATGGCGACCGACCGGCATCGACCGCACGAGCTCGAGGCGGCCGCTGTCCTCCTCCCCCCGGGTGGCGCGGCCCACCAGCAGCACGCTCATGAGCCCGACCATGGTGAGGGTGAAGGCGCCGATCTGGAAGGCGATCTGGCCACCCATGGTGTCGAGGGCCTGATCCGGGCCGTTGAAGGCCAGGGCGGCGGGGTTGTCGCGCGAGAGGGCCGCCACCCGGTCGAGGTCGGCCTGGGTGGAGTAGATGTCCTTCGTGCTGATGGCGGACACGATGACCAGCAGGACGAGCCCGCCCACCCAGGCCGACAACCGGAGGCGGTCCCGGGCCAGGATGAGCCGCACCAGCGGAGCCGTGCCCCGGAGCGCGCTCACCCCCGGGCCGCCCCGTCGTGGGCTCGCTGCTCGCTGGCCAGCTCGTCGCCGTAGTGGCGCAGGAACATCTCCTCGAGCGTGGGCGGGTTGCTGATGAGGCTCCGGATCCCGGCCGCCGACAGCCGCCCGATCGCGGCCGCCAGATCCACGGTGTCGACGTGGAAGTGCACGGTGGCGCCGGTTGCCTCGAGCCCGTGGACGCCGGGCATCTCGGCGAGGCCATCGGGCGGTCGCTCCGTCTCGGCGGTGACCGCGGTGCGGGTGAGCTGGCGCAGCGACTGCAGCGTGCCCGACTCCACCGTCCGGCCGGCGCGGATGATGCTGACCCGATCGCAGAGCGCCTCGACCTCGGCGAGGATGTGGCTCGACAGCAGCACCGTGCGGCCCTCGCTCCGCGCCTCCTGGATGCAGTCCTGGAACACGGCCTCCATGAGCGGATCGAGCCCCGAGGTCGGCTCGTCGAGGATGAGCAGCTCGGCCGCGGAGGCCAGGCCGGCCACCAGCGCCACCTTCTGCTTGTTGCCCTTGGAGTAGGTGCGGGAGCGGCGGGAGGGGTCGAGCTCGAAGCGTTCGATCAGCTCGTCCCGCTTGCGCACGTCGACGTCCCCCCGCAGCCGGGCGAACAGGTCGATCACCTCGCCCCCGGTCAGCTTCGGCCACAGGCTCACGTCACCCGGCACGTAGGCGAGGTGGCGATGGAGGTCGACGGACTCGTGCCACGGGTCGCCGCCGAGCAGGCGGACCGTGCCACCGTCGGCCCGCAGGAGCCCGAGCAGCACCCGGATCGTGGTCGTCTTGCCCGAGCCGTTGGGGCCGAGGAAGCCGTGCACCTCGCCCTGCGCCACCGTCAGATCGAGCCCGTCGAGGGCTCGTGTCGGGCCGAAGGTCTTGACGAGGCCGGCGACCTCGATGACGGAGCCCATGGGCGGAGGCTACCGACGGGCCCGGCCCGCCGGCGGCACGCCCCGAGGATCGGCGCGAGCCCGGTGGCGCTTCGAGCCGGGGTTCCTCGGCCCCGAGCCGGGATCGCGCCTAGCGTGCACCCTGATGTCGGGAGGGAACGAGGTCCGGGCCGCGGTCGACGCCATCGCGGCCCGATGGCGGGGCGAGCGGGCGGAGCGCTTGGCCCGACAGCACCTCGAACGAGCCGACTTCGACGAGCTGCGCGACGCCGGCGTGCTGGCTCTGCCGGTACCGGTCGACCACGGTGGGCGATGGGAGGGCGTCACGAGCCTTCGTCCGATGGCGGAGCTGTACCGCCACCTGGCGGGGGCCGATGCGTCGGTGGCGCTGGTGTCGGTCATGCACCCGGCGGTGCTCGGCTACTGGCTCTTCGCCCCGCCGCACGAGGGCGACGCGTGGCGAGCACAGCGGGACGCCGTCTTCGCCAGCGCCCTCGCCGGCCAGCAGTGGGGGACGATCACCTCGGAGCCGGGTAGCGGCGGCGACATCGCCCGCACCAAGGCGACCGCTCAGCCGCTCGCCGGCGAGCCCTTCCTGGCCGGCGAGCTGTACGGCGTCAGCGGGGACAAGCACTTCGGCAGCGGCTCCGGGATCTGCCACCGCATGATCACCACCGCGGTGGCCGACGGGGAGTCTGCGCCCGCGGTGTTCGTGCTCGACACCGACGGCCAGCCCTGGGACGGCAGCGCGGGGTTCACCCTGCTGGCGGAGTGGGACGGGATGGGCATGGCGGCCACGCAGAGCCATGGGATGCGCCTCGGCGGTGCCCCGGCCGTCCGGATGGCGTGGGACGGTCCCGTGGAGCAGGTCACGATGGCGGCGGGGCCGGCCATCGCCACCCTGTTCACCTCCGTCGTGCTCGGCATCCTCGACGAGGCGGTGGGCACGGCCCGCGCACAGCTGGCCGCCAAGGCAGATCAGCTCCGGGCCTTCGAGGCGGTGGAGTGGGCACGGGCCGAGGCCGAGCACTGGCTGGCCGTCCAGGCCTACGAGGGCGCGCTGCGGGCCGTCGAGGGAGCCGACCTCGCCATCGCGCTCCACGACGCCATCCGGGCCAAGCAGCTCGTGGCCGAGCTGGGCGAGCAGGTGCTCTTGCGGCTCACCCGGGTGCTGGGCGGCGGCACCTACAGCCGGCGCTCGCCCTTCGCCCGCTGGTTCGAGGATGTGCGCGCCCTGGGCTTCCTCCGCCCGCCCTGGGGCCTGGCTTACGACACGCTGCTGCTCACCTCGTTCCCACCACCGGGGCCATGACGCGACGGAGCGGCCGGACCCGAAGGTCGCGGCCGCTCCGGACGCAGTGGTGGGTTGGAGTCCTCGGTGAGGTCTAGAGGTCTTCCTCGTAGACCCGGCGACGGCCGCGGGGGCCGCCCCAGCTGTTCCAGAACATCATCGAGGCGATGACGCCGATGGCGCCGACGACCATCAAGATGATGCCGATCGTGTTGATGTTGAAGCCGCCGGTCGAGTCGACCTCGACGGCGAAGGCCAAGATCGCACCCGCCGCCAGCAGCAAGAGTCCTACTCCGATGCCCATCGTCTGTCTCCTTGGGTTGTGGCTGGACCGGGCATACCCACCGCTCGACCGGCCAAACCTCCGACGTGGCGATGGTGCGACGGTGCGTCAGCCCGCCCCGAGGACGGCCTGGCTCTCGCGCACGGCCGACGCGTACACGCCCTTGGCCATGAGGGACGTCTCGGCCAGGCGGCGCTGCTCGTAGACCTGGGCCCGGATGGCCTGCACCGCGTGCTCCTCGGGTGCGGCCAGACCAGCCAGCTCGACGAGGTGGCAGGCCAGCCGCAGGTCGCCATCGGCCGCCACCGCTTCGCCCCGGCGGGCGAGGTTCAGCGCCCCGCCGGCCAGGGAGGCCACCTCGGCGGCCAGCGTGGCGGCCGGGGCGGGCTTGAGGGTGGCGGGGTCGCCGTCCCACCACCCGCCGTAGCGACGCCACACGTTGTGCACGACGAACTCCGGCTCGTCGTAGAACGGGCGCAGGAACGGTCGGGCCAGCACGGCCTCGGGCACCTTCACCTCGTGGATGATCTCGTCGAGGCGCGCACCCGCGTTCATCCGCTCGAGCACCGCGGCCACCAGCTCCTCGAGGGCGGTGGCGACCTCGTCGAGCACCATGGCGATCCGGGCCTGGCCGGCGAGGGGCAGGCCATGCGCCGGCAGCAGCAGCTCGGGCTCGTAGGCGGCCATGTCCCGTAGGGCGGCGGCCCACTCCTCGGGGTAGCGCTGGACCTTCTGCGGGTTGCCGGCGTTGGGGAAGTTCCAGATGAGGAAGTCGCCCGCGCAGATGGCCCGCTGCTCGGGCAGCCAGGCCCACGTGTGGTCGTCGGTCTCGCCCCGTGCGTGGTGCAGCTCGATCGGCGTCCCCGCGGCGTCCAGGGACAGCGCCTGCCGGTAGGTGACGTCGGGCTCGGCCACGTCGTCGGGCAGGAACTGCTCGAGGCCTCCGATGCCGAGGTTGATGGAGCGGGGGATCCACCCGAACTGGCGCATGTTGATCGCGAGGTTCCACCCGTTGGTCTGCCGGTAGCGGTCGAACCGCTCCGGAACGGCCTCATGGGCGAGGACCTCCGGTCGCCCGTGGCCCTGGGCCTCGGCATCGGCGAGGAAGGCCCCGCTGCCGCCCACGTGGTCGACGTGGCCGTGGGTGTACACGAGGTGGGAGATGGGATCGTCGGGCCGCCAGGCCCGCAGGCTGTCCACGCACGCGGCCCCGGTGTGGGCACCGCTGGTGTCGAAGGCCACGAGTCCGCCGGCGGTCTGCAGGAGCACGACGTGGGAGAACGACTCGATGAGGGCGAGGTCGTCGCTCACCTCCGACAGCTCCTGGGTGACGCGGTTGACGGCCTCGTCGGCGTGGCCTGAATCGATGATGCGGGCGCTCAGCTCCAGCAGGTCGGCCATCGGTCCCCCTGACGTCGTGGTGGGTCGGATGCTCCCACAGCGGCGGGCCTGAGCGTGGCCGTGACAGGTGACCATATGGTCACGTATTCCTGTTCGGGTGGCCGGCGACGACGAGCTGGGCCGCGTGTTCCGTGCGCTGGCTGACCCGAGCCGCCGGTTCCTGCTCGACCTGCTGTTCGCTCGGGATGGACGCACCTTGACGGAGCTGGAGAGCGAGCTGTCGATGACCCGGTTCGGCGTGATGAAGCACCTGAGGGTGCTCGAGGGCGCGGGTCTCGTGGTCAGCCGGAAGCAGGGGCGGGAGAAGCTCCACTTCCTCAACCCGGTCCCCATCCGGCTCATCCACGACCGCTGGATCGACAAGTACACGGAGCACAACATCACCGCGCTGGTTGACCTCAAGAGCACGTTGGAGAAGTCATCATGAGCGCAACGAGCCCCGCCACGGACCAAGCCGCCGACGCCAAGACGCAGGTCTACAAGGTGTGAGGGGCGCGGCGGTGGCCACCGCCGGGGTGGAGGCGGTGG
>DASUDP010000123.1:0-49456 GCA_036275535.1 Acidimicrobiales bacterium | reverse complement strand
GCGGCTTCTCGAACTACACCCCTGTCATTCGCGCCCACTCAACCGACAGGAGAGCCCTCTTTCTTCTTGGTGTCCACCGAGATCACGGGAGAGTCGGCGGTGATGAACTCGCCGGCCAGGCGGTTCAAGTAGCGGAACTGGCCGTCGCGGTCGGGGTGCGAGGTGCCCTCTTTCACCTTGGCCGGGGCCTGCAGCGAGTAGCCGAGCTGCTTGAGGATCCGGCCGACGGTGTCGGCCGACACCTTGAAGCCCTGACGGACCAGGTCCCGGGCCAGCTTCTCGGTCGACTTCGACGTCCACCGCAGCAGCGACATCGGGTTTCCCCGCGTCTCAGGGTGGACGAGCTCGTCCAACGCTTCCAGTAGTCCGGGCTGGGTGTCGATCCGCTTCTTCGGGCCCGCACCCGCGGCCCGCACCCGCGTCGACGGCTCCACGCCCCCGGCGATCTCCTTCATCCCCGCGATCACCGTCGAGCGCGACATGCCCGATGCCTCGGTCACCCGCGCCTGGCCGCCCCGCCCGAGCATCTCCGCCGCCGCCCCCGCCATCAGGCGCCGCTGACGCTCGTCCAGCACCGGAGCCATCACGTCGAAGAATCGCGCGAGCGACTCCTCCGTGACCTCCACACGAGCACTCTACTCCGCGCGTGTAATCATGCGGTGGACCCTACCTCGCGGTCTCCTGGGTCCCACCAGGGCTTTCAGTAGAGCGCATAGTAGAGCGCGGGGTGCGACAGGTACCTCGAAAAACCAAGAAAACCCCGCCTGAGTAGGGCTTTCTTTGGAGCGGACGACGGGATTCGAACCCGCGACCCCAACCTTGGCAAGGTTGTGCTCTACCAGCTGAGCCACGTCCGCGTGTGAGCCAGCGACGATAGCAGCCTCGTCTGGAGCCGCCCAACCGGCTCCACGGGTAGCCGGCGGCGATCAGTGAGCCCCCTCGACGGGTTCGTCCCGCCCACCCAGACGATCGCCTACGCGGCGTACAAGTCGGTCCGGGACGACGAGACCGCCTTCTCGCTGGACCTCATCTACTACCAGATGTACCTGCTGGCCATCGGCCTGCAGATGGCGGGCCCGGAGCTCACCCCGCAGAGCTTCGAGGCGGGGATGTTCGCCTATCCGGCCAAGACCGGTCCCTTCGGCTCTGGAAGTTCGGGCCCAGCGACCGCCCGGCGGCCAACGACGTCCGGAAGATCTACTGGGACGCCGGCGCCGTCTCGACCTACAACGGCCAGCAGGGCGCGTACATCGGCGCCCACGACGGCGCTCGCTTCCAGAAGGGCCAGATCCCCCACGGCGCGCCCGGGCGGCCGGCTCCCTCCCCACCGCGATCTTCGCGGCCATGCGCTGGGGTCCACCGACGTTGGTTGGTCAGGGGGTGAGGGCCCGACTGAGGAGGTCCCGGGCCTCCGGGGGCAAGGGGAGCTCGGCGGCCCGGGCGAGGCCCGCCGGGCTCATCTTGGCTGCCGTCTTGCGGATGACCTCGACGGCCTTGGCGTCACCGAGGCGGGCGGCGGTGCCGGCCAGCTGCGTCTCCAGGAAGACGAGGCACAGGGCGTCCTCGTGCACCTGGGCGGCGGGATCGGTGCCCAGCCCCCGCTTCTCGACGATGGCCTGGACCCGCTCGACGACCTCCGGGCCGTAGCCGACGTCGACCAGGATGTCGGCCACCTCCGTGGCGTGCTGCTTGCGCAGCGCGGTGCGCCAGCGCAGGTAGCCGGCCCGCCCCTCGGGGTACGAGGCACGTGGTGAGGTCCAGCGCCGCAGGTGGTGGGCGCGGGCGGCGAGGAGCTGGGCCTCGTCGGCGGCCGGGTCGAGCGCCAGCACCCACTCCGACATCAGCTCGGCGTGGGCCTGCTCCTTGGGGCGCACCGCTCCCCGAACCTCGATGACGTGGGGGTCGTCCGCGTTGGCGGCGTCGATGGCGGCGATGGCGCGCTCGAAGCGGTCGCTCGCCATCGGACCCTAGTCGCGCTGGTCGGCGGGACGGAGGTCGATGCGCAGCGTGAGGATGCCGTCGACGAGCTCGGCCGCCGCGTCGCCGATGATGGCGAAGTCCTGGAAGTCCTTCTGCGCCTGCTCGATGAACCGGGTGCGCTCCTCCCCGGCCACCGGCGGCAGCGGGCGGTCGCGGACGGCGCGGGCGCGGTCCCGGAACCGCTGCAGCATGGCGTCGACATCGAGGGCCTCTCCCATGCCCCGACCCTACCCAGCCGCCGGCCGTCGCCGAGGCGCCTCGACAGGCACCGGCCTCGTGGCCACCCAATAGCGCCAGGTCAGCACGGCGACCGCGATGGCGATGAGGACGAGCCCGACGACCACGATGCCGATGAGGGTCCCGTCGCTCAGCCCGCCGTCGCTCGTGGCCGAGGCCGGCTCCACCGTCGTGGTCGTCGTCGACTCGGCGCCCTCGGTGCCGTCCCCGGGGACGAGCAGGTTCGACACGGTGGTCACCGTGACGGTGCTCGTCGTGGTGGGCGCGGTCGTGGTCGTCGTCGTGGCGGCGGCCTTGGGGCGGGTGGTGGTCGTGGTGGGGCGAGCGGCGGTGGTCGTCGTCGCCGGCCTGGCCGTCGTGCTGGTGGTGGTCGCGTCGGCGGTGGTCGAGCTCGAGACAGGCGTGCACGTGGCGTTCAGCAAGGTGACGGGCGGGCAGTCCTCGGCCCGGGCCGAGGCCGCCATCGCCGACGAGAAGAGACCGACGAGGAGGAGGCAGAGCCCGAGCAGGGCGGTTCGACGTGCTCGGCTGGGGGCTGTCCGCAACGGTCCTCCAGACCACGGGGGCAAGAGCGCAAGGGTAGTGGCCGGCCTCCGGGGGCTCCCAGCCACCCCGGTAGTCAGCGCTGGTGGCGGGGGCAGGAGTACGTGGTGCGCCCCCCGATGGTCCGGCGCTCCAGGGGGACGCCGTCACGCGGGCAGGTGGCGCCTCGCACCCGGGCGACGTGGAGGTCCCCCGTGTGGCTGCCGCCGCGCTGGCCGAGCTCGAGGATGGTGGCCCGCAGGTGCTTGTGCAGGCGCCGGACCTCGGCCGGCGTGAGGGTCAGCCCGGCCCGGGCGGGGTCGATGCCGGCTCGCCAGAGCATCTCGTCGGCCAGCAGGTTGCCGACGCCGGCCACCCGGCTCTGGTCGAGCAGGAAGGCCTTGACCGCCGCCTTGCTGCGGGCCAGCAGGTCGCGGAGCTGGGCGGGGCCGACCTCGAGGGCATCGACGCCGAGGTGCCCGGTGTCGGGGTCGAGCTCCACGCCGCCCAGCCGGCGCGGGTCGACCATCAGGAGGTCGCCCAGGTCCCGGAACCCGAGGGCGAAGCGGATCCAGGCCGGGTCGGTGCGATGGCTGGCGTACTCCAGCCGCTCGATCGGGGCCTGTCCGTCGACGACGAGGCGACCCGTCATCCCGAAGCGCAGCCCGAGCACGTCGCTGTCCAGCTCGACGAGCAGGAGCTTGCCGATGCGGCGGGTGCCCGTCACCGTCTCGCCGACGATGGCCTGCAGGGCGTCGGCGGTGGTGCCGCCCTTCAGGTACCAGGCGTCGGGCGCGTCGACCCGGGAGATCGTGTGCCCGACGGCCAGCTCGGCCACCTGCCGATACGTCTCGACCTCGAGCATCTCCGGCATCGGCGGTCAGCCCTCCAGGGCCCGAAGGAGGTCCCGCTCGAGGTCGTCGGGGTGCTCGAGGCCGACGGACATTCGGATGAGCCCGTCGGTGATGCCGAGCTCGGCCCGCTCGGCCGGTGAGTACCGGGCGGCGAAGGTGGCCGGGTGGGTGAGCAGCGTCTCCGGCCCGCCGAGGGACAGCGCGATGCGGCCCAGCTCGGAGCGCTCCGTGAAGGCGATGGCGGCGTCGGCCCCGCCCCGCACCTCGAAGGCCACCACCGTGCCCCCCGTGGCCATCTGCCGCCGGGCGAGGTCGTGCTGGGGGTGGCTGGCGAGGTGCGGGTACGACACGGACGCGACGGCGTCGTGGCCCTCCAGCACGGTGGCCAGGCGCAGCGCGGTGTCGCTCTGCCGGGCCACCCGCACGGGCAGGGTGCGGATGCCGCGGAGGGCGTTCCACGCGTCGAAGGGCGACGCCATCGCCCCCATCGCGCTCTGCCAGCCCCAGATCGGGTCGATGAGGTCGGCGTTGCCGGCCACCACGCCGAGCAGCGCGTCGTTGTGGCCGGCGATGCCCTTGGTGGCGGAGTGCAGCACGAGGTCGACCCCGTGCTCGAGGGGTCGCTGGACGACCGGGGTGGCGAAGGTCGAGTCCACGACGGTGATCGGCCCCTGGATGGCGCCGATGGCGTCCAGATCGACGAGGGACAGGGCAGGGTTGGCGGGCGTCTCGACCAGCACGACCTGCGTGCGGCCGGGGACGACGGCGGCGGCGATGGCGGCGGCCTCGGTGCCGTCCACCAGGGTGACATCGATGCCGAATCGGGGGAGGTGCATGGCAAGGAGGCCGTAGGTGACCGAGAAGATCTGACGGGAGGCCACGATGTGGTCGCCGGAGGAGCACAGGCCGAGGAGGACCGCGGCCAGCGTTCCCATGCCCGACGCCGAGGCCAGGGCCGCCTCGGCCCCCTCGAGCTCGGCCACGGCCGCCTCCAGCTCCCGCACCGACGGGCTGCCGAAGCGGGAGTAGAGCTTGTCGGGTCGGGCCGTGAACACCTGGTCGGCCTGTTCGGCCACCGTGCCCACCTCGTAGGCGGTGGACGGGAAGAGCACCGGGGCCAGCGAGTCGCCGCTGGCCTGGCGGCCGCTGGTGATGGCGGTGGTGTCAAGGTGCTGGGCGGGGCGGTCAGCCATGGTGGAGCTCCACGTCGTCGAGGAAGGCACTGAGGGGGAGGCCGAGCTGCTCGTGCTCGATGAGGAAGGCGTCGTGGCCGTGGGGGCTGGCCAGCTCGACCGAGCGGGCCGGCACACCGTTGGCCCGGGCCAGGGCCACGATCTCCTGGCTCTGGTACAGCGGGTAGAGGATGTCGCTGACCACCCCGATGGCGAGCACTGGTGCCCGCAGCCGAGCCATGGCCGCGTCGACGCCGCCCCTGCCCCGGCCGACGTCGTGGAGGTCCATGGCCTTCGTCAGGAAGAGGTAGGAGTTGGCGTCGAACCGGCGGACGAGCTTGGCCCCGTGGTACTCGAGGTAGCGCTCCACCTCGAAGCGCTGCCAGAGCTCGAAGCCATCGAGGGGATCGGCCACCTCGCGCCCGAAGCGGCGGGTGAACACGTCGTCGCTGCGGAAGGTGATCTGGCTCACCATGCGAGCGATGGACAGCGACTCGTCGGGGCCGCCGCCGGGACCGGCTTCGTAGTAGTCGCCGCCCTGCCAAGCCGGGTCCATCCGGATGATGCGGCGCCCGGTCGACCACCACGCGATCTGCTGCGCGCTGGCCGCCAGGGCGGTGGCGATGGGGACGATGGAGCGGACCCGGTCGGGGTACATGAGGGCCCACTCGAGCACCTGCATGCCGCCCATCGAGCCCCCCACGACGCTGTGCCAGCGCCGCACCCCGAGGTGGTCGGCGACGGCCGCCTGGGTGCGCACCCAGTCCCTGACGGTGACGACCGGGAACCGGCTGCCGTAGGGCTTGCCGTCGTCGGGGTGGGGGCTGGCCGGACCGGTCGAGCCCTGGCAGCCGCCCAGCACGTTCGGGCACACGACGAACCACCGGTTGGTGTCGATGGCCTGGCCCGGGCCGATGATGGTGTCCCACCACCCGGGGGTGGGGTGACCGGGCTCCAGCGGGCCCGCGGCGTGGCTGTCACCGGTCAGGGCGTGCAGCACCAGCACCGCGTTGGACGCGTCGTCGTTCAGCGTCCCCCAGGTCTCGTAGGCGATCGTCACGTCGTGCAGGACCGCCCCGCCCTCGAGGGCGAAGGGCCGGCCGCCGAGCGACAGGAGCTGGCGGTGCCCCACAGGATCACCCGGAAGCCATGCCCCCGATGCCCGCTCGCCCACCGGCCGTGCCGTCACGTCGTCTCCTGCCTGGATCGGCCCGGAGCGGACACCCTCGCCGGGCGAACCCGAACACTTCGTTGCCCCGTCGCCGGGACCACATCCCCCCGCCGGAGCGGAGGAGAGCACCTTGGGTGTCCGTCCCAGGTTGCTGGACCCGTCACCGGGCCACTCCTGATGTCGGCGAGACCCTACCGAACCGCGCTGTTCGCGAGCCAGGCGGATCGAGCCCGGGGCCGCCACCAGGCGAGCACCTCCCGGCTCTCCGCCCGGCCGAGCCCGTACATCGCCGCGGCGGCGTCCTCGTAGGCCTCGAGGTCACGCTCGACCAGGGCGCCGACAGCCTCGTCCCAAGCTGCCTCGTCGACGGGCAGCGGCAGCGCCTCGAGCACCGCTCGGCTCACCCGGACGGTGTCGGCGCTGAGCGCGCTCCCGGCGGTCCGGGTGACCACCCAGGCGCTGGCGGCCGGCGAGCACACAGCGGCCAGGAGCCTCCCGAGGTCAGCGGGATCGTGCGGCATGACCGAGATCGTCGGCGTCGACGGCACCCAGCGACCGCGCTCGTCCGCAGCGGCCTCGAGCACCTTGGTCTGGGAGGCCACGACGAGCTTCGGGGCGAGGACGGCGCCCAGCCACCCGTCGAGCCGGCGGTCGGCGGCCCGGACCGCATCGACGTCGACCTCGGGACGGTCCCACCACCGCTTGGCGAAGCGGACCGGCTCGTGTCCCCAGCCGCACGAGCCGATGCTCACCAGACCGGAGGTGACGAGCGGGTGCCGGGCACAGCCGTCGGCCTCGGCGACGTGGGGGACGAGGCCGTAGTAGTGGTTCCGGAAGCTGGCCAGGACGCGAGCCCGGTCCCGCAGGTGGTGGCCGCTGCCACCGCGACGAGGGGCGCCGAGGGG
This sequence comes from Acidimicrobiales bacterium, assembly GCA_036275535.1. Lineage (GTDB taxonomy): Bacteria > Actinomycetota > Acidimicrobiia > Acidimicrobiales > VFJN01 > VFJN01. Next base: position 42,615 of record DASUDP010000123.1, on the reverse strand, counting down.
TACCTCCGGGGTGCCCCGGGCGGCGGCCACGTCGGCCGACCAGTCGACCCGCCCGTCGCCCTCCCCCACCACGAGCACGGGGACGCACACGTGCACCCGCGCCGCGAACAGCCGCTCGGGCGGTGCCCACAGCTCGACGAGCCGGGTCCGCTCCGCCAGCGCCGCCCGCACCGCGCCGGCATCCCGGGCGGCGGCGGTGGACTGCGGCTGCACCATCGCGATGCGGGCCCCCGGCGCGGCAAGGTCGAGGCCGACGAGCAGGAAGAGGGCGGCCGTGTCGACGTAGGGCCCCACGGCTGCGCCGAACCGGGTGCGAAGGCGATTGGCCTCGCCGACCGATCGGGCCGTGGCCCGGCTGAGCTGGCCCTGGAACGGCGGGTTCCCCACCACCGCCGCGAACCCCTCGGGTGGGGCTGCCGGCCACAGCGACCGGCCGTCCTGGAGGGGATCACCCGCCACCAGGTGCTCCCTGAGCGGCGCCACCCCGCCCGACCACAGGGCGACGGCGGCCTCGGCCACGGCTACCGCCAGCGGATCGATGTCCGCCCCGAAGAGCAGCCCCCGCGCCACCTCCGCCCGAGCCGCGCCGGCCGCGGCCAGGCGGTCGGCGGTCGCCAACAGCAGGGCGCCGCCACCGCAGGCGGGGTCGACCACCGGCCCGACCGGGGCGCCCTCCGGCAGCGCGGCCCGGGCCACGCGCTCGGCCAGCGCAGCGGGCGTGTAGTGGGCACCGCGCCGGCGCTCGCCGCTCGAGAGCGCACCCTCCATCGCCGCCACCAGCGCCCACGCGGCGGCCGACGGCGTGATCGAGCCGGTTGCCGGCCGGGCGTCACGCCACCCGGCGCCCTCGCCGGCGAGCTCGCACAGGCGCAAATCCGGCGGGAGGCGCACGTCGCACTGCGCCGCCAGGCCCAGGGCCTCCCGGGCGAGGGCGCCGGCGCGCTCAGGGGCGGATCTCATAGAAGGCGTTCACCGCATGGTCGACAGCCAGCCGTCGGAAGCGGGTGAAGCCCGCCTCGGCCGCCATGGCCTCCGCCCGCTCTGGCGGCAGCCCCAACGTGCCCAGCCCGGCACCGCCCGGCTCCGACAGCGAGCTCGACAGGCAGGTCAGCACGCTGATGCCGTACATCATCGAGGCCATCGGGTTGCGGGCCACGTTCTCGGCATAGGTGGGGCGGGCCTTGATGTCGACCAGGAGCCAGGTGCCGTCGTCGGCCAGGGCCCGACGCAGGCCCGCGATCACCGGAGCGGGATGGGCCATGTCGTGGATGCAGTCCAGCGTGAGGGCCAGGGCCACAGAACCATCGGCGGGCGGGGGCTCCACCCGGGGGTCGTGGAACGAGACGTTGGCGAGCCCGGCCTCGGCCCGTCGGGCCTCGGCCCGCTCCAGGGCGTGCTGGGAGATGTCATAGCCCCGCACCCGGCAGGCCGGGAACGCCTCGGCGAGGAGCATGGCGGCCCCGCCGGCCCCGCAGCCGACGTCGATGACCTCGGCACCAGCGGTGAGCCGCTCGACGACGTCGTCGAGGAGCGGCAGGACGGTGGGGACGAGGTGGGTGCGATACCAGGGCTCGAAGCCGCGGGCCACACCTTCGGCGCAGCCCGGCCCGAAGGCGTCGTAGTCGAGCCCGATCCCCGTGCGGAACGCCTCGGGGAGCGCGTCCAGGGCGCCGATCGTCTCTGGGAGGTGGTGGAACGAGCCCATCCCGAACGCCGGGTGGTCGGGGACGGCCAGCACCGCCACCGCCTCCGCGGTCAGGGACAGGCGCTCGTCTCCGTCGACGACCACCAGCCCCGCCGCGCCCTGGTTGTAGGCCCACTCGCGGACCCACCGCTCCTGGAGCCCTCGGCGCTCGGCCAGGTCGGTGGTGGTCAACGGCCCCTCGGCCTCGGCCAGCGCCGTGTAGAGGCCGAGGCGGTCGCCCAGGTGCACCATCGCCGCCGTGACGGCGCCCTCGAGCTTCGAGAACAGCGAGAAGGCGTACAGGCCAACCGCCTCGGGGGCGGCGGTGGCGGCTCGTTGCTCAGCTCGTCCCATGGGGAGACGGTAGATCGCGCCGGTCTCCCGGACCGGCCGCTCGTCAGCCGGCGGAAGGCTCCCAGGCGGTCAGGTCGGCCAGGCGGGGGTCATTGGAGAACATCTCGGTGATCGGCTGGATCACCCCGATGCGCTTCTGGAGCCGCTTCATGTGCAGCTCCTCGTTCCAGATCGACAGGCTGACCGCCATGCCCTTCGACCCGGCCCGGGCCGTGCGACCCGAGCGGTGCAGGTAGGTCTTGTGGTCGGGGGCGGGGTCGTAGTGGATGACGACGTCAACGTCGTCGATGTGCAACCCGCGGGCGGCCACGTCGGTGGCCACCATGACCTTGATCTTGCCGGCGCCGAAGTCCTTCAGGGCGTCCTCGCGCTGTCCCTGACGCAGGTCCCCGTGGATGGCGGCCGCCTTCACGCCCTCCTCGTTGAGGGAGCGGGCCAGACGGTCGGCCACCCGCTTGGTGTTGGTGAACGCCAGCACCCGCCCGCTGCCGCGGGCGATGGCGGCCGCCACCTTCACCTTGTCCATCTCGTGGACGCCGATGAAGCGGTGGATCATGGCGTCGACCGTGACGGTCTGCGAGGCCACCTCGTGGTACACGGGATCGTGCTGGTAGCGCTTGATGAGCCCATCGACGACACCGTCGAGGGTGGCGGAGAAGAGCAGCGTCTGGTGCTGGGTGTCGACGTGGCGCAGGAGCCACTCGACCTGGGGCAAGAAGCCCATGTCGGCCATGCGGTCGGCCTCGTCGACGACGACGATCTCGAGGCCGTTCAGCTCGACCTCCTTGCGCTCGACGAGGTCGATCAGCCGGCCCGGGGTGGCGATGATCGCCTCGACCCCGGCGGCCAGCTTCTTGATCTGCTTGTTCATGTCGGCGCCGCCGTAGACCGCGACGATCCGGCTGCCCACCGACTCGGCCAGCGGGGCCAGCACGTCGTGGACCTGCAGGGCCAGCTCGCGAGTGGGCACGAGCACCAGGCCCCGGGGCTTGCGGGGCTCGGCCGCGGCCAGGCGCTGGAGGAGGGGGAGGCCGAAGGCGAGGGTCTTGCCGGAGCCGGTCTTGGCCTTGCCGCAGACGTCGCGGCCGGCGAGAGCGTCGGCGATGGAGAGCCGCTGGATGGCGAAGGGGGCCTCGATCCCGTGCTCCTTGAGGGCCGTCACGAGCTCGGCGGACACGCCGAGCTCTTCGAAGGTGAGCGGGGCCTCGGACTCGGGGAGGGGCGCGGTGGTGGTGTCAGGATCGTTCATGGTGTCCTGACCAGGGTACCGTCGGGCCCCTTCGGGACCCGCATCCCCAACGGGCGGTTCAGCCCGGTAGGGCCGCTTCGATGGCGCTCACGAGCGCCGGATCCTCGGGCTCCACCTGGGGCCGGAAGCGAGTGACCGCGCCCCCGGGGGCAATGAGGAACTTCTCGAAATTCCAGGCCACGTCGCCGTCCTTGCCGTCGGCGTCGGGCACGGCGGTCAGCTCGTCGTAGAGCGGGTGGCGGCCCTCACCGTTGACGTCCACCTTCTCGGCCAGCGGGAAGGTGACCCCATAGCTCGTGGAGCAGAAGGTGGCGATCTCCTCGGGGGTGCCCGGCTCCTGCCCCATGAACTGGTTGCACGGCACGCCGAGCACGGAGAAGCCCTGGTCGGAGTACTGCTCGTGGATCTTCTCGAGCCCGGTGTACTGCGGGGTCAGGCCGCACTTGGAGGCCACGTTGACGATGAGGAGCGCCTTGTCCTCGAAGTCGTGGAGGTCGAGGGGGGTGCCGTCGAGTGCGTTGAGCTGGTGGTCGTAGATGGCCATCCCGGGAACCTACCGGCCCCGAGGGAGTATCGCTCCGGCGCTACGGTCGGTCCCCGTGCGCACGCTGACACCAGACGAGGTGGCGGATCACGTCGCCCGCATCGCCACCGACGGCTACACGATCGTCGAGGACGCCATCGAGGAGGACCTGCTCGACGCCCTCGGCGCCGAGCTGCAGCGGCTCGAAGCGGACCTCGGCATCATCCCCGCCGGGAACGACTTCGAGGGCACCCACACCGTGCGGATCTACAATCTGCTGGTGCACGGCCCGACCTTCGAGCGGGTCCCCGTCCACCCCAACGTGCTGCCCGTCGTCGAAGGGGTCCTCGACCGGGGCTGCCTGATCTCGTCGCTCTCGTCGATCGCCATCTGCGCCGGGGAGACCCCGCAGCCGCTCCACGCCGACGACCAGCTCATGCCGATCCCGAAGCCCCACCCGCCCACGGTGTGCAACACCATGTGGGCGCTGACCGACTTCACCGAGGCCAACGGCGCCACCCGGATCATCCCCGGCAGCCATCTGGCCGACGCCTCGCCGGTCTACGGCCAGCACCACGACAGCATCCCAGCCGAGATGGCCCGCGGGTCGGTGCTCGTCTGGCACGGCAGCCTCTGGCATGGGGGCGGCGCCAACACCACCGACGAACGCCGCGTCGGGATCGCCATGAACTACTGCGCCGGCTACATCCGCCAGCAGGAGAACCAGCAGCTCGGCGTCCCCCGGGACATCGCCGCCCGGTTCGAGCGGCGGCTCCAGGAGCTCTGCGGGTACAGCGTGTACCAGGGCCTGATCGGCCACATCGACAAGCACGACCCCATCGAGCTGCTGCGGGGCGACGGGGGGCTCGACATGGTGTGGGACGCCTCGTGACGACGCAGGGGATCACCGACGACGACGAGCGGCTGCACCCGGTCGAGGACCGCTCGCCGCACTGGAGCGACTCGCTCTACTTCAACGCCTGGGACCCGGCCACCGACACCTTCGTGATGACCCGCATCGCGGTGCTGGCCAACGCGGGACGGGTCACGGCCGGGTTCCTCGTGTGGAAGGCCGGCGTTCCCGTGTACGCCTACGGGCGCGAGCTCGAGGAGATCCCGCCCACCGACTGGGACGTGATGTCGGTCGACGAGCTCACCTATCGCATGCTGGCCAGCGGCCGCACCTGGGCCGTACAGCTCGGCGCCGACGACGACCAGGTCCACCTCGAGTGGGACGGCACCAGCGACGCCGTGTCCTACCAGGGCCACCCGGCCGGGCCCCTCCCCCGCGCCGTGGCGTGGGGCCACTACGAGCAGACCTGCCGGGTCACGGGCGACCTCGCCGTCGGGGGCGAGCGGGTCCGCTTCGACGGGTTCGGCCAGCGCGACCACTCGTGGGGCTTCCGGCACTGGGCCGGCCTGCACCAGTGGCACTGGGTCACCGGCTTCCTGGCCGACGGCCGCGGCTTCAACCTCTTCGAGGTGCAGCAGGGCGAGCGGGACGCCACCACCGTCAACGGGTACGTGCAGGGGACGGACGGCACCGACTACGTCGTGGCCGCCGACCGGGACCTCGTCCGCAGCGCCGACGGCGGAGCGGAGCGCTTCCGGCTCACGCTCTCGCTGGCCGGCGGCGGCTCGCTGGCCCTCACCGGGGAGCGGGCGGGGGGCTCCGTGCCCGTGCGCCCGGCCGACGACCAGACCGTCGTCGTCCACGAGACCCCGATCCGCCTCCGGGCCGACGACGGGGGCGCCGGCTACGGCATCTACGAGCACCTCGTCACCGAGTTCGACTGAGCCCCGTGGCCCCCACCGGCCTGGAGTCGACGGAGAGCTGGCCCGGCACCCGACGCGCCGCCGGCTGGGTCCGGCGCGACGGGCACGTCGAGCTGGCCGGCGACGCCGACCACGTCCTGCCCCTGGCGTCGGTCACCAAGGTGCTGACGGCCATCGCCGTCCTGGTGGCCTCCGAGGAGGAGGTCCTCGCCCTCGACGACGCGGCCGGCCCTCCCGGCTCGACCGTGCGGCTGCTCCTCAGCCACGCCTCGGGCCTGCCCTTCGACGGGCGCACGCCCATCAACGAGCCCGGCCGGCGCCGCGTCTACGGCAACGCCGCCTTCGAGGTACTGGGCGAGGTCCTCGCCGAGCGGACCGGCATGTCCGTGGGCGACTACGTCCGGGAGGCGGTGTGCCTGCCCCTCGGCATGGAGCACACGGTCGTCCCCGGCTCCCCGGCGGCCAGCGGGAGGGGCACGGTGCGCGACCTGCTGCGCCTCGGGCTCGAGCTGCTGGAGCCGACGACGATCCTGACCGCGGACACCGTGGCGATGGCCACCCGACCCCACCTGCCGGACCTCGACGGGGTCCTTCCGGGCTTCGGCCGCCAGCGCCCCAACCCCTGGGGGCTCGGCGTCGAGGTCCACGGCACCAAGCACCCCCACTGGATGCCGGCCGAGGCGTCGCCCGAGACCTTCGGGCACTTCGGGCAATCCGGCAGCTTCCTGTGGGTGGACCCTCGGGCGGGCGTAGCCTGCGCCTCCCTCACCGACAAGGGGTTCGGGGACTGGGCCCGCGACGCGTGGCCGGCGCTCGGGCGGGCCGTGCTCGACGCGGCGCGATGAGCCACCTGGCCCATTCCCCGCCGGGGTAGGTTGCCCTCGTCCACATGGACACCGGGTGGGAACCAGACCACACAACGTGACGACGAACGGGCATCAGGGCAACGCCCTCGCAGAGCTCCGGGCCCGCACGGCGCTGCGGGCCGCCGGGCTGGACCCGCGCGCCCCCCTCGCGCGGGCCAGCAGCGTCACCAACGAGGTCTGGATGACCGACACCCACGTGGTGCGGGTCAACCGCGGCCACAACAACCGGCTGGCGCGAGAGGCGGCCATCGCCGCCGTCCTCCCGGCCGCCGTCGGGTACCCGACGATCCGGGCCCACGGCGGGCGGGCCGGTGAGGACTGGCTGGTGCTCGACCGCGTCCCGGGGGTCCCGCTCGCCCACTGCTGGCCGGAGCTGACCCCGCTGGAGCGCCACCAGGCCGTCAGCCAGCTCGCCACCCGGCTGCGGGCGCTGCACGACACCACCGCCCCCGCCGGGCTGCCGCCCGTGCACGGCACCCCGCAGCTGCTCGAGGTCAACGTGGAGCACCCCACCGCCTCGCTGCTGGCCGCCATCGAGGCGCTGGCCCGCCTGGACCACGTCGACCCCCTCCTCGCCCAGGAGGCGGCCGAGCTCGTCCAGGGCACCGCCACCGCCCTCGACCCGTTCGTGTCCCCCACCCTCGTGCACGGGGACCTCACCTTCGAGAACGTCCTCTGGCACGAGGGCGAGGTGACCGCCGTCCTCGACGTCGAATGGGCCCGCCCCGGACCGCGGGACATCGACCTCGACATCATCCTGCGCTGCTGTGCCTACCCGCAGCTGCACGTCGCCCCTGGCTTCGAGGCGGCCACCCGCACGGAGGACTACGTCGACGTGCCGGACTGGCTCCGGGAGGTGTACCCCCGCCTCTTCGCCTACCCCCGGCTGGCCGAGCGGCTGCGCATCTTCGCCATCGCCTACGAGGTGCGCGAGCTGCTGGCCTTCCCGCCCACCGTGCCCGCCGCCCAGCAGGATCCCCGCAGCGCCTACCACCGGCTGCGCCGCGTGGTGCAGCGCGACTCATACCTGGACTGATCAGCGCTGGGCGATCAGTAGGCCTGGGCGAGGTCCCGGTTGCTGGCGGTGATGGCGGGGACCAGGCCGGTGGCCTGGGGGATCAGCTGCTCGGCGAAGAAGCGGGCGGAGACGATCTTGCGCTCGTAGTAGCCCCGGTCCGAGTCGCTCGCGTCGGCCAGCAGCGACTGGGCGGCGAGGGCCTGCTTGGCCATCATCCAGCCGCCCGTCACCACGCTGAAGAGGCGCAGGTAGGGCGTGGCGCCGGCCAGGGCGTCGAGGGGATCGGCGAGGCTGTGCTCGAGGAGCCACGTCGTGGCCGTGCGGAGGGCGACGACGCCCTTCACGAGGCCGTTGCGGATCGAGGACAGGTCCTCCCCGGCGGCGGCCAGCTGCTCGTCGAGGGCCTCGATGCGGTCGATGTACTCCGTGATGGCGGCGCCCGCTCGCATGGGCAGCTTGCGGCCGACGAGGTCCATGGCCTGGATGCCGTTGGTGCCCTCGTAGATCGGCGCGATCCGAGCGTCCCTGAAATGCTGGGCCACCCCTGTCTCCTCGATGTAGCCCATGCCGCCGAAGACCTGGATGGCGAGGCTCGTGATCTCGACGCCGAGGTCGGTCCCCCAGCCCTTGGAGACCGGGGTGAGGAGGTCGGCCAGCTCCTGGCCGGCGGCCCGGTCGGCCTCCGTGGCGCCGTGGTTGGCCCGGTCGATGGCGGCCGCGTTGAGGTACACGACCCCCCGCAGGGCCTCGATCTGGGACTGCATCGTGAGGAGCATTCGACGCACGTCGGGGTGGTCGATGATGGGGCTCTGCTCCCCCGCCGGGGCGCCCGGCGCCCGGCCCTGGCGGCGCTCCTTGGCGTAGTCGAGCGCCATCTGGAAGGCCCGCTCGGCCAGGGAGAGCCCCTCGAGCCCGACCGAGAGGCGGGCGTTGTTCATCATCGTGAACATGTACCGCATCCCGGCGTTCTCCTCGCCGATCAAGTACCCGACGGCCCCCTCGCCCTGCTCGCCGTAGGACAGCACGCAGGTGGGGCTGGCCTTGATCCCCATCTTGTGCTCGAGGGACACGCAGTGGACGTCGTTGCGGGCGCCGAGGCTGCCGCCCTCGTTCACGAGGTGCTTGGGGACGACGAAGCAGCTGATGCCCTTCGTCCCGGGCGGGGCCGACGGCGTGCGGGCCAGCACGAGGTGGATGATGTTCTCGGCCATGTCGTGCTCGCCGAAGGAGATGAAGATCTTCGTGCCGGTGATGCGGTAGGTGCCGTCGTCCTGGGGGATGGCCTTGGTCGTGAGGGCTCCCACGTCGGAGCCGGCCTGCGGCTCGGTGAGGTTCATGGTGCCCGTCCACTCGCCCGTCACCATCTTGGGGAGGTACGTCTCCTTGTGCTCCTCGGAGGCGTGGTGCAGCAGCATGTCGATGGCGCCCTGGTTGAGCAGCGGGCACATCGAGAAGGCCATGTTGGCCGAGGTGAGGATCTCCTGCATCGCCACGCCGAGCAGCCAGGGGAACCCGCCGCCGCCGTAGGCCTCGGGCAGCGCCACCCCGCCCCAGCCGGCGTCGACGTAGGCCTGGTAGGCCTCCTTGAACCCGTCTGGCGTGGTGACAGACCCGTCGTCGTTGCGCACGCTGCCCTGCAGGTCGCCCACCCGGTTGAGCGGGGCGACGAGGTCCTCCATGAAGCGGGCGTTCTCCTCCAGGATGCTGAGCACGCTGTCGTGGTCGACGTGGCCGAACCCCTCCAGCTTGGTGATGTCGTCGAGACCGGCCAGGTGCTCCAGAGCGAAGCGCATGTCGCGCAGGGGTGCGGTGTACTCAGCCATGGGCGAAGGCTACGCCCGCCGCCCTGTCGGGGGTGTGCCGCTCAGGGGGTGTCGTCGACCCCGGCCAGCGTGAGGAGGAAGTCCCCGGCGGCGTCGGTCCACTGCTCCGCCACGGCGAGCCCCGCGGCTACCAGCTCCGCCCCAATGCGCTCGGGGGTGAACTTGGCGCTGATCTCGGTGTGGATGCGCTCGCCCGCCGCCAGGTCCACGGTGAGGTCGAGGGCCCGGAGGTGGCTGCGCTGGGCCGTCCGGGCCTCGAGGTGCATCTCGATCCAGGCCTCGTCGGCGTTCCACAGGGCGACGTGGTCGAAGGCCTGAGGGTCGAGGTCACCGTCGAGCTCCCGGTTCACCACCCGCAGCACGTTGCGGTTGAACTCGGCGGTGACCCCGGCGGCGTCGTCGTAGGCCGCCACCAGCCGGGCCGGGTCCTTCACGAGGTCGGTGCCGAGGAGCAGCCAGTCGCCGGGCTCCATGCGCCCGGCCAGCGTGCGGAAGAACCGGGCCCGCTCGGCCGGCCGCAGGTTGCCGATGGTGCCGCCGAGGAAGGCCACCAGCGTCGACCCGTCGGTGGGGAGGAGGTCGAGGTGCCGCTCGAAGTCTCCCACCACCGCGTGCACCTCGACGCCGTAGCGCTCGGCCAGCTCCGGCGCGGCGGCGAGGAGCACGGGCTCGCAGACGTCGAAAGGCACGATGCGCTCGAGCAACCCGTGCTGGGCGAGGGCGTCGAGGAGCAGGCGGGTCTTCGTCGAGGTGCCCGACCCGAGCTCGAGCAGCGTGCGGGCGCCCGTGCGGGCGGCGATGGACGCCGCCTCCCGCTCGAGGATCTCGCTCTCTCGACGGGTCGGGTAGTACTCCTCGAGGCGAGTGATGTCGTCGAAGAGCTGCGACCCGCGGTCGTCGTAGAACCACTTGGGCGGGAGGTGCTTGGGGATGTCGGTCAGGCCCGCACGGACGTCGCGCCGCAGCGCGGCGCTCAGGTCGTCCGGCCCGAGGTGGACCTCGATCGTGCAGCGCTCGTCGGTGAGCTGGGTGGTCATGCGGCTCCTTCCGCGCCCGCCAGGGAGGTGGTGCGGTACCCGGCGGCCGTCGCCTCGACCACCGTGAGGTCGGGGATCCGGGTCCAGCCGGGGTCGTCGTCGAGCGGCTCGGACGACAGCAGGGTGCCGCCCTCGGCCAGCCCGGTGCCGGCCAGGCTGTACAGCGTGTTGCCAGCGGTGGTGGCGACGACGGTGCGCCCGTCGCCGAGCAGGAGGTTGAGCTCGCCGGTGGAGTCGGCCAGCACCTCGTTCGAGACGGTCGCCATGGCCTCGACGGCGCTGGCGCCGGCGTCGAGGGCGTCGAGGACCAGGCCGAAGAGGACCTCGGAGTCGGTCGTGCCCTCGAGGGCGGCGCTGCGGGTAGGGCTGAGGCGCCGGCGCAACCGGTCGGCGGCGGGGCCCGGGAACTCGGACACGTAGCCGTTAAGCGAGAAGAGCCACGGGCCGGAGACGAAGGGAGCGCTGCCGGTCTCGACGACGGGGGTGCCCGGGGTGGCCGCTCGCACGGCGGCGACGATGGCCTCGCTGCGCACGACGTCGGCCACGGACCGGAACGACCGGTCGGCCCACATGGGCCGGTCGGTGCGGTACCGGGCGGGGGCTGCCCCCGCCTCGGGGTCCCACCAGCCGACGCCCCAGCCGTCGGGGTTCATCGTCACCCAGCGCTGCTCGTGGCTGTGTCGGCTCTGCCTGCTGAGCGAGTGCGACGGGTCGTGCAGCAGCGAGGCCAGCGTGCGACGAGGCCCGAGGTAGGCGAGGTGGCGGCACATCACGGCCTCCTGACGACGTCTGTGGACGTCACGGCACGGGATGCGTGCACGGGCGTCCACAGACGTTGGTTGGTGGGGTCGGTCATCGGTCGTCTCGGGCGCAGCGGAAGCCGGCGAAGATCTGGCGGCGGATGGGGAGGTCCCAGTTGCGGAAGGTCGTGCGGCAGGCGGAGGGGTGGGTGGCCCAGGACCCGCCGCGGAGCACCTTGTACCGGTCACCGTGGAAGACCGCCGAGTACTCGTCGTAGGGGAAGGCGCGGAACCCGGGGTAGGGGCCGAAGTCGGTGGCGGTCCACTCCCACACGTCGCCGATCATCTGGTGGCACCCGACCGGGCTGACGCCCAGCGGGTAGGCGCCGATGGGCGCCGGCCGCAGGAGACCCTGGCCCAGGTTGGCGTGGGCGGTGGTGGGACCGAGCTCCCCCCACGGCCACGGGTGCGCCAGCCCGGTGACGACGTCCCAGCTGGCCGCCCGCTCCCATTCGGCCTCGGTGGGGAGGCGCTTGCCGGCCCAGCGGGCGAAAGCATCGGCCTCGTACCAGCAGACGTGCTGCACCGGCTCGTCGGCGGGCACCTCCTCGATGTTCCCGAAGCGGGCCCGGAGCCACACCTCCCCCACCCGGCGCCAGAACCGGGGGGCGACCAGGCCGGCCTCCTGCCGCCACGCCCACCCGGCCTCGGTCCAGTGGCGCGGGTCTTCGTAGCCGCCCTCCTCGATGAAGAGGGCGAAGTCCGCGTTCGACACCGGCGCCGTGTCGATCCAGTAGGCGTCGAGCTCGACCTCGTGGCGGGGGCGCTCGTTGTCGTACGACCAGGGGTGGGCGCTGCCCATCGGGGCTCGGCCGGCGGGGACCCGCACCTCGGTCGACGTGAGGCGACCCGCCGCCGGCGGGGGGACGGCGCCGAAGCGGTGGCCCTCCTCGACCGGCAGGAGCTGGATGGCGGCGAGGAGGGTCTCGGCGTGCTGGTGCTCGTGCTGCCCGACCATCTGGTGGACGTAGCCGTGAGCGAGCAGCGCGTCCGGGTTGTCCGCGCCGAGGTCGGCCCCCGCCAGGCGCTCGAGGGCGCGCTCGCGGACCGCTGCGCCGTAGGCCCGCGCCTCCGCCGGGCTCAGGGTGGGCAGGGCCTCGCGCACGTTGCGGGGCTGCTTGAAGGCGTCGTACAGGTCGTCGATGTCCGGGCCCGGCGTGGTGGGCTCGCCTCCCAGGGCCCGCACCAGCCAGAGGTCCTCGTAGTTGGCGACGTGGGCGAGGTCCCACACCAGCGGGGACATGAGCACGTCGTGCTGCCGGCGCAAGACGGCGTCGTCGAAGGGGGCCACCAGCCCGAGGGTGCGGGCCCGGGACTCCGAGAGCAGCCCCGCCAGGTCGTCGTTCAGCGCCCCCACGGGAGCACCTCCTCGGCCGGATCGGCCAACGCCTCCGGCCCGAGGCCGGCCGCCAGGCGATCCTCGAGCTCGTCGGCCGGGCAGCGGCCCTTGGCCGGCCAGCGGTCGGCCGCCTCGGCGACGGCCTCGGCCCAGTGCCCGGGGGCTTCGCTGCGGTCGAGGGCCTCGGCGGCGAAGCGCAGGGATGCGGCGCCGGCGGCCGCCAGCCCGGGGTGGCGGGGGCCGACCTCGGCCGCGGTGTCCCACATCGCCGCCGCCGACACCGGGGTGCAGGCCTCCCCCGCCGCTTGACCGGCCTCCTCGTCGATCAGGAGGACGGCCACCGCCGCGATGGCCAGCTCCGCCACCCCCGCCGGCAGGGCGTCGAGCCAGCGCAGCTCGAGCCACCCGCGCGGGCGCACCGGGGGGAACAGCGTCGTGCAGTGGTACTCGAGGTCGTCGAGGGTGGGGCGCACGCCGTCGAGCCCGTCGTCGACCCACTCGCCGAAGGTCATCGAGTGGGCGAGGGGCCGGCAGGTGCCGTCGCCGTCGCGGACGAGCATCACCCGGGCGGCCAGGACGTAGGTGGCCCAGTCGGCCCCGATGTCGCCCGTCACGAGGACCGGGCGGGTCCGGGTGCGATCCATGGCGTTCCAGTTGGCCAGCCGCTCGGAGCGGTGGAGGGGATCGGGCGAGCAGGCGAACGCGCTCCCCAGGGCCGGGCCGATCCGGTGGGCCAGGTCCCAGCGATGGGCCATCGTGATGGCATCCCCCGAGTCCACGTTGACCTGGATCGACGCGCAGCTCGACATCATGCGCCGGCCCTCCGGGCCATGGCTGTCGAAGTAGGCCTGCATGGCGTCGTAGCGAGGGTGGGTGAGCGTCCGAGCCGGCGGGCGGAACGGGTCGACGCCGGCCGGCACCGCCGCGATGCCCGCCTCGGACAGCCGCTGCCGCAGCACGGCGCCATCCACGCGGACGGCATCGAGGCAGGCCCACCACGGGTCGGTCGCCGTCGTCGCCAGCTCGACCTGGCCACCGGGCTCGACGGTGACGGTGCTGCCGCAGGGCAGGCGGCCAGGCTCGGAGGCCGCGCTCAGGATCTCTGCCGGGTGCACGTGGCGCTCCACGTCGCCCACGCAGAACGTGTGCCACTCCTGCTCGACACCCACCCGCGGCGGGCGCTCGGGCGACGGCGCGCACGCGTGCTCCCGCAGGTGGTCGATCACGGCGCGCCGGTCCAGCACCTCGGGTCCCTACCCCAGTCCGTACCGGGCCGCCACCCAGTGGAGGTTCCGGACCGGTGCGGTCCACACGGTGCGCTCGAGCTCGGCCATGGCATTCCCCCTGGCGGCCCCGCCGGGCCGATCGACGTCGGACAGCGTACGGGGGCCGCGGCCGATCCGGATGCCCGGAGCAGCCGGTCCCCGCCTCCCTACGGCGCGACGGGCGCCTCGCGGACCCCGTCGGGCCGTCGGGCGAAGCGCTGCGCGTCGCGCCCGTGGACCGGGTCGTCCTCGGGCCACGGCCAGCCCCCGAAACCCGTCGCCCGGTAGTCGGCGAAGGCCTGCTGGATCTCCTGCTCGGTGTTCATCACGAACGGGCCGTACCGGGCCTGCGGCTCGGCGATGGGGCGGCCTTGCAGGAGAAGCACCTCCGCGCCGCCTGCGCTCGACAGCTCGACGTCCCGGTCCGGCCGGATCACCGAGCCGGTGCGGCCGCCCACCTCATGGCCGTCGATGTGCAGGTCGTCTCCCTCGAACACGTAGAGGGTGCGCACGGTCTCGGCGCCCACCGCGGGGGGCATGGTCCACCGGGCGCCGGACTCGAAGCGGAGGTGCCAGATGGCGACGTCGGTCTCCGGCCGTGCCGCCCACGAGTGCGGGGGCGGGGGCGGCGGGGTGAGCTCGCCGAGGCGGCCGGCGATCACCGTCACCTCGGTGAGCTTGCCCGCATCGTCGGTGTGGCGGAGCCGGGGCGTGTCCTCGTCCCAGAGCATGGAGAAGTGGGGTTCGACCATCTTGTCCTTGGCCGGCAGGTTCACCCAGATCTGGAACAGCTCGAGCGGGTTGGGCCCGGTCTCGTCGAGCAGCGGGAACATCTCGGCGTGCACGATCCCGCGGCCGGCGGTGAGCCACTGGGTGTCGCCGCGACCGAAGCGGGCTGCCGCGCCGAGGGAGTCGGAGTGGTCGATGAGGCCCTTGCGCACGTAGGTGACGGTCTCGAAGCCACGGTGCGGGTGGCTGGGGAAGCCGGGCACGGTGCGACCGTGGTACATCCGCCAGCCGTCGAGCCCCTCGAAGTCCTGACCCAGGTCGCGCCCGGCCAGCGACGCCTTGGGCGCGGCGTGGCCGTCGCCTTCCGGGTAGGCGTCGTCGTGGTGGACGCAGAAGAGGAAGGGATCGATGGTCGGCCACTGGAAGCCCAGCTCGACCGTCTGGATCACCGTCTCAGCCATGCCCCCAGCCTACCGGTGCTTGCGCCCGCAACCACTTGGCCTACGCCTCGAGGGTGGAGAGGACCTCGAGGATCTCGTCGCCATAGGTGTCGAGCTTGGCGGGACCGATCCCGGGGCAGGCCCGGAGCTCGGCCAGCGACGCCGGGCGGCGCTCGGCGATGCCGTCGAGGTGCCTGGCGCTCAGGACGACGTAGGGCGGGACCTTGTCAGCCTTGGCCCGCGCCGTGCGCCAGTTGCGCAGCGCGGCGGACGCCGCTGCTCCCGCGGGCGACAGCCGGGCCGCCTCCGGGGACCGCCGACCGGCCGCCGGTGGGCTCGGCGCCGGCGGGGCGGCGCGGCGGAGGTGGCCGTGCTCGGCGGTGCCGTCGAGCTCGCCGAGGAACGGCGAGCGGCGGGAGCGGTCGCCGAGGACGAGCACCTGGTGGCGCCCCCGGGTGATGGCGACGTGGAGGATGCGGCGCTCCTCCTCGACGTCGTCGGCCAGGCGGTGGGGCATCAGGCCGTCCGTGACGCCGAACACGGCGACGCGGTCCCACTCCTGGCCCTTCACCCGGTGGATGGTGGCCAGGGTGACGCCGCCCTCGGCCCGCTCTCGGTGGAACGAGCGGCGCAGCCACCCCTCGAAGGAGCCGGCATCGGGGTGCAGGTCGGCCACCTGCAGCAGGGCCTCGAGATCGTCGAGGTGGGACCCTGATGTGCCGCCGGTGCTGTCGAGCAGCGTCATGGCGGAGCCGAGGCCGATGTCGTCGCGCACCGCGGTCAGGAGGTCCCGACTGGTGGCGCCCTTGGCCGCGAGGCGGGCCAGGCGGTCGAGGTCGAGGGCCAGGTCGTCGAGCTTGGCGGCGACCTTCGGGTCGTCGATGCGGGCGGCCGCCTGGCGCACCTCGTCGACGGAGCGGCACCGATCGAGCCACTTCGTCGCCCACTGGGGCAGCCCCCGGCTGGGTCGGCGGTGGACCTCGCTGAGGTCGGCCCCGCTGACGTCGTCGGGGGCGACGGCGATGCGCAGGTACGCCAGCGCGGCGCGCACGCCGAGCCGGTTGAGCACGCCCTCGTCGAGGATCGAGTCGAGCGGCACGCCGGCCTCGGCCAGCACCACGTGCGGAGCCAGCAGGAGCGACTGCACGCGGGTGAGCACGGCGATGTCGCTCGGATCCACGCCGTCGGCCCGCCAGGCCTGGACGGCGTCGACGAGGGCCCGGGCGCCGGTGTCGGCGGCGTGGGTCTGCACCTGGAGCGCGCCGGGATCGGCGCTGGCCTGCGGGCCGGGGTGGATCTCCTTGGCCACCCGCACGTCGTTGTAGCCGAGGAGGGTGGCGGCGGCCGTGGTGACGGCGGAGGGGCAGCGGTAGTTGACCTCGAGGGCGTGGGAGTGGGCCCCGGGGAAGTACTGGTCGAAGTCGATGAGGAAGCGGGGGTCGGCCCCGCTGTGGCCGTAGATGACCTGGTCGTCGTCGCCCACGCCGAAGACGTCGGCCGCCGGGCCGGCGGCCAGCCGCACGAGCAGGACGTGCGCCGGCGTGAGGTCCTGGAGCTCGTCGACCAGGAGGTGGCGGTGGTCGGCCTGCACCGCTCGGCGGAGCTCGCCGTCTCGGAGCAGCGCCTCGGCGGCGCCGAACACCTGCTCGTCGAAGTCGATGGCTCCCCGCCGCCGGAGCTGCTCGCGGTAGGGCTCATAGGCGTCGGCCAGGCCGCCGACGTCGTCGAGGGCCGCCTCCACCTCCTGCGGGTCTCGGAGGCCGAGGCGGATGAGGGAGAGCCCGTCGAGGTAGGGGCCGATGGGATCGGTGTTCACCCGGCGCTGGCGGCTGGGCACCAGCTTCTCGACGATGGCCCGCTGGTCGCGCTCGTCGAGCACCTCGGGGCGGCGACCCCAGGCCCGGCTGAGGATCGAGTACCCCCAGGCGTTGATCGTCTGGATGCGGGCCCCCAGCCCGGGAAGGCGGTCCGCCATCTCGACCTGAGCCCGCTTGTTGTAGGCCAGCGCCACGATCGAGCCCCGCTCGTAGCCGCGGTCGACGAGCAGGTGCCGGTAGCGCTCGGTGAGGACGCGCGTCTTGCCCGACCCGGCGGGGGCGATGATGCGGGCCGGGCCGGATCCGTGGGCCACGGCGGCCAGCTGGTCGGCCGCCAGCTCGGCCCTCGGGGCCACCGGAGCCGGTTGCGGGCGTAGCTCCCCGAGCTCCACCGACTCCCGGTGCACCACCGCCGCGCCGGCCAGCGGCACCGGCAGCGGAGCTCGCGGGCCCCCGTCGATCCAGGCCGGCGTGCCGTCGGCCAGGACGACGTCCGCCTGGGCGCCCTCCGTCGCGCCGAGGCGGCCCGCCTTGCGGGCCCACCACCAGACGGGCGCACCGGGGCCCTGCGCGTCGTAGCTGTTGGCCCAGACGAGGAAGTGCAGGCGGTCGTCCCAGTCCTGCAGGCCGGCGCCCACCTGCCAGAGCGGGGCATCGAAGGAACGAGGGGCGCGGAACCGTGCGGCATCGACCGCCATCTCGATCACGACGGGCCGACGCTCGCTCCAGGCTCGGTGCAGCGCGTCCACCACAGCGGCCGGATCCGCCAGCGCCGCCTCGTCGACGAGGAGCCGCGGCGCCCCCGCCCAACCGTCCGGGGCCTCGGCGCCGGCGGCCACGATGACGCTGCGTCCGAGCTCGGGAGGTCCAGGGGCCGGCATCGGCGTCACCCTACGTGCGACCAGTGACACCCCGACCTGACGCCTGGTGTCAGGGAGCGCGTCGTACGGTCACCTCATGGCCGACACGCCCACCCTCGACTGGACCGCCTTCGTGGTGGAGCAGCTGACCTGGCACTGGGACGGCCAGCTCCGCCCCCGCCTCGATGGGCTGACCGACGAGGAGTCCGCTGGGAGCCTGTCCCCGGCGGCGACCTCCCCATGGCCGCCCTCGTCCTGCACATCCACCGCGAGGTCATCCGCCACGGCGCCGAGATCGCTCTGCTCCGAGACCTGCGCGCGCAGCAGCGCTGAGGCCCGGTCGAGCGCGATGCTCCCCGGGTGACGACGCCACCGGCCTGGCTCGACGAGCTCTCCCTCGAGCCCGGACCGCCATGGCTCCCCATGGGCACCCGTGGCCTCGACACCGACCGGTGGCTGCTCCCCGACGAGGATCGCGACCGGGACCTGGCCTGGAAGGCGGCGACGCTGGCCGCCCACCACGACGAAGCGTTCGCCGCCCTCCCCTCCCCCGCCGTCGATGCCGCGTCAGCCGAGATCCTCGCGCTCGTGGTCGCCGCCACCGGTGCCGCCGCCGACGACGGCCTCCACCCGCTCGACGCCGCGGGCCGCCTCGTCCAGGAGGACCTGTGCCTGCTCGTCCAGCGCGACGGGGCGCCGCACCTCGACGCCGGGTC
Organism: Acidimicrobiales bacterium; assembly: GCA_036275535.1. Taxonomy (GTDB): domain Bacteria; phylum Actinomycetota; class Acidimicrobiia; order Acidimicrobiales; family VFJN01; genus VFJN01. Next base: position 24,319 of record DASUDP010000123.1, on the reverse strand, counting down.
GCTGTGCTTCCCGTCGTACTGGCGCCTCCGGGACAAGCTCGGCCGACCCCTCGCCGACGTCCACGGGCCGGTCGCCCACTACGCCGAGGAGCTGGCGGCCAAGGTGAACCGCTTCATCGCCCGCCTGCGACCCCACCGCCCGGTGGGACGCCGCAACTGGAGCATCCACGACGACCCGTCCTACTGGCTCCCCGACCCGACGCCCGAGCGCACCGTCGATCCGCCGGAGGGGCTCTGGCTGCGCAGCGAGCGCCAGACCCTGCGGCGCCTCTCGACCGCGGGCGCGGTGCTCTTCACGATCCGCACCCAGCAAGTGCCCCTGGCCGCGCTGGCCGAGCGGCCCGACGTCGCCCGCCGCATGGCCGCCGCCATCTCGGCGTGGTCGCCGGCCCTCGTCGCCTACAAGGGCCACCACGGCGCCCTCGCCGCCCTCCCCTGGCTCCGGACCCGGTGACGCCCCACGGCAACGCGCAGCGCGGGATGGGCCGCCCTAGCCTGGCCCCATGCTGTTCGGACGCGACAAGACCCAGCTGGTCGGTGCCGACGAGGCCCTTCCGGGCCGGGCTGAGGCCATGGCGGTGCCCGAGGCGCACTTCGTGACCGGGGCCCGCATCGTCCCCCCGTTCCCGGAGGGCACCGAGCAGCTCATCCTCGGGATGGGCTGCTTCTGGGGGGCCGAGGAGATCTACTGGGCGGTCGACGGCGTGGTGGCCACGGCGGTGGGCTACGCCGGCGGGCACACGCCGAACCCCACGTACGAGGAGGTGTGCTCCGGCCGCACCGGCCACACCGAAGCCGTCCTCGTGGTCTACGACCCGGCGACGGTGCGCGTCGAGCAGCTGCTCGCCACCTTCTGGGAGCAGCACGATCCCACGCAGGGCATGCGGCAGGGCAACGACATCGGCAGCCAGTACAGATCGGCCGTCTACGTGACGAGCGAGGCCCAGCGTCGAGCCGTGGAGGCGAGCCGGGACGCCTACCAGGCGGCGCTGACGGCGGCCGGCCGGGGGGAGATCACCACAGAGGTGCGCGACGCCGCCGAGACGCCCTTCTTCTACGCCGAGGGCTACCACCAGCAGTACCTGGCCAAGAACCCGAACGGGTACCGCTGCCACGCGGCCACCGGGGTGCCGTTCCCCGTCACCGCCGACGGGCGGCCGGCCCCGCCCGGTCTACAGTCATAGCGCGTGCCACAACCGGCGCCGCGACCACAGGGGGACCCGATGGAGACGCTCCGCACGCCCGATGACCGCTTCGAGGGGCTGCCCGGCTACCCGTTCGCACCGCACTACGCGGAGATCCCCGACGGCGACGGCGGCACGTTGCGGGTGCACCACCTCGACGAGGGCCCGACCGACGGCCCCGTCGTGCTGCTGCTCCACGGCGAGCCCTCCTGGAGCTACCTCTACCGCCACATGATCCCGCCCCTCGTCGATGCCGGGCTGCGGGCCGTGGCGCCCGACCTCGTCGGCTTCGGCCGGTCGGACAAGCCGGTCGACCGGAAGGCCTACACCTACGCCCGCCACGTCGCGTGGCTGAGCGCGCACGTCTTCGACGTCCTCGACCTCCGTGACATCACCCTCGTCTGCCAGGACTGGGGTGGCCTGCTCGGCCTGCGCCTCCTCGCCGCCCAACCCGACCGCTTCGCCGCGGTGGTGGCCGCCAACACCTTCCTCCCGACCGGGGACGGCAAGCCGGGCGAGGCCTTCCTGGCCTGGCAGAGGTTCTCCCAGGAGGTGCCGGAGATGCCGATCGGCCGCATCGTGAACGGGGGCTGCACGACCGACCTGCCCGAGGAGGTCATCGCCGCCTACGACGCGCCCTTCCCCGACGAGCGGTACAAGGAGGGGGCGCGGCAGTTCCCCTCGCTGGTCCCCACCTCGCCCGACGACCCGGAGGCGCCCGCCAACCGCGCCGCGTGGGAGGTGCTGGCGGCGTTCGACCGGCCGTTCCTGTGCGCCTTCGGCGACAGCGATCCGATCACCGCCGGCAACGAGCGCCACCTGATCTCCCGCATCGCCGGCGCCCAGGGCCAGCCCCACACCACCATCGAGGGCGGCGGGCACTTCCTCCAAGAGGACCGCGGACCACAGCTGGCCCAGGTCGTCATCGACCTCGTCTCGAGGCGCTGAGTCGCACCCCCCCAGACCGGGAATGCTTCCTTGCCGGTTGCGGTTATTTGTGGTTGCAAGTATTGTGTGAGCAACCACCTACGAGGAGTACCCCCATGAGCACCACCACCGACACCCTGACCGGCACCTACGCCATCGACCCGACCCACTCCCGGATCGGCTTCGTCGCTCGCCACGCCATGGTCACAAAGGTCCGCGGCTCGTTCAACGAGTTCGAGGGCTCCGGCTACTTCGACGCCGCCAACCCCGCCGCCTCGCACCTGTCGCTGACGATCCAGGCCGCCAGCATCGACACCCGCAACGCCGACCGCGACGGCCACCTGAAGAGCAACGACTTCTTCGACATGGAGACCTACCCGGAGATCACCTTCACGTCGACCTCCGTCGAGCCCAAGGGCGACGACGAGTACACGGTGACCGGCGATCTCACCATCAAGGGCGTCACGAAGCCCGTCTCCGTCGACTTCGAGCTCACGGGTGCGGCCACCGACCCCTTCGGGAACCACCGCATCGGGCTCGAGGGCAAGACGACCGTCAATCGCAAGGACTTCGGCGTCAACTGGAACGCCGCGCTCGAGGCTGGCGGCGTCCTGGTCAGCGAGAAGGTGACCCTCGAGTTCGAGGTCTCCGCCATCAAGCAGGAGGGCTGATCTCCTCGTAGGGCCTGCAGTCCCCCTGCGCCCCGCTGCCGGTCCCTCGGGGCCGGCAGCAGCGCGTCAGGGGTCGGTGCCCAGCGTGGCCAGCAGGGCCTCGCGCGCCGTGAAGCGCGGTCGCCACCCCAGCTCCCGCTTGGCCTTGTCGACCTCGACGATGACTGGGTGGCTGACGGCCTCGGCCCATGAGGCGGGCTGGGCCAGCGAGGCCGGCAGGGGCAGGCCCGCGACCAGGCGACCGGTCCGCTTGAGCAGGCCCGATCGCACCGTGACCGGTCGCAGCCCGAGCGCCCGGGCCACGTCGGCCCCGGTGAGGAGCCCGTCGGCCGCGATGTTGTAGGCGCCGGGCGGCCCCGCTGCGATGACGCACCGGCGCAGCGCGGTGCCGACGTCGTCCTCGTGGGGAAGCTGGATCGGCAGGCTCGTGTCCGCCGGCATCGACGTCAAGACCGCCCAGACCCGCCTCGGCCACTCCAGCAGCCGGCTCACCCTCGACCTCTACGCCCAGTCCGTCGCCCGACCCGACCGCGAGGCCGCAGATGCGCTCGGCGAGGCGTTCATGCCCGATCGGCCGATCTAGGAGCGTGGTACATTGGAACACAACTGACTCGACCTCGATCTGCTGGACGAACGAGACCCCTTCGAGATCGACGACGGCAATCGGCCCCACCTCCTGACGCACGGACCCTTCGACGTGGACGACCTCTACGACGCCTGGGCGTTCGACGCCCCGCTCTTCTACCCAGCCGCGGATGGCGGCCCGGCCGACTGGCTGATGGTGGCCGAGGTGCCCGGCGACCTGCTCGTCGCACCGCTCGCCGCGAGCGCGCTCCGGCGACCCCCGGCGGTGCCGACCGATCGGCATCTATCGCCCCAGCCGTCGACTCGCTGAGCAGTACCGGGAGGACACCCGATGACCAAGCCCCGCACCGACCGAGCCGACGCCGAGTTCTACGCCGACCCCGCCAACCAGGTCCCCGCCGGCCCAGCGCAGCGCCGCAAGGCGCCACGGCGCCCGCTCACCGGCCACGTCCCGGTCCGCTTCGACGACAAGACCATCGCCGCCGTCAAGGAACGCGCCGAAGCCGAAGGCATGACCGTGAGTGCCTGGATCCGCCGCCTCGTCGCCCGCGAGCTCAGGGCGGCCGAGACCACTTCGACGGCGAGCGCCGACGCCGTCGTGGTGCGGGTCCCTGCAGGTACCCGACGTCTCACCGTGGAGGTCGGCGGCCCGCCGCTCTAGACGCGGGGGTTCGACAGGTCGCCAAGCCAGTTGACCCTGGTACGCGAGACCGTTACGGCTCCTGTGCACGCTCGAAGCGAGCCAGGCGAACACCCGATGACCACTCCTCGCACGACAGCCGGTATCCCATGGCTTCGTACAGAGCCACGGCGGGGTGATTGGCTGCTCCGGTCGACACCCTCAGCGTCCGCGCTGTGGCCTCACGAGCATGAAGCGAGTCCAGGAGGGCGCGCGCGATGCCGCGCCGGAACTGTGTCGGTACAACGGCAAGGCGGTCGATCTCCACGTCGTCGTCACACCGCTTGTAGCCGAGCAGGCCGACAAGCTGACTGCCCTCGGTGACCCCGAGGATGGTGAGGTCCAGCCGAACGATGTCGGCGACCTCCTCACTCAGCGGGGGAATCTGGTCGTACCCGATCAGCTGTGCTTCAACGCGGTACGCGGCACGTTGCACGTCTCGGACCTTCGCCGCGACTGCTGGGTCAGCGTGCTCGAGCTGCTCAACTGAAGTCACTCGCAGATTCTCGCGGTCAGGCTCTCGGCGGCCTGGCTACGAGCCGTCGAGATGCTTGCGGAGCAGCGCTGCGCGGCGAGCCACCTCATCTGGATCCGCCTCAGCCCGTTCGAGGTGCCGTTGGTAGAGGCCATCGCCATGCCAGCGCGGGAAGACGTGTTGGTGGAAGTGCCAGACATCCTGGTTCCCGGCTGGCTCGTTGTGCTGGCGCGTGGAAATGCCGTCGCATCCGTAGGCCTGCTTGAGCGCGACAGCGATGCGGCGCGTCGTGTCGATGAGCGCGCCCCCGAGCTCGCTCGGGAACTCGTAGAGGTTCTCGATGTGCTGGTTGGGGATCACCAGTACGTGGCCGGGGTTCCCGGGCCACCAATGACTCGCCACGAACGCGGTCATGTCATGGGCGACGAGGACGACCGCAGCACGCTTCGTCCGCAGGGTCTCTCCACCCGCAGCAAGATCGCAGAAGCCGCACGACCATCCATCCGGTGCATGGCTGACGCTCATCGACTCAGTCCCCTCCCTCGACATGTTCGGGGATCAGGCGGAACAAAGGAGCGTTCCTGCCGGCGCGCCGCTCGTAAGTGTCGATGCGCGGCCAGACCGAACGAAGCGGCCGCCACGTCTCCTCCCGTTCCGCTCCCGTGAGCTCCACGGCGCGCACCTTGATCCGGGCTCGGTCGATCGTCACGGCCGCTCCCGGTTCCGCGCGGAGGTTCGCCACCCAATCCGGCAGGCGGGCCTGGCCGCCGGCCCCGCCGACGACCACCAGCGACCCGTCATCCATCCGCTTGAAGGCGAGGGTCGTCCTGCGGGCTCTGCCGGACTGTCGACCTGTGGTGTGGAGCACGAGCACGGGCGTGCGGAACGCCACGCTGAGCGCGCTCCTGCCGAACCGCTGGACCTGGAACGCTTCGAACGGGCGGGCGAACCGCCGGACGGCCCGCAGTCGGTCGTACCGGTTCCGACGCCTCAGCTCCCCAGCCATGGCTTCGGTCTAGCCGGTTCGGCGCGACCTGCCCGCAATCGAACCGCCGGGCAGTCACGTTCGCCGACGGTCACGATCACGCGGGATGGACGCGGGATGGACGCGGGATGGATCTCCGAGCGGCCCGTGCCGTCACCGGGCGGCAAGCCCCTGACCAGGGCGAATGGAGTGGGCGCGGAGGGACTCGAACCCCCGACATCTGCCTTGTAAGGGCAGCGCTCTAGCCAGCTGAGCTACGCGCCCGGAAGAGGTCGAGGGTAGCCGTCCCGTCGCGTGCGCAGACCGACAGGCGTGCGCAGAGCCACCGTCGGCGTCGGTTTGCGCACGAGACGGCGGGGCGGACCGGCGGGCGTCGCGTGCGCAGACCGACAGGCGGGCGCAAGGCGACGGCGGGCGTCGCCTTGCGCACGCGTCAGGGGTCAGGCGATGGCGCCTTCGCGGGCCCGGGCCTGGGCGACGAGGCTCTCGAGGAGGGTGATGAGCGCACCCTTGACCGACTCGCGGCGGCGGGCGTCGCACTCCACGAGGGGCACGTGGCTGCCGACACCGAGGGCGTCGCGCACCTCGTCGATGGCGTAGCGGGGCGCTCCCTCGAAGTTGTTGACCCCGACGACGAACGGCACGCCCTTGGCCTCGAAGTAGTCGACCGCCGGGAAGCACTGGTCGATCCGGCGCGTGTCGACCAGCACGACGGCGCCGATGGCGCCGGTGCAGATGTCGTCCCACATGAAGCCGAAGCGGTCCTGGCCCGGGGTGCCGAAGAGGTACATGACGAGCGCGTCGTCGACGGTGATGCGACCGAAGTCCATGGCCACGGTCGTCGTGGTCTTGCCGCCGGTGTGCGTGAGGTCGTCGACCCCCGACGAAACCGACGTCATGGCCGCCTCGGTGCGCAGCGGCTCGATCTCGGAGATGGCGCCGACGAAGGTGGTCTTGCCGACGCCGAAGCCTCCGGCGACTACGAACTTCACCGGGATGATGCGGCCGCCGGTGCGGGGCTGGGTTGATGCGTGCACGGTGTCTCCTACGTCGGGTGCGTCAGATGGCGCGCACGCGCTCGAGCATCTTGGTCAGGGTGTCGAGCTCGATCTCGACGGGGTCGGTGTGGTGGACGGTCAGCAGGTCCGCCGCGATCAGGTCGCCGGCGATGACGGTCACCACACCGACGACGAGCCCCAGCTTGGCGGCCACCTCGGCCACCGACTGCGGGACCCGGCAGAGGGCCAAGAGCTCCTCCTGCTCGGAGGGCAGGCCCATCGGGATCGTGTCGGTCTTCGCCTGGAGCATCGTCTCGACCCGCAGGTCACGCCGGGCGGCTCGGGTGCGGCCGCCGGTCATGATGAACGGCCGGACGAAGTCGTGGCCCGGGCGGTGCTCGTTCACGAGACGAGCATCTCCTGCTTCAGCTCGGACACCAGGTCCGGCGTGAGGACGGTGCCAGCCCGCTCGACGAGCAGCGTGGTCTGGTAGCCGACCAGGCCGATGTCGCAGCCCTTGTTGGCCACCACCCCGAGGCAGCTGCCGTCGGAGATCGAGGACACGAAGAGGAAGCCCCGCCGCATGGCGACGATGACCTGCTCCAGGCCGTCGAAGGCGAAGCACTGCGAGGCGCCGTTGCCGAGGCTGACCATCCCGGAGATGATGGCGGCCAGCTGCTCGGCGGAGGCCCGCTCGAGGGTGCTCGACATCGCCATCAGCAGGCCGTCCGAGGAGACCGCGACGGCGTCGCTGACGCCCGCCGTCTTCTCGACGAAGCCGTTCAGCAGCCAGCTGAAGCTGCGGGCGCCGTCGCTCAGCGAGCTCGAACTCATCGATCGTCCTCCGTGGGGTCGAGGGTGTGGGCATCGGCGCGACCGCGGTCGACACCGGCCTGGAAGCTGGACAGGAAGGCGTAGACGTCTTCGGGGGCGGTCGCTTCCTCGGCCGCCGGGCTCTCGGTCCTGGCGGGGGCGGAGGCGGAGGCGGTACCGAAGGCCAGGTCCGGGCGCTGGGCTCCGGGGATCCGGCGGGTGAGCCCCGTGGGCGTCGTGGCGGGGGCCGAGGGGATGGACGGAGCGGCGCCGTCGCCGTGGGTCCGACGGGCGTGCTCGGCGGCGACGCTGAACATCGAGGTGCCGTTCGGACGGGCCACGGCCAGGCCCCCGAAGCCGCGGACGGCCTCCGGTCGGGTCGGGAGCGTGGGCTCGGGCTGGGCCGGTGGCGCGGGTAGGTCGTCGTCCCAACCGCCCGGGGCGGTCCGCTCCGCCAGGGGCTCAGGGGTGGCCTCCCACGTCGCCGTCACGGCGGGGGTGGGCTCTTCCGACGGCGTCGGGGTCTCGTCCCAGCCTGCCGTCACCGGGGTGGCGGGGTCAGGGGTGGCTTCCCAGCTCACCGTCGTGGCGGGGACGGGCTCCTCCGTGGGGGCGGGGGTGGCGGGCACCTCGGCGGGGGCGGAGGGTCGGTCGCCCCGGCGGGGCAGGCCGCTCTCGGTGAAGCTGGGGGTGGGCGCCGGCGCCGCGGGACGCGGTCCGGGGGTGGTGGTCGCCTCGACCTCCCGCGCCGCCGGCGGGGCGGGGGCGGGCTCGGCGGCGGCCGTCCGGGACACGATGAACGGGTCCGTCTCCTCGTTGGCGAGGAGGTCCATGGGGATGTCGATCCGTGCCGTTACGCCGCCGGCCGGGCTGTCCTGCAGCTCGACGACCAGGCCCACGCGGCTGGCCAGGTGGCCCGCCACGTAGTGGCCGAGGTAGCGGGAGGGCGCCACGGTGAAGGACTCGAGACCAGCCAGGCGGCGGTTGGCCCGCTCGATGTCCTCCGCGCTCATGCCGAGGCCGTTGTCGCTGATGGCCAGCGTGTAGCCGGTGATCGTCAGGCGTCCCTTGATCTCGACCGACTGCTCGGGCGGCGAGAACGACAGGGCGTTCTCGAGCAGCTCGGCGATCACGTGGGCGACGTCAGAGGCGACGGAGCCGGTGATGGCGGCCGGCTCGAGGTGGCGGACGATGACCCGCTGGTAGTCCTCGACCTCGCCCAGCGCGGCGCGGACCACGTCGGACGCCTTCACGGGCGCTGACCACTGGCGGGGCGCCTCGATGCCGGCCAGCACCAGCAGCGACTCGGCGTTGCGGCGCATGCGGGTGGCGAGGTGGTCGAGCCGGAAGAGGCCCTCGAGGGCGTCGGGATCCGACTCGTTGCGCTCGAGGTCCGTGATGAAGTCGAGCTGGCGGCTGAGGAGGTTCTGGTTGCGCCGGCCGAGGTTGATGTAGGAGTCCGAGATGTTGCGGCGCAGGACGGCCTGCTCCACGGCCAGGTCGAGGGCGCTGGTCTGCACGGCGCCGAGGGCGGCGGCCACCTCGGCCACCTCGTCGTGGCTCCGCACGATGATCGGTTCGATCTCGGGGATGACGACGTCCTCGCCGGGCGGGGTCTCGAGGATCTGGCGGACGGCGGACGGGAGGCTGGAGCCGGCCATGTGCTCGGCCTGCACCTTGAGCGAGTGCAGCGGACGGGTGATCGAGCGGCTGGCCATCCACGTCGTGAGGATGGCCAGGATGAGACCGGCGGCGGCGACGACGACGAAGATGTTCTGCCGCTCCAGCGCGCTGTCGTGGATGTCCGCTGCCGCAGCGGTCAGGGTGGCCCCCGTGCGAGCGCGGAGCCCGAGGTAGCCGCTATCGGGATCGCTGGAGACGGCGCCGAGCATCGCCTTGATGTCGAGGGGCTGCCCGGCCAGGAAGCCCTCGACCTGGGCGTTGAACTCCTGCACGCTCGGCTCGGCGAAGGTGGCGTCGGCGACCCCGGCGAAGGGTCCGACGGCGTTCTGGCGGATGTCCGCGTCGTAGCCCCTGCCCCGGTCGTAGAGCGCCGCGATGTCGGCGATCGTGGCCGGCGAGTCGACCGTCCCGGTGACGGCGGCGAGGATCGAGCTGCGGACGATTCGGGCCCGCATCTCGCTCTGGCGGGTGGCGGCGTCGATGAGCTCGACCCCGTTGCGCAGGTCGGCGTCGTCGAGCGAGAGGCCCAGGGTGGAGGTGGCATCGAAGAACACCTCGACGAGGTCCGTGTAGCGGCCGAACACCTCATCGGCGAACTCGTCGTTCGAAAGGTCCATCGGTCCGGCGTAGGCGTCGATGTCGGCCCGCAGGGCCTGGAGGCCGGTGATGGCTTCGAACGCGGGGGCGAAGCTCGCCTGCACCTCGGGGGAGGCCGCCGCGACCCGGTTGCGCAGGTCGGCCAGCGCGGCGTCGACGAGGCCGCGCGCCTCCTCGTTGGTGTCCACGGCCAGCTCGGTGGCGGAGCCCAGGCCGATCAGGTCGATGGCGGCGCGGTTGCGCTCGTCCTGCAGGCTGACGACCAGGCTGCCGGGACCGAGCGACGCGGTGGCCAGATCGGTCTGCGTGCGGGCCTCGTCCACCGCATTGGTCGCCGAGACCACCTCGAAGCCCGCGACGGCGACGAGCGCCACGAGCGGCACAGCCAGGGCGCCGGCCAGCTTCGTGCGGATGTGCGTGGTGCGGAACACAGGGTCTCCTCGGAGTCAGCGGTGGCCGGCCCAGCGGGCCGACGGGGTGGGGACTGCGTCGGCGGACGGCTCCACTGCATCGCTCAGCTCGAGGACCGCCCGGTTCACCTCTTGTTCGTCGGCATCTGCGCACTTGAGGTTGAGCGCATCGACGGCGACGACGGCACCCTCGGAGGCGGGCAGCTCGATGGCCCAGCCCAACAGCTCCGGGTCCGCAGTGAGGAGGACGACGGCACGTCGGCGGCTGGCCTCCAGCACGATCTCCCGGAGCTCGGCCCGCTGCTCGGCCGGCCGCTGGTCGAACGGCTCGTCGAGGACGATGACGTCGTCGCCGGCGGCCAGCTCGGCGCGGAGCGCCTCGAGGTGGTCCTCCGGCTGCACCTGGCTCGCCGCGGCGACGGCGGCCTCGAGAGCCGCCACCGCCTCGGCGTGGTCGTGAGCCGCTGCGGCTCGGCCGCTCTCCGCCTGGGCCAGCTGCTCGGTGCAGCCCTCGGCACGGGCCTCGAGCCGAGCCGCCAGGTCGGGGAGGTCGGCGACCGGGTCGCCCTCGGGGCGCTGGTCGGCGGGCAGGGTCTCCACCAGGCTGCGGGCGCGGCGGCCGACGTCGGCCACCCGGGCCGTGGCCCGGTCGAGCGCCGCGTCGGCCTCGGCCAAGGCGGTGGTGGCCCGTTCCAGGGCGCCCCGGGCTTCCTGCTCAGCGCTGACCAGGGTGCTCGACAGGGCGGCGATCTGGTGACGGAGCTGCTCGGCGGCGGCGAATCGCTGCAGCCGCTTGGCATCCTCGTCGGCCCGCATCGAGAGCTCCGACTCGAAGGCACTGACGGACCGCCCGGCCATCTCGAGGGCCTGCGCGGCGTCGGCGACCGCCGACTCGGCGGCATCGACCTCACCCTGGAGTCGGGCGATCTCGCCGGCCAGCTCGTCGACCTCGGCCTGCGCCTCGGCCGCGGACCCCTGCCGGCGCTCGCGCTCGGTGATGGCGGAGCGGTGCCCGGCCAGCCACCCGGAGGCGGCCTCGGGGAGGCTGATCCCGACGGGCCGGACGCCGACCTCGGCCAGCGCGTCCCGGAGGGCCTCGACGATAGGGGCAGGCACGGCGGGATGGGCCCGCAGGAGGCCCACGACGTCGTCCCCCGGGTCCACGCCGAGCACCTCGACGCAGTGCCCGTGGAGCCGGGTGCGCTCGCCGTCGAGGTAGGCCAGCTCGGGCCGGGCCGCCGTCGCCGCCACCAGCGCGTCCCGCTCCGCCACGGCGTGCCGGTAGGTGCGGGCGGCGTGGAGCAGCTCGGGACTGTCCCGGTGCGCCCGTCCACCGGTCAGGACGACGTCGATGTAGGTGGCGAAGCCGTAGTGGGCGAGGAGGTCCTCCTCGTGGGCCCGAGCACGCTCCAGCTCCCGGCGGGCGCCACCCCCGCCCAGGCGGCGGCCGGCGCGCTCCTCGGCCGCCAGCACCGCCTCGTGGGCCGCCTCGATGGCGGCGCGGGTCTCGGGTTGCAGCGCGCCGGCTCCCGTCTCCGCCTCTAGGCGAGCCAGCGCCGTGCCGGCCTCGACCACCCGAGCCTCGGCGGCGATGAGGGCGGCCCGGTCGGGCAACGGTGCGGTGGCAGCGACGCCCGCCAGGTCGGCCTGCAGGTCGGTCCAGGCGTCCGCCAGGGCGGTGGCGGTGGCGTCCGGACCGGCCAGGGACGCCGCCGCATCCCACGCCTCGAGGGCGGCGGCCACCGCGTCGACGGCCGCGAGGTCCCCCGGCTCGGTGCCGCCCTCACCGAGCGCCTCGGCGAGCATCGCCCGGCGCTCGGAGGCGCGGGCCAGCTCGGCCTGGCGCTCCTGGAGCGCGGACACCGCCGCCTCGTGGGCAGCCTGGGCGGCCCGCACGGCCTGGCCGGACGCCTCCAGCTCCCGACGGAGGCCCGACTCGTCCATCTCCGCCACCCCGAGGTCGCCCAGCTGCTGCTCGGCCTCGGTCATGGCGGCCGCCGCGGTGGCTCGCTGCTCCACGACCCGGTCGAGCTGGGCCAGGGCCCGGCGCTGCTCGGCCTGGCAGGCGTCGAGGGTGGCCTCGGCCTCCTCCACCGAGGCCCGTGCGGCCGCCAGCTCGGCGTCGGCCTGGCCGGCCCACGCAGCCCCCGCCCGCAGCGCGGCCTGTCCCGCCAGCACCCCGTCGTAGCGGTCGTGGGCCGCGCTCAGGGCATCGCTGGCCCGCCGCACCCCCATCTCGGCGCGCTGGCGGACCGTCGCTCGGGCCGACGCCTGCCCGGCCGCCACCGCGGCCGCCACCGCGGCCAGGCCTGGGCCGTCGATGACTGGGCAGCTCATCGAGGCTCGGACGGCTCGTCGCTCGTCCCCCGACGCGCGCGCCACCGTCAGCCGAGGGGGCATGCGGTCTGCGGCGTGGGAGCCGGGGTCGGTCATGTGGTTGCCATCGCTCCGGGTCGATCCTGCAGCCGCGCTCGCGCCGCGACCGATGGGCGTCCTCTGCGCTGTATCGGCAGGCGGCCGGCGGTCCTTGAGGGCCGCGAACCATCCCCGAACCCCGCACAGGTGCCCACTACGGTCGATCCGAGATCGGGCCGCGACGTGCGGGGCCGCGACGACAGAGGAGCCGGGGCGTGCGAGCGCACAACCGTTCCACCGACAGCGACAGCACCGTCGACCTGACCCGGCGCTACCTGAGCGAGCTCGGGTCGTACCCCCTGCTCACCGCCGAGCAGGAGGTCGAGCTGGCCAAGGCCATCGAGGCCGGGCGGGTGGCCGAAGCGAAGCTCCTCGAGGCCAACCTGCCGGCCAGCGCCCGGCGGGCCCTGGCCGCCGACATCGCCGCCGCCGAGACAGCCCGAAGGACCTTCATCCAGTCGAACCTGCGCCTCGTCGTGTCGATCGCCAAGCGGTACCAGGGCACCGGCATGACCCTGCTCGACCTCATCCAGGAGGGGAACCTCGGGCTGATGCGGGCGGTCGAGAAGTTCGACCACCGCAAGGGCTTCAAGTTCTCGACCTACGCCACCTGGTGGATCCGTCAGGCCATCGGCCGGGGGGTGGCCGACAAGGGCCGGACCATCCGCCTCCCGTCCCATCTCGTGGACACGATGTCGGTCCTGGCGAAGACCTCGGCCACCATGCTGAAGGCCCTCGGCCGGGAGCCGACCCCAGAGGAGCTGGCCGAGGAGACGGGCCTGCGGGTCGACCGGGTGCGAGCGGCGCTGCGGGCCGCCCCCGACCTCGTGTCGCTGTCGGCCTCGATCGGCGAGGACGACGGTGAGCTGGGCGACCTCCTGGCCGACGACAACGCCGAGGCGCCGTTCGACGCCGCCGCGCTCTCCCTGGCCCGGGCGGACCTCCACACGCTGCTGGACTACCTGAACCCGCGGGAGCGGGAGATCCTCTCGCTGCGCTTCGGCCTCGACGGGGAGCAGCCGCTGACCCTCGACGAGGTGGGTCAGCTCTACAACGTGACCCGCGAGCGGATCCGCCAGATCGAGGCCAAGGCGCTCACCAAGCTGCGCCATCCCTGCTCGGCCCGGCACCGCCGGCTCGTGTCCGCCCTCGGCGGATGAGCGGCGGGGCGCTCAGGACTCCGGGAGGGGCACCGCCTGCGGCGACCGGGAGGAGCGGGCCAGGGCGACCAGGGCGCTCGACGTCTCGTGCTGCAGCTGGGGGAGGGCATCGGCGGGGAACCAGCCGACCTCGGTGATCTCGGGGGAGCTCGGCACTGCGGCGTCCGGGGCCTGACCGGAGGCCGGCCGGGCCCGGAAGATGATGTCGACGCGCCGGGGCTCGGCCTCCACCACGACGGCGGGCTCCCCCACCAGGGTCACCTCGAGGCCGACCTCCTCGCGCACCTCGCGACGGGCGGCGTCCTCGGGGGCCTCGCCGCGCCGGAGCAGGCCCCCGGGCACGCCCCATCGCTCGCGGTAGGACAGGCGCACCAGCAGCAGCGTGCCGTCCGCCCGTTCGATGAAGCACATCGCGCCGACCGTGTAGCCGGGCGCGATCGTGCGCACGACCTGCCGCCGGGCCCGCACCGGCAGGCGGCGGAACACCCGCAAGGCGACGCGGTGGGCGCGCTCGATCACGAGGCCCCGCTCTCGGGGTGGAGCTCGACGCGCTCGGCCGCCCAGAGGTCGTGCTCCGAGAACCGCCGCCGCTCCCTCACGGCCCGGTCGAGGAGGGCCGGCGTGGCGGCCGCCACCGGCGTGCGCCGGACGGCGTGCTCCAGGGTCACCAGCGGGCGACCCAGGGCGTCGCAAACCTCAGCGCCGGCCTCCTGACAGATCAGCATCCCGCCGAGGTAGTCCCAGGCCCCGTGGGCGCTGGGGCTGCAGTCCACGTAGGCGTCGAGCTGCCCGGCGGCCACGGCGCAGAGGTCGAGGGCCACCGCGCCGAGGGCCCGGTACTGCTTCCAGCCGAAGTACCAGGGCGGGTACCCGGAGAGGCCGATGAGGGCGTGGCCCATGTCCTCGACCTCGCTCGGGCGCAGGGAGACGCCGTCGCAGCGCGCCCCGCCGCCTCGCACGGCCTCGAACCGGCGCCCTCCGGCCTGGTCGACGACGACGGCGGCCCGGGCCCCGTCCCGGTCGACGGCGCAGAGGCTGGTGGCGTACCACGGGAGACCCCGGCTGGCGTTCGTGCTGCCGTCCACCGGGTCGACGACCACCACGATCGGCCGGTCGCCGTGGTGCAGGCCCGACTCCTCGCTCATCGCCCCGACCCCGGCCTCGTCCAGGACGGCCAGGACCGCCACGTCGGCGGCCACGTCGCTCAGGTACTGCCCGGTGCGGGCGCCGGACTCCCCCCAGTCGCTCAAGCCGTCGAGGGCGCCACGCACGGCGTCAGCGGCGTCGTGGAGCACCTCGAGGAGGCGGTCGTCGTCCATCCGCGTCGACGGTAGCGGTCGCCCGGGACGGCATCGCTCACCGCTCCGGGCGGTGCATGCAGTGTCGGCGCGGCGTGGCAGGCTGGTCCCGTGGCCGCCATCGACATCGCAGGCTTCGTCGCCGACCTGAAGGACCACGCCGTCGACCACGGGTTCCACGTGCACGACGAGCGGCACTTCGTCGAGACCTACTCGCTGCGCCAGGCCTGGGAGGTCGACCTGCACCCGGAGGAGGCCTGCGGCGGCCCGCTCGACCTCCACCTGTCCTTGGAGGTCGATCCCCGCACCCTGCTGTCGTTCGAGGACCTGGTGATGGGCCTCCCCGAGGACGAGGACCCGCCGGACAGCTTCTGGTTCCCGCTGCTGTTCACCTGGTCGATGCCGCCGCTCCCCAACGGTCCCGACCTGCTGCTGCTGGCCACGGCGCTGGCCGGGGTGGGCGGAGCGGACCTGCCCCTCGAGGTGTCGGCCATCGACTCGTACCCGTCGGCCACCGACCCGTCGGAGCGCAGCCTCACCATCGTGGCCCGCGTCGAGGTGAGCCTGGCCCGGGTCTTCAGCGGCCAGGAGCAGCTCTGCGACGTGCTCGACCGGTGCGCGGACGTCAGCCACCACCTGCTCGACCACGCTCCGGCCTGGCTGGGCGAGGACCTTTAGCGGAGCTCGGCCAGCGCCGGTTGGAGCGCGTCGGACCACAGCTCGAAGAAGGGGTCCTGGTCCGGCCCGATCTGGTGGAAGTACACGTGGTCGTAGCCGGCGTCGAGAAACCTCCGCGTCGACTCCACGATCGGCTCGACGTCGGGGCCACACGGGATCGACGAGGTGGCGTCCTCTTCGGTGACGAGCGACGCCGCCTGCTCGAAGTGCGTCCAGGTCGGCAGGTCTTGGGACAGCTGGCCGGGCACGCCGCCGTTGGGCCACACCTCGTGCACCGTCCGGCGAGCGGCGGCGGCGTCGGGGGCCACGCACACGTTGATCTGGGCGTACCGCGGGCCCGTGCCGCCCTCCTTCTCGAACAGCTGCGGGAGGGCCGGCTCGGGCGCGTGCCCCCAGTAGCCGTCGCCGATGCGAGCAGCCAGACGGGTCGCCTCCTCGCCGAAGCCCGACACCACGATCGGAGGGGCCGCGGCGGGTGGGTCGAACAGGCGGGCGTTCTCCACCTCGTAGAAGTCGCCTCGGTGGTCGACCGTCTCGCCGGTCCAGAGCTGCCGGATGACATCTACGGCCTCCTCCAGCATGGCCAGGCGCACCTCGGGCCGGGGCCACCGGTGGCCGAGGATGTGCTCGTTGAGGGCCTCGCCGGTGCCGACGCCGAACGTGAATCGGCCCTCGAGCAGCAGCGAGGCGGTGGCGCTGGCCTGCGCCAGCACCGCCGGGTGCACCCGCACGGTGGGGCACGTCACGCCAACGGCGACACCGATCGCTTCGGTCGCCACCGCGACGGCTCCCAGCACGGACCACACGAAGGGGCTGTGGCCCTGGGTCTCGGTCCACGGGTGGAAGTGGTCGGAGATCGACACGAAGTCGAGCCCGGCCTCCTCGGCCCGGCGGGCGTTGGCCACCAGGTCGAGAGGGCCGTGCTCCTCGCTCGAGAGCGTGTAGCCGAACGCCGGCATCAGCTCGGCGCGACGGTGGCGGCCAGCTCCTCGTGGTCCATCGTGGAGCGCCCGGGGATCTCCTGGTCCTTGGCCAGCTCCATCAGCTCGGTCTTGGTGAGGTCGATCTTGTCCTGGAGGACCGGAGCGCCGAGCTGCTTCTTGCGGGACTCGAGCTCGCTGGCGAGGGGGTCGAGGACATCCGCGCCGAGCTTGCCGCGCACCGGCGGGAACATCTCCTTCTCCTCCTCCTCGGCGTGGTGCTCGACCTGCTCGATGAGGACGGTGACCTTGGCCACCCAGTCGTCGGCTCCGGGCTCGAGCGCCTTGATCTCCTCCATCAGCACGTCGACGACGTGGTGCTCCTGGAGGCCCTCGTCGACCATCTCGCTGATCTCGTCGTTCACGTCCTGCACGCGGGGGTAGAAGATCTCCTCCTCGATCGTGGTGTGCACCTCGAGCTCGGTGAAGATCTTGGTCACCGCCTCGCTCATGGCGGAGACGTCCTCGGCCTCGTGGGCGGAGCGGAACTTGGTGAAGAGCCCCCGCACGCGGTTGTGGTCGGCGGTGAGCAGGGCGACAGCGTCCATGAGGGTGAGCCTCCGGGGTCGGGTTCGTGGGGGGACGGGCCCCTCAGGGGCCTCCCGGTGCGATACCCAGCCCGACGGGATCGAACCCTCGGCTCAGTCGCCCTCGAGGTGCAGCGCCGCCTCCTCGGCCGACTCCGGGACGTCGTCGGAGTCGCGGTCGCGCCCGCCGATCTCGGCGTCGGCGACGGCCTGAGCTTCGTCGTCGAGCAGGTCCTCGTCGGCCTCGTGGTAGGGCCGGATCACGGGGCGGTCGGCCTCGTCCGGCAGCGTCTCCTGGCGGGCATCGCGCTCCTCGAAGGACTCCGAGGTGCGCTCGCCCAGGGGGGTCACCTCGGCCTCGTCGACACCCAGGGGCTCGTCGGGCGGGAAGCCCTCGCCCAGCTCGTCGGCGTCGAGGGCCTCGGCTCGATCCTGCTCATCGCTCATGCGCGCAACCTAGCCTCGGCGCTGGTGAGGGGATCGGCACGGATCGGTTGCTCGGGCTGGTCCTACAAGGACTGGCGGGGGGTGGTGTACCCGGCCGACGCTCCTGCCCGCACCTGGTTCGAGCTCTACGCCCGCCGCTTCGACACCGTCGAGATCAACAACACCTTCTACCGACTGCCCCCGGTCTCGACCGTGGAGGCCTGGGAGCGACAGGCCCCGCCGGGGTTCTGCTACGCGCTGAAGGTCGGCCAGTTCGGATCCCACCGCATGAAGCTGCGCGATGCAGGATCGTGGCTCCCCCGGCACCTCGAGCGGGTCCGCCTCCTCGGCGCCCACCTCGGCCCCAACCTGGTGCAGCTCCCGCCGCGCTGGAAGCGCAACGCGGCCCGGCTCGACGAGCTCCTCGAGGTGGCCCCCAAGGACATCCGCTGGGCCGTCGAGCTGCGCGACGAGTCGTGGCTCCACGACGAGGTCTTCGACGTCCTGGCCCGCCACGGCGCCGCGCTGTGCATCCACGACCTGCTGGCCGACCACCCGTGGGAGCGCACGGCCGATTGGACCTATGTCCGCTTCCACGGTCCCCAGGCCCTGCAGGCCAAGTACCGGGGCCGCTACACCGGCCGCCGCCTGGGGCGGGTGGCCGAGCGCCTCGGCACGTGGCTGGACCAAGGCGTGGACGTCTACGCCTACTTCAACAACGACTACGAGGGCCACGCCGTCACCGACGCCACGTGGCTGCGCGACCGCCTCAGGACAGCGGCGTCGTCGTCTCCGGGCCGAGGCGGCGACCGGTCACCACCCGCGGGGTGATCTGCAGCCACACGTTGTGCACCCCGCTGGCCCACGGGGCGGGGAACCGCTCCCCGACCCGGTGCAGCAGCTGGGGCACGAGGTCCCGCGGCACCTCGTGCCCGCTGCCCCGGACGAGCACGCTCCAGCCGGCGTGCTCGTCGTCGTCGATGTGGTCGACCTCGAAGCCCAACGATGCCTGCTCCATGGCCGCCTGCTTCGCTCCGCCCTCCACCCGGATCACGATGTCCGAGCCGGCCAGCCCGTAGTTGACCGGCACGGCCGCCGGACCGAGGTCGTCCTGGTACACCAGCCGCCCCACCCGGCACTGTCCCAGCAGGGCCATGCACTCCTCGGGCGAGAGCTCCTCGAGCTTGCGCTGCGTCATGGCGTGAGTGTGTCGAGCCGGCCGCCGCTCGACCAGAGCCGAAGGTCCCAGGCTCACCCGCCTCCTGACGTGGGCCCGGCGGGGATCGAACCCGCGACCGAGGGATTATGAGTCCCCTGCTCTGACCACTGAGCTACAGGCCCGGCGGCACGCTACCGGCCCCACGGCGCGAGCCCGGACGCGCTGATGGCGCCACCCGAGGTGACGCCATCTGAGCTCCGGGGGGGAGGCTCGAACTCCCGACAAGCTGATTAACAGTCAGCTGCTCTGCCAGCTGAGCTACCCCGGAAGGGACCTCGCACGATAGCGGCCGCGTCGCGGCACCGGCTACTCGCTGTCGAGGTAGTCGCGCAGCTTCTGGCTGCGGTGCGGGTGCCGGAGCTTGGCCAGCGTCTTCGACTCGATCTGGCGGATGCGCTCCCGCGTCACCCCGAACTCCTTGCCCACCTCCTCGAGGGTGCGGGCCTGGCCGTCCTCGAGGCCGAACCGCAGCCGGACCACGGCCTTCTCGCGCTCGCTCAGCTCGTCGAGGGCGTCGATGACGGCCCGGTTCAGCATCCGCCGGGCGGCCGCCTCCGCGGGCGCCTCCGCGGCGTGGTCCTCGATGAAGTCAGCGAGGTTGGAGTCGTCCTCCTCCCCCACCGGTGCGTCGAGGGAGAGCAGGTCGAGGCTGATGCGCTGGATCTCCCGCACCCGGTCCTCGGTGAGCCCGACCCGCTCGGCCAGCTCCTCCACCGTGGGCTCGCGCTCGAGCTCCTGCATCATCTGGCGCTGGATGCGGTGGACCTTGTTGATCGACTCCACCATGTGCACCGGGATGCGGATGGTGCGGGCCTGGTCGGCGATGGCCCGGGTGATGGCCTGGCGGATCCACCACGTCGCATAGGTGGAGAACTTGAAGCCCTTCGTGTAGTCGAACTTCTCGACGGCCCGCATGAGCCCCAGGTTCCCCTCCTGGATCAGGTCGAGGAACTGCATGCCCCGACCCACGTAGCGCTTGGCGATCGAGACGACGAGGCGCAGGTTCGCCTCGATGATCACCTCGCGGGCGTCGTCGCCTCGGCGGACGGCGCGCTGCAGCGCCCGCCGCTCCTCGAACGACAGCGACTCGAGCCGGCCCTGGGCGGCGAGGTCGGCCAGCTGGGCGGCGGCCAGGCCCCCCGTCTCGATGCGCCGTGAGTACTCGACCTCCTCGGCCCCCGTGAGCAGCGGGACGCGCCCGATCTCCTTCAGGTACATCCGGACGGGGTCGGACGAGCCCCCCCGATCGGCGGGGCTGGTCGCCGCCCGCATCGCCCGGCGACGAGCGGCCGCGGAGCGGGCCGGCCGCACCCCGCCCAGCTCGGGGCCATCCTGCTCGAAGTCGCTGGCCGCATAGGTGGCCGCGTCGTCGGCCTCGTGGAGCTCGGCCTCGACCGACACCGGGACCGCCGGCACCCCACCGGGCGTCGAGGCCAGCACGGGGCCGGGCTCGTCTTCGAGATCCCCGAGGTCGATCGGGGGGACTGTCTCGTCGAGCAGGATCCCGTGGGCGGCGAGGTGGTCACGGACGGTGGCCAGCACCTCCGTGGTGAGCTCCACGTGGCGCAGGACGTCGAGCACCTGGTCCATGGTGAGCGCGCCGCGCTTCTGGCCCCGGGCGATGAGCACCTGCAGGTCAGCTTCGGGAAGGCCCCACGCTGGGATCGGTGTCGCCTCGCTCATGCCCCTTCCTCACCCTTGGACCCGAGCCACGCTACCAACTGGTCGGCCGCGGCACCGGCGGACTTGGGGTCGCGGAGCTGGTCGATCACCTGGGTGAGCCAGTGCTGGAGGCGCAGCGGCTCGAGGTCGTCGGGCTGGGCCGCGATCTGCACCCGCAGCGCGGCGATCTCCCGCCGGGCCAGCTCGGTGAGCAGCCGGACGACGGCGTCGAAGGGGTCGGCCTGGGCCTCTTCGGTGGCCAGGCGGGTCAGCAGCTCGGCGACGTCGGGGTCGGCGGCGTCGATGGCCTCGGGGACGGTGGGGTGGGCCATCAGCGCCAGGAAGGCGCGGGCGTGGAGGTCCGTGCTGAACAGCTCCGGGTACCGCACCCAGGGCTCGACGCCGTCCCAGCGGTGCACGACGTGGCGCAGCACCTCCAGCTCGGGGCTGTCGCGCTCCTCCTCGTAGCGGGGAGCGGGGAGCGGGGCGGGTTCCTCTCCCGCACCCGCACGCCGCGAGCGGCCGTCGCGCGGGGACCCGCCGTGGCCGTCGCCGTCGCTGCGCTGCGGTGGTCGACGGATCGCCTCGTCGAGAGCGCGCCGCAGCGTGTCGGGCTCGACCCGGCAGCGGCCGGCCACCTCCATCACGTACTGGTCACGGGTGAAGGCGCTCGGGTGCTCGCGCAGCACGTCGAGGGCGGCCTCCGCGGCGCGGCCCCGGCCCTCGGCCGTCGTCAGGTCGGCAGCCCCGAGTACCCGGTCGACGCGGAACTTGAGGAAGGGCACCGCGTGCTCCACGGAGGTGGCCAGGCGCTCGGGATCCGAGCCGGCGAGGTCGGCCGGGTCCACGCCGGGGGGCAGGTCGGCCACGCTCACCTCGATCTCGTGGTCGCGCTCCCACTGGTAGAAGCGCTCCGCGGCCGCCTGCCCGGCGGCGTCGGCGTCGAAGGCCAATACGAGCTTGCGGGCGTAGCGCCGCAGCAGACGCACGTGCTCCTCCGTGAGGGCCGTGCCGCACGTGGCGACGGCGGCCGGCAGCCCGGCGCGGGCGAAGCCGATCACGTCGGTGTACCCCTCGCAGATGATGGCCCGGTCGTCGTTGACGATCCGGGCCTTCGACCAGTTCAGGGCGTAGAGCAGCTTGGACTTCTGGTAGAGCACCGTCTCCGGGGTGTTCTTGTACTTCGGCCCCTCGCCGCCCGGCATGACGCGGCCCCCGAAGCCGACGGCGTCGCCGTTGGCGTCGAAGATCGGGAAGAGGATCCGGCCCCGGAAGGCGTCGGTCTGCCGGCCGTTGCGGTTCAGGTACCCGAGCCCGGTGTCGCGCACGACGTCGTCGGGCAGGCGCAGCGCCTTGGTGAGCTCGTCCCAGGCGTCGGGCGCCCAACCGATCCGGAACGCCCGCACCTCCTCGCCGGTGAGGCCCCGTTCGCGCAGGTACTTCCGAGCGGCCGCGGCGTCGGGGGCGGACAGGAGCCGCTGGTGGTACCAGTCGACGGCCTGCTCGACGGCCGCCACCAGCTTGCCCCGCCGCTTGCGGCCCTCCCCCTCGTCCTTGTCCGAGTAGCGCAGCGTGACGCCGGCCCATCCGGCCAGCAGCTCGACGGCGGCCACGAAGTCGAGGTGCTCGACCTCCCGGATGAACGTGATGGCGTCGCCCCGCACCTGGCAGCCCCAGCACCGGTACAGGCCTAGCTCCTGGTTGACGTTGAACGACGGCGACCTCTCGGCATGGAAGGGGCACAGGCCGACCCAGCGGGAGCCGGACCGTCGCAGCTGCGTGTACTTCGTGATGACCGCGACGATGTCCGTGGCGGCCCGGACCGCCTGGATGTCCTCGTCGACGATGCCCACGGTGCTGACGGTAGCGGGCCGCGATGACGCTCCTCCCGGGCCGAACGGCCCCGACGGTGGCATGCTGCCGGCATGACGGCGGACCTGGCGCCCCGGGCAGCGGCCACCTCGCTGGAGGAGCTCCTCGACGGCGGGCGCATCCTCGGTCCGCTGGTGGCGAGCGACGCCAAGTCGGGGGCCCGGCTCGAGCGGGTCGAGCGCGGTGGGGAACGGTTCGTCCTGAAGCACCTCCACGTCGACGACGACTGGACGATGCGCGGCTTCGGTGACCTGTGCTGCCGCCCGGTCGCCGTCTGGACGACGGGGCTCCTCGACGCGGTGCCCAAGGCCATCGACCACACGGTGGTGGGTGCGGCCACCGGCCTGGGCCGCAACGGCTGGGGCGGCGCGCTGCTCCTGCGCGACGTCGGGACCCACCTCGTGCCACCAGGGGACGACACCCTCAGCCTGGAGGTGCACCGCCAGCTGCTCGACCACCTGGCCGAGCTGTCGGCCGCGTTCTGGGAGGCCGACGGGCTGCCCGACCTCCTCCCCTTGGAGAACCGCTGGAGCGCCTTCGGCCCGGGCTGGCTGGCGGCGGAGGAGCGCCTCGGCTGGCCCGACGCCGTCCCCCCGATCGCCGCCCGCGGCTGGCAGCAGCTCGCCACCCGCGCCCCGGGTGACGTGCACGACCTCGTCACGAGCCTGCGCCACGACCTCGACCCGCTCGTCACCGCGGTGCGACGCACCCCGCAGACGTTCCTCCACGGCGACTGGAAGCTCGGGAACGTGGGGGCCCATGACGGCCGCACGATCCTCCTCGACTGGACCTACCCGGGCATCGGGCCGGTGGGCCACGACCTCGGCTGGTACCTGGCTCTCAACCGGTCACGCCTGCCCGAGCCCAAGGAGGATGCCATCGACGCGCTGCGAGCCGCGCTCGAGCGCCGAGGGATCGCCACCGGGCAGTGGTGGGAGGCCCAGATCGGTCTGTGCCTGCTCGGCACGCTCGTCCAGTTCGGGTGGGAGAAGGCTCTGGGCGACGCCGACGAGCTCGGCTGGTGGTGCGAACGAGCCCGGTGGGGCGCCCGCTGGCTGGCCTGAGGGGTCGCCCCCTACGGCGAGGGTGAGATGCCGTTGGGATGCGTGCTCCGCCCCGGCGAGGCCGACGACGCCTGGGACGACCAGGTCGACCCGTTCGCACGGGCGGTCACGGCGTGGACGGGGAACCGCTGCGCGGTGGTGGAGTACACCACCGGCGAGCTCGCCGCGTTGATGGACCGGGGCCGAAGACCGGCTCGCGGTCGACCTTCGTGCAGATGCGGTCGCGCTCACGTCCGCGGAACTGCCACGACGCGCCACCGTGCGGGCTCGACGATGAGCGCGCTGTCGGACGCGCGCGCCCGATGCCGTGGCCGAGCTCCGGGGCGCCGGCCCGGCAGCCCGGCCGCTAGCACCAACCCTCGGCCGGCTCCTGAAGCTGAAGAACAAGTCGCAGTACCAGACGGTCGACGGCGCCCGCCGCGACGCGATCAAGGCCGTCGAGTGGGCAGCCACCCTCGTCGACGGAGCAACCGGCATCGTGCCCAAGTAGCGAGGGCTTGGCGCCTGCATCTCACCCTCACCGTAAGGGGGAGGGGTCGCTCAGGGGGGCGGGAAGTGGCTCGGGTCGAGCACCCACGCGTCCCGGGGCAGGGCGTCCGGACGGAACCGGGCGCGCAGCTGGTCCATCGTGACGACCTGGCCCGGGTCGGCCAGCCCTACGCTGGCAGCGAGAAGCGAGCGCACCCCAGCGGGGTCGAGCCCGGTGGCGACCAGGTCGGCCAGCGTCACGGCCCCGTGGCGCTTGGCCAGCCGGTCGCCGTCGGGGCCCAGCACGAGCGGCACGTGGGCCCAGGCCGGACGAGGCAACCCGAGCAGGTCGAGCAGGTGGGCCTGGCTGGGCGTGGCGTCGAGCAGGTCGTCACCGCGGACGACCTCTGCCACGCCCTGGTCGTGGTCGTCGACGACGACGGCGAGGTGGTAGGCGATGATGCCGTCGTTGCGCCGCAAGACGATGTCATCGGCCGGTCGGGTGACCTCACCGTGCAGGCGGTCGTGCACGGTGACGAGCTG
>DASUDP010000122.1:0-4954 GCA_036275535.1 Acidimicrobiales bacterium | reverse complement strand
TCGCTCCGGGGGACGAAGCCGAGGCGCCTGGCTCGCGTGGTGGGCAGGTCCTCGCTCCAGCCCGCCGGTCCGGCCAGGGCGAGGTCGGCGTCGACGTCGCCGAGGCGCTCGAACGCCTCCAGCAGCCGGCGGAGGTTCTTGCGGGGCTCCACCGTGCCGGCGAAGAGCACGAACGGACGGTGCAGGCCGTACTTGTCCCTGACCCCCTCCGCCGCCCCCTCCGGCACCGGCGCGGCGTGCGTCGCCCACGGCGTGATGCGCACGCGGTCGGCCTCGATGCCGGCAGCCAGGCAATCGGCGCGGGTGGACTCGGAGGGGCAGACCACCACTGCCGCCTCGGCGCGGACCAGGTCGAGGAACCGGTGGAACACGGAGATCCCCCGCTTCGTGAAGTGCGAGGGATCGTGGAGGAAGTGCAGGTCGTGGACCGTGGCCACCCAGGGCGCTCGAGACGCCGACGCCACGTGGGCGGTGGCGTGGACCAGGTCGACCGGACCCGTGGCCCGCTCCACGATCGGGTGGCGGAGGCGCTGCCAGGCGTCGTAGAGGGCGAGGCGGGGCAGCGGGAGGGATCGCACCGCGATGGTGGTGGCCCACTCCGCCGGAGGCGGCTGGCGGTGCCAGGCGCTCACCCCGACCTGCTCCACCCCGCCGTGGGCGGCGACCGCCGCGATCGTGTCGAGGGTGGCGCGCGCGGTCCCACCGGGCACCCGGTGCCAGAGCTGCTCGACGGTGACGGCGACGCGCATGGCGCTTCGGAGTCTGGCAGGTCGCTCGGTAGGCTTCGCCCCCGTGCCCGCCGCCCCCACCGCCATGTCTGCCCGCTCATGAAGGTGCTCGTGACGGGCAGCGCGGGGCTGATCGGCTCGGAGGCGGTGGAGTTCTTCGACGGGCTCGGCTTCGCCGTCCACGGCATCGACAACAACATGCGGGCCGACTTCTTCGGCCCGGGGGGCGACACCACCTGGAACCGCCAGCGACTGGAGGCGGTGTGCGCCCGCTACACGCACCACAGCCTCGACATCCGAGACCGGGCGGGGGTGGAGGCGCTGTTCGAGCGGGAGGGCTACGACCTCGTCATCCATGCCGCCGCCCAGCCGAGCCACGACCTCGCCGCCTCGCGCCCCTTCGACGACTTCGACGTCAACGCGGGGGGCACCCTCAACCTGCTCGAGGCGGCCCGCCGGCACACGCCCGAGGCCGTGTTCATCACCGTCTCCACCAACAAGGTCTACGGGGACAACCCGAACAAGGTCCCCCTCGTCGAGCTCGACACCCGGTGGGACTACGCCGATCCGGCGCTGGCCGAGGGGATCGACGAGACGATGTCGATCGACGGCTGCCTCCACTCGCTCTTCGGGGCGTCCAAGGTGGCCGCCGACGTGCTCACCCAGGAGTACGGCCGCTACTTCGGGCTGCGGACCGCCGCCTTCCGGGGCGGCTGCCTCACCGGCCCCCACCACTCCGGCGTGGAGCTCCACGGCTTCCTCAGCTACCTCGTGCACACCGCCCTGCGGGAAGGGGCGTACACGATCTTCGGGTACAAGGGGAAGCAGGTGCGGGACCAGATCCACTCGGCGGACGTCGTGAGCGCCTTCTGGGCCTTCGCCCAGGACCCCCGCCCCGGTGAGGCGTACAACCTGGGCGGCGGCAAGGCCAACGCCGCCAGCCTCCTGGAGTGCGTCGAGCTGATCGCCGACGCCAGCGGCGGGAACCGGCCCGTCCTCACCTACGACGACCAGGCCCGGGTCGGCGACCACATCTGCTACTACACCGACATGGGCAAGTTCCGCGAGCACTTCCCTGCCTGGGAGCAGCGCTACGACCTGCCGACCATCGTCGACGAGATGGTCGCCGCGGTCGCCGGCCAGCTCGGCTGAGGCGCGGTCCGTGCGCCTGGCCGTCGTCAACCAGTTCTACGCCCCCGACATCAGCCCGACGGCCCAGCTGGCGGCCTCGCTGGCCGAGCACCGGGCCGATCGCGGCGACGAGGTGACGGTCATCACCGGGCGGGCCGGGTACCTGGAGGGCCTGGCCCAGGCTCGTGCCGCCCGGGAGCACCCGTCGCTGCGGGTCCGGCGGGTGTGGACGCCCGACCTCGGCAAGTCGACGCTGGCCCGCCGGCTGACCGGCTACGCCACGTTCCTTCTCGGGAGCGTGCTGCGCCTGCTCGTCGGCCCCCGCCAAGACGTCATCGTGGCGATGACCACGCCGCCGCTGGTGGTGCTCGGCGCCGTCCTCCACAAGCTGTGCCACCCCTCGACGAAGGTCGTGCTCTGGAGCATGGACTGCTACCCGGACGCCGCGGAGCGCTTCGGGGAGCTGCGGCCCGGCGCGTGGCTGAGCCGGCTGCTGCGGGCCCTGAACCGTCGGCTCTTCGCGCACATCGACGATGTGGTGGCCCTCGACGGCGCCATGGCCGAGCTGCTGGCGCAGTACGCCACCGCGGGCCGGGAACCTCGGTTCCACGTCGTGCCGAACTGGGAGCGAGCGTCCCTGTTCCCCCCGGTCGAGCCCGGTGGGCTGCCGCCGTGGAAGGGCTACGACGCCATGGAGGTGGGCGAGCGCAGCATCGTCGTCTACCTCGGCAACACAGGGGTGGGCCACCGCTTCGACACGGTCCTCGACGCCGCCGCCCGGCTGGAAGACGACGCGGTCTTCGTGTTCATCGGCGGCGGCGCCCGCTGGAGCGACCTCGTGGCCGACGCCAGGGCCCGGGGCCTCACCAACGTCGCCTTCCACGGGTACGTCGCCAAGGACGAGACGCCCGCGGTGATGGCCGGGGCGGCCGGAGCGCTCATCACCCTCGACGACCGCTCCCTCGGGGTGATGAGCCCGTCGAAGCTGCACGCCAACCTGGCCGCCGGCCTCCCGATCGTCTACGTCGGGCCGGAGGGCAGCAACGTCGACGAAGCCATCCGGGCCTGCGGCTGCGGGTACAGCCTGCGCCACGGTGACGTCGACGGGGTCGTGGCCGCGGTCCGCGGGCTCCGCTCGGCGACCGACCTGCGGGGCCGCGCCCGACGGGCCTTCGAGGAGCGGTACTGCGACGAGGCGACGCTGCCCCGCTTCGACGCCGTCCTCGACGCCTGACCGGCCGCCGGCATCGCCCTCGGCGTCAGCGGGCCAGCCGCTCCCGGAAGTAGGCAGCCGTCCGCTCGAGGCCCTCCCGCAGGCCGACCTCGGGCTTCCAGCCCAGCTCCTGCTGGGCCAGCGTGATGTCGGGCTGGCGCTGGGTCGGGTCGTCCACCGGCAGCGGCTCGAACACGATCTCGCTCGCGGAGCCGACGACCTCGATGGCCAGCTGGGCCAGCTGGAGGATCGTCTGCTCGGTGCCGGGGTTGCCGATGTTCACCGGCGTCGTGACATCGCTGTCGAGCAGGCCCAGGAAGCCCCTGATCTCGTCGTCCACGTACGTGAACGAGCGGGTCTGGGAGCCGTCCCCGAACACGGTGATCGGGCTTCCGGCGAGGGCCTGGGTCAGGAAGTTCGAGACAGCCCGGCCGTCGTCGGGTCGCATGTAAGGCCCGTAGGTGTTGAAGATCCGCACGATGCGAACGTCCACGCCGTGGTGGCGGTGGTACGCCATCGTCATGGCCTCGGCGAAGCGCTTGGCCTCGTCGTAGACGCCCCGGGGCCCGATGGGGTTGACGTTGCCCCAGTACGTCTCGGGCTGCGGGTGCACGAGCGGGTCGCCGTACACCTCGCTCGTCGAGGCCAGGAAGAACTTGGCCCCCTTGGCCTTGGCCAGCCCGAGGCAGTTGTGCGTGCCGAGCCCCCCCACCTTCAGGATCTGGATCGGAATGCGCTCGAAGTCCACGGGGGAGGCGGGGCTGGCCAGGTGCATCACCACATCGACGTCGCCGGGCACCCACACGTAGCTGCTGACGTCGTGCTCGACGAAGGTGAACCCGGGTCGGGCGAAGAGGCGCTCGATGTTGCCGATGGCGCCGGTGACGAGGTTGTCGATGGCGACCACCTCGTCGCCGCGGTCGAGCAGGGCCTCGCAGAGGTGGGAGCCCAGGAAGCCGGCGCCCCCCGTGACGACGACCCGTGCCATCAGGCCCGCCCGATCCCGCGATAGTCGAACCCGCGCCGCACGAAGGCGGCCCGATCGAGCAGGTTCCGGGCATCGACGACGTTGCGGACCGCCATGGCGCTGGCCACCTTGTCGAGGTCGAGCCAGCGGAACTCGTCCCACTCGGTCAGCACGGCCAGCACCTCGGCCCCCTCGATCGCCGCGTACGGGTCGTCCACCACCTCGATGCCTTCGATGGGGCCGGGCATGGACGGGTCGTAGCCCCGGACGATGGCGCCCCGCTCGACCAGGCGGCGCAGGATCTCGAGCGAGGGGGACTCCCGCAAGTCGTCGGTGCGGGCCTTGAACGTGAGCCCCCAGGCGCCGATCCGCTTGCCCTCCACCGACCCACCGGCGAGATCGACGATCTTCTCGGCCACCCGGTTGAGCTGCTCGTCGTTCACGGTGACGACGCCCTTCAGCAGGTTGAAGTCGTACCCCGCGTCCTCGGCGATCCGCACCATGGCCCGCGTGTCTTTGGGGAAGCACTGATGGGTCACGAGGCCGAAGCTGGTCACGACGGTGTGCGTCTCGGGGACCGTGAGGCTGTACACGATGCCCTCGTAGGGGCGGGTCGACACCGACGCGATCCGGGCCCAGGCGGCGTGCTTCTGGGTGAGCCGTCGGTAGCCGGTCGGTGCGATGCGCTTCGCCTGGCGTCCGGTGGCCCGACCGACTTCGGCCCGCTCATCGGGCGGGAGCAGCCACAGGGCGCGTTCGATCTGGTCGGCCCCGGAGATCGTGAGCCAATACGTGTCAACCGTGCTCTTCGCCGTCCGCCCGACCTTCACGCGCGCCACCAGGTCCAGCTCGCCCAGCAGCCGCACCATGCCGTCGGCCAACACCCTCGACACCGTGCCGTACTCGAGCACGACG
>DASUDP010000121.1:0-6245 GCA_036275535.1 Acidimicrobiales bacterium | reverse complement strand
CGGGCGGAGGCCGATGGCACGCTCGCCATCCTGGCCATCGACCGCCTGGCGCTGGGCCAGGAGATCTGCCACGACGTCACGGCCGCGGCCGAGCTCACGGGGCTGTCCGAGGACGATGTCCGACACATCTGGCGCTCGCTCGGCTTCCCCGAGCCGGCCGAGGGTGAGGCCGCATTCTCGGACGAGGACGTCCGCAACATGCGGGCCGTGGCCGAGCTGATGGAGGCCGGGGTGGTGCGCCCCGACATCGCCTTCGCCATGACGCGCGTGCTGGGGTCGTCGATGGCCCGGGTGGCCTCGGCCATCGTCGACGCCGTCAGCGCCCAGGCCGAGGAGCTCGAGCAGTCCGAGGTGGCCCTCGACCCGGCCATCCGGGCCGGCGGGTTCCTCCCCATGTTCCCGGACATCCTCGAGCAGGTCTGGCGCCGCCACCTGCAGGCGGCCGCCCGGCGCCGGCTGCTGCGCGGCGACCCCGAGGAGGGGGAGGGCCTGGTGGTCGGGTTCGCCGATCTCGTCGGCTTCACCGCGCTGGCCCAGCAGGCCAGCGACGAAGAGCTGGCCCAGGTCGTCGACCAGTTCGAGCGCCTCGCCTACGACGTGATCATCGCCGGCGGCGGCCGGGTGGTGAAGATGATCGGCGACGAGGTGATGTTCCTCGTCGACGACCCCGTGGCGGCGGCCGAGATCGCGCTTGGCATCGCGGAAGCCTCCCGCTCGTCGGCTGACCTGACCGACGTGCGGGTCGGCTTGGCCATCGGGCCCGTGCTCGAACGGGAGGGCGACGCCTACGGGGCCACGGTGAACCTGGCCAGCCGGTCCACCGCCATCGCCTACCCGGGCAGCGTGGTGGTCTCTCCCGAGCTGCGGGCTGTGCTGGCCGAGCACCCGGACTACGCCTTCCGCAACCTCCGACCTCGGTCCCTGAAGAACATCGGCCGGGTGTCCCTGTCGGTCCTGCGGCGGGCCGATGATCGGCCGTCCTCGCTCCGGGGGGCCATCGACGGCCGTCGCCGTCAGGTGCGGGAGGTCATCGTCGAGCGGCTGGCCACGATCGGGGTGGAGCTGCCCGGTGCGGCCGAGGGGTCAGCGCCCGCCGACGAACCGTCGAGCGGGCGCTGACCTCCAGGTGGTCTCGCGCTCAGCCCTCGAGCTGGGCCTTCACGGCCTGGGCGCTGCCCTCGTAGATCGGTCCGAAGGCGCCCGCCATCTCGTCGGGGAGCACCTCGAAGGCCCAGGTGAACTTGGAGCCGTCGCCGTCGGGCTCGACGGAGAGGGTGGCCAGGTGGTGCTCGATGGGGATGGGCCCGTCGATGATGGAGTACGACTGGGTGCGGGCCGCGTCGTCCTGGCTGACGAGGCGCTCCTTCACCTCCATGTTGGCGGTCTGCACCGTGCGCACGTCGCCGTCGAGCGTGCAGGCGTCGATGCCGGGCATCCACCCCTCGAGTCCGCCGAAATCCGAGATCAGCGCCCAGACCTCGTCGGGCGTGCGATCGATGTGAACCTCGAACTTGCCGTCTGCCATCTCATCCCCTTGCGTCGGTCGGAGCCGGCAGTCTGCCACCGAGCCCGGGGGTGGCCGGACGGGGCTCGGCCTGCCGGGCCGGCCGGTCGCGCCAGCGGCGCCACAGGTACGGGATGAGCATGCTGATGGTGAGCTTGCGGAGGATCGAGGCCATGGCCGACCTCTACCCCGGTGCGGCTCGGTTCAGGCCAGCGCGGCGGTGGCGATCTGCCAGGGGGTCAGCTCGAAGCGGCCCTCGAAGGGTGAGAGGGGCCGTCCCCGCAGGTCGAGCAGCCATCCCCGGTGACCGTCGATGCGCACGGTGACGGGCTGGGTGGTGGGATTGAAGACCCGCACGTGGAGCACCCCCGCCTCCCGCGTGATGGCGCTGACCTCGGCGCCCTCGACGGCCAGGAGCTGTCCGTCAGCGCCGCGCCCGCCGCCCTCACCCCCGCCACGCGTGACGAGCAGGGGCACGAAGGCGTCGTCGGCCACCGCGTAGGGGTCGCGCCCGCCGAGGTGCAGCGCGAACCGCGCCAGCGCGGGGCCCTGCGACTGAGGTCCCTCCATCGGCGTCAGCGGACCGGCCGGGAGCGGCCGGGTGGCCATCGGGCCCTGCGAGAGCATGCCCGTGCAGCGCAGCAGCGTGAGGGCGATGGTTCCGGCGGCCGCCTCGCCCCTGTCGATCAGCTCGTCACCGCCGGCCGGGGCGGCGACGTCCACGAGCTCGTACTCGAGGAGGCCCTCGTGGGCCACCGTCAGGCCGCCGGCGATGACGAAGCGCCGCGACGGGAACGTCGGGAGGCCGCCCTCGGTGGGGCCGCCCTCCGCCTCGAGGCCCCGCTCGACGACGGAGAAGGCGCACTCGGCTCGCGACGTCGCCGCCGGCTGGGGGAGGGGCAGGTGGACGCGCAGGCGGTGGTCCCGCAGGCCGTGGTTGTCGAAGGCGATCTCGACGCGGAGCAGGTCCTCCCCTGCCCGCAGCTCGAGCGTGGTGGTCACCTCGACCGCGCGGGAGCCGCTCCGCTGCCCGTCCGCGACGTGGCTGGGCAGCTCGTAGGTGCGGACGACGGCGAGGCGGGCCCGCACCGGGCCGGCCTCGAGGACCCGCGTGCGCACGGCGGTGGGCTGGTCAACCAGTCGGTCGACCGGCGGCGGGCACCAGTTGTAGGTGTCGCCGACGTCGCCGCCGTCGACCAGGCGGCCGAAGCCGGCGAGGCCGTCGACGGCGAAGGTGCCGTCGGTGGGGTCCACCTCGACGGTCACGCGCCCGTTGGCCAGCGCCGTCTCGGTGGCGGTGACGGCGGGCGTGGCGGCGGGCCCGGCCCAGGCCTGCCAGCCGTAGCCGGGCACGGCGGCCATCGGAGCGAGGACGGTGACGGCGGGGCGGTTGGTGATGCGGACCCGCACGTGCTCACCCGGGCGCTCCTCGCGGATGGCCTGCAGGGCGCGCCGCGCCGGCGGCGTGACGAGGGCGCCGCTCTCGTCGCGCGCCACGGTGAGCAGCGGCTGGGCGTCGGGCGTCTCGACGGTGAACGAGAGGATGCCCTGCAGGTACTCGAGCTCGGCCACCATCACGGTGGCCACCTCCACCGCGGCGTCCTCGAGCAGGACCCGCTGGGCCGGCCGGGCCGCCACCAGCTGGCAGCCGTTCGGCACGGCGTCGCCGGGGAGGCGCAGCTCGACCACGCCACCACGGGTCCGGGCGGTGGGGTTGACGACGACCGGGGTGCGGCCGTCGACGGCCACCGTGGCACCGAGGGCACCGACGGCGCGGTCGGCCAGCCCTTCGGCGATCTGGGTGGCCTCGGCGAAGCGGTGCAGGACGGCGTCGCACACCTCGTCCACCGAGCAGGCGCAGATCGAGTCGTGCGCGCTGTTGCGGATGACCTCCAGCCACGCCTCGTCGAGCAGCGCCCCAGGCCAGTGCTCGGCGGGCAGGCAGAGGGCGGACAGCGGCTCGGCCAGCCGCTCGAGGGCCCGCTCGGCCCGCGCTGCGGCCTGCTTCACGTCGACCCGGTTGGAGGCCACGCCCATCAGCAGGTTGGCCCGCGCCCCGGAGCGCAGCTCGCCGGTCCATCGAGGCAGGTCCTCGGTCGGCGCCGCGGCCACGTGCTCGGCCAGCGAGCAGATGCGCAGCTCGTACCCGTCGGGCTGGTCGCCCTGGAGGGCGTTGGCCTCGGCCACCACCCGGCCCAGCCACGGCTGGGGGAGGAGGTGGTCCGTCCCGTTCATCCAGAGGATGGGCCCGGTCAGCAGGTCGCCCTGCTCCTCCTCGAACTCGGCGATCCGCCGCACCAGCGCCTTGGCGTCGTCGGGCACCCGGGCGCCGTTGCCGTACCCCTGGGGGAGGTACTCGGACCGGACCGTCGAGCCGTCGGGGGACGACCACCAGAACCCGCTGCGGTCGATGGCGGCGGGCACGCCCCGCCAGACGACGGCGTGCTCGAAGCCGAAGAGGCGCAGCAGCTGGGGCATCTGCGCCACATGGCCGAACATGTCCGGCAGGTACCCGACCTCCATGGCCCCACCGAAGCGAGCCGCCACCCGCAGCCCCCGCTGCAGGTTGCGCACAAGGGTCTCCCCGGAGACGAGGAACTCGTCGGGGAGCGCGTACCAGGGACCCATGGCCACACGACCGCTGGCCGCCAGCACCCGCAGCCGCTCCTCGGCCTCGGGGCGCACGGCCAGGTAGTCCTCCACCACGGCCATCTGCCCGTCGAGGAGGAAGTGGGCGTACGACGGGTCGGCCTCCAGCTCCGGCAGGAGCCCGTCGAGGAGCTCGACCAGCCGCAGGCGGAACGTCTGGTACGGCGAGTACCACTCGCGATCCCAGTGGGTGTGGGGGACGATGTCGACGCGCCGGGCCATGGCCGGCACCGTATTCGCTGCCCGCAAGAAGGGGCCGAAGGTCCCTCGGTTCTGCGCATCGCGGCCCTGACCACCCACCCGGGGCCCGTCCTACCGTGAGGGGCGAGCTCCCGGTTGCTTGGGCTCCCGGCGCGGGGCGGTCACGATGGACCTCGACTACGAAGATCTGCTGCTGGCCTTCGCCATCGACATCGTCGTCATCACGGTCCTCACCTACGGCTTGTACTTCCGCCGGCACCAGCGGCGGGACCTCACGCTGGGGTTCGTCGGCGTCAACATCGGGCTGTTCGCCGTCGCCGCCTTCACCGCCACCACGTCGATCAGCATCGGCTTCGGGATCGGGCTGTTCGCGCTGCTGTCGGTCATCCGCCTGCGCTCGACGGTCGCCTCCCAGGAGGAGATCGGCTACTACTTCGTGGCCCTCGTGATCGGCATCGTGAACGGCCTGGCCGCCGACGACTCCTGGGGCACGGCCCTGCTGCTCAACGCCATGCTGCTGGCGGTCATGTTCGTGGCCGACCACCCGCGCCTCCTGCCCTACGCCGAGCGCTGCGTCCTCGTGCTCGACCGCACCCAGCGGAGCCCGCAGCGGCTGAAGGAGCGGGTGCAGGACGAGCTCGGCTTCGAGGTGACCCAGCTGCGCGTGCTCGAGGTGGACTTCGCCAGCGGCCGCACCCGGGTCGACGCCCGCTTCCGCAGCGATCGCCCCGTGGCCCGGCAGCACCCCAAGGCCCCGAAGCCGAAGGCGGTGGCGGTGGCGGTGCCGGTGGCCCCACCGAAGGATGACGACGACGAGGACGAGGAGCCGTGACGGCGGCCGGCCGCCGCCTGGCCGCCCTCCTGGCGGTGACGGGGCTGCTGGTCGGGGCCTGCGGGGGCGACGACGGGCAGGGCGACGCCCCGTCGACGAGCACACCTCGTCCCGCGACCACCTCCACCTCCCCGACGACCACGGTGCCCGACGATCCCTCGGCCGACCTGTTCGACCCCGCCGTGCTGCACGAGATCAGCCTCGTCCTGGCCGATGACGCCCTCGCCGTCCTGACCGCCCAGACCTGGCCCTACAGCGAGGACCGGGTACCGGTCCGCCTCGCCGTCGACGGGGTGACGGTCGACGACGCCGGTGTCCGGCTGAAGGGCGGGTTCGCCCAGTCGCAGGCCATGGACGGCAAGCCCGGCTTCAGCATCAAGACCGACGAGCTCGTCGAGGACCAGGACCTCTTTGGGGTCACCCGGTTCACGCTCGGCAACGCCTGGTGGGACGACAGCTTCGTCGCCGAGGACCTCGTCTACGAGGTGTATCGGGCCGCCGGCATCCCCGTCGCCCGGACGGCGATGGCGCGGCTGACCGTCAACGGCGAGGTGTTCGGCCTGTACGTGATGCGCGAGGCGTACAACCAGCGCTTCCTCGAGCGGCACTTCGACGACGCTGGCGGGAACCTCTACGAGTCGCCCGGCGACGTGGACGTGCTCGACACCGACCTCGAGCTGCGGACGAACGAAGAGGCGAACGACACCCGCGACCTGCAGGCGGTGGCTGACGTCGTGGCCACGGTCCCCGCCCCGCAGTACCGGGCGGCGATCGAGGAGCTCGTCGACGTCGACGAGCTGCTGACCTACTGGCCATCGAGGCGGTGACCGCCCACTGGGACGGCTACCTCTACGACGTCACCCAGGCCGGTCGGGACGGCAACCCGTGGGCCAACAACTACTAGGGACGAGGCGGCGCTCGTCGCCCGGGCCGACCTGTTCGCGGAGCACGTGCGGGCCGACGGCCTGACCGGCACCCGGGAGGACACCACGATGGACGCCTTCGAGCAGGCCCTGGCCGAGCGGAAGGCCTGGATCGCGCAGCGGGCCCCGGCGGTGC
>DASUDP010000120.1:0-6209 GCA_036275535.1 Acidimicrobiales bacterium | reverse complement strand
GGCCGTCCCGGACCACTGGCCCAGACGGATCGACTCCACGCAGTGGATCACGGTGCCGTAGCTGAAGATGTTGCCGCCCTCGCAGCGCAGGTCCCCGGTGAGGTTGAGCGAGCTGCGCACCCGCAGCTGCACGTCCTCGCCCCAGTCGATCGAGCCGGCCACGAGGAAGAGCAGGACGTCGTCGCCGATGCGGCACCGGGGCGCGATGCGGATGCGGAGGTGGGAACGGGCAGCCACCTTCACGCCCACCCGCCGGCCGACGCGGAGGTCGGGCGCGATGTCGAGGTCGACGGTGGTGCGGCGCCACGCCGCCAGCAGGCGGATGCGGCCGACCAACCAGGCCCGGCGCACCCGGTCGATCGAGCGCACGGCGGTGTCCTCCACCCTGCGCAGCGCGCCCAGCAGCTCGTGCATCGGTCCCGTCCTCACCCCGCCCCGTAGGCGGTGATCTCCTTGGCCAGCGCCTCGGCCACGAGGGCGTGGCCCTCTGGGCCGAGGTGGAGGCCGTCCACGCTGGCGGCGTCGCCCAGCGGCCGCACCAGCTCGGACACCGCCACGAGCCGCACCCCCGGGTCGGCCCGGTCATCGACGTAGGCCCGCACCGCCCCCTGGAGCACGGCGCGGCGGCGGGCCGTGCCCGGCATGAAGTGCTCGAGCCGGGGCCCGGTGTCGTGGACGTCGAGGACGAGGACGAGCGCCTGGGTGGCGCGGGCCACCCGCACGAGGTGGTCGAGCTCGGCCACGAAGCGGTCGGGCCGGAGGCGCCAGGTGCGCACCCCGACCCGGGCCGAGGCCCAGCGCTGCCAGGCCCGGGCGGCTGGCCACAGGCGGGGGGCGAGGCCTCGCTGCCAGAGCCGCCGCAGCCCCCGGCCGCCGGGACCGCTGCGGGTCAGGGAGCGGTTGAGGGTGGTCGGCAGCACGTTGGGCTGCAGCTCGAGCACCCCGTAGTGCAGGACCAGCACGTCGGGCTGGAGGGGTGCGATGTCGTGCCCGTAGCGCCGGGCTCCCTCGTGGATGAGCTCGAACAGCCGGGCGTGACAGCTCACCGCGGCGGTGAGCCCAGCCTCAGCCAGGAGGCGGGGGAGCCGCTCCGCGTAGGTGCCGTCCTCCCGTCGCTGGCGCGAGGGGACGACCAGGAGGGGCACGGAGTTGCCGAGGACGGCGACCCGGATCGGGGCCGGTGTGGTCACAGGAGCACCGCCCCGTAGCGGGCCGACCCGGCGAGGACGACGAGCACCTCGGTGAGGTCGGCCACGGCCAGCTGGGCGCCGTCGGCCAGCCCCGCCTCGCGGGTGCGTCGTACCAGGAGGGGGAGGACGGCGGCGAGGGCCCGTCGATCGAACGGCGCCAGCGCGACGGCCACGAGGGCCAGCAGGGCGACGGGGTGCGAGCGCTTCCAGAAGACCTTGCGGTGGAGCAGCCGCCGCAGCTGCGGGTGGCGGCGCAGGACGAGGGCCAGGGTGGCCCACCGGGGGAGGGACCGCAGGTGCTGGGCCAGGGTGGCCGGGCGCACGGCGTGCTGCACCACGGCTTCCGGGGCGAAGGCCACACCCCCGCCCGACTCGATGACCCGCCAGGCCAGGTCGGTGTCCTCGCCGCCGCCCCAGAAGGACTCGTCGAAGCCCCCGACGCGCTCCAGGGCCGAGCGCCGGTAGACGAGGTTGGCGTTCGGGTAGGTGTCCGAGGGCTCGGGCTGGTCCAGCGTGCGGGCGAACACGCCGGTCACGCCGGTGTCGTCGGGGTGGGGCTCGATGCGGCCCTGCACGAGGTCGATGTCCGGGCCCAGCGCGGCGAGGCCGGCGGCCAGCCACCCCGCGGTGGGCTGGCAGTCGTCGTCGGTGAACGCGACGACGGGCGCCGTGGCGGCTCGCCAGCCGGCGTTGCGCTTGGCCGCCGCGCCGCGCTCGTCGACGCGCAGCCCCCGCAAGGGGAGGCAGCGCGCCCACCGCTCGATGACGGCCACGACGCCCGGGTCGCCGTCGTGGACGACGATGGCGTCGAAGTCGACGGCCTGCGGGCGGGCCAGCCCGCCGAGGCAGCGGTCGAGCAGGGCCACCCGGTCGACGGTCGGGATGACGACGGTGACCTCAGCCATGGCGGGCGGCGACGATCGCCTGCTCCCACGGCAGGTCGAGGGCGCGGTTGGTGGCCGGCACCCCGGAGGCCAGGTGGCCGGCGGGCACGTCGCGGATGACGACGCTGTTGGAGCCGACGATGCAGTGCGAGCCCACGCTCACCCCGCTCGTGACCGTGGCCTTGGGGCACAGCCACGTGTTGGCCCCGATGCGGATCGGATCGGTCCTGGTGTTGTCGTAGAAGAAGGCGTTGGGCTCGGTGAAGTAGTGGGTGGAATCGGCGATCGTCACGTGCTCGGCGGCCGACGCCAGCGGGTCCAACCGCACCGACTCGGCGCAGTGGACCGCGCACCCCCACGAGAAGATGTTCCCCTCGACCAGCTCGAGGTGGCCCGCCACGTTGAGCACCACCCCGGTCCGGAGGTGGCAACGGGGGCCCAGCTCGATGCGCCCACCGGTGAGGCGGATGAGCACGCGGTCGTCGAGCCGCCCCCCAGGCCCGACGCGCAGGACGTTGCTCGTCCGGGGGGCCAGGTCGATGCGCACGTCCTTGCCGACCCGAACCGATGCGTCGAGGTCCAGCTCGATGGTGGAGCGGAGCCAGATGGCCTGCGCTCGGGTGCGCAGCACCAAGACCCGGCGGCGGAGGCCGTGGAGCAGCCGCTCCGGCTCGGCCGCCCGGAGCCGCCAGAAGAGGGCGCTGGGGGACAGCCCGCTCACGGCGTCTCCCCCGCCGGGGCGATGGCCTCGGCCAGCTGCTGGGCGAGGTCGCGGTGGGCGGCGGCGCTCAGGTGGATCCCGTCCGGCGCGGCCCCTGCCCCGAGGCGGTCGTGGATGGGGCCGACGTCGACGAGGCGCACCCCGTCGTCGCCCCGGGCCCGCACGACGTCGGCCAGCAGGGCGCCGTAGCGGGCCATCCGGTCGTCGAGGTCCGGCATGAGCTCGAGCAGCCACCCTGTGGGCTTGGGGGCCATGCCCACGACGAGCACCTCGGCGCCCAGCTCTTCACGGGTGCGGGCGATGAGGCGCTCGAGCTCGGCCCGGAAGCGGGCGGAGGAGCACTTCCAGGTGCGCCCACCGGTGAGGCGAACCCAGCGCGGCGTCCACCAGCCGAGCAGCCGGACGACGGGTGCGGCGGTGGCGGTGCGCGCCGCGCGCGCCAGCGGGTGGAGACTCGTGTCCCAGGCCAGGGCCCAGCGGTGGACCCGGTGGGGCACCACCCACGGCTGGCACTCGACGAAGCCGACGTGCACGACGACGACGTCGGGCAGCCGGGGGGCGACATCGCGCTCCCAGCGGTGCGAGATGTGGTCGACCATCTCGAACCAGCGGCCCTCGTTGACCACCTCGGCGGCGACGCCGCGCTCGTGCAGCTCGTCGACGAGGCGGGCGGCGTAGGTGCCTCCAGGCTGTCCCGGCTCGGGGCGGGGCCGCACGAGCACCGTGTGCGAGCTGCCGAGCACGACGACGCGGATCGGCCGGCCGGGCGCCCGCCCGTCAGAGGACAAGGGTCCGCTCCCGCAGCGAGCCCTCGAGAAGGCCGGCGAACACGGCGCCGTCGAAGGCGATGGCCCCGGCAACGTCGACCAGGTCGCTGCGGTACCGGCCCCGGGGGCGGCGCAGCCAGGCGTAGGGCAGGGCGAGGGCCAGCAGCCCGCGCCGCCAGGGGGCCAGCAGGAGTCCGGCGGCGGCGGCGGTGAAGGCGGCGCTGCTCGGGCGCAGGAACCAGCGCCGCCAGAGCAGCTCGTCGCGCAGCTCGGGGAAGCGGCGGACCAGAGCGTTCCAGTTGCGGTAGCCGCGGGCCCGGCGAAGGTGCCAGGCCAGGCCCGGATGGGTGACGGCGTGGTGCACGAGTGCCTCGGGCGCGAAGGCCGGCCGCCAGCCGGCCCGGCGCACGGCCCAGCCCGCCGCCGTGTCCTCGCCGAAGAAGCCGACGGACTCGTCGAAGCCGCCGGCGGCCCGCAGGGCCTCGGTGCGGTAGGCGATGTTGCAGGTCTCGTACCGCCCGGTCAGCTCGGTCAGCCGCTGGGTGGCCGACCACCGCCCCTGGGGCACTGTCGGCTCCGGCTCGGTGCGGCCCTGCACGACGCCGACAGGGGGGTCGGCCAGCGGCGCCACCAGCGCCGCCAGCCAGCCGGGGGCGGGCACGCAGTCCGAGTCGGTGAAGGCGACGATCGGGGCGTCGGCCGCGTCGACGGCCACGTTGCGCACGCGGCCGAGCGGGCCGTCGTCTCGCAGGACCCGCAGCGGGACGGGGCTGCCCTCGGCCCGGGCCAGGAGGTGCTCGTAGGTGCCGTCGGTGCTCCCGTTGTCGACGACGATGACCTCGAGGCCGCCGGGGACCGTCTGGGTGACGACCGCGTCGAGGCACCGCTCGATGAGGGCTCGCCGGTCCTTGACGGCGATGGCGACGGTCACCGCGGGAGCAGCCATGAGGATGGGTAGTTGGCTGCCCGCCGCCCCTTGTCCTGCCTGGTCAGAGGCCGTAGAGGCGCTCCAGGCGGGGCACGATGGCCGTCCGCCAGTCCCAGGCCTGTGCCGCGCTCCGGCAGCGCTCGACGGTGTCGGCCGCGGCGGCCAGATCGATGGCCTCCGCGCCGGCGGCGGCCAGGTCATCGACCCCCTCGGCGGCCAGCAGGCCGATCCCCGGCCGGACGATGTCGCGAGGGCCGCCCTCGTCGAGGGCGACGACCGGCGTGCCGCAGGCCAGCGACTCGACGAGCACCAGCCCGAAGGCCTCGGCCCGGGCTGGCAGCACGGTCACCCAGGCGGAGCGGTAGAGCTCGACGAGTGCGTCCGGGTCGACCGTGCCCAGCAGCCGCACGGCGTCGGCGGGCAGCCCGGTGTCCGCCACCGCCCGGCGCTGGTCGCCCGGCCCGGCCACCCACAGCTCGACGTCCTGGCCTCCCGCTCGCAGCGCGGCGATGGCCCGGGCCAGGAGGGGGAGGTTCTTGCGCGACTCGTCGGCATCGCCGGCGAAGAGGAGCACCGGCCGGTGGTGCCGCGACGACCCGGGCGAGAAGCGGTCGAGGTCGACCCCGCCCGAGATCACGTCCGGTGCGCGGCCGTAGCCCTCGACCAGGGCCTGCCCCGCCGCCTCGGAGACGCACACGTAGCGGTCGACGTGGGCCACCACGGAGTCGTGGAGGCGCCGGTCGGGGCGGCGCTGGCGGGAGGGCCGATAGGGGAAGCCGTGGTCGGTGTAGACGGAGCACACGCCGCGGACGCGGCCGAGGAAGGCGGCCGCCGCGGCGTCGGCGGTGCCCATGGCGTGCCACACGTCGAGTCGGGCGGCGCCGAGCGTGGCCAGCGCCTGGCCCCCGAAGGCCACCTCGTCGCTGAGGTCCCCGAAACGGCGGCGCAGCACGTGGCGGCGGTGCAGGTAGCGCACCGGCACCCCTCGCTCCACGCCCCGCCCCGCCGGGCCGGGGGTGGTGGTGAGGATGGCGACGTCGTGGCCGGCGGCGGCCAGCGCGGCCCCCAGCTCGTGGAGGTAGCGCTCGGTCCCGCGGCGAACCTCGGGCCATGCACAGACGTGGGTCAGCACGATGCGCAGCGTCATCGGGCCAGCGCCGACGCCGGCCGGTCCCCGTGCCGCCTCAGCATCGGGCGGACGATAGCCCCGCCCGTCGATGAGCCCGGCCCCCACGGTCTCGGTCGTGGTGCCGTTCCGCGACCGCCGCCCGCTGCTGCGCGACCTGCTCGACGGCCTCGCCGCGCAGACGTGGACCGACGTCGAGGTGCTCCTCGTCGACGACGGCTCCACCGACGGCGCGCCGTACGAGGCGGCCGGCCGCACGATCGGAGGACGGCCGGTCACCGTGCTGCGCCACGAGGGCCGGGGGGCGGTGTCCGCCCGCCAGGCGGGGGTGGCGGCGGCCCGGGGACGGATCCTGGCCTTCACCGACAGCGACTGCGTGCCCGAGCCCGGGTGGCTGGCCGCCGGCGTGGCCGCCATCGACGCCGGCGCCGACGTCGTGCAGGGCCACACCCGTCCGGCCCGCCGCCGGGCGCCCCTGGAGCGCAGCCTCTGGGTGGAGGACGAGGGCCTCTACCCCACGTGCAACGTCTTCTACCGCCGCGCGGCCTACGAGCAGGCCGGCGGCTTCGACCCCGGCATCGCCAGCCGCTACG
>DASUDP010000119.1:0-4979 GCA_036275535.1 Acidimicrobiales bacterium | reverse complement strand
TCCCTGGCCGGCGCATCCGACATCCTTCGACGCCTGAGAGCTGAGTTGGGTCGCGTCCGGCCCCAGCTCACCGCGGCCTTCCCCCGGGGGTCCCACGTTGATCGGCACGACTGGGTCCGCACGGCTGCCGATGCTCGAGAGATGTCAAACCGACCGGCGAGCTCGTGACGGTGTTGGTCGCCGCCGCGGGGCGCTGCGCCAGCACGCTCGCGCCCCCGACCGTCAGGTCGTGGTCGCCCACGCCGGAGGTCTCCGATCGATGACCAGCACGGCGGCGACAGATCCGTTGCCATCTCCACGACCGGAGCGCACCCGCGCGGCACCGGCGCACCCTACCGGCGCGGCCGACAGGGCTCGATCACTGCTCTCCCACTCGGACGGCGTCGCAGCGCTTCTGGAGGGAG
The DNA here is from genome assembly GCA_036275535.1 of Acidimicrobiales bacterium. GTDB lineage: Bacteria > Actinomycetota > Acidimicrobiia > Acidimicrobiales > VFJN01 > VFJN01. The sequence continues at coordinate 4,575 of DASUDP010000119.1, read as the reverse complement.
TAAGCGCGCTGGCCATCGTGTCCGTGCTGCCCGTGCGCCCCTGGTCGCACTCGTCGTTGGTTGCCCTGGTCGTCGTGTGGGGCCTCGCCGCCATCTGTGGTGGGCTGCGGGCCACGGTCGGTTCACGGCTTCCCCGCTGGAGCCTGCACATCGATGTCGGGATCGGCAGCCTGCTGGTGACGGTGGCCACGGGTGTCGGCAGGAGCGAGCATGTCGGACTCGCCAACCTCTATCTCCTGGTGGCGCTCTTTGCCATCCTCTACCTACCGCTTCGCGCCGCGCTCGCCCACATCGCGGCGGCCGGGGCTGCCTACGCGCTGGTCCTCGCCCTCGGACCGTCAACCCCCGAGCCCCCGGTGCTCGAGTGGGTGTCCGTGTTCGGCACGGTGGCTGTCATCGGCGCGATTGTCGTCGGGCTCGTGAGCGTGCTGCATCTGGCTGCCCGGGAGGACCCCTTGACCGGGCTGGCCAACCGGCGCTCCTGGGACGAACGCCTCGAAGAAGAGCTGGAACGGGCACGTCGAACCGGAGCAGCGCTTTCGATCGCGATGATCGACCTCGACGGCTTCAAAGCCGTCAACGACCGCGACGGCCACGAGGCCGGCGACCGCTTGCTCCAAGGCCTCGCCCACGCATGGCAGGCCGTCGTCCGCGGCGGCGGGGACTTCCTCGCTCGCCTCGGCGGCGACGAGTTCGGTCTCCTCGCGCCGACCTCCGACGCCAGCGGCATCCGCCGCCTCACCAAGCGTCTCGAGGATGTGTCGCCCAAGGGAGCCTCCTGCTCCATCGGAGCTGCCACATGGGACCGGACCGAGCGCGCCCAGGATCTGCTCCGCCGAGCCGACCAGGCCATGTACGAAACGAAGCAACGCCGCCGTCGCAAGACCGAACTGCGTCGTGGATGACCTCTGTGCCCACCCGCGTGGCCGCGTGGCTGGATGGCAGCGAACCGCTCCCGAGGTGCTCCCATCCCGCTCCCGCGGGTGCTAGAAAACATGCGTTGACCTGGGAATTCATGGGGTCGACAGCGGTACTGCAAAGCCCTGTACCGGGGTTCGATTCCCCCCGCCACCTCCATCCATCCAACAAGCATCCGTCCGGCCGCACCGGGCAGAGGGCGGACGATCAGCCGCCAGCTGGTTGGTCGGGAAGCCAGTCAGGCGCACCGGTGAGGTCGTAGGGGCCGGGTGCGACGAAGGTATCGGCCACGGTCCACCCGCCGTCGCCGCCTTCGAGCAGCAGGAACGCGGTGACCTCGGAGAACGGGGGCCCGAGTCCCTGGACCGACCGCTCAGCTGTGGTGGACAGCGCCACCGAGCAGACCCCGTCGAGCGGGAAGGTCGCATCGAAGTCGGAGGGGCAGACCCCGAGGTACCGCCCGGAGCCCTGTGCCTGGACCCAGGCCGCGATGGCCTCCTCCTGGGTGAGGGCCACCGATGTCGTCGTGCTCGATGAGGTCTCCGCCTCGTCCCCGCACGCGACCAGACCCGAGGCGGCGAGGACGCTGGGGGCCAATGCGGCCAGCACGGTCGATCGACGGACAGCCATGGGCACCTCCCCACTCCGCGAGCAACATCGGCCTCGGGGGCTCCGGCCGGCCACGGGCGAACGTCACCCAGTCCCCGCCGAGCGGCACCTTCGCGGCCGGTGGCCGACAGCCGAGCGTCAGGGTGGCTTCGCCGTGCGGTCACGGCGGCGAGACCGGGTGGCAACCCCCAGACGTCAAGGTGCGCCCATGGACCTCGACGGGGAGCACATCGACGTACGAGAGCGGCTTGTGACGAGCCCGGCGGCCGGGACCTTCGTGCCGCTCGACTCGCCGCCCCAGCACGTCGAGGTCGACGACGTGGTCGGCCACGTGTTGACCAGCGACGCGGTGGTCGTCGTGCGGTCCGCGTTCCGGGGTCGGGTCGTCGAGGTGGTGGCGACGGCCGGACAGCGGCTCCGGCCCTATGAGCGGGTGGCGTGGCTCCGGGTGGTGTCGGAGACCGCCTGACGCCACGGAGTACCTCGCGGGTGGTGACCTTCGCCCCTGGGCCCGGTCGCCTCGGAGCGCGACCGTCAGGGCATGCCAGACAAGAGCGCAGTGCAGGTGAGGCAGCCCGCCAAGGGCTCGCTGTCGGAAGGTCGCGTCCACGTCGAGGTCGTCGCCCGGGGTGACGTCACGCCGGATCTCGTCGATCTCGCCGCCACCAAGATCTCGGCCATCACCCACGTGACGGCGGAGCCGTTGCTGCTGGCCCGGGTGAAGCTCACGCAGGAGCCGGACCCGGCCCGGGAGCGCCCGGCCATCGCCCAGGTGACCCTCGACGTCAACGGCCACCTGGTCCGAGCCCAGGTCGCGGCGCGGACGATGCGCGATGCCATCGACCTGTTGGAGGGGCGGCTGCGCGACAAGCTCGACCACCGGGCCGAGCGTCGACAGGCCGGCCGGCGCCGTGATGCGCCGGTCACGCCCGGGACGTGGCGGCACGACGCCCGGCCGGCCCAGCGCCCGACCTACTTCGATCGACCCGTCGACGAGCGTGAGCTCGTGTGCCGCAAGAGCTTCGCAACGGCGGACCTCACGGTCGACGAGGCGGCCTTCGATCTCGAGCAGCTCGACCACGACTTCTACCTCTTCCGCGACGTCGCCAGCGGCGCCGACTGCGTGCTCGAGAAGCGAGGCGACGGGCCGTACCGGCTCGCCCACACGGGGACTGCCGCTGTCGACCCGGGCCCGACCGCGGTCCCCGTGGAGGTCCTGGAGACGCCCGTGCCCGAGCTGGCGGTCGACGAGGCCATCGAGCGGCTCGACCTCAGCAACGAGCCCTTCACCTTCTTCGTCGACACCGAGAGCGGGCGAGGCACCGTCGTCTACCGGCGCTACGACGGCCACTACGGGCTGATCGCACCGAGCTGATCGAGGAGGACGACCATGGGAAACCGGAGCAGGTACGTCGCCGCTGGTGCCGCCGCAGCCGCCGGGGCCCTGGTGGCTCGCCGTCGGGCCCGGCTCCGGCGGATGATGGAGGGCATCGGAGAGACCGTCCTACCGACCCACACGATCGACCTCCGGACGGAGCTCCGCCGGGAGTCGGATGAGGCGCACGCCCCAGGCCACCAACACCGCCCCGTGGGCGAGCGGGACGAGCCGGGCCCGCGGGCGCTGCCCGGACGACCCTGGGGCAAGCACAGCCAGCGCATGACCCACCCGGTGGCTGAGCGCTGATCCGGCCCGCATATCGTGCCGGGGGTGAGCAGCACCCCCCAGCACGGCATCTTCGCCCTCGGCACCCGGTCCCACCACCACCTGCAGCTGGACGTCAGCGCCGGCGCGGCCGATGACGCGCTGCTCGACGCCCTCCGCTCCATCCGCGAGCGGACCACCACCGTCCAGGGCGTGAACCTCGTCGTCGGGCTCGGCCCCGACCTCTGCCGGCGCCTCCTGCCTGACGCCCTCCCTGACGACATGGAGCCGTTCCAGACGGTGACCAGCTCCGGCGACGACCCGGTCGTGCGGATGCCGGCCGATCAGCACGACCTGTGGCTGTGGTTCCACAGCGGTGGCATTGACGCCGTCTTCGATGCCGTCCGCGAGGCCGCCGGCGCCCTCGAGGGGCTCGCCGAGATGGCGAGTGAGCAGCCGTCGTTCACCTACCAGGCCAGTCGCGACCTCACCGGCTTCGAGGACGGCACCGAGAACCCGCCGCTCGACGAGGCTACCGACGCGGCCGTCGTGCCTGACGGGTCGCCGGGCGCCGGGAGCAGCGTGGTGCTCGTCCAGCGCTGGGTCCACGACCTCGCCGGCTTCGACCAGCTCGACCACGACGAGCAGTGCCAGGTGTTCGGGCGGGACAAGGACACGAGCGAGGAGCTCCCGGACGACATCCGCTCGCCGAGAGCCCACATCAGCCGGGTGGTGATCGAGGACGACGAGGGAGAGGAGCTCGAGGTCTTCCGCCGCTCCACGACCTTCGGCGGCGTGCTGGAGCACGGCCTCATGTTCGTGGCCTTCTCCGCCGACCGGGCTCGCCTCGCGCGGATGCTCGACCGGATGGCGGGGGTGGGGGACGAGGTGACGGACCGCCTGACGGACTTCAGCCACTCCACCGGGGGCGCCTGGTACGTCGTGCCGCCCATCGAGGCCTTCGCCGAGACATGAGCCCCTCCCCGGCGAGCCGTCGTTGACCGTGGAGATCACCGAGGCGCGGGCGGCCGAGGTCGGCGGGTTGCCGGTCCGTCGGGCCCTTCCGCGGGCGCCCCGACGGACCGTCGGTGCCTGGTGCTTCATCGACCACTTCGGCCCGGCCGGCACCGAGCGATCCGACAGCATGCAGGTGGGGCCGCACCCCCACGTCGGCCTGCAGACGGTGACCTGGCTGCTCGAGGGCGAGGTGCTCCACACGGACAGCCTGGGCAGCGAGCAGGTGATCCGGCCGGGCCAGCGCAACCTCATGACCGCGGGACGAGGCATCGCCCACGCCGAGTCGGCCCGACCGAGCACGGGCTGCCACGGCATCCAGCTGTGGATCGCCCAGCCCGGCGCCACCCGGACCGGCCCGTCGGCCTTCGAGCACCACGCCGAGCTCCCCC
>DASUDP010000118.1:0-115984 GCA_036275535.1 Acidimicrobiales bacterium | reverse complement strand
GACGACCACCTGACCAAGGGTGCCCGTCGCTCCACCCTCGACGAGCTCACCGACTGGACCCTCTGGGCGGACAAGACCATCACCTTCTGACCGAGATCCGCGAGTTGGACGGATGTGAGTGAGGAATCGTCGGCGTGAGCTCGTCCGGTCATGGCGTGGCTGGTCGAGGTGGCGGTGTCCCGAACCCACGGGGGCACCGGCCTCGGGCTGTCCATCACCCGCGACATCGTCGAAGCCCACCATGGCACCGTCACCCTCATTGCGCCCGACCGCGGCGCCACCTTCGTGGTCAACCTTCCCGCGGCATGAGATGAGCAGCAGCCGGTCACCAATCGGCTGCGCCGTCCGCGGCCCGCTGCCTTCCCAGGCTTGTCCGACGTCGTGGATCGAGAACACCAGATCCGACGATCAAGCGTGCGAGGTGGTCATGGCGCGTTGCCACCTGGCATCGAACGGACTTCGATGTGCTCGCCCGGCACGCCGATCTGCAGATCCACGCTCCCGGTTCCTGAAGCTCCTCGATGGAGCGTCGGATCGGGCGTCCGCTCGAGTTCACCCTCGCTTCAGCACGACGTTGCCCGCTCGACCGGGGGCCGTCAGGTCCCCCGTCTAGGAAGGCAGCGCCTGGGCGGTCGCCTGGTGCGCGCTGACCGAAGGGAACCCCTCAACATGACCAACGTGATCCGCCGACTGGTCGCCGGAAGCGCCGTGGCAGCCGTCGGGCTCGCCGCTCCCGGCGTCGCCTCTGCCGACGGCGTCCGCTTCTCCGACTTCACGCCGCTCGCCACCTCGTCGGGCCCCACGACCGACGAGGCTCGCCCCATCACGTTCGGCAACCCGAGCTTCGAGCAGCGGTCGATCGCCTCGGTCGACGAGCAGCTCGTGGCGGGCGAACCGAACACCGGCGTCTGGGACATGAACACCGTCAACGAGACCGGCCCCCACAAGGGCCGTTACCTGTTCAACCCGTTCGAGAGCGGCCAGTCCGGGATCCAGCGCACCGACCTGACGACCGGCGAGACCGAGACCCTCTTCATGAGCGAGGAACCGGGCGACCACGTGCGGTGGGACGCGTCGTCCTGGACGCCGTGGGGCACCTACCTCACCGCCGAAGAGGAGTGGTGCACCGCGTCCGCCGGCTGCACCACGAACCCCTATGGCCGGCTCTTCGAGCTCACCAACCCGCTGACGGCGGACTCGGTCACCGAGGCCGACGGCGAGGCGGCCGACCTCCAGCACCGCAACGTCATCCCGCGGGTGGCCCACGAGGGCGTGCAGTTCGACGCCAACCTCAACATGTACTTCATCGACGAGCTCAACGGCGGCAGCCTCTACCGGTACACGCCGGTCGCCGGCTGGGACGAGATCAGCTCGGGCCGCGCCGGCTACTTCGATGCCGGCCAGACGTCGGTGCTGCGCGTGGGCGACGGCACCACGCCGAACGCCACCGGCGAGTACGCCTGGGTGCCCATCACCGATGAGCAGGGCGCTCCCTTGCCGGGTGCGCTGACGATCACCGACCCGAACGGCGTCACCTCGATGGACGGCCGCAACACGACCGACCTACCCGGGTTCAAGGGCACCGACTACCAGCGCCCCGAAGACCTGCAGATCCAGGTCAGCGGCGGCGTCGAGCGCCTGTACATGGCCACGACCACGACGAACGAGGTCTACGTGCTCGACCTCGGCGCCCAGACGATCGGCGTGTTCGCGAACCGGGCGACGACCGACCTCGCCACCGGCAACCCGGTGAGCACTGGTCTGGCCAGCCCGGACAACCTGGCTGTCGACCACGACGGCAACATCTACGTCGTGGAGGACCGCAACGGCGGGGTGGACGACGACATCTGGTCCGCCCGTGACCTCAACCAGGACGGTGACCTCCTCGACGCCGGTGAGGGCATCGGCCGCTGGGCGTCGAACGGCACCGTCGGATCGGAGTTCACCGGCCTCTACTTCGATCCCACGAACAAGCGGCGGGCGTGGGTGAACATCCAGCACCCCGACAGCGGCAACGACCGGATCATCGAGATCACGATCCCGTAGCCGACGTCCCCTGCTCCGGCGGCAGGACACGTAGACGGGGCCGTCCCTTCGGGGTCGGCCCCGTCTCGGCTCGTGCGACTCAGAGGTCCCAGCGATCGCGTCGCTCGCCTCACGGCCCAGCTGCTCTCCGGCGGCGCGGGGGGCGGCGCCCAGGCAGTCGGCGACGGGCGCCCCGGTGACGGGTCGACTCGTCGACGGCGGCTCAGCCGGGGGCGGACGCGCCGCGGCGCTCCTCGGCCGGCGCCGTGCGGTTGACCTTCCCGGCGGAGGTGCGCGGCATGTGGTCCACCACCTCGAAGGACTTCGGGACTTGTGCGAGGTGAGCCGCTCCCGGCAGAAGGCCGACAGCGCGTCCGGGCCGGGCACCTCGGCCCCCGACACCTCGCGATCCGGGCTCGCACCGTAGTGGCGCCCGCCCCGAGCCCCGTCCGCTCGCCCGGCGAGGGCCGCTGGCGTCGGGCAGAATCCGGGGGCCCGCCCCACGCCAGGAGATTCGATGTCGCAGAACGACCCCTTCGCCCGTCACCCCGAGGTCCCCAGCTTCAGCGTCACCAGCACCACCGTGTCCGACGGCGCGCCCTGGGGCCCGGAGCAGATGTCCGGGATGTTCGGCGTGCCGGGGGGCAAGGACATCTCGCCCCAGCTCAGCTGGAGCGGTGCCCCCGAGGGGACGAGGAGCTACGCCGTGTCGGTCTACGACCCCGACGCCCCGACCGGGTCGGGCTTCTGGCACTGGATGGTCACCAACATCCCCGCCACCGTCGAGGAGCTGCCCGAGGGCGCCGGTGACGACAGCGGCTCGGGCTTGCCGGCCGGTGCCGTGCAGTTCCGCAACGACGCCGGCCAGGCCCGGTTCCTGGGCGCCGCCCCGCCCGCCGGCCACGGCCCGCACCGGTACTTCATCGTCGTCTTCGCCCTCGACGTGGAGGACCTCGGGGTCCCCGCCGACGCCTCTCCGGCCCTCGTCGGCTTCAACCTGTTCAGCCACACGCTGGCCCGGGCGGCCATGGTGGTCACCGCCGAGACAGAGGGCTGACGCGCCGCGCCGGGACTCAGGGTTCGGCCAGGGCGCAGCGGAGCTCGTCCACCAGGAGTGGCAGGACGTCCTGCCAGGTGCCGACGATGCCGACGTCGGTGTGGGCCCAGACCGGTGCCTCCGGGTCCGGGTTGATCGACAGCACCGTCTCGGCGGAGCGCACGCCGACCATGTGGTTGAACTTCCCGCTCGTGCCGATGGCGATGTAGAGCCGGGGCGACACGGACCGGCCCGTGATGCCGATCTGGCGGGGGTGGGGCAGCCACCCCGCGTCGGTGATCTTACGGGTGCAACCGATCTCCGCGCCGAGCAGCTGGCACAGCTTCTGGAGGTGGGGAAGGTCGTCGGGGGCGACACCTCGGCCGATGCCGACGATGACCTCGGCCTCCTCGAGGCGCTCGAGCGAGTCGACCTGGCGCCGGCCGAGGATCCGGAACCGCCGTCGCGGCTCGACCGTGCGGACCGACACCTCGGCGACCTGATCCCGGAGCTCGGGGCGGGAGAGCACGCCGGCACGGACGGTGGCGGCCTGGATGGGCGACGTGGCCCGCACCGCGGCGACGAGCTGGCCGCCGAAGGCCGGCTTCCACGCCACCAGCCGTCCGTCGGCCACCTCGAGCTCCACCGCGTCGCCCGTGAGCCCGGCCCCCACCGCCGCGGCCACCCGCGCCGCGACCTCTCGCCCGAAGGCGGTCGACCCGGCCAGCAGCGCCCACGGCTGCACCTCGACGCTCCACCCGGCCACCGCGTGGGCGATGTCCTCGGCCGCCTCGGCACCGGCGATGCGCACGAGGCGGTCGGCCCCCCAGGAGCCGGCCAGCTCAGCGGTGACGTCCGGTGGGGCCAGCAGGACCGTGGAGCCCCCCAGCTCGTCGGCGATGCGGGCGGCGGCTCCGCAGAGCTCGAGGCTCAGGGCGTCCTCGTTCACCTCCGCGATCACGGCCACGACGGGACCCGGGCCACCGGTGGCCGGCAAGGCCTGGCGCTCGCGCGGCCGGCCGGCGTGCAGCGCCCCACGGTCCCGCAGCACCTGTACGGCGTCCTTCACCTGCGTGCCGAGCGGAGCGTCGGGGTTGAGCTGGCCCAGCCGCGACAGCGCCATCGTGCGAACCTCGCCCACCGTCGTCAGGCTCCCCGCCTCGCCCCACGGTCCCTCGCCCAGATCGGCGGCGGTGAGCCGGTGGATGAGCTCGGCCGGCACCTCGGCCCGGCGATCGGGCTTCACCTTGGCCGGGTCGCACAGCCGCTCGGCGCACGAGAGCAGCGCCGGGAGGGGGACCTCGAGGTCCGTCCAGGCGTCGTCGAGCTCGCAGCCGAGGGTCAGCACCCCGTCCTTGAGGGCCAGCACCTTCACGCCGGGCGCGAAGGGGAGGTCGAGGAGCTCGGCCAGCTGCGGCGGCACCTGGCCGGTGTCGGCGTCGAGGGAGTTCTTGCCGGTGAGGATGAGGTCGAACGGTTTCTGGGTGGCCAGGGCCGCGGCCAGCGCCCGTGCCGTGGCGATCGTGTCGCTGCCGGCCAGCGCCAGGTCGGAGACGAGCAGCCCGTCGATGGCCACGCCGCGGTCGAGGCCCCAGGCGATCCCCTCTCGCAGGACCTCGTCCGCCGACGGCGGGCCGACGGTGACGACGGTGACGTGACCGTCCTTGGCCTCCTGGGCCAGCTCGACCGCCTTGCTCACCGCCCGGCGGCAGTAGGCGCTCATCTCCAGGTGCGCGGTGTCGCGGACGAGGCGCCCGTCGCGGCCGAGGCGCATCTCCTCCACCACCGGGATCTGCTTGACCAGTACTGCGATCCTCAGGGGCACGAGACCCGACCCTCCCCGGGCTGCTGCGGGACCATCACGCTATCGGCGGGCTCGGCCAGCACAGAATCTGCCAGGAGCTCCTCGGACCGGTGCGGGCCCGGTGCTTCCTCCCCACCAACCACAAGATCACCGCCGAGAAGGCGCTTGAGTGGGGTGTCGTGAACGAGGTGCTGCCGAAGGACCAGCTGCTCGGCCGGGCCTACGAGCTGGCCCGGGACATCGTGAGGCGGCCGCCGATGGTGCTGCATCACACCCGGGCGCTGTTCACCCAGGAGCTGAAGCGGCGGGTCCTCGACGAGCTGAGCCCCGGCTCGGCCTCGAGCTCCTGGCCCAGCGGCTGTTCTACCCGTCGGGAGCGGTATGGAGGGCATGAAACACTCCTGGGACTCGCCGACTTCGATGCTGGAGTGAGGCCCGCGGTTTCGTGGTCGCTCGCCCCCTTCGGGTTCCCCGGTGGCGCGCCGGTAGTGTGCTACACCGTCACGCCGCCGAGGCGCGCGGACGTGGGATCGTGTCGTTGGACTCTGCACTCGCCGACGAACAGAGGTACCCGTTGACCGCTCAAGAGATGGTCGCTGCCGAACAGGGCGCTGCAGCGAGCGGGCGCGGGGTCGGGCCGGCGGCGGGTGGCGACCGACTGATCCGCAAGGGCGGCCACCGGAGCGTCCCCAACCTGAAGGACACGGCGGCGGATCACATCCGCGACCAGATCCTGCGAGGGGTCCTGCGTCCCGGCCGCAAGGTCGACCAGGACGAGATCGCCACGACGCTGGGCATCAGCCGGCTGCCCGTGCGGGAGGCCCTGATCGAGCTGGCGCAGGAGGGGTTCGTCGAGGCCATCCCCCGGCGGGGGGCCTTCGTGATCGAGCTGGACGTCGACGACATCCTCGACCACTACTACGCCTATGGGTTGGTGGCGGGCCTGGCGGCGCGACGCGGCGCGGCGCAGATCACCCCGGAGGACCTCGCCCGGCTGCGGGCCGTCCACGAGGAGCTGGCAGCCAGCTCGGACCCGGGGCGCCAGGCCGACCTCAACTTCCAGTTCCACCGGATCATCAACCACGCCGGCGGGTCGCGGCAGCTCCTCTCGATCCTCTGGTTCCTGGGCCGGGCCCTGCCGGTGGGCCTCTTCCGGCACGATCCCGGGTGGGCGTCGGCGGCCACCGCGCACCATGGCCTGATCCTCAGTGCCCTCGAGGCCCACGATCCGGACTCGGCGGCGGCCAGCGTCGAACGCCACCTGCGCGACGCCGGCACCCACCTCGTCGAGGTGCTGGGGGCCGAGGGCTACTGGGCCGGGGTGGCGAAGGGCTGACACAGGCCGCGGGGCACCGCGGCCGGGTCCGGTCACCTTCGAGCTGGGGGCAAGGCGGCCAACGTCGTGTTCGCCGACGCTGACCTCGCCGCCGCCCGCCAGGCCGCCTTCCACAGCATGGGCAACAGCGGGCAGGGGTTCGGCCTCGCCGCCTACGCCCACACCAACGACCTCCGCCGGGCCCACCGGGTGGCGGCGGCCCTCGAGTCGGGCTCGGTGTGGATCAACAGCTCCGGGCTGCGGATCGGCGCCCCGTTCGGCGGCGTCAAGCAGAGCGGCTTCGGGAGCATGGGCGGCCGCTTCGGCCTGGAGGACTTCCTCCGCCCGAAGAACGTCTACATCCCCTCGGCTGAGCTCTGGTGCGGCGCGGAGCTGGCGTCCCTCAGGACGCCAGCTCCGGCCGGCTTCGGAACCCCTCCAGCGACTCCGGGTTGGCCAGCGCCTCGGTGTTGCGGACCTCCCGGCCGTTCACGACGTCGGCCACCGCCAGCTCGCTGATCTTGTTGCTGCGCGTCCTAGGTACGTCCGACACCTCGACGATGCGGGCGGGGACGTGGCGGGGAGAGGCGTTGGTGCGCAGGCGCTGCCGGATGGCGGCCTGGAGCTCCTCGGTGAGCTCGACCCCCTCGGCCAGCTGGACGAAGAGCACGATGCGGGTGTCGCCGTCCCACTCCTGGCCGACGGCGACGGCATCGACCACGCCCGGCACCAGCTCCACCTGGGCGTAGATCTCGGCGGTGCCGATGCGCACGCCTCCGGCGTTGAGGGTGGCGTCGCTGCGGCCGTGGATCACCATCCCTCCGTGCTCGGTCCAGGAGGCGAAGTCGCCGTGGGCCCAGACGTCGGGAAACCGGTCGAAGTAGGCAGCCTGGAAGCGTGAGCCGTCCGCGTCTCCCCAGAAGCCCACGGGCACGCTGGGGAAGGGGACGGTGCAGACGAGCTCGCCCTTCACCCCGGGGGTCGTGATGGGCCGGCCGTCGGGGTCGTAGATCGCCACGGCCATGCCGAGGGCGGGGCCTTGGATCTCCCCGGCGTAGACCGGTCGGGTCGGGTCGCCGGCGACGAAGCACCCGCACAGGTCGGTCCCTCCGCTGATGGAGGCCAGGTGCAGATCGGCCTTCACGGCGTCGTACACCCAGGCGAAGCCCTCGTCGCTCAACGGTGACCCCGTGCTGCACATCGTGCGCAGCGCGGCGAGGTGGTGGCTGTCCACCGGGCGAAGGCCAGCCTTGCGCCACGAGTCGATGAGCTTGGCCGACACGCCGAGGAGGGTGAGCCGCTCGCGCGCCGCGATGTCGAAGAGGACCGCGGGCGACGGGTGGGCCGGGTTCCCATCGAACAGGACGATGGTGGCACCGCTGCCCAGGGCGCTGACCAGCCAGTTCCACATCATCCAGCCGCAGGTCGTGAAGTACAGGAACCGGTCGCCGGCCCTGACATCGCAGTGGAGCTTGTGCTCCTTCAGGTGCATGAGCAGGGCCCCGAGGGCGCCATGGGTGATGCACTTCGGCTTCCCGGTCGTCCCGCTCGAATACAGGATGTACACGGGGTGGTGGCCGGGCAGGCGCTCGAACTCGAGCGCCGCGCCACGGTGCGGATCGAGGTAGTCGTCCCAGGCGACGCCGCCGTCGACGCCGGAGACGTCAGGCGACGAGGACAGGACACCGACGACCACGGTGCGGCGCAGCGACGGCAGCGCGTCGGTGATCTCGGCCACCCGACCGAGGCAGTCGAACTCCTTGCCGCCGTAGCGGTAGCCGTCGGCGGCCACCAGCACGGTCGGCTCGGTCTGGCCGAAGCGGTCCACGACTCCCGCGGCGCCGAAGTCGCTGGAGGTGGAGGTGAAGGTGGCGCCGACGGCGTTGGCCCCGAGGAAGGCGATGATCGTCTCGGCCACGTGCGGCATGTACGCGGCCACGCGGTCGCCGGGCTGCACACCCTCGGCCCGCAGCGCCGCCGCCATCGCGGCCACCTCGGCCCGCAGCCCTGCCCACGTCAGCGCCCGGCGCTCACCGGCCTCGCTGATGGCGACGATGGCCTCGTCGCCGGCGCCGGGGCGCTCGGCCAGGACGTTCTCGGCGTAGGACATGACCGAGTCGGGGAAGAACCGCCCGCCGCGTACGCTCCCGTCGCCGGGGTCGAAGGCGATCTCGCCGGGGTCGCCGATCACCTCGGCCACGTCCCAGAGGCGCCGCCAGAACGCACCGGGGTCCCGCACGGACCACTGGTGGAGGCGAACGGTGTCGGTCACCTCGGCGTGGTCGGCGGCCACGGCCCGCCGCAGCTGCTCCATGTGCGACGTCGCCACCCGATCGGCAGCAGGCACCCAGAGCGGCTCAGCAGCCTCGGTCATCTCCCCCTCGCATCGGCTAGATCGGATAACGCATCAGGTCATGATCAGCCTGGCGTCCGCAGCAGTACAGCCGGGATCAACGGTGTCGCGCCAGAGAACCACCACCTCGCACCGCCCAAGGGGATGCCGGCCCAATGGAACTCTCGCTCACCGGTCGGAACGGGCCCTCGTCGGGCTCTGCCGCGACTTCGCCCAGAAGGAGATCGCCCCTCGCGCCCCCATCGCCTGGGACGAGCGGCGCTGCCCGACCGACCTCCTGCGGGAGATGGCCAGCGGGGGCTACTCGCGGTTGAAGCTGCGCAGGAACCGCAACCTCTGACCGCGGGTTCGGGCGGGGTTCGGGCTCACCAACGCCGCGGGCCTGCGCCTGCGGACGCACACCGGGGCGTCAAGAGGCGTCGGCGCCACGTCCGGCAGACGGGTAGGGCGGTCGCAGACTGCCGTCCGCAAGGTGTGTCAAGCGTCATTGATTGGGATGCCGAGCAAGGGGGAAGTCCGGGACGCATGCGATTGCTCGATCTCCTCCTGCAGTTCGACGAGGCGCTTGACTGGCCGCTCGACGACCCGCTGCTCGCTGAGCACACCCCCTCGGACGCCGATGAGGAGCCGTGGCCCCTGGCGTCGGTGTCGGCGGCCTGACAGCGGGCGGAACGCGTCTGCCTGCCCGGCAACGCTCGGGGTGACGGCGGCTCAGCTGGAGGTGGAGAGGGCCACCGAGATCACGAAGCCGGCCACGGTCACGAGGCCGACCCAGGATCCGCCCGCCTCGAACGCCTCGGGCATCATCGTGTCCGCCAGCATCGTGAGGATGGCGCCGGCGGCGAACGCCTCGATCCCGGCCAGCAGGTCGGGGGAGGCATCGCCGAGGAGCAGGTACCCGAGGCCCGCCGCCACGCCGGCCACCACGGTGACGCCCAGCCAGAGGCGCAGGATCCAGGCGTTGGAGTGGTGGGCCCGCTGCAGCCCGGTGGCCGCCGACATCGACTCGGGCACGTTGGAGAGGAACACCGCGGCCACGACGGGCACCGAGACCGCCGATCGGCCGCCGATGAGGCTTACCCCGATGGCCACGCTCTCGGGGATCCCGTCGAGCAGCGCGCCCAGCACGATGGCTCCGGGCTGGCCCTCGGCCTGCTGCCCGCCGCTGCGCTTGCGGTGCTCGCCGCCGCGGTGATCGATCACCCAATCGCCGGCGAAGAACGTGAGGGCCCCCAGGCCCATCCCGATGGCCAGCGTGTCGACGTGGCCGGTGCGGGCGCTCTCGTCGAGCAGCTCGAAGGCCACCGCGCTGATGAGGACGCCGCCGCCGAAGGCCATTACGAGCCCGATGATCCGCGACGGAACGTCGAGGTAGATCCCGAGCACGGCCCCGAGCAGGAGGGCGACCCCGCCCACGAGGCCCCAGAACGTCGCTGTCAGCATCGAGCCAGGGCCTTCCCCGAGGTGCGCCGTGCCAGTCCCGGCGGAGGCCCCGCCCGGGCCGTCCGACCCTACCGGCGGGCTACTCCCCGGGGGGCAGGTAGAGGTAGAAGACCGTGCAGCTCTCGTGCTCCGGCGCCGCGATGTCGTGGTCGACGTGGGCGGGGATGTGCACGTAGGACCCCGGGCCGACCTCGACGCCGAGGATCAGGGCGTGCCCCTCCAGCACCCACATGTGATGGTGGTTCAACCGGTGGGCGTGGGCGCCGAGGTGATGGCCGGCCTCGACGGTGAGGACGCCGGCCATCGACGAGGGGCTCTGCCACAGGACCCGGTGGGTGACCCCGCGTGCCGCTCCGAGCGGGACCACCGGCAGGGCGGCGATCGCCTCAGCCGGGAGGACGACAGGGGCGGTGGTGATCGGTGCATCCATGCCCTGACGATGCGCTGCTCCCGCAGTCGTGGCCAGGGGCGTTCGTCCTCTCGGTCGGGTACGTTTCGGCCGCCATGAGGGAGCGCGTCCGGGCGGCGATGAGGACGATCTCGTCAGCGCCCTGGCGGAGGGCGCCGATGCTCCTCTGGCGACGTCCGGGCGTGCTGGCCACCGTCGCCGGGGCCTGTGCGGTGGTGACGGCCTCGCTGGCCGGGGTCCCCCTGTTCCTGTCCTCCGTGGGCACCGCGACCGTCGCGGTGCAGGCCGCTGAGCGCTGCCCCCGCGACACCGGCGCCTCCCTCGCCCTCGAGGTGACGGCCGCCCAGGTGCGCTCGCCCGCCCCTGACCCGTTCCTGCCGGTGGCCGACCGGCTCGGTCCCCCCAGCTCCTCCGTGCGCATCGAGTGGAGGCGCCGGACGCGGGGAGCGTGGACCTGGGCGGCGTGGCGCTGCCAGTGGCGGGGCCGTCGTGGCGCGAGGTGGCCCTGCTGCCCCAGTCGCTGGGCCTCCTGGAGGAGCTCACGGTCCGGGAGAACGTGACCCTGCCCCTGCGCCTCGACCCCGTCGCGCCGGCGGCCGACGTCGACGGCCTGCTCGTGGGGCTCGGGCTCGACCTCCTGGCCGATCGGTTCCCGCACGAGATCTCGCTGGGGGAGCAGCAGCGCACGGCGCTGGCCCGGGCCGCGGTCGTCAGGCCCCGCCTGCTGCTGGCCCACGAACCGATCTCCCACCAGAACCGGGCATGGGCCGAGCGAACGATCGAGGTGATCGGCGAGCTGGCCGCCGCCGGCACCGCCTGCGTGCTCGCCACCCACGACGAGCTGGCCACCGCGGTGGCCGGCCGCGTCCTCGAGCTGCGGGACGGCCAGCTCCGCCTCACGGTGCGCCCGGCCTGAGCGGGCGGGGCCCTTCGCCTCTAGGCCCGATGCCCGCTCGGGCGCATCGTGGAGGGGCGAGAGGAGGCTGCCATGCGCATCGTCGTAGGAACGGATGGCTCCGGAGGGGGTCGAGCCGCCCTCGCTTGGGCGCTGGGGCTGGTGCGCGGCCGGCACGACGCCAGCGACGTGATCGAGTTGGTCAACGTCTACGGAGGCCATCACCTGGCCATGCCGCTGTTCGTCCCGACGTCGGTGACCCCGCCGGGCCGATACCTGACCGATCATCCGGGCGCCGGGGTGGCGCTCGAGGCAGAGAGCGTCACGCACCGGGCCGAGCTGCAGGACCACCTCCGCTACGAGGCGGAGCAGCTCCTCGCCGACCTCGTGCGCGAGGTCGACGGCACCGGAGGGGTGCGGATCGAGACCGTCGCGGTACCGGGGGAGGAGGCCGGCCGGGCGCTGGTGGCCCATGCCGAGGGCGCGGACCTCCTCGTGGTCGGTGCCCGAGGCGGCAGGCCGTTGCACCGGCTCCTGGGCTCGGTGAGCGAGCACTGCGTGAACCACGCCCACGGCCCGGTGGTCGTCATCCGCTAGCCCCCAGGGGAGCGCCGCCCCTATCGGCGGGGCTCGATGAGGTGGTGCTCGAAGGCGAAGGCGGTGGCCCCCGCCCGTGACGTGGCACCGATCTTGGTGAAGATGTTCGAGAGGTGCCGCGACACCGTCTTGGCGCTGAGGTGAAGGGCGCCGGCGATCTCCTTGTTGCTCATGCCGGCGGCGATGAGGCGCAGGACCTCGACTTCGCGCGACGTGAGCCCGGCCGGGAGCTCCGGCTTGGTGTCTCCCAGGACGCGCCGGGCGTCGAGGCGGGCGCCGATCTCGTCGAAGAGCCGCACCGCCTCGGTGAAGGCGGCGGTGGCCGCCGCCTGGTCGCCGGCCTCGCGGTGGGCCTGGCCGAGCAGGGTGTGGACCGTCGCCACCTCGTAGGGCACGCCGAGGGCCACCCACCGATCGAGGGCCTCCAGCAGCACCTCTCGGGCCCGGACGGCGTCGCCGCGGGCCAGGAGCAGCCGGGCCCGGGTGCTGAGGGCGGTGGCCCGCAGCATCGGGCTGTCGTAGGTGGCCACGACCTCCTCCAGGTCGGTCAGGGCCTCGGCGGCCGCGTCGAGGTCACCGGCGGCGACGGCCACGTGCACGCAGATCGGCAGCATGCGGGCCCGGGCCAGCCGGTTCGCCCCGCGGTCCCGGACGCAGTCCCCGATGATGGCGACCGCCGCGTCGACGCGGCCCTGCGCGAGGCGCAGGAGGGCCAGCTCACCGCAGGGCCGCCCGCAGAGCTCCCGAGCCCGTGAGAAGGCCTCCTCGGCCAGCTCCAGCTCGCCCAGCCGGCGGCGGATGTCGCCCACCTCGGCGTGGGCGGCGGCGCTGTTGGCGATGTGGCTGCCGGCCAGCTCCTCGCTGGCCCGCAGCGCCTCCTGCTCGGCCTCGGCCAACGACCCCCGGCGCTTCAGCACGACGGCGCGGTGCACCCGGCAGATCCCCGGGAAGATGGCGAAGGGGTGCTGCGCCGCCCACCGGGTCGTGGCGTCGGTCCACTCGGCCGCCCGGTCGAGGTCGCCCAGCTCCTCGCAGGCGCTGATCAGGCTGCAGTACACCTTGCCCGTCGTGTACGGCCCGAGCTGGCCCTGGGCGGCGAGGAGCATGGCCTCGTCGAGGTGCCCCATGCCCTCGGCCACCTCACCCTGGTCGATCAGGACCCGTCCCTTGGCCTGGAGCGCCTCGGCCTCGAGGTCGGCCGACCGCAACCGTCGTGCCAGCTCGATCGCCGCGCTGGCGAGCGCGTCGGCCCGGCCGAGGTCGCCGCCGCCGTGGGCCGACTCGGCCTCGCGGAGCAGCAAGGCCCCGGTCTCCACGCACTCGGGGTCGCCGTCGAGCACCCGGCGGGCTCGCCGCAACCAGGCGTTGGCGATGGCCGGTCGCAGGGTGGTGGCGTGGTGCTCGTAGAGCCACACGGCGCACTGCCCGGCCCGCCGGTGCTGGCCGAGGTCCTCGAAGAGCTGGTGGGCCCGCTCCCGGGCGGCGATGCACTCGTCCATGCGGCCCAGCCACCAGGCCGCCTCCGCCTCCATCTCGGTGCGGAGAGCCTCCTCCTCGGGGGCGTCCACCACCGCCGTGCCAGCGGCGTCGAAGGCCGCCTGCCAGTCGTGGCGGGCCAGCGCGTCCCGGACCGGAGCGAGCGCGCCAGCACCCGCCGTCATCGATCGCTCCCCCGGACCCGGGACTCGCCCACGGCGTGAAAACTACCCAGCGGGGGAGAGCTGGGCCCCGAGGTGCTCCAGCACCGGCCGCAGGTCCTCCGCGGGGCTGACCTCGAGGAAGGTGACGCCCTCCTCGGTCCAGCCCGTGTGCCCACCCGGCCAGTAGTAGGCGTCGCCGGCCCGGCTCACCTCTTCGGTGCCGTCGGCGTAGCGCACGTGGATCGAGCCCGAGAGCACGTAGCCCCAGTGGGGGCACTGGCACATGTCCCCGGGCAGCCCCTTGAACAACGGCGTGAAGTCCACCCCCGGCGGCAGGGTGAGGTGCCGCATGATCTGGCCGCCCCAGTCCTCACCCCGGGTGACGATCCCGTCCACCTCGAGCTCGATGTCGATCTCACCCTCAGATGCGTGCATGGTCCCTCTCCTGTGGTCTGCGCTCCGGGGTTGTCCCGGGCAGGGTCGATCTTCCGGTTCGCGCCGAGCTGCGGCATCGGCAGCGCGCACCAACCTGGCCGGTGGGCCCATCTGCGCCGATGGGGTGTTCGTCCCAAGAGCTCGGAGGCCCGTCCGTCGGAGATGGGGTGCGCGACCGACGACAGCGCCGCGGCCATGGGTGATGATGCGGGCCGTGGCCCGAACCGAACCGTCCCGCTCCGTGTCCGACCTCATCCAGGCGGGCCGCGATCGGGAGGCCGCTCGGCGCGGCGCCCTGGGCGGATCGGCCTCGCCGGCCACCGACCCCGACGACCCGTACCAACCCGATGGAGGAACCATGGATCCCTTGGCGCAGCTCGACCAGCTGGCCCCGCTGCTCGGAAACGTGGTTGGCGGCATCCGCCCCGACCAGCTCGACCAGCCCACCCCGTGCGAGGAGTTCACCGTGCGCGGCGTGCTCGAGCACATGATCGGCGGGGCCACGATGTTCGCCGCCGCCTACCGCGGCGAGACCCCGGCCGAGCCCGACACGTCCGACCCGCTCGGCTCGTTCGGCCCGGTCCTGGGCGCGCTGGGCCAGGCGGTGAGCGCACCCGGGGCCCTGGACCAGACGGTGGCGGCCCCCTTCGGCGAGGTGCCGGGCGAGACCTTCGCTCGGTTCATCGTGCTGGACGGCCTCGTCCACGGCTGGGATCTGGCCACGGCCACCGGGCAGCCCTACGACCCTCCGGCTGACCTGGTGGCCGCCGTCGACGAGTTCGCCCACCAGGCCCTCGACCCGCTCCGGGCGGGCCCCGCCTTCGGCGACGCGGTCGAGCCGCCGGCGGGGGCCACCCCCATGGAGCGTCTGGCTGCTTACACGGGCCGCCGTCCGGTGACCCCGGCGGCCTGACGATCAGCGGGCACTAGACGCCAGCGACGGCGGCGGCGGCATCGATGATGCCGTCGCCGTAGACGCCGTTGTAGGACGCGTCGCCCGTGCAGTGGGCCGTCCAGGACGCCGGGCGGCCCTCGTCGGTGTAGACGAGGTCGGCCGGATCGGGGCACGGCGTGTCGGTGGCCGTCGCAGCCAGGATCTGGGCCACCTGGTCGGGGGTGGGGCTGGTCCCGCCGTGGGCGTCGCGGTAGGCGGCGATGATCAGCGCCACCACCCCCGTCGCGTGAGGCGAGGCCATCGAGGTGCCCTGCAGGTACTGGTAGTAGGCGCAGGGCTTCCCCTGGGTGCAGTCCCGCTTGTAGAAGTGCGGGTCCTTCAGGCCGCCGCCGCGGTTCAGGGCCCCTTCCTCGGCGACCACGCCAGCCGGGTAGCTCGACAGGATCATGTTCTCGGGCTGCCGGAAGAAGCGGGTGCCGATGTAGTCGCGGTACCAGCCGCCGGGAGCGGAGACGTCGATCGTGCCGCCGGCGCCGTAGTTGGAGTAGTCGGCCTTGTTGCCGGACGGGCCGAGGGCGGACACCTCGATGACGCCCGGCGCCTCGGCGGGCAGGTCGAGGCAGTCGTTCGACACGACCCGCTCGATCTCGGTGCCGCCCGGGTAGTCGGGGCTCGTGGCGTCGGACCGGGTGGCCGCCTGGAGGTCGCTGGCCTCGTTGCCGGCCGCCGCCACGAGGGTCACGCCGTGGGAGCGGGCGTAGGCGACGGCGTCGAGGATGCCGTCGCGGATCATGGCCTGCTCGGCGATCTGCTCGGGCGTCCAGCTGCCGCTGACGTAGTCGGCCTCCGAGGCGCAGTTGTAGAGCCACGGGTCGGTGTAGAAGCTCATGTTCACCACGTCGATGCCCTTGTCGGCCGCCGCGGTGAGGGCGGCCACCGTCTCCACGAAGAAGAAGTACCCGGAGTCCTGGCCGGCCCGCAGGTTCACGAGGGTGGCGTCCGGGGCGACGCCCATGATCCCGAAGCCGTCGTCATCGGCGGCGACGGTGCCGGCGACGTGGGTGCCGTGCCCTCCGTGGTCGACGTCGGCGGGGTCGTGGCAGCTGGGGTACTCGCACGGGCCGTCGATGGCGGGGATATCGGTGGTGAAGTTCTCGCTCAGCGCCTCGTCGAAGTTGGCGGCGAGGTCCGGGTGGCTGGCGTCGATGCCGGTGTCGATGATGCCGACCAGGACGCCGGCCCCCTTGGTGGTGGCGTGGGCGGCCGGGGCGTCGATCATCTCCATGTCCCACTGGCGATCGGAGAACGTCTCGGGACCGGGCTTGTTGGGGGCCACGCCGACGCCGCCGGCGTTGTTGGCGCCCCCGCCCGCGGGAGCGAAGCTGGCGCGGTCCTCGAGGGCCCGCTCCTCAGCGAAGCGGTGGGCCATCCCGCGTCGGGACTCGCCGACGGCGTGGTTGCGGGCCACGGCCTGGACGGTGCCGCTGGCCTCCACCTGCCGAGCGAAGTCCGCGTTGTCGGTGACGACTTGGGCCAGGCCGATGGCGGAGACCTCGCGGAGGATGGTGCCCCCGGCCTCGCTGATGGCCGCTCGGGCCGCCGCCGCGTCGACGCCGTCGGCGTACCGGACGGCCAGCTCCTGGGTGCCTGTCCCCGATGCCGTGGCGGTCCCTTCGGTCGCCGAGCCGCCGGCGCCGCCGGCCCCGGCCGACGCCATCGGGACGGCGACGGCGCCGACGACCAGCAGGGCCGCGATCCCCGTCCTGAGCTTGCGCATGCTCTTCCCCTTGTTGTGGATGGTGCCGTGCGCCCGCCGACCGAGGATCGGCTCCGGCCGGCAACGTAGCCGCGTCCGGGCCGAGAGGGAAGGGTTCCGCTGCACTGATCGCGAGGCGATCTGCTGGACAAGGCGACGAATCGCCCATCCTGGTCGAGATCCGCTGACGAAGTCAGGTGCAGATCCCGGCTCCACCGGACAGAGCGAGCGGTGGAGCCGGGCCATGGCGTCCGGGTCAGCTCCGGGGCGATGGGTCGGCCCGGCCCGCGCCGGCGCGCGATGCTCCGCCCCATGTCCACGCTCCAGCGGTTGTCGGTCGAACGCGACGTCGAGCTCGAGGGGCTGGTGACGATCACCCTCGATCGGCCCGAGAAGCTGAACGCCCTCGACGTCCTGCTCCACGACGAGCTCCAGGGCGTGCTGGCCGACCTCGAGACCGACCACACGGCTCGGGTGGTGGTCCTCACCGGCGCCGGGCGGGCGTTCTCGGCGGGAGCCGAGCTGGGCGCTCGTCGCCAGGAGCCGCCGGTGAACGACCTCGATCGGCGGGCCCGGGCCCACCTGGGAGGGCGCACCTGCGAGCTGATGGACCGCCTGCCCCAGGTGGTGATCGGCGCCGCCAACGGCCTAGCCGTCGGCGGCGGCGTGGTCCTGCTCAGCTGCTGCGACCTGCGGGTGGCGGCCGAGTCGGCCTGGTTCTCGATCCCCGAGGTCGAGCTCGACCTGCCGCTCACCTGGCAGGCCCTGCCCCGGCTCATGCGCGATCTCGGCCCCGCTCGCACCAAGGAGCTGGTCATGCTCTGCGAGCGCTTCACGAGCGCCCAGGCCCTCCAGTGGGGGTTCCTCAACCGCGTGGTGCCCGACGGCGACGTGGTGGCCGAGGCGCGGCGCGTGGCCGCCCGCCTCCTCTCGATGGATGCGCTCACCCTCGCCATGACGAAGAGCGCCTGCGCGGCGCTGGAGAACCTCCTGGTGCCCAAGGAGGCGACCTGGAGCGACGCCGAGCTGATGCTCCTGGCCTACCGCCAGTCGGCCCTGCGCCGGCGGCCGGACGGTGCCTGAGGGCGAGCAGGGCGCGGTGTCCGAGTCATCGGTGATCGTGCGCGGCTGGCCCGGCCGAGGCTCGTCATGCAAGCCATCCAAGGGGTGCTCCGCGAAGCGGCCTCGCCACGTGCTGGCCGTCCCGCGGCTGCACCCCGACCGATCGGCGATGTCGATCGTGTTCTCACCATCGGCAGCGGCAAGCACGATCCGGCCCGCCGCGCCAAGGCCGGCGCGCTCTTCGGTCGACGTGCCCACCGTTCGAGCCTCTCCCGCTCGTCAGCGCTCAACACGATCTCCGCTCTAGTCCCCATCGCAGCTCCATCGTCGTCGCTGACGACGGAGTTCGCGACCTACACGCGCCGCTCCTGCACGTATTGGCCGACTATCGACTCATGTCACGAGGTCCGCACGATCGTGCCGGCCTCGCCCCGGAGGATGGCGACGGCATCGGCCAGCGCCCCGATGGCCGCCCAGCGGCCGCCCCGCTCCACGAACTTGCAGGCCGCGTCCACCTTCGGGCCCATCGAGCCGGCGGCGGCGTCGAGCTCCCGCAGCTGCCCGGGGGTGGCCACGCCGATCGGTCGCGCGGCGGGGGTGCCCCAGTCGTGGTAGACGGCGTCGACGTCGGTGAGCAGCAGGAGCGCCTCCGCGCCGAGGGCCTCGGCCAGGAGCGCGGCGGAGCGGTCCTTGTCGATCACCGCCTCGACGCCCCGCAGGCCGAGCCCGTCGGGCACGACCGGGATCCCCCCACCCCCGGTGCAGGTCACGAGCACGTCGTGGTCCACGAGGATGCGGATCGTGTCGAGCTCGACGATGCGCAGCGGCTCTGGCGACGGGACCACGCGGCGCCAGCGGTCGCCGTCGGGCGCCACCGTCCAGCCGCGCACCTGGGCCAGGCGCCGGGCCTCGGCCTCGTCGTAGGTCGGGCCCACGGGCTTCGTGGGATGGGCGAAGGCGGGATCGTCGGAATCGACGACCACCTGGGTGAGCAGCGTGGCCAGCCGCTCGCTGGCCAGGTGGCGGCCCAGCTCCTGCTCGAGGAGGTAGCCCACCATCCCCTCGCTCTCGGCGCCGAGCACGTCGAGGGGGTAGGGCGGGACCTCGGTGGAGGCCTCGTTCTGGAGGGCGAGGAGGCCCACCTGCGGGCCGTTGCCGTGGGTCAGCACCACCCGGTGCTCGGCCGCCACCGCGGCCACCGCCCGAGCGGCGACGCCGACGTTGGCCCGCTGGACGGCGGCGGCGAGGGACTCGCCCCGCCGCAGCAGGGCGTTGCCGCCGAGGGCCACGACGACGAGCGGCCGGGCCACGTCGCTACACCGGGTCCCGGGCTACCGGGCAGGTCATGCAGCGCGGTCCGCCGCGCCCCCGGCCCAGCTCGTTGCCGGCGATCGTCACGACCTCGACGCCGGCCGCCTCCAGGGCGGCGTTGGTGTCGGCGTTGCGCTCGTAGGCCACCACCACCCCCGGCGCCACGGCCAGCGCGTTGTTGCCGTCGTCCCACTGCTCGCGCTCGGCCTCCGGTGAGTCCCCACCCGCGGTCAGGACCCGGATCTCGACGCCGAGGACCTCCTCGATGGCGGTGAACACGTCCGGCGCGGCGTCGATCACCAGCTCGCCGTCGGCGTCGCCCGGGCGGATCGTCCACGTGGGCATGGCGCTGACGACCCGCGGGAAGGCGACGAAGGCGTCCCGGTCCACCATGGTCATCACGGTGTCGAGGTGCATGTAGGCCCGCAGGACGGGGAGGGTCACGGCGATCACCGTGGTGGCCGCCCCGGCCTGGAAGAGCCGGCGGGCCAGCGCCTCGACGACCTGGGGCGTGGTGCGCTCGCCCATGCCCACGGCCACCGCCCCGCCCCCGATCACGAGGACGTCGCCCCCCTCGAGGGCGTCGCCGCGCTGGTGGTCGTCGACGCTGCCCAACCACGGCTCGAAGGGCACCTCGGCGAAGCGGGGGTGGTACCGGTACACGGCCTCGAGGTTGGCCGTCTCCCGCCGCCGGGCGGCGAAGGCCATCGGGTTGACCGACACGCCGCCGTAGATCCAGCACGACGTGTCCCGGGCGAAGAGGTGGTTGGGCAGGGGCGGCAGCACGAACCCGTCGTCGCCGAGCACGGCGGCCCGCAGGCCCCGCGCCACCCCGGGCGGCAGCTCACCGATGGTGAGCCCGCCGATCAAGTGGCCGGCCAGCTCGTCGGGGGCGGTGTCGTCGAGCAGGGCTCGCACGGAGGCGGCCAGGGAGCGCCCGAGGTCGGCCTCGGTGACCACCCGGTCGAGCAGCCATCCCCGGGCGTTCGGGTCCGCCATCGTCTCGGCCAGCAGGTCCCCGACGTCGAGGACCTCGATGCCGCGCCCCTCGAGCACGGCCACGAAGGCATCGTGCTCCTCGACCGCTCGGTCGACCCACGGCACGTCGTCGAAGAGCAGGGCGTGGCAGTTCGACGGCGTCAGGCGGCGCAGCTCCAGGCCGGGCCGGTGCAGCAGGACGGAGCGCAGAGTGCCGATCTCGGAGCCGACGTGGACCTCGGGCATGTGCGGGGTGATGGTATCGAGCGGGCCGGCCGGGCCGGGGACCTTCGCCCCTCGGCCCGTTTACCCACGAAGCGCACGATGGAGCCGTTCGCTCTCGTCCCTGCTCCGAGGAGCTCGTCATGGCTGCTGTTCCCACCCCGTCCCCCGTCGCCGTACGAGGAACCCTCCAGTGGGACCTCCGGCGGTGGAGCTGGCTCTACAAGTGGTTCCTGGCCATCCCCCACATGGTGGTCCTCACGTTCCTCTGGATCGCCGTCGTCGTCCTGACGGTCGTCGCCTTCGTCTCGATCGCCATCACCGGTCGGTACCCACGGGGGATCTTCGACTTCAACCTCGGGGTGATGCGCTGGAGCTGGCGGGTGACCTTCTATGCCTTCACGTTGGCCAGCGACGAGTACCCCCGGTTCTCGCTCGACGCCCAGCCCCACGACCCGGCGCAGCTCGACATCGAGTACCCCGAGGAGCTGTCCCGCGGCCTCGTCTGGGTGAAGTGGCTGCTCGGCATCCCGCAGCTCATCGTGGCGGGGATCTTCGCCGGGGGCGCCAACTGGGGCGGCGGCCTCATCGGGGTCCTGTGCCTCGTGGCCGGTGTGCTGCTCGCCGTGCAGCGCCAGTACCCGGCCTCCATCTTCGACCTCGTCATGGGGTTGCACCGGTGGGTGTGGCGGGTCGTGGCCTACGTCGCCCTGATGCGCGACGAGTACCCCCCGTTCCGGCTCGACATGGGCCCCGACGAGCCCACCGCCATCGGGACGCTGCCGGCCCCGAGCACCGGACCCTTCGCTCCGCCTCCGCCCCCGCCGGGCCCCCTCCCCGCCTGACCACCTCGCCGGCGAGTCGTGCGGGAACCGACCCCGGGGTGAGTCTGCGCACGCGGCGCCCCGGCTCGGCCGGGTCTGCGGGCGGGGTCGTGCGGGAACCGACCCCGGGGGTGAGTCTGCGCCCCTGGCGCCCTGGCCCGGTGGGATACGCGGGCGAGTCGTGCGTGAAGCGACCCTCGGAGTCGCTCTGCGCAAGCGACGCCCCCGCTCGGGGCTGCCATGATCGGCAGGTGACCGAGCAGCACGAGCTGGCGGCCGACCTCGTGCGACGGGACCGGGCGGTGGTGTGGCACCCCTACGCGGCGATGCCGGCCGCCTCGCCGCCGGTCCCCGTGGTGGGGGCCAGCGGCACCCGGCTGCACCTGGCCGACGGCCGGTCGGTGATCGACGGCATGTCCTCGTGGTGGGCGGCCATCCACGGGTACCGGCACCCCGTGCTCGATGCCGCCGTGCGCGACCAGCTCGACCGCATGGCCCACGTGATGTTCGGGGGTCTCACCCACCCGCCGGCGATCGAGCTGGCCGAGCTGCTCGTCGAGATCGCCCCGGCCGGTCTGGCCCACGTCTTCCTGTGCGACTCCGGGTCCGTGGCGGTCGAGGTGGCCCTCAAGATGGCCGTCCAGCACTGGCACGGCCGGGGCCAGCCCCAGCGCCACCGCATGCTGACCGTGCGGGGCGGCTACCACGGTGACACGCTCGGCGCGATGTCGGTCTGCGACCCCGTGACCGGCATGCACAGCCTCTTTGCCGCCGTCTTGCCGCCGCAGCTCTTCGCCCCCGCCCCCACCCCGGCCTTCGGCCAGCCCTTCGATCCCTCCCACGTGGCCGAGCTGGCGTCGCTGGCCCGGGCCCACCGCCACGAGGTGGCCGCCGTCATCCTCGAGCCCGTCGTCCAAGGCGCCGGGGGGATGCGCTTCTACGCGCCGGAGCTGCTGGCCGCCGTGCGGGCGCTGTGCGACGAGACCGGGGCCCTGCTCATCACCGACGAGATCGCCACCGGCTTCGGCCGAACGGGCACCCTGTTCGCCGCCGAGCACGCCGGCATCGCCCCCGACATCATGTGCGTGGGCAAGGCCATGACCGGCGGCTACCTGTCGATGGCGGCGGTGCTCTGCACCCCCGAGGTGGCCGAGGGGGTGGGCGCGGCCGAGCCGGGAGCGCTCATGCACGGCCCGACCTACATGGGCAACCCCCTGGGCGCAGCCGTGGCCCTGGCCAGCACCCGCCTCCTCCTCGACCAGCCCTGGCCGGAGCGGGTGGCCGCCATCGAGGGGCGCTTGCGCGACGGGCTGGCTCCGGCGGCGACCGTCGACGGCGTGGCCGACGTGCGCGTGCTGGGCGCCATCGGGGTGATCGAGACGGACGAGGCCCTGCCGATGGACGAGCTGCAGGAGGTCGTCCTCGAGCACGAGGTGTGGCTGCGGCCCTTCGGCCGGCTCGTCTACACGATGCCGCCGTACATCTCGACCGACGCCGAGGTGGACCGCATCGCGGCCGCGATGGTCGACGCGGTCAGCCGGGTGCGCCCACCGGCTCGTCGCTGACCGCCGAGCCGGGCAGCACGTCGAGGCGCACGTCGAGGCGCTCGAGCAGGTCCTGGTCGTGGTCGTCGCCCGGGTTGGGGGTGGTGAGCAGGCGATCCCCCAGGAAGATGCTGCTGGCCCCGGCGTGCAGGCACAGGGCCTGGAGCTCGTCGGTCATGCCGTTGCGGCCGGCCGAGAGGCGGATGACCGACGCCGGCATCATGAGCCGTGCCGCGGCGATCGTGCGCACGAGCTCGAGCGGGTCAAGCTCGGGGGTGCCGTAGAGCGGGGTGCCGGGCACCTGCACGAGCAGGTTGATCGGCACGCTCTCGGGGTGCGGGTCGAGCTGGGCCAGCTGCACGAGCAGGCCAGCCCGCTCACGGCGCGACTCGCCCATGCCCACGATGCCGCCGCAACACAGCTTCACCCCGGCCGCCCGGACGTTGGCCAGGGTGTCGAGCCGGTCGTCGTAGGTCCGGGTGGTGATGATCTCGCCGTAGAACTCGGGCGAGGTGTCCAGGTTGTGGTTGTAGAAGTCGAGCCCGGCCTCGGCCAGGCGCTGCGACTGCTCGGGGGTGAGCATCCCGAGCGTCACGCAGGTCTCCAGCCCGAGCTCGGCGACCGCGGCGACGGCGTCCGCCACCTGGCCCACCTGGCGGTCGTTCGGGGCCCGCCAGGCGGCGCCCATGCAGAACCGGGTGGCGCCGCTGGCCTTGGCGTTGCGGGCGGCGGCCACGATCTCGTCGGTGCCCATGAGCCGCTCGGGCTCGAGGCCGGTGTCGTAGCGGGCCGACTGGGGGCAGTAGGCGCAGTCCTCCGGGCAGGCCCCCGTCTTCACCGACAGCAGGATGGCCGCCTCCACCACCTGGGGGTCGAACCGGTTCCGATGGGTGGTGTGGGCGTCGGCCAGCAGGTCGTGGAAGGGGCGGGCCAGCAGGGCCTCGGCCTCGGCCACCGTCCAGTCGTGTCGGAGCTCCATGCGCACATGCTGGCCCTCCGCGTCCCGCCGGTGCCAGACGGCGGCCGGCGGGAGTGGATCGGTAGCCGGTGCCGGTGGCATCGTGACGCCGTGGAGGACGACCTGGGCCCCCGGGCCGGCCGCTGGGGGACCTGGATCGACGAGCAGCTCGACGCCCTCCGGGCCGAGGGCCGCTGGCGGGAGAACCGCACCTTCGACGCCCACGGCCCCACCGGTCAGCGCGACGGCCGGCCCGTCGTCTCCTACGCGTCGAACGACTACCTTGGCCTGTCCGCCCACCCCGCCGTGGCGGCCGCGGCCCACGAGGCGCTGGAGCGCTGGGGGACCGGGGCCACGGCCTCGCGGCTGGTCGTCGGCTCCCGGCCCGGGCACGACGAGCTCGAAGCCGAGCTGGCGGCGTGGACGGGCACCGAGCGGGCCCTCGTGTTCCCCTCCGGCTACGCCGCCAACGTGGGTGTGCTCAGCGCGCTGGGCGGCCCCGACGTCACCATCCTGAGCGACGAGCTGAACCACGCATCGATCATCGACGGGGCCCGTCTCGGCCGGGCTCGGGTGGCCGTGTACCGCCACGGCGACCTCGACCACGTCGCCTCCCTCCTCGCCGCCGTGGAGGGCCGAGCCCTCGTCGTCACCGACGTCGTCTTCTCGATGGACGGCGACGCGGCGCCCCTCGACGAGCTGGCCGAGCTCTGCGCCGCCCGCGGCGCGCTGCTCGTGCTCGACGAGGCCCACCGGGTGCTGGGCCCCGAGGTGCCGGATCCGGCGCTGGTGCCCGGCCTCGAGCTGGTGCGGGTCGGCACGCTGTCGAAGGCGCTCGGATCGCTGGGCGGCTGGGTGGCGGGCACCGGCGCGCTCGTCGACCTGCTCGTGAACCGGGCCCGGTCCTACATCTTCACGACCGCCCTCAGCCCGGCCGACACGGCCGCCGCGCTGGCCGCGCTGCGGGTGCGGCGCAGCCCGGAGGGCGACGAGCTGGTGGCCCACCTCGGGTCGCTCGTCGAGCGGCTCCGGCCCGGCCACCCCTCGCCGATCCTGCCGGTGATCCTGGGGGAGGAGGACGCCGCGGTGAAGGCGGCGGCGGCGCTGCTCGAGCGGGGGATCCTCGTGCCCGCCATCCGCCCGCCGACGGTCCCGGCCGGCACGTCGCGGCTCCGCGTCGCCCTCTCGGCCGCCCACACCGATGCCATGGTCGACGACCTCGTCGCGGCCCTCACCGAGCTCGACCTGTGGCCGTGAACCGGCCGGACCGGCTCGTGGTCGTGCTCGGCACCGCCACGGAGGTGGGCAAGACCTGGGTGGGGTGCCGCCTGGCCGAGGCGCTGCGGGCGGCGCGGGTCGCCGTCGCCGCCCGGAAGCCGGCCCAGTCGTGGGATCCCGCCGAGCGGGCCGCCGGTGCCCCCACCGACGCCGAGCTCCTGGCCGCCGCCACCGGCGCGAAGCCCGACGACGTGTGCCCGCCCCACCGCTCCTACCCGGCGGCCCTGGCCCCGCCGATGGCGGCGGACCGGCTGGGCCGGCCCGCCGTCCACCTGGCCGACCTCGTCGAGGAGCTGCGCTGGCCGGCCGGCGTCGAGGTGGGCCTCGTCGAGGGGGCCGGTGGGGTGCGGTCCCCGCTGGCCCACGACGCCGACGGCGTCGCCCTGGCCCGCCACCTGGGCGTCGACCTCGTGGTGCTGGTGGCCGACGCCGGGCTCGGCACCATCCACGCCGTGCGCTCCGCCACCGATGCCCTGCGCCCGCTGCCGACGGTGGTCGTGCTGAACCGCTACGACCGGGGCGACGCGCTCCACGCCGCCAACCGGGCGTGGCTGACCGAGCGCGACGGGCTGCTCGTGGTCGTCGACGGAGCGGAGCTGGCGGCGGTGGTCAGGCCGCCGTCGCCCGGGCGCTGACCGACGACCCCGACGCGCGCTCCTTCGCTGGGCGCCGCGTCGCGCGCCGCCGGCGCGCGGCCTCGGCCCGGCGGATGAGCGAGAGCACCTCGGCCTCGAGCTCCTCGAGGTCCTCCACCTCGTCGAGGTCCTCGAGCGTGACGTCGGCCTCGAAGGCGTCGATCACCCGAGGGTCGATGTAGGCGGAGCGGGCGACGGTGGGGGTGTTGCCGAGGTGGCGGGCCACGTCCGTGGCCACCTTGACCACGGCTCGGCGCCGGGCCGCCTCGCTCTCGGGGGTGTCGACGTCGGAGAGGCCCACCGCCGCGAGCACAGTGGCCACCCAGGTCCGGAAGTCCTTGGCGCTGAACTCGCCGCCCAGGTGCTCCTGCAGGTAGCCGTTGATGTCGGAGGACTTCACGTCGCACCAGCGGCCCCGCTCGTCCTTGTAGGCGAGCAGCTCGGTCTCGGGCGGGGTCCGGCGGCGGCGCAGCGCGGTGAGCACCCGGAGGACGTCGGGATCGGCGGTCTGGCACCGGCGGTGCTGGCCGCTCTTCGAGTCGTAGTCGAAGTGGACGACGTCGCCCCGGATGCGGACGTGGCGCTTCTGCAGCGTGGCCAGCCCGTAGGAGCCGTTGGCTTCGGCGTACTCCTCGCCGCCGATGCGGAAGAACCCCATCTCCAGGAGCCGCACGGCGCAGGCCAACACTCGCCGGCGGGGCATGCCCTGGAGGGCCAGGTCGGCGTCGACCTGCTGGCGCAGCTCCGGGAGCCGCCGGGCGAAGCGCAGCACCCGCTCGTGCTTCTCCTGGGCCCGCCGCTCCTGCCACTCGGTGTGGTAGCGGTACTGGCGGCGGCCCTTGGCGTCGACGCCGGTGGCCTGGATGTGCCCGGTGGGGTCGGAGCAGATCCAGACCTCGGTCCACGCTGGCGGGATGGCCAGCGACCGGATCCGGTCGAGGACGTCCTCGTCGGCCACCCGGTTCCCGTCGGGATCCTGGTAGGTGAAGCCGCGGCCCGCTCGCTTGCGCTTGATGCCGGGGCCGTTGCAGTCGATCTCGCGAACAGCCATCGCAGCCACCTCTACCCCGGGTGGCCCCCGCGCCAGTCCCCGGCGCGCGGGTGACCGCTACGGCGCGAGGGCCCGCAGTGCGTCGGTGTCGGGGCGGAACGGCTGGCCGGGGGTCATCACCTGGAGGCAGACGTGGTCCGCCCCGGCGTCGTGGTGCTGCTGCACGCGGTCCCGGATGGCGGCGACGTCGCCCCACGCCACCACGGCGTCGAGGAAGCGGGGGGCGCGGTCGCTGATCTCGTCCTCGCTGAAGCCGAGCCGCAGCCAGCTGTTCCGGTAGTTGGGAAGGTCGACGTAGACGGCGAGCGCCCCGACGGCGGTGGCCCGGGCCGCCTCCGGGTCCTCGCAAAGGACGACCTTCTGCTCGACGCAGAGGAGCTTGTCCGGGCCGAGGATCTCCCGGGCGCCGGCCGTGTGCTCGGGCGTCGTCCAGTAGGGGTGGGCGCCGTCGGCGTGGCTGGCCGACAGCTCGAGCATCTTCGGGCCGAGGGCGGCCAGCAGGCGGGGCACCGGCGTGTCGGAGGCCTTGGCCATGTAAGGCGAGGCGGCCATGGCCTCGAGGTAGGTGCGCATCGTGGAGAGCGGCTTGTCGTAGGGCAGGCCCCGCAGGCCCTGGACGAAGGGGGCGTGGCTGACCCCCATGCCGAGCACGAAGCGGTCGCCGGTCTGCTCGGCCAGGGTGTTGGCGGCCTGCAGCATCACCCCCGGGTGCCGGTGGTGGATGCTGGCGATGCCGGTGGCGAAGACGAGCGACGACGTCTGGTCGGCCAGGTGGGCGATGTGGGCGAACGGGTCCCGCCCCAGGGTCTCGGGGAGCCAGAGCGCCCCGTAGCCCAGCTCCTCGAGCAGGCGGGCGAAGGCCGCCGCCTCCGCCACGGTCATGCCGTCGGTGGGGGCCCACACGCCGACCCGCCCGATCCGCTCACGCCACTGCGCCATCACTGCTCCTTGGTCGGTCCGCGCAGCAGCCGGCCCGGACGCTCGCCGGTGGGCTGGCCGTCCACGAAGGTGGGGACGCCGGACTTGATCGTCCAGCGGTAGCCGGTGGCATCTTGCACGAGGCGACGGCCGCCGGCGGGGAGGTCGTGGACGATGCGAGGCGGTGCGCAGCCCAGGGCGTCGAGGTCGAGGACGTTCACGTCGGCGACGTGGCCCGGCGCCAGCAGGCCGCGGTCCAGCCAGCCGACGTGGGCGGCGGTGCGGCGGGTGAGGTGGTGGACGACCGCCTCCAGCGGCAGTCGCCGGCCGTCGCGGCGGTCCCTCGCCCACACGGTGAGGAAGGAGGTCGTGCTGCTGGCGTCGCAGATGGCGCCGCAGTGGGCGCCCGCGTCGGAGAGCCCGTAGAGGGCCAGCGGCGAGCTGATCATCTCGTGCACGTCGGCGAGGTCTCCGTGGGCGAAGTTGAACAGCGGCAGGTAGAGCAGCTGGCGCCCGTCGTGCTGGAGGAGCGTGTCGTAGACGAGCTCGGCCGGCTCCACGCCGCGCCGGCGGGCCTCGGCGCCGAGGCTCCCGGCGGCGTCGAGGTCGTAGTCGACGGGGTCGGTCATCTCGAAGGTGATGTCGAACCCGCCGGCGATCTGCCGCAGGATGCCCTCCGGGAGCTGGGTCATCAGGGCAGCGTGCTCGGCCAGGATTCGCTCCCGCCGGGCCGGGTCACGCAGGGCGACCACCCGCTCCGCCACCGGGAGCGGGCTGACCTCGCCGTAGCCGGCGCAGAGCAGGAACGGGTTGGCCGTGGCCTCGAGGCCGAGCAGCACCCCGATGGGGCGTGGGGCCACCTGGCCCCGCACGTCGAGGCCGTCGGCCCGCCACCGCCCGATGCGGCCGAACAGGTCGCGCCAGCGGTCGGGCGAGTGGTACGCCTGCTGCACCGTGAAGCTGAGCGGTCGACCGGACGTCCGGGCCACGGCCTCGATGAGGGCCAGCTCGTCCTCCACGTAGCCGTCGTCCGTGCTCTGGTAGCAGTCGGAGATGAGCTGGACGACGCCCCGGCCGGCGCGGCGCAGGGCGCCAGCGATGGCCAGCAGCTCGGCCTCTCCGGCCTGGAGGGTGCCGATGTTGTCCCCAGCGCTGGTCCGGTGGACCTCGGTGCGCGAGGTGGCGAAGCCGATGGCCCCGGCGGCCAGCGCCTCCTCCACGAGGCGGGCCATGGCGGCGATCTCCTCGTCGGTGGGGTGCTCTCGGTGGTCGGCGCCCCGCGCCCCCATGACGTAGGTGCGCAGCGCCGCGTGGGGGACGTGGGCGCCGACGTCGACCGTGCGGCCCTGGCCGTCCAGGACGTCGAGGTACTCGGGAAAGGACTCCCAGCCCCACGTGAGGCCTTCGGCCAGGGCCGTGCCCGGGATGTCCTCCACCCCCTCGAGCAGGCTGATCAGCCAGTCGTGGCGGTCCGGCCGGGCGGGGGCGAAGCCGACGCCGCAGTTGCCCATGGCCACCGTCGTCACCCCGTGCTGGGACGACGGGCGCAGCTCGGGGTCCCAGGTGGCCTGCCCGTCGAAGTGGGTGTGGATGTCGACGAAGCCGGGGGTGACGACGAGCCCGTCGACGTCGAGCTCCCGGGCGCCCCGCGCCCCGACCCGGCCGACCTCGACGACCACGCCGTCGGAGATGGCGACGTCGGCCTGGCGGGGCGGTGCCCCACTGCCGTCGACGACCGTGCCCCTACGCAGCACCAGATCCATGTGGCCCCCTCGGTCGGTCGTCGTCAGCTGTGGCGGTCGCGGTCGCGCCGCTCGGCCAGCCGGGCCGCGTACGCGGCAGCCTCGGTCCGGCGGTGCATCCCGAGCTTGGCGAACATGTTCGAGACGTAGTTCTTGACGGTCTTCTCGGCCAGGAAGAGGCGTTCGCCGATCTGGCGGTTGGTGAGCCCCTCGGCGATGAGCCCGAGGATGCGCCGCTCCTGGTCGGTCAGCGAGGCGAGCTCGTCGTCGCCCTCGCGGTGGCGGAGCCGGTCGAGCACCCGGGTGGTGACCTGGGGGTCGAGCAGCGACTCGCCGGCGGCGACGCGGCGGACGCCGTCGACCAGGTCGCTGCCCCGCACCTGCTTCAGCAGGTAGCCGGCCGCCCCCGCCATGATGGCGGCGTAGACGGCCTCGTCGTCCGAGAACGACGTGAGCATGATGCAGGAGATCTCCGGGTGCTTGGAGCGGATCTCCCGGCACACCTCGATCCCGTCGCCGTCGGGCAGGCGCACGTCGAGCACGGCGACGTCCGGGGTGGTGGCGGGGATGCGCCCGTAGGCCTCCTCGGCGGTGCCGGCCTCGCCCACCACGACGAGGTCGTCCTCGGCTTCGAGCAGCTCGCGCAGGCCCCGGCGCACGATCTCATGGTCGTCGAGGAGGAACACCCGGGTGGTCACGGGCCCAGTCTGCCCGAGGATGGGCCTCCGGCAGCGTTCCGTCGCCCGGGCGGTAGGTTCAGGGCATGGACAGCGTGCCGGATCGGGCCGGTCTCCGCCAGCTGATGGACGCCGTGACGACCATCGGCTCGGACCTCGAACTGCCCGCCATGCTCCGCCGGATCGTGCAGGGGGCCACCGAGCTGGCCGACGCCGAGTACGGGGCGCTGGGCGTCCTCGACGACACCGGCACCTGGCTGTCGCAGTTCATCACCGTCGGCATCGACGAGGCGGGCCGGGCCGAGATCGGCGAGCTCCCGCGCGGCCACGGGATCCTCGGCCTGCTCATCGTCGACGCCAAGCCGCTGCGCCTGCCCGACCTGCGGGCCCACCCCGACAGCTTCGGCTTCCCGCCGGGCCACCCGCCGATGACGTCGTTCCTCGGCGTCCCCATCCGGGTCCGCAACGAGGTGTTCGGCAACCTCTACCTCACCGACAAGCGCTCGGCGGCGGCGTTCTCCCAGCTCGACGAGGAGCTCGTGGTGGCGCTGGCCGGGGCCGCCGGGGTGGCCATCGAGAACGTCCGCCTCAACGCCCGGATCCGGGAGATGGCCCTGGTGGAGGACCGCGAGCGGATCGCCCGCGATCTCCACGACACGGTGATCCAGCGGCTCTTCGCCACCGGCATGTCCCTGCAGGGCACCATCCGGCTGATCGACAGCGACCCGACCGCCGCCGTGGAGCGGGTGGAGGCGGCCGTCGACGACCTCGACCTCACCGTGAAGCACATCCGCACCGCCATCTTCGGGCTGGAGTCGGCCCGGCCGGGGCGCGACGGCACCCGGTCGCGGATCCTCGACCTCGTGCACGAGGCCACCGGCCCGCTCGGCTTCGAGCCGCGGGTGCTCCTCGACGGCCCCGTCGACTCAGGCCTCAGCGAGGGCGTGGCCACCGAGCTCGTGGCCACGCTGCGGGAGGCCCTGAGCAACGTGGCCCGCCACGCCCACGCCTCGCAGGTCCACGTCGTGGTCGTCTTCGACGAGGACCTCTGCCTCACCGTGGTCGACGACGGGATCGGCCCGCCGGCCGACGACGCGCCGCGCGGCAACGGGCTGCGCAACATGGCCAAGCGGGCCAGCCGGCTGGGCGGCTCGCTGGCCCTGCACCCGGCCGAGCCGCGGGGCACGCGCCTCGAGTGGCGGGTGCCGAAGAGCTGAGCCCGGAGGCTCTCAGAGGGAGGGGACCCGACCGGCCCGCACCCGCCGGCCGGACATCATCTCCGTCCGCACCTCGACGAGGTGGGTGGCGTGGTCGGGGGCCCAGTGCGGGATCGTGGTGGGCTCGAGGGCGGCCAGCTCGTCCGGGTCGGTGATCTCCCGGGCCACCCCGGTGACCACGACGCTCCACCCCGTGTGCCAGACCGGGTCCATCTCGTCGACCTCGAAGGCGACCACCGTGTTGTGCGTGGCGGCCTGCAGCTTGGAGCCCACGCCGGTGCGGAAGACCACTCGATCGTCGACGAGGCGGAAGTTGACCGGCAGCACCGTCGGGAGGGCGCCGCTGGTGACGCCGAGCCGCCCGAGGGACGCGCCGGCCAGCAGGCGCAAGCACTCGGCTCGGTCGAGCACCTCCAGGCCGTTGCGGTCGATCTCCATGGATCCGAGGATGCCGTCGAGGACCATTGGTCCAGTAGGGGCGAAGGTCCCTGCTGCGGCCGCCTCCCGCCACCGGGGCGCGGGCCCCTCAGCGGGAGGGGTCCCGCCAGGTCCAGGCCGCCGCCGCCGACGCGACCGCCGCCACCATCCACCAGCGGTGGTGCTGCGGGGTGTCGAGCAGCGAGGGCAGCCTGTCGACCCGAGCCCCCAGGGCGGAGACGAGCAGCACCCCGAGGACCCCGACGAGGGCGCCGGTGGCGCCCGGCGCGGCGACGGCGCGCCGCTGCGCCCATCCGGCGGCGGCGGCCGCCAGAGTCGAGGTGGCAGCCAGCTCCGCCGCGCGCAGCCCGAGCTGGTGGAGCGTGACGTCCCCGACGGCCGCCGCGACGGCGACCAGTGCAGCCGCGGCGATCGTCACGCCCATGGCGATCGCCGCCAGCCGGAGCAGGCGCCGGCGGGCCAAGCCGGTGGGGCTGGCCGAGAGCGTCTCCTCAGCCGGATCGTCCACCGGGAAGCCGGCCAGCGCGCCGAGCACGATCGTGGCCACGACCAAGGCGCCTCCCAGGTCCCGCCCTCCTCGGACCAGGACGACGGCGGAGGGGGCGCCGGCCAGGGCCAGCGCGGCGGCCAGGGTGGCGAGGGGCAGGGCCCGGGTCGACAGGGGCCAGGCCAGGCGCAGCGTGCGGCTCCGCCACCGGCTGGTGTCGGCGGCGGCGCTCAGCACCGGGACCCGCTCGGGGTCATCCCATGGGTCCCCACGGGCCCGCGGTGCAGCGCCGCCAGCAGGTCGTCGGTCGACGTGTCGGGGTCGGTCCAGTGGGCCCAGTCGGCGGCGAGGACGGAGCGCACCTCGGTCTCCGGGACCTGGAGCAGGAGGCGGGCGGCGACGACGTCGGTGACGGCCCACTGCACGGGCGTCACCCCGGCCTGGCAGCTGTCGGGCCACGGTCGCGCCTCGTCGCCGGCGGGGGAGCGGGACGAGCCCACCGTGGTCAGAGCCTTCTGCGTGTCGGCGTCGGCCCCCCGGGTGGCGAGCCAGAGCGCGATGACGCCGCGGGCCTGACCCCGGAGGCCGAGGGTCGTTCCGGGCTGCCAGTCGTCGAGGACCCCGGCGGCGGCGAGCCCGGTCCAGAGGCGCGCCCCCTCGAGGGCCAGGGGGTGGCCCGACACCTCGGCGGGGATGACGCCGTCGGCCGAGGGCGGCCCGCCGAGCAGGGAGCGGACCTCGGGGTCGAGGTGGTCCCAGTCGGTGTCGGCGGTCTGGTGTAGGGACCAGGCGGTGAGGACGCCCGGTGGGGCGGCGGCGGCCACGGGACGGGTGGCGTCAGCCAAGGCGTCGGCCAGCGCCCGATCGGTGGCGAAGGTGCAGATGCGCAGGCCGCGCACGTCGAGGCACGGCTGCCCCTCGAGGTCGCCGACCATGGCGGCGATCCGGCGGGCGTCGCTGGCATCGATCGGGCGGGTGGCCAGGGTGCCGGCGGCGACGGCGGCCACGACGGCGACGGCGGCGGCGCCGAGCAGGAGCGGGCTGCGCCGGTCCCGCAGGAGGCTGAGCAGGGCCACCACGGCCGTGAGGGCGAGGATCCAGAGGTGGTGGGCCAGCCAGTGCTGCGCCGTGAGGCGCACGTCGATCGTGGGGTCGCCCAGCCAGGTCGACAGCTGGCGCAGCGGCTCGGTCGTCCGCGTGCCGCGGGTGGCCAGGTCGGTCGAGAGGAAGCCGATCGCCACCACGGCCACGACCGGCACGAGCGTCCAGGGCGCCCAGCGGGCCAGGGCGATGCCGAGCGCGGTGGCCCCGACGACGAGCAGGCCGGCCCCGGCGATGGCCGCCGCCTGCCGGGCGCCGACGGGACCGAAGGTCACCGGGCTGCCCCGTTCGACGAGGAGCATGAGCAGCAGCAGGTAGGCCACGGCCACGAGGCCCGGGGCCCACGCCGTGAGGAGGTGCCCCGCGGTGCGCGTCGTGGGCGGCGCCGGGCAGGTCGAGAGCAGCTCCTCGACGCCGTCGCGCTGGCCCCGGGTGCGGGCCCGGAAGGCGGCCAGCACGACCATCCCGGCCAGGGGGTGGGCGAGGATCGGGGCCAGCTCGAAGGCGTTGGGCAGGTTGCCGCCGTAGTCGCCCACCCACTCGACGCCGAAGAGGTAGAGGGCGAGGCCCGAGAGGCCCACCCCCACGCCGAAGGCGGGGGAGGTGACCAGCTCGCGGAGCTCGACCCGGGCCAGGGCCAGCGAGACGGCGGCCGGCGAGGCGGGGGGCGGCGGGCTGCTGGGGCGGTAGGCCACGGCTATGGCGGGAGCCCAGCCGCTGGCGACGATGGGCCGGCGCCGCTGCACGAACCCCCAGGCCAGCCATGCCGCTCCCGCCACGACGAGCACGGCCAGGATGCCCGGTCCTCCCGAGCGGGATTCGCCGACCCCAGCCACGCCGAGCACGGCGACGGCGGCGCCGACGCCGAGCAGCAGACGGCCGAGGCGGCGCCTCACACCAGCGCTCCGGCGGTCGCCTCGCTGAGGGTGAGGTATCCGTCCTCGACGGTCGGGGGGACCAGGTGGGCCCCCGCCGGCGGCGGGCCGATGTGGCGGACCATGCCCTCGCCGGTGATCCACGCCAGCTGGGCGGCGGCGTCGCGGACGCTGTCGATCCACACCCGGCCCTCGGCCAGGGCGGCCAGCTCCTGGGGGGTGCCGGCGAAGCGGACCTCGCCCGCCAGGAGCACGATCACGCGGTTGCACAGCGCCGCCACGTCGTCGGTCTGGTGGGTGGACAGCAGCACGGTGGAACGGGCCGCGACCGCCGACAGCAGCTCGCGGAAGCGAAGCCGCTGCTCGGGGTCGAGCCCCGCCGTGGGCTCGTCGAGCACGAGGAGGTCGGGGTCGCCGAGGAGCGACTGCGCGATGGCGACGCGGCGTCGCATGCCCCCGGAGAGCTTGCGGATGGCCGTGCCCATGACCGGCTCGAGCCCGACCAGGGACAGCACCCGGCGCACCTCGTCATGGCGCGACCGGCGGTCGCTCCACTCCTTCAGGATGGCGACGTAGTCCACGAACTCGAAGGCGGAGAACGAGCGGTGGAAGCCGGGCTCCTGGGGCAGGTAGCCCAGCCGGCGCCGGACGGCGAGCCGCCCGTCGGCGGTGCTCGGGTCGTGCCCTAGGACCTCGAGGTCGCCCCGGTCGGGCGCCAGCACGGTGGCCAGGATCCGCAGCAGGGTGGTCTTGCCGGCCCCGTTCGGGCCCAGCAGGCCCGTGATCCCGGAGGCCAGGTGCAGGTCCACCCCAGCCAGGGCCACCTTCGGGCCGAAGCGCTTGCTGACGCCCTGCGCGATGACGGTCGGCGTGCTCACCAGGTGACCTCCACGGTCGAGAAGTGGTCGCGGCGAAGGTGCACGAGGCCAGCGGCCAGGACGGCCAGCGCCAGGGCGACGAGCTGGCCGGTGGGCTCGAACACCACGGTGTCGGCCAGCGCCAGGTGCCGGCCCTCGACGACCCGCACGGCGGTGAGGAGGCCGACCCAGCCCGCGGTGAGGGTGGTGGCGGCCAGCACCGGTCGCAGGTAGGTGGCCAGCAGGAGCACCCCGGCAGCCAGGGCCAGGCCGGGGAGGAGCCAGGCGGCCGCCTCGGTCAGGCGGGGGAGGGCGGCGCTGGCCAGCCCCAGGGCGAGGAAGGTGGGGACGAGGGCGGCCACGGTGCGGCGGATCGCCACGCCGGCCCCGTGGAGCGGCGTGGCGGCGGCCGCCTCCCCGCCGGGCTCCTCGGCCGGGAGGAAGGTGAGCAGCACCGAGCCGAGCGGCAGCAGCGGCGCGATGGCGAGGAACACGGCCGACGAGCCGGTGTCCCGGGCGATGGCTGCCGCGCCGAGGCCGAGCACGGCGATGGTCGTCACCCAGGCCACCCGCAGCCCGGGGGTGGCGCCGATGACGCGGGCCAGGTGGTCGGGCAGCCCGAACCGGGCCAGGAGGCGCTCGACGATGCTGGCCCGGGGCCGGTCGATCACGTCGGCGATGGCCGCCCAGGATGCCGAGGCGACCGGTGCGGCGGCCTGGGCCACGCCGGATCGACACTCGGCGCAGGCCAGCAGGTGCTGCTCGACAGAGGCCGCGGTGACCTCGTCGAGCGCCTCGGGGGTCCGGGCGTAGCGGGCCAGGACATCGGGGGGCGCGTGCCAGGTGGTCATGTCAGGGCTCCTCGGAGCTCGGCTCGTGCCC
Source organism: Acidimicrobiales bacterium (assembly GCA_036275535.1). Lineage (GTDB taxonomy): Bacteria > Actinomycetota > Acidimicrobiia > Acidimicrobiales > VFJN01 > VFJN01. The sequence goes on along the minus strand of DASUDP010000118.1, from coordinate 80,324 downwards.
GCATGGCGCGGGTCTTGACGGTGCCGGCGGGGATGCCGAGCAGGTGGCCCGCCTCCCGCGTGGTGAGGCCGTCGAGGACGGTGGCCTGGAGGACGGCCCGCAGCTCGGGGGACAGGGTGGCCATGGCGGCGGCCAGGCCGCCGTGCTCGATGCTGAGGAGCACCTGCTCCTCGGCCGCCACCACGACCTCCTCGGCCGCCCCGCTCGGGGAGGCGACGGGCGTCCAGCGGCCCCGCCTGCGCAGCACGCCGATGAGGCGCCGGATGGCGATCCCCCACATCCACGCGGCCGGCTCGCCCCGCCCGTCCCAGCGCCCGGCCCCCTTCCACACCGCCACGAAGGTGTCCTGGAGCGCTTCGGCGGCGAGATCGGGGTCGGCACAGCGGCGTCGGAGCCGCGACGACAGCCACGGGGCATGGCGGTCGTGGAGCTCACGGAGCGCGCCGCGGTCTCCCTCCGCCAGCGCCGCCAGCAGCGCTGCGTCTGTCCTCACCGCGTCCATCGTCGTCCCTGTCGCGCCGTCGTGCCCGATCAGTTCAGACGCGTCGCAGGGCCGGGCGGAGCCCGACCCTGCTGACGCTTCCCCCGGGAGCGGGGGGCTGCTAGCTGACGACGACGGCGGTCACCATGCCGAACATCCGCTGGTCGTTCTCGACGTGCGGGAGGATGTGGCAGTGCCACACCCAGGTGCCGGGCTTGTCCAGCTGGACGAGCACGGAGTACCGCTCGCCGGGAGCCACGTTCACCACGTCCGCCGTGTACGGCTCGTCGAGCGGGTACCCGTCCTTGGCCACCACGATCTGGTCGAACTGGTGCATGTGCATCGGGTGGGCCATGTTGCCCTCGTTGTAGTAGTGGATCAGCACCCAGTCGCCGACCTTGCCCACGAGCGGGGCCGTCCCGGGGAAGCTCTTGCCGTTGAGGCTGAAGCCGATCACGCCCGAGTCGTTGACGACCATCGGGATCTCCTGGGAGATCTTCAGGTCGGCCGGCACCTGCTCCAGGCCGACGGTCCGGCCGAGGGGGAGCTGCACGTCACCGACGATGATCGTGCCGAACATGCCGTTGGGCATGCTCAGCTGGGAGTGGAAGTGGGGGTGGAACATGGCCACGGCCTGCTCGTCGGCCGTGTACTCGTACGTGTAGCTCTGCCCCGGCTCGATGAGCTCCTGGGTGTAGGGCGCCACGCCGTCGGAGGCATTGTCGACGTTGAGGCCGTGGAGGTGCAGGTCGGTGCCGAGCGGCAGCTCGTTCTTGAGGCGGATCTGGGCCTTGTCGCCGATCGCCAGGCGGATCATCGGGCCGGGGACCGTGCCGTTGTAGGTCCACGCGTCGACGATGTCGCCGGGCTCGCGCTCCCACTTCGTGATGGCGGCGACGAGGTCGAAGACCTTGGTGCCGTCGGCCAGGACCTCGGTGGGCTCGAGGGGCTGGTTCCCGACCCCCTCGGTCTCGGCGGGGAACTGCTTCATCGACTCCAACATGCTGGAGGTCATGGCCGCCCAGTCGTGCTCGCCGCCGGCGACGTTGCCGCCGCCGCCGCTGCTCGTGTCGGCCGGCGCGCCGGCCTCGGTGACGGTGAGGGTGGCCTCCATGCCGGCGTCCCGGTGGCCGGTGATGTTGCAGAACATCGTGTAGGTGCCGGGGGCGAGGTCGGCGAGGTCGAGCTCGGCGTCGTCAGCCGCCTGGAGGTCAGCGGTCTTGAGCTCGGTGTTCTCGATGTACAGGTTGTGGGTGACGGCGCCGCCGTTCATGACGTGCAGCGAGCCGCCCGCCCCGACGGTGGCCGGCGTGATCGAGTACTCGGCCAGGTTCACCATGGCTTGCTCGGCGGCGCCGCCGCCCCCGCCGCCGGCCGCCGCGTTCGCCTTGCTCTCGTCGATGGCCCGCCAGCCGAGGCCGACGGCGACGGCCGCCCCGACCATGGCTAGGAGGGCGACGGCGATGGCGATGACGAAGGCCGCATCACGGCGGCTGGCCGCCTCGTCCGTCGGGGTGTCGGTGTCGGGCTGGGTAGCAGCCACGGGCTCGTGGGGGGTGTCCATGGCCGCGCATGCTACGGGGGGCCCCCGGGCCGTCTCGTAGGGTCGAAGGTCCCAACCTGGGGGACCCAGGGGCCGCGGTGGCCCCGCTCGTTGCGCTACTGCCCGGAGGGGATGACGACGACCGTCCCGGGGGCGTGGTGCACGATCTGGTGGCTCACGGAGCCGAGCAGCCAGCGGGTGAAGCCGCCCAGCCCGCGGGATCCGACGACCACCACGGACGCCCCCTGGCCCTCTTCGAGGAGGGCGGAGCCGCCGGTGCCGTAGGCGAGGACCTTCTCGACCTTCAGCCCGGTGACGTCGGCCCCGGCCACGAGGTCGTCGAGCAGCTGGCGGGCCCCTTCCTCGATGAGCCGCTGGTCGAACGTGGCCCCGCCGAAGGGGTAACCGCCGACGAACGGCGCGGTCCACGCATGGACGACCCGCAACGCCACGTCGCGGGCCCGGGCCTCCTCGATCGCCCAGTCCAGGGCCCGGCGCGCCGTCGTCGACGCGTCCACGCCCACGACCACCGGACCGGTGCCCTGGGGAGCGTGGGGGCGGATGACGGCGACGGGGGTGGTGGCATCGGCCAGGACCCGCTGGCTCACGGACCCGACGAGCAGCCCCCTGAAGCCGCCCAGGCCCCGGGCCCCGACCACGAGGAGGTCCGCGTCTTGTGCGGTCTGGAGCAGCGCGCCGGGAGCGAGGTCGCAGACCACGACCTGCTCGACGTCCGCGTCCTCGCCCACGGCTGCCGTCACGGCCGCGGCCAGGGCCTCGCGGGCCTCGGGCTCGCCGTAGTCGGGATCGAAGTCCGCCCCTGCGATCGCGTGGTGCTGGTCGAGGTAGCCCCAGGCCATCACCGCGACGACAGGCCACCCGCGCCGGCGGCCCTCCTCCATGGCCCAGCGCAGCGCCTCCGCGCCACCTTCGGATCCGTCCACTCCTACGACGATGCGTGTCATGGTTGCATCGTGGCATGCGGCGCCGAGAGGGGTCAGGGCCATGTGCCCGACGGGATCGGGCCGAAGGGCCCTGCTGAGCCCTCGGTGGCAGCGGCAAGAGTCGTGGGAGCCGCACGCCGGGGGCAGACGGCGGGCCGGGCACACCCCCAACCCAACAGCGTCAGGAAGGACGATGATGACCGACAGCCAAGCCCGAACCCGAGGACCCGGCTGGCTCCTCGCACCTGCCGCGGTGGCACTGGTGATGACGATGGCCGTGGCCATCCTGGCCGTCGTGCTCGTGGGCACCGATGGTGAGGGCGGCGCCTCGGCCGCCAGCGGGAGATCCGGGCAGCCGATGGTCCTCGACGTGGAGCTCGGCGACCTCTTCGTGAAGCCCTCCTCGGTCGACGTGCCGGCCGGCACCGAGCTCATCGTCCGGGTTCGCAACACCGGTGCCATGGCGCATGACCTCAAGCTGCAGGGCGAGACGGGAACCGAGCTCCTCGACCCCGGCGCCAACCAGGAGGTCTCGCTCGGCGTGATGGAGGAGACCACGCAGGCGTGGTGCACCGTGCCCGGCCACAAGGAGGCGGGCATGGTCCTGGAGATCAACGTCACCGGGGGCAGCAGCTCCGGCGCGATGGACGACGGCAGCGGCTCCGCCGCCGCCACCGACACCGGGGCCACCATCGACTTCGCGGCGGAGACGGCGGCCGACTGGCAGCCGTACGATCCCGCGCTGGCCCCCGCTCCCGGCGGCACCAACCACGAGCTCACCCTCCACGCCACCGAGACGGTGAAGGAGGTGGCCCCCGGGGTCACCCAGGAGCTGTGGCTCTTCAACGACCAGTTCCCCGGCCCGGCCCTGCGCGGCAAGGTCGGCGACATCTTCACCGTGACCCTCGTCAACGACGGGAAGATGGGCCACTCGATCGACTTCCACGCCAGCAAGGTGGCCTGGAACGACGAGATGCGCACCATCCAGCCGGGCGAGTCGCTCGTCTACCAGTTCGAGGCCAAGCACGCCGGCGTCTGGATGTATCACTGCGGCACGGCACCCGCGCTGCACCACATCGGCAACGGGATGTTCGGTGCCGTGATCATCGACCCGCCCGACCTGGCGCCGGTCGACCACGAGTACCTCTTCGTCCAGTCGGAGCTCTACCTCGGGGCCGACGGGAAGCCCGGTGACCTCACCAAGATGCAGAACGAGGACTTCGACGCCGTCGTGTTCAACGGGTACGTGAACCAGTACCAGCACGCCCCGATCCGGGTGGAGCCCGGCCAGCGCATCCGGGCCTACGTGCTCGACGCCGGCCCGAGCGAGAACTCCGCCTTCCACATCGTCGGCACGATCTTCGACACCGTCTACAAGGAGGGCAGCTACCTCCTGCGCCCCGACGCCAGCGAGGGCGGCTCGCAGGTGCTCGACCTGCAGCCGGCCCAGGGCGGCTTCGTGGAGTTCAGCTTCGACGAGGCCGGCCTGTACCTCATCGTCACCCACAAGTTCTCGAACGTCGGCAAGGGCGCCCTCGGGATCTTCCAGGCCGGCGAGGTCGATGCCGGCTCGGTGGCGCACTGACCCGTCCCCGCAGGTAGGTTCCCCCGCATTCCGAGATGGGGGGACCTGATGGACCGATTCGACGGACGCCTGGCAGTCGTGACCGGCGGCGGCAGCGGCATGGGGCGCGAGCTCGTGCTGCAGCTGTCGTCGGCCGGCTGCTCGGTCGCGACCTGCGACATCAACGCCGACGCCGCCGCCGAGACGGTGCGGATGGCGGAGAAGGAGGCGCCGGCGGGGGTCCGTCTCACCGCCCACCAGTGCGACGTGAGCGACGAGGCCTCCGTCCAGCGCTTCCGGGACGACGTCCTGGCCCAGCACGAGACCGACCACGTCCACCTGCTCTTCAACAACGCCGGGGTGGGCGGGGGCGGCAGCTTCCTCACCGAGCCCCGCGAGGTGTGGGACCGCACCTTCGGGATCTGCTGGGGCGGGGTCTACAACTGCAGCCGGGCCTTCGTGCCGCTGCTGGTGGCCGCCGACGCCGGCCACATCGTCAACACGAGCAGCGTGAACGGGTTCTGGGCCATGCTCGCCCCGGGGATGCCCCACACGGCCTACAGCGCGGCGAAGTTCGCCGTGAAGGGCTTCTCGGAGGCGCTCATCGAGGACCTCCGCATCAACGCCCCGCACGTCGAGGTCTCGGTCGTGATGCCCGGGCACATCGGCACGGACATCGTCACCAACAGCCGCAAGGTCCACACCGGCGACGCCCCCCTCGACGCCGCCGGCGTGGCCGCCGCCCGGGTCGACATGGCCAAGCGGGGCGTCCCCGTCGACGCCATGGACGACGACGCCATCCGCTCGATGATGGACATGGTGGGTGAGCTCTTCCGGGACACCGCGCCGATGTCGGCGGCGGAGGCCGCCACCGTCATCCTCGACGGCGTCCGGGCGGGCCGCTGGCGCATCCTGGTGGGCGACGACGCCCACCGCCTCGACGAGCAGGTCCGGGCCGACCCTGAGGGCGCCTACGCCCCCGGCGGCCCCAGCATCGGCGCCCTCGCCTTCGGAAGCGGTGAGCCGGAGGGCTGACAACAGGCGTTTCCAATACGCTGCGGCCATGAGCGCACCGTTCGAGTTCCGTGGCATCAACCACCTCGCGCTGGTGTCAAGCAACATGGCCCGCACTGTCGAGTTCTACGAGGGCGTGCTCGGCATGCCGCTGGTCAAGACGGTGGAGCTGCCGGCCGGCATGGGGCAGCACTTCTTCTTCGACTGCGGGGGCGGCGACCTCCTGGCCTTCTTCTGGTTCCCGCAGGTGCCCGAGGGGGTGCCGGGGGTGTCGGCCCCCGCCGCCCGGCCCGACAAGGGCGACCTCACGAGCGCCATCGGCTCGATGAACCACGTCGCCTTCGCCGTGCCGGAGGAGAAGATCGACCAGTACCGGGACAAGCTCCTCGCCCTCGGCATCGAGTGCAGCGAGGTGGCCAACCACGACGACAGCGAGTGGGGGGTCAGCCGGGAGATGCACCCCGGGGTGTTCGTCCGCTCGATCTACTTCCAGGACCCCGACGGCATCCTGCTGGAGCTCGCCTGCAGCACCCGGGCCTTCACGCCCGCCGACGTCGCCCACGAGCCGGCCACGGCCGCGGCCCGCGCCTGACCGTCGTGCCCCGCCTCCGTCAGGTCTCCCGCTCGGACGACAACCCGCCCCTCGTCACCACCATGTACGACCTGCTCTTCGGGCCCGGGCGCAACCTGGTGGCCGAGCACCTCTCCGACGAGCGGATCCTCGAGCTGACCTACATCACGGCCCTCTACGAGATGCACGCGGTGATGGGTCGAGCCCTGCGCCTCGAGTACGACGACCGGCCCGAACCGATCGTCGAGGTCGTCAAGGACGGGGTCACCAGCCTCGACCTCGGCGCCGCCATCAGCGCCCCGCCGCCCGCCTGACGACGTCTCTGGACGTCAGCGCGCGCCATCCGTGCCTTGACGTCCACAGACGCAGTGGGCTCAGGCCGCGAGGCGGGTGCGGGACTCGGTGACGGCCCGCTCGTAGATGCGGACCCCATCGAAGCCTGGGAGCCGGGTGAAGGCGGCGTCCATCGTCCCGATGGCCTGCGCCCCCCGTTCGTCGACGGCGAGGTAGCCGAGGACCTGGTCGAACTCGGCCGGCGCCTTGTAGCCCTCGCCGATCCCCACCGGTGTCCACGAGCGGCGCATGATCCGACGGAGGACGAGCCGGGCGAGGGGGCTGGCGGCCAGTCGCCACTGGGCCTGGAGCCGGTAGAAGCCGTAGTGGCGGGACTCCTGGGCGGCGATGCGGGTGAGCAGCTCGGCCAGCACCGGGTCGCCGCACCGGCGGGCCAGGAGGCGGTAGCCGTGCATCGTGAGGAGCTCGTTGGCGGCCCCCCACACCATGTGGGCGGCCGTGACCACGTGACCGATGGGCCGCGTGAGGGTGAGCAGGACGCGCTCCGACGACGGGATCTCGGTTGGCGGGGCCTGCATCTCCGGCAGGGCGACCCCCCGGCGCTCGGCGTACCGCGCGAGGTAGCGGTCGATGGCCCGCGCGTGGGCCGCCTCCTCGGCTCGCCAGGCGTCGAGGAAGCGCCGGATCAGCGGGTCGTCCAGCGTGTTCGGGTGGGCCACCACGCCGACGAGGTCGCGGTCGGTGAAGCCCTCCACGTCGCGCATGTAGACGAGGCAGGCCAGCACCCCGTCGTCGACGGCGTGGAGCCCGACCGCATCCCAGTCCAGGTCGCCGGTGTCGAGGAGGGCCGAGCGGTCCACGAGCCGCTCGCACCTGGCCTCGCACTCGGCTCGGAGGTGGGCCCCGCGGGCCCGTCGTCCGGTGGTCCCCAGCATCGTTCGCATGGCCGTTGTTCGGAGTGGTCGAGGCCCGTGGATCAGCGGAGCGGGCAGACTCGTCGCCGTGGCCGAGCACTCCCACGCTGAGCACGATCACGGGCACGTGCACAGCCACGGGTCGATCCGGGCGGGGGAGCGCCACCGCGGCCGCCTGCGCGCGGCGTTCGCCGTGCTCGTCGTGTTCATGGTGGTCGAGGTGGTCGGCGGGCTGGTCAGCCACTCCCTCGCCCTGCTCTCCGATGCCGGCCACATGCTCACCGACGTCATCGGCCTCGGCATGGCGCTGGCTGCCATCCGGCTGGCCAGCCGCGGCCGGGAGCGCACCCACCAGACGTTCGGGCTCTACCGCCTCGAGATCCTGGCCGCCCTCGCCAACGCCGTGCTGCTCTGCGGGGTGGCGGTCTACGTGCTGGTCGAGGCGGTCCAGCGTCTCGACGACCCGCCCGAGGTGGCCAGCGGCGTCCTCCTCGTCGTGGCCGGGCTGGGCCTCGCGGCCAACCTCGTCGCCTTCGCCCTCCTGCGCGACGGCGCCAAGGAGTCGCTCAACGTGGAGGGCGCCTACCTCGAGGTCCTGGCCGACACCGTGGGGTCGGTGGCCGTCATCGCCAGCGCCCTGGTGTACGAGGTCACCGGCTGGGGGTGGGTCGACCCTGCGGTCGGCGTCGCCATCGGGTTGTGGATCCTCCCCCGCACGTGGCGCCTCGGCGCCCAGGCGGTGCGGGTGCTCGTCCAGGCCGCCCCGCCCGGCTTCGACGTGGCGGCCCTCGAAGCGGACCTGGCCGGCGTGGCGGGCGTCGTGGACGTCCACGACCTGCACGTGTGGACGCTGACCTCGGACATGGAGGTCGTCTCGGCCCACCTGATGGTCTCCGCCGGCACCGACCACCACGGCGTGCTCGACCGGGCCCGGGTCGTCCTGCGGGAGGGCTACCGCATCGAGCACGCCACCCTGCAGGTGGAGCCCGAGGACCACGAGGGATGCGAGGAGGTGACCTGGTGAGCGATGACCCCGGGGCCTGCACCGGGGGACCACCACGGCTGGACGGACGACCGCCGCCGTGGGGGCCTTCGAGTCGATGCCGGCCGGGCGCGAGCCCACCGCGGGCGAGCCCTGGTCCGAGGACGGCGCCCTGATGGCCATGGCCGGCCAGACCTCGGGCCCTGATCGCCTTCGACCGTTGACCCCGGCCGGGCCCTGATCAGGCCCGAGCGGTGATCCAGCCGGCGACGAGGTCGGCCACCTCGGCGCGCCCGCCGTCTTCGAAGTAGTGCTCGCCCGGGATCAGCTCGAGGGTCCGGTCCTCGGCGGCGAGAGCGGCGTGGATGGCGCGGGTGTCGGAGGGGAACAGGCCGCGGTCGGCCAGGGACTGCACCACGAGGGAGGGGACGGTCACCCGGGCCAGGTGGGGGGCGCCCCGGCACGACGAGGCCTCGAGGCTCCACATCGACGGCCAGGTGCGCAGCGTGCTGGCGACGCCGAGGTTCCACGGCCCCCGGTTGGCCCGCTGCGGGTCGCCGGCGTAGCAGCCCGGCCGCCGGTCCGACGGGTCGAGGTCGAGGTCGACGAAGCGGGGGTCGGCCCACCCACGGGCGAAGGTGAACACGCGATCCCAGGCCCCCGCGGGGAAGAGGCGCTGCAGCTCGTCGCGGGACCAGCGGGTCACCCGGTGGTTGCGCTCGACCTGGGCGGCCCGGTAGCGCTCCAGGAAGGCGGGGTCGAGCGGCACGGGACGGGCGAAGAGGTCGAGCTCCGGGTCGGTGCCCAGGGGGTGGGAGCCGTGGCCGCCCCGGCTCGCGGTGGCCGAGGTGAGGGCCACCCACTCCACGTCGATCGCCATCCCGGCGAACCGAGCGGTGGGTGTGGTCCCTTGGCCCGGGTGGAACACTGCAGGGCATGTCGCAGCGCCGCATCCTGGTCGGCCTCGCCGCCGCGCTGCTCGTGACCACCGTGCTCTACGTCGTCGTCCGCTCGAGCTCCGAGGGCGGCGACGCGGTGGCCACCGCCGACACCGGCGCCGTCACCACGACCTCGGCCCCCGCCCCGACGGCCGTGCCCTCGACGGCGGCAGCACCGACACCGACGGCCCATCCGACCGCCACCGCGCCGGCGCCGCCCTTCGAGTCCGCCGTCGAGGGGGTGACGGCGGAGGAGCTGGGAGCCTCATGGGACCCGGCGGTGGCCGGGTGCGCGCCGCCCGAGGCGCTGCGCGCCCTGACCGTGTCGCACTGGGGCTACGACGGCCAGGTGCACCAGGGTCGGGTCATCGTCGAGGCGGCCCAGGCCGACCGGGTGGTGGCCGCCTTCCGTGACGTGTACGCGGCCCGGTTCCCGATCGAGCGCATGGTCCCCATCTCTGAGTACGGCGGTGACGACCAGGCCTCCATGCGGGCCAACAACACCAGTGGCTACAACTGCCGCACGGTGGCGGGCAGCTCGAAGCTCTCCCAGCACGCGCTCGGCCGGGCCGTCGACATCAACCCCCTCGTCAACCCGTACGTGCAGGGCGGCACGGTCGACCCGCCCGAGGGTGCGCCCTGGGCCGATCGCTCCCGCAACGACCCGGGGATGATCAAGGCCGGCGACGCCGTGGTGCGGGCCTTCGCACGGCAGGGCTGGGGCTGGGGCGGGTCCTGGAGCTCGGGTCAGGACTACCAGCACTTCTCCGCCAGCGGCGGCTGAGCGCGGTTCAGTCGGCTGAGCGGAGCGGGGTGACGAGCTCGGGGGGCAGGCCCCGGAACACCTTGGCCAGCTCCGGCAGGAAGCTGCGGTAGGGGCTCGTCCGGCGCCAGAACATGGCCAGCTGGCGCTTGGGGACCGGCTCCCCGAAGCGGATCAGCCGGATGTCCTCGGACTCGGGCACGGGCGGCTGCACGGACAGCTCGGGCAGCAGGGTGATCCCTACACCCGCCGCCACCATCTGGCGCAGGGTCTCGAGGCTGGTGGCCCGGAACCCGGCCCGCTCCTTGGCCCCCGCCAGCGAGCAGACCGACAGCGCCTGGTCCCGCAGGCAATGGCCCTCATCGAGGAGGAGCACGCTCTCGCCGGCCAGGACCGCGCTGGTGGCCGGGCCCTCGTGCTGGGCGAGGGGGTGCTGGGCGGGGACGGCCAGCACGAAGTCCTCCTCGAAGAGCGGCTCCTCGTGGAGCTGGTCGTCATGGATGGGCAGGGCCAGGATCCCGGCGTCGAGCGAGCCCGCCCGCAGGCGCCGGACGATCTCCTCGGTCTTCTCCTCCACGAGCAGCAGCTCGAGGTGCGGGAACCGCTTCCGGATCTCGGGGACGACGTGGGGGAGGAGGTAGGGCCCGAGGGTGGGGAAGATCCCGAGCCGCAGCGAGCCCGCCTCCGGATCGGCCGAGCGACGGGCGATCTCGCGGATGCTGTCGGCCTCCCGCAGCACCTCCCGAGCCCGCTCGACGACCTGCTCACCGACCGCCGTCAGCATGATGTGCCGCGGGTTGCGCTCGACGAGCTCGACGCCGAGCTCCTCCTCCAGCTTCTTGATCTGCGTGGACAGCGTCGGCTGGCTCACGAAGCAGGCCTCCGCCGCTCGGCCGAAGTGCCGGTGGTCGGCCACCGCCACCAGGTAGCGGAGGTCCCGCAGGTTCAACTCAGGCGACCAGCTCGCCCTGCTCGGCCGGGGCCGAGGTGCGGATGAGGTGGTCGAAGGCGCTGAGCGAAGCGGTCGCCCCGGCCCCCATCGCGATGACGATCTGGTTGTAGGGGACGGTGGTGCAGTCGCCGGCGGCGAACACGCCAGGCGCGGAGGTCTGCCCGCGGTCGTCGATGACCACCTCCCCCCGAGGGGAGAGCTCGACCGCGTCCCGCAGCCACTCGGTGTTGGGCAGCAGGCCGATCTGCACGAAGATGCCCTCGAGCTCGACCTCGTGGGACTCGTCGGTGGTGCGGTCGGTGTACCGGAGCCCGGCCACCTGGCCGTCGGCGTCGAGCACCTCGGTCGTCAGGGCGCTGGTGATGATGTCGACGTTGGGGAGGCTTCGGAGCTTGCGCCGCAGCACCTCGTCGGCCCGCAGCTGCGGGTCGAACTCGAGGAGCGTGACGTGCCCGACCACGCCGGCCAGGTCGATGGCCGCCTCGACGCCGGAGTTGCCGCCGCCGATCACCGCGACGCGCTTGCCCTTGAACAGCGGGCCGTCACAGTGCGGGCAGAAGGTCACGCCCTTGTTGCGGTGCTCCTCCTCGCCCGGCACGCCCATGGTGCGCCAGCGGGCGCCGGTGGAGAGGATCACCGTGCGGCTCCGGAGGGAGGCGCCGCTCTCGAGCTCGACGGTGTGGAGCCCGCCGGGCTCGGCGGCCGGCACCAGCCGCACCGCGCGCTGCAGGTTCATGATGTCGACGTCGTAGTCCTTGACGTGCTCCTCCAGCGCGGTGGCCAGCTTGGGGCCCTCGGTGTGGGAGACGGACACGAAGTTCTCGATGGCCATCGTGTCGAGCACCTGGCCGCCGAAGCGCTCCGCGGCGATGCCGGTGCGGATGCCCTTGCGGGCGGCGTAGATGGCGGCTGCCGCTCCGGCCGGGCCACCGCCGACCACGAGGACGTCGAAGGCGTCCTTCTCGGCGATCTTGGCGGCCGCCCGATCGGCGGCACCGGTGTCGAGCTTGGCCACGATCTGCTCGACGGTCATGCGGCCCTGTTCGAACGGCTCGCCGTTCAGGAAGACGGTCGGCACGGCCATGACCTTGCGCTCGTCGACCTCGTCCTGGAAGAGGGCGCCGTCGATGGCGACGTGGGTGATGCGCGGGTTGAGCACGCTCATGAGGTTGAGAGCCTGCACGACGTCGGGGCAGTTCTGGCACGACAGCGACATGTACGTCTGGAAGGCGAAGTCGCCGTCGAGGGCCTTGATCTGGTCAGCCACTTCGGGGTCGACCTTGGGCGGGTGGCCGCCGACCCACAGGAGCGTGAGCACCAGCGAGGTGAACTCGTGGCCGAGAGGGATCCCGGCGAAGGTCACGTCGATGGCGGTCCCGGTGCGCACGACCTTGAAGGAGGGGCGCCGGGCGGCGTCACCGTCGGCCCGGAAGGTGATGAGCGACGACATCCCGGCGATCTGCTCGAGGAGCTCGCGCAGCTCGGCGGACTTGGCCGAGTCGTCGAGGGTGGCCACCAGCTCGACGGGCTGGGTGACCTTCTCGAGGTGGGTCTGCAGCTGGGAGGCGAGGGAGGCGTCGAGCATGGGGGGGTCTCTCCGGGGTGCGAGGTGGACCGGCCGGGGACGCGAGCGTCCCCGGCCGGAACGTGGTTCAGGTCAGCGGGATCAGATCTTCCCGACGAGGTCCAGGGAAGGGGCGAGGGTCTCGTCGCCCTCTTCCCACTTGGCGGGGCAGACCTCGCCGGGGTGGGCGGCCACGTACTGGGCGGCCTTGATCTTTCGGATGAGCTCGGTGGCGTTGCGGCCGATGCCCTCGGCCGTGACCTCCATGAACTGGATGACGCCGTCGGGGTCGATGAGGAAGGTGCCGCGGTCAGCGAGGCCCTGGTTCTCGCGCATCATGCCGAAGTTGTTCGTCACGGTGCCGTTGGGGTCACCGATCATCGTGTACTGGACCTTGCCGATGGTGTCGGAGGTCTCGTGCCACGCCTTGTGCGTGAAGTGGGTGTCGGTGGACACCGAGTAGATGTCGACGCCGAGCTTCTGGAAGGTCTCGTAGTTGTCGGCGAGGTCGCCGAGCTCGGTGGGGCACACGAACGTGAAGTCCGCCGGGTAGAAGAACACGACGGACCACTTGCCCTTCAGGTCAGCGTCGGTGACGTCGACGAACTCGCCGTTGCGGAAGGCGGTGGCGCTGAAGGGCAGGATCTGGGTGTTGATGAGTGACACGGGTTTCCTCACGGGGTAGGGGGATTGCGGAACGATCGCCATTGTATGCGTTCTGGCCGTGGAACGATAGTCAACCTCAATCGTTTGTGCCGATGCCTCCGATAGCCGCCGTCGATCAGGTGCGGTGGGCGGTGACCGGTGCCAGGCTGGAGGCCCCGCCTGATGAGGAGCGCCCCATGACGATCACCCCATCCGCCGCCGCCGTCGACGCGGCCACGGTCAACAAGGCCCTGCGAGCCACCTTCGACAGCGGGCGCACCCGCTCCGTGGCCTGGCGCCAGGCCCAGTTGGCCGGCCTGCGGCGGATGCTCGACGAGGCCGACGCCGAGCTCACCGAGGCCCTGCGCCAGGACCTCGGCCGGCCCAGCATGGAGGCCTACGCGGCCGACCTCGGCCACGCCAGGGGCGAGCTGCGCCACCTCGCCAAGCACGTCGGGCGGTGGATGAAGCCGCGCCGGGTGCGGATGCCGGCCACCGTCCTGCCCGCCCGGGGATGGGTGCAGCCCGAGCCGCTGGGGGTGGCCCTCGTCATCGCGCCGTGGAACTACCCGATCCAGCTCCTCGTCGAGCCGCTGGCGGCGGCGCTGGCGGCGGGGAACTGCGTGGTGGCCAAGCCCTCCGAGCTGGCCCCTGCCTGCTCCGCCGCGCTGGCCCGCCTGCTGCCCCGGTACGTCGACCCCGACGCGGTCGCCGTCGTGGAGGGCGGGGTGGCGGAGACCACCGCCCTGCTGGCCCAGCGGTGGGACCACATCTTCTTCACCGGGTCGACGGCAGTGGGTCGCATCGTGGCGGAGGCGGCAGCCAAGCACCTCACCCCCACGGTCCTCGAGCTGGGGGGCAAGTCCCCCACCTACGTGCACTCCAGCGCCGACCTGGACGTCGCCGCCCGCCGCATCGCCTGGGGGAAGTTCCTGAACGCCGGCCAGACCTGCATCGCCCCCGACTACGTCCTGGCCGACAGCTCGGTGCGCGACGCCCTCGTGGACCGGCTGGCCGAGCAGATCGGCGCCTTCTACGGCACCGACCCCCAGCGCAGCGAGAGCTTCGGGCGCATCGTGAACGGCCGGCACCTCGAGCGGCTCCAGGGCCTCCTCGACAAGGGCGCCGGCACCATCGCCGCCGGCGGGACGGTCGACCCCGGCGACCGCTACGTGGCCCCGACGATCACGGTCGACCCCAGCCCCGAGGCGCCGGTGATGCAGGAGGAGATCTTCGGGCCGATCCTGCCCGTCCTCGCCGTCGACGGCCCGGCCGCCGCCCGGGACTTCATCACGGCCCGGGAGAAGCCCCTCGCGCTCTACGTGTTCGCGCAGGACGACGCCGCGGTGGACGTACTGGTCGACGGGACCTCGAGCGGCGGGGTCTGCATCAACCAGACCCTCATGCACCTCCTTCCCCCGGACCTGCCCTTCGGCGGCGTGGGCGACAGCGGGATGGGGGCGTACCACGGGCAAGCCGGCTTCGACGTCTTCAGCCACCTCAAGAGCGTGCTGCGCAAGCCCACACGGCCCGACGTGAAGCTGCTCTACCCGCCCTACCGCCCCACCGTGGAGAAGCTGGTTCGCAAGCTCGTCCGCTGACCCGATCCGGCGCGGTGCGCCGTCGGTCACAGAACACCGCGAACCGGTCGAAACCAGAAGGGATCCCGCCCGGACCGGGCGAACCTCGGCCCTAGGGCGCCGACGTCACGGGCCCACCCGCCGCCCCTCTGACGGGAGTCCATTGGTGCGCACACCCCCGGTCCTCGCCCGATCCCTTGCCGCCGCGGCGGCCCTGTCGATGCTCGCCCTTGGCGCCCCCGCCATGGCCAGCCCCTCGGTCCCTGCGGTCCCTACTGCGTCGGCCGCCCCGGCCGCGCCCGCCGGCGCCCGCTGGGGCGAGTTCGTCGACGCCACGGACACCGCACTGGTGGTCACGCAGCCGGACGGGTCCTCCTTCCGGGCCCGGATGACCGACGCCGACGTCGGCGGCGCGCTCGAGGTCGACGGCTACTCGATCGTGAAGGGCGCCGACGGCTGGTGGCGCTTCGCCGAGCGCCGGGGTGCGCATGGCCTGGAGGCCGGTGGCGCCCGCGTCGGGGTGGACCAGCGCCCGGTTGAGCTGGCGCCGGGGGTGGGTCGCGTCGCCACCGTGTGGAGCGACGGGCAGGGCGGCGACGTGCGCACCGAGCTGCTGCGCCAGCTCCAGACGGCCTCCCGCCAGGCCTCGCTGGAGGCGGCGGCCAACGGCGGGCCCCGGGTGTTCCGCTTCCCCGTCGTGCTCTTCGCCACCTGGTACGACGCCGAGGCCGGCCAGAGCTCGCCCCAGTTCCAGGTGGGCAACGACGTCGCCCACTACCAGGCGATCCTCGACGGCTTCGGCGGCAACCCCACCGGCACCCTCACCGAGTTCTACTTCGAGAACAGCTACGGCCAGTTCCTCGTGCAGGTCGACGTCCTGGCCCGGCCCGACGGGCGCCCCTACGTGTCGAACCGATCGAGCGTCCCCGGCGACGAGGGCCGCTGCTACTACGGCGGCATCGACCCCCCCGAGAACCCGGCGGACGACCTCGACCCGCTCGACCAGGTGATCGGCGCCGGCGGGGGCGGCGCCCTGGGCATGGGCATCGAGCTGTTCAACACCACGACCCTGCCCGTCGACCACCAGTTCGCGAAGTACGACAACGACGGCGACGGGTCGATCGACTTCATGGGGATCATCCACTCGGGCGCCGAGATGGCTGTCACCGGGGACCCCTGCAACACCTGGTCGCACGCCATCTCGGTGTCGACCTTCACCTCGATCGCCGGCACCCTCCTCCAGGGCTTCGGGTTGCCGGTCCCCGACACGGGCATGAAGGCCGGCCTCCCCGTGCCCGGGCAGGCCGTCACCTACGACCGGCTGTTCACGATGCCGGAGTTCGAGACGAAGACGGGCACGCTGACGATCGGCGTGGCCGCCCACGAGATGGCCCACGCGCTGGGCGAGCCCGACTACTACGGCACCGACGGCTCGACGTCGGGCAACGGCGACTGGGACATCATGGCCGGCGGCTCCTACGGCGGCACGCCGTCGGGGTCGAACCCGACGTGGTTCAACCCGGCCACCCGGGTCTTCCAGGGCTGGGTGACGCCGACCATCGTCCACGAGGACGCCGTCGACTACACCCTCGAGCGTCGCTCGAAGCAGCCGGCGGAGGGCTACGCCGTCGGCACGCCCGACCCCAACCTGGTGCTCGTCCCCACCCGTTGGGTGCAGGTGGGCGACGAGACCTCCGACGGGCACGTGTGGACGGAGAACGACGTCCACGGCCTCGTCCAGGACGGCGACCGGGGCTACGTCATCGAGGGCTGGTACCTCGAGCTGGCCGGCCGCATGCCGACCAAGGCGCCCGGGATCCACGCGGGGATGACCCGCGAGTCCTACTTCGACCGCTGGCTCTACGGGTCGGGCCTGCTCACCTGGCACTTCGACTACTGGCGCCGCTCCAACGTCCTCCACGGGCAGAACGGGGCCAACAACGACCCCAACCGGATGCAGATGGACGTCGAGGAGTGGGACTTCAACGACAACACCCAGGAGATCGCGCTCAACCGCAACCGCGCCGAGGCCAGCGACGTCGCCTGGGAGGCGGCCACCGGCATCACCTCGGGCACCCACCGGCCCAACCCCGCCGTCCCCGCCGCCTCCTCCGGTGACCCCCAGGCCGGGATCGACATCCCGCCCGGCCCGGTCACGCCCGTCACCCCCTACGACTTCGCGTTCGAGGTGGAGGACAACCCGGCGAACCGGACGATGCGCGTCACCGTGGCCCCGGCCCTCGGCGACTGCACCCTCCAGCTCCTCTACGGGCCGGCGGGCCAGGAGACCGAGCAGACCGAGGTCGTCGACGCCGGCTTCGTGCAGGCCCCCGAGGTCGCCATCGTCACGAACCCGAAGCCGGGCCGCTGGGTGGCCCGGGTGGGCGACTTCGCGGCCTGCGCGTCGGCCAGCGGAACCATCGAGTTCGAGGGCCAGGGAGCCTTCGACGCCACCGGCACCGCGGACACCTGGACCTTCGAGACCGAGGCGCCCACGGGCTGGGCGTTCACGAACATCCGCACCGGCGGCGCCGAGGGCCTGTCCCACGGCACCGACGCCGGGGGCGACGGGACGCTGACCCTCGACATCGTGCAGCTCCTGGGCGAGACCGACGTCTCGCCCGGCTTCGCCCGTCCCGCCGGCGGCGAGGCCCTCGACGGTCGCCGCCCGGTCTCGGTCGGCACGGCCAACGCCTTCGAGGTGCCGATCTTCTCGAACGGCTCGGAGGCCCCGGGCACGGTCGCCGTGGAGGTCCGTGAGGGCTCGGCCACGGGGCCGGTGGTCGCCTCGGGCTCGGTGGAGCTCGGCGGCTACGAGCAGGTGCCGTTCGCCTTCACCTACGACCCGGGCCAGGAGGGCGGCTTCGACCTCGTGACCATCGTGGATCCCGACGACGCGGTCGACGAGGCCGTCGAGGGCAACGACGTCCAGAAGGCGAGCGGCTGGGCCGGCCCCGCTGACCCCTCGGTCCTGATCGTCGACGACGACGGCTCCGGAGACACCGAGCAGGCTTACGCCGGCGCCCTTTCGGCCCTCGGCATCCCGTACGCCATCGCCGAGAAGCACGTCACGGCAGCGGAGATGGGTGCCTACGACGCCGTCATCTGGGCCAGCACCCTCGACCGTGGCCCCGGCCAGCTCGACGAGGCGGACCGCGACGCCATCGCCGCCTACCTCGGCGACGGCGGCAAGCTGTGGCTGGCCTCCAACCGGGCCATCGAAGCGCTGATCCTGACCGAGGCCGTCGACTTCGGCGCCCAGTGGTTCGGCGTGACCTCGGCCGACATCGACTCCTTCTACGACACGGTGCAGATGGAGACGACCGACATCCTCGGCTCGCACACCCTCGACATCGACGTGCTGGCCGGCCGCCCCTTCGTGGACAAGTTCGTCCTCTCCGACCAGGTGCAGGGCACGGCCACGAGCCTCGGCGTGCTGCAGGGCTCGGGCTCCGCGGCGACCCCCGGTGACGGGGTCGCCATCCTCGGTGCCCGCGTCGAGGGCGACGCCGCCGCCGGCGGCTTCCAGACCGCGGTGACCTCGTTCAGCCTGTCCCAGATCCGCCAGCCGGGCGACGCCATCGACGTCGTCGAGGCGATCATGGGCCACTTCGGCGTGGCCACCGGCCAGTACACGGCGATCTCGGACGACCCGATCGTGTTCCACTCGCAGCCCCGCCAGACGGTGTCGGGCGTGGACCTCCCGGTGAAGGCCGTCGTCGTCGGCGGAGCGGCCGGTCAGCCGGTGCGCCTCAGCTACCAGCACCACGGCAGCGGCGAGGTCACCACCGTCGAGATGATCCCCTCGGGCGACGACGGCGGCTACCTGGGCACCATCCCGGCGGCCGACGTCACCCCTGACGGGATCGACTACTTCCTCCGGGCCGGCGAGGCGTCCACCTACGTCCCCCGCCTGGCCGAAGGGGGTCACGTGCTGAACGCCATCGCCGTGTTCATGCCCGAGGTCGGCGCGGCGGCCGCGCCGATCGAACCGGCCGCCGCCCCGGTCGTGGCGGAGTCCGCGGTCGCGGCGTCGCCGGTCCGGCTGCCCGCCACGGGAGGGGGGTCGCTGGCCGCCCTCGGCGGGCTGGCCCTGTCCGGCTGGCTCGGGCTCCGCCGCCTCCAGCCCGTCCGCCTGCGGTAGGGGCGGCCCCCGGACCGGGGGCAGACTGAGGCGATGATCGACGTCGATGCCGTCCACGCGGATCTCGAGCGCCTGGTCGGCATCGCCGTCGACGCCGCCACCAGCCTCGAGGAGCTGGTCGAGGTGGCCCAGGCGGCGGCCGCCATCGCCAGCCCTCAGCTGCTCGAGGTGGTGGCGAGCAAGCTGGCCGAGGAGGTCGAACGGGCGCTGGCCAGCGCCGGCGCCTGGGAGGCCGAGCTCACGTACTCCAAGATCGACGCCTGGGCCCAGACGGGGCACCGGGCCCGCCTCCTGGCCGAGGCCTGGGCCGTCGTCGCCCCTGCGTTGGGGTCCGCTCCGGCGCCTTCGCCGAAGCGCAGCCGGTAGCCGCGTAGGTTGGGCGGCATGTCGAGCGTGACGTTCAGCGGTGTCACCAAGCGCTACGGGGTGGTGACCGCCGTCGACGACCTCACCCTCGACGTCGCCGACGGCGAGTTCATGGTGCTCCTCGGGCCGTCGGGCTGCGGGAAGAGCACCGCCCTGCGGATGATCGCTGGGCTGGAGGAGATCACCGAGGGCGAGCTGCGCATCGGTGATCGGGTCGTGAACCACGTCATCCCCGCCAAGCGGGACGTCTCGATGGTCTTCCAGAGCTACGCCCTGTACCCGCACATGAGCGTGGCCAAGAACATCGAGTCGCCGCTCATCACCCGGCCCACCCGGGCCAACCCCGAAGCCGGCGGCGAGCCGGTGCTGCGCAAGCTCTCCGCGGCGGAGCGCAAGGAGCGCATCGACGAGGCGGCCCGCATGCTCGGGCTGGAGGCGTACCTCGATCGCAAGCCGGGTGAGCTCTCGGGTGGGCAGCGCCAGCGCGTCGCGCTGGCCCGCGCCGTGGTCTCGCGCCCGGCCGTGTTCCTGATGGACGAGCCCCTGTCGAACCTAGACGCCAAGCTCCGCACCCAGACCCGAGCCGAGCTCGTCGACCTGCACCACCGGCTGGGCACGACCTTCGTCTACGTCACCCACGACCAGGTCGAGGCCATGACGATGGCCGACCGCATCGCCATCCTGAGCGACGGCCAGCTGCGCCAGGTGGGCACCCCCCGGGAGGTCTACGACACGCCGGCCGACCTGTTCGTGGCCGGCTTCATCGGGACGCCCCCGATGAACACGTCCCTGGCCGTGGGCGACGGCGAGGCCGCGGTGCTGGGCGACAGCCGCATCCCCCTGCCCACGGCCACGACGGGCTGGGAGCGGGCGGTCGTCGGCATCCGCCCCGAGCACCTGCACCTCGACCCGGCCGGTCCGCTGCGCGCCCGGGTCCACCAGACCGAGTGGCTCGGCCACGAGGCCCTGCTCCGGCTCGAGCTGCGCGGCCTCGACGGCCCCAGCGCGAGCTGGATCGCCCGCCTGGCCAGCGAGGCCAGCGCCCCCGAGGTGGGCACCGAGGTGCGGCTCTCGGCGGCGCCGGGCGCGGTCCACCTCTTCGACTCCGACACCGGGCTGCGGCTCTCGGCGGCGAGCTGATGGCGGCCGGGGCGCTGCGGGGGAAGGTCGCCGACCTGCTGAGCGGGCAGGGCGAGACCCGCGTCAGCGACTCGGGGCGGTTGCGGGAGGGGCTCATCGCCGTGAGCTTCCTGGCCCCGTCGCTGGTCATCTTCGTGGCCTTCTTCTTCTACCCCTTCCAGCAGCTTGTCCTGCGGGGGCTGTATCGCAACAACGCCTCGGGCACGAACCTGCGCTACGTCGGCTGGTCGCAGTACGGCGACGTCCTGGCCGGGGAGCAGTTCCGCCAGGGGCTGTGGCACAGCGTGCAGTTCGTCATCTTCACCGTTCCCCTCGGGCTGCTGCTGGGGACCGTGCTGGCGGTGGCCGCCAACCGGCGGCTGCGGGGGATCAAGGTCTTCCAGGCCATCTTCTCGTCGACGATCGCCACGTCCGCGGCGGTCGCCTCGGTGGTCTTCCTCGTCCTCATCAACCAGCAGATCGGCGTGTACCAGGGCGGTGTCCCGGGCTTCGGCAGCCAGGCCATCCTCGAGAACCCCTCCACGGCGATGTTCGGCGTGTCGCTGTCGTCGATCTGGCAGAACCTCGGCCTGTCGTTCGTCATCGTCCTGGCTGGCCTGCAGGCCATCCCGCAGGAGGTGGAGGAGGCGGCCACCCTCGACGGCTACGGGCCTGTGCGGCGCTTCTTCCGGATCACCCTGCCGATGATCTCCCCCGTGCTGATGTTCCTCGTCGTGGTGCTGGTGATCTTCGCCCTGCAGGCCTTCGCGCCCATCGAGTTCCTCACCAACGGCGGGCCGGCCCGGTCCACCGAGACGCTCGTCTACAAGATCTTCCAGCGCCAGGCGCCCAACAAGATGGGGGAGGGAGCCGTGCTGTCCGTCGGCCTCTTCGGGGTGACCTTCGTCGTCACCGTGGCGCAGTTCCTGCTCCTCGAGAAGCGGGTGCACTATGGCAAGTGAGCCCGCCCGCGCCGGCGCACGGGCCAGCCTGTGGAGCGCCGCTCGGTGGTACCTCGTGCTCTCGGTGCTGTCGCTGCTCGTCCTGGCCCCCGTGTACTTCCTCTTCGTGCGGGCCATCTCCGACCCGAGCAAGGCCTTCACCTCCTCGGTCCTCACCCCCCAGGGGGTGCGGTGGGACGGCTTCAGCGAGGCGTGGGACCGCGGCAACCTCGGCGGCGCGCTGCTGCGCAGCCTCGTCGTGACCGTCGCCATCAGCGGCCTGCAGGTCACCACCTCGGTGCTGGCCGCCTACGCCTTCGCCTTCCTGCGCTTCCCGCTGAAGCGGGTGGTGTTCGCCGTGTTCATGGCGACGCTGCTCCTCCCACTCGAGGTCACCCTCCTCCCGAACCTCCAGACGATGCGCAACCTCGGCTGGTTCGACAGCTACCAGGGCCTCATCGTCCCGTTCGCGGCGTCCGCCTTCGGGACGTTCCTCATCCGCCAGGGCTTCTTGGGCATCCCCGACGAGATCCGTGACGCGGCTCGGCTCGAGGGCTGGACGCACCTGCAGTTCCTGGTGCGCTTCGCGGTGCCGCTCACCCGACCGGTCATCGCGTCGTTCACCGTCATCTCCTTCATCGGGGCCTTCAACCAGTACCTCTGGCCCCGGGCCGTGATCACCGACACCCAGAGCTGGGGCACGATCCAGATCGCGCTGCGCGGCTTGACGAGCCGCATCGAGCAGTCGAACGTGCCTGTTGCCGGGGCCGTCATCGCGGCGGTCCCCATCGTCATCGTCCTCGTCCTCTTCCAGCGGCACATCGTCCGTGGCCTGACCGCCGGTGCGGTCAAGGGCTGACCCCTAGGAGCCTCCTTGTCCCGTCACCTCCGCTCTCCCCTCCTCCTGCTGGCGGTGGCGCTGGCCTTGCTCGCGGCGGCCTGCGGCGTGGGGGACGAGAGCAGCTCGCCCGACACCACCGCCGGGCGCAAGGGCGAGGACTCCGGCCCCCAGCTGCCCGACTGCCCGATCGACGCGCTCGACGACGCCACCGGTGTGGTGGAGGTCGAGCTTTGGCACGGCCTCGGCTCGGAGTCCGAGAACAACCTCAACCAGCTGGCCGAGGCCTACAACGCCAGCCAGGACAAGGTGCGCGTCCTCGTGCGCAACCAGGGCGTCTCCTACGACGAGGTGCTGCGCAAGTACGTCGCTGCCATCCCGAGCCGCCAGCTGCCCGGCATCGTCTACCTCGAGGACACATCGCTCCGGCAGGTCGTGGACAGCGGCACGCTCCTGCCCGCCGAGGCGTGCGAGCAGGCCGACGGCTTCTCCACCGGGCAGCTCCCGGCCGTGCGGAACTACTACACCTCCGAGGGCGTGTACTGGCCCGGGTACACGAACGTGAGCGAGCCGGTCCTCTACTACAACGTGAACCACTTCAAGCGGGCCGGCCTCGACCCCGACAAGCCGCCGAAGACGCTCGACGAGCTGCGGGAGGCCGCCGTGGCGCTGAAGGCGGCCGGCATCCAGGCGCCGCTGGCGCTCGTGCTCAACGCGTGGTTCGTGGAGTCGTGGATCAACGGGGCCGGCGCCAGCGTCGTCAACAAGGACAACGGCCGCGACGGCCTGGCCGACGAGTCGACCTTCGACAACGACGTCACCCGCGAGCTCTACACCTGGATCAAGGAGATGGCCGACGAGGGCCTGCTGGAGGGGCACTCCGCCACCGACGGCCAGATCAACCAGTACCTCGCCGTCGCCCAGCAGAACTCGTCGATGTTGATCGAGACGAGCACCGCGGCCACGACGATCAAGGCGGTGCTCGGCGGCAACAGCGACGCCGTCGACGTGGGATCGGCCGACCT
The DNA here is from genome assembly GCA_036275535.1 of Acidimicrobiales bacterium. Taxonomy (GTDB): domain Bacteria; phylum Actinomycetota; class Acidimicrobiia; order Acidimicrobiales; family VFJN01; genus VFJN01. Next base: position 57,142 of record DASUDP010000118.1, on the reverse strand, counting down.
GTCGGCCATCGTGCCGGCCGACGCGCCGTTCCCCGGGTTGGAGCGCCCCGCCCAGGTGCGGGTCTCCGGTGGCGCCTTCTTCATCACCAACACGATCCCCCCCGAGCAGCAGGCGGCGGCCTGGGACTTCATGAAGTTCATGTGGCGGACCGAGAACCAGGTGGCCTGGCACCTCGTCGGGTCCTACCTGCCCACCACCCAGACGGCGGCCAACGCCCCCGAGGTGACCGCCTACTGGAAGGACGACCTCGCCGGTCGGCTGCTCAAGGTGGGCTACGACCAGCTGCTGCAGGTCGACCCGCAGCGACCCGGTCCGCAGATCGGCCCGTACGTCGACTACTCCGACGCCATCAAGAACTCCCTCGACCGCCTCGTCCTCCAGGGCGCCTCGGTCGACGACGCCGTCAAGACCGCCGACGGGGAGATCCAGGCCGCCCTCACCCGCTACGTAGAGGACAACGGCTGACCTCGCGGCGCCATCAGAGGGCGTCGACGAGCATCAGGACGGCCATCCCGGCCACGAGGGTCATGGCGACGTTGCGCGTCCGCCACGCCACCAGCGCGGCGGCGACGCCGGCCACCAGACGAGGCTGGGTGAGGTCGAGGCTGCCCTCGGGGCGCAGCAGGGCCGGGGCCACGATCGAGGCGAGGGCGGCGGGCGGGATCTGACGCAGCAGCCGCTGGACCCCAGGGGGCACGTCGGCGAGGCGGTCGGCCACGACGAGGAACGACGCCCGCATGGCGAAGGTGCCGATCCCGGCCAGGACGATGGCCACCCACACGCGGCTCACGGGGCCGGCCCGGGGTCGGGGCGCAGCGGCGTGTCGTCGCGTGGCCCGCGGTGCTCGCCCATCGCCTCGGCCAGGGCGCCGGCGGCGATCCCGGCGACGGCACCGAAGAGCACCGAGAGGTGGCCCGCGCCGGCCTCGGCCGACAGAACCGCCACCCCGCCCCCGAGCAGCGCCGCCACCGCCGCGGGGCGGGAGGTGATGGCGGGCACCAGCAGCACGAGGAAGACGAGCGGCACGGCGAAGTCGAGCGGCAGCGAGTCGGGGACGGCGTTGCCCACGACGATGCCGACGACGGTGAAGACCTGCCAGCTGGCCCAGAGCGTGGCCCCGGCACCGAGGTAGTACGGCAGCCGTCGCTCCGGGTCGGCCGCGGGGCCACCCTCGCCCGCCCGGACCGCCTCGCCGGCCCAGCGGGTGATCGAGACGGCATAGGCCTGGTCGGTCAGCAGGTAGGCCATGAGCAGCCGGCGGCGCCGGCTCACGTGGGTGAGGTGCGGCGCCAGGGAGGCGGAGTAGAGCAGCATCCGCAGGTTGATCGTGCAGGCCGCCACCACGGCCACCAGCGCCGAGCCCCCGTCGGCCAGGACGTCGGCCGCCGCCAGCTGGGAGGCCCCGGCGAACACGATGGTCGAGAGGCCCACGGCGGCGCCCCCGCCGAGGCCGGTGGTGGCCGGGGTGGCCCCCGCGACCAGGGCGAAGGGGATCACGCCGACGAGCATCGGCGCCACCGCTCGGCTCCCCGCCGCCAGCTCGGAGCGGGGCATCGACGGCATCGGAGCATCATGCCCTCGCCCCCGCCGCGGGCGCAGCGACTTCCCGACCCCCTACCCTCGTCGGTGATGTCCACCTCCGCCCCGGCGCCGACGCTGGCGAAGCCCCTCCTGCGGGGGTGGCTCCACCTCGTGTGCTTCTTCCTGGCCCTGCCGGCGGCGGCGATGGTGGTCGGCATCGCCGATTCGCCCCGAGGGCGGGTCGGCGCGCTCGTCTACGCCGTGGGCCTCGTGGCGCTCTTCGGGGTCAGCGGCTCCTACCACCGGGGCCGGTGGTCGGACGCCAAGCGGCGGCTGATGCAGCGCCTCGACCACGGCACGATCTTCGTGATGATCGCCGGCAGCTACACCCCGCTGTGCCTCCTGGCCCTGCGGGGGTGGGTGGCGTGGGGCCTGCTGGCGGTCGTCTGGGCGGGGGCCGCGGCGGGCTTCGTCCTGTCGTTCCTGGGGGGCCGGGCCAGCGGTGTGGCCCGCGGCGCGCTGTACATCGTCCTCGGTTGGGCGTCGGTGCTGGCCGCACCGCAGCTGGTGGACACCCTGAGCGTCGCCGAGCTCGGGCTCATCGCGGCCGGTGGCCTCCTGTTCACCATCGGAGCGATCTTCCTGGCCACCCGCTGGCCCGACCCGTTCCCGCGGGTGTTCGGCTACCACGAGGTGTGGCACGTGCTCGTCGTGGCTGCCGTGGTGTGCCACTTCGTGGCCATCTCGTCCGTCGTGGCCGGCCCGCCACCGGCCTAGGCGCGCCAACCCCTCCGGTCACCGGTTGGCGACCCGGGCGATGGGGTAGCCACCGGCCATGACCACACCCGATCCCGACGAGATGCAGGAGGGCCTGGACGAGCTGGGCGACGACATCGAGGCCACCCGCCGCCAGGCTGAGGAAGACGGCATCCTGCCGGACTCGACCCCAGAGCCCACGTTCATCGATCCCGACGGGGACGGCGACGACGCCGCCGCCCCCAACGCCATCTCCGGCTACTGACCAGCCGCCGCCCGGCGGCCGCCACCGGGCACGATGGGACCGTGCTGCTGGCCGATCTCGTCTCCACGTCTGCCGCCGTGGGCGCCACGCGCTCGCGCACGGCCAAGGTGGAGGCGCTCGTGGCGCTGCTCCGACAGCTCGCCCCCGACGAGGTGGCGGCCACCGTCGGGTTCCTGGTGGGGCAGCCCCGGCAGGGCCGGATCGGCGTCGGCTGGCGGACCGTCACCGCCGTCGAGGCCGGCCCGGCCGACCACCCTTCGTTGGCGGTGCTCGACCTCGATGCCGCCCTCACGGCCCTGGCCGCCACGACGGGCCCCGGGTCGGCCGCGGCCCGCCAGGCCATTCTCGCCGACCTCTTCGGTCGCGCCACGGACGGCGAGGCCGACCTGATCCGCCGGCTGCTTGTCGGCGAGCTGCGCCAGGGTGCGCTGGCCGGGATCGTGACCGACGCCATCGCCCGGGCCTCTGGTGCGCCGCTGCCGGTCGTGCGCCGGGCCGCCATGCTCTCCGGCGACCTGGGCACGACCGCCGAGCTGGCCCTCCATGCTGGCGTCGACGCGCTGGAGGCGGTGCGGCTCACCGTGCTCCACCCCGTCGAACCGATGCTGGCCGCCACCGCCGCCGACGTGGCCGACGCGCTGGCGAAGACCGGCGAGGCATCGGTGGAGTGGAAGCTCGACGGCGCCCGCGTCCAGGTGCACCGGCAGGGGAGCGACGTGCGGATCTACACCCGCAACCTCAACGACGTGACGCATCGGCTGCCCGGCGTCGTCGAGGTGGTCCGGGCCATGCCCGCCGGGCAGGTGGTGCTCGACGGCGAGGTGCTCGGCGTCGACGCGGACGCCAAGCCCAGGGCCTTCCAGGACACGATGAGCGCGTTCGGGCGGGACGATGCCCTCGGGGCCGGGGACGGCCTGCTGGTGCGCTTCTTCGACGTGCTCCACCGTGACGGCGTCGACCTCATCGACGAGCCGCTGTCGGTGCGCCACGCCCACCTCGACGCCGTCGCCGGCTCGCTCGCCGTGCCCCGGGTGCTCACGGCCGACGCGGCGGCAGCCCAGGCGGCGCTCGATGTCGCCCTGGCCGAGGGCCACGAGGGCGTCATGGTGAAGGCCGTCGACTCCACCTACGAGGCGGGTCGGCGGGGTGGCTCCTGGCGCAAGGTGAAGCCGGTCCGGACGCTCGACCTCGTCGTCCTCGCCGCCGAGTGGGGCCACGGCCGCCGCCAGGGCTGGCTGTCGAACCTGTGGCTCGGGGCCCGCCACCCCGACGGGGGCTGCGTGATGGTGGGCAAGACGTTCAAGGGCCTGACCGACGCGCTGCTGGCGTGGCAGACGGAGGCGCTCCTCGAGCGCGAGACCGGCCGCGAGGGGATCGTGGTGCACGTGCGTCCCGAGCTGGTGGTGGAGGTCGCGCTCGACGGCGTGCAGGCCAGCACCCGCTACCCCGGTGGGGTGGCGCTGCGGTTCGCTCGCGTGAAGGGGTACCGCCCCGACAAGGAGCCGCACGAGGCGGACCTGATCACCGCGGTGCAGGCCCTCCGCGCCGGGGCCTCGTAGCGATCACACCGGAACCTGCGTTGCGCCGCGCGGGGCCGCGGCGCAACACAAGCTCGTGATGTGGTGGCCCTGGCTATCGGGCTCGGCGTGCGTTGCCGCCGGCGGGGCGGCCCTTGCGGGCGGCTCCAGCACCAGCGGGTCGTCGGCCGGGCTTGGCGCCGGGGCGACCGGATCGGGCCGGGGCACCGGCTCGATCCTGACCGTTGGCAGCGGGCTGGCCGCTGCGCGACTTCGGGGTGGGCTTGGCTGACGGCTTGCCCGAGCGGGGGGTCCACTCGTTGCCGTTGCCGTCGGTGGGCCGGCCGTCGCCGGTCTTGCTCTCGAATCGCCGCGAGGACGACGGGCCGCCCTTGCGGTGCGGCTTGCGGGAGGCCTCGGGGCGGGGGCGGTCCTCGGCGCGGGCCCGCTCGCGGCGGGACACCCCGTCGAGCCCGTCGCCGCGATCGACCGGCTTGGGCGGGGCAGACGCCAGGATCGTGGCCGCGGTGGCCACGGACGCCGACTCGATGGGCTCGCGGCGCCGCAGCTCACGCTGCAGCTTCCGCACGTCCTTCTCCTTCTCGGGCGTCACCAGCGTGATGACGGTGCCTGGCTCGCCGGCCCGCCCGGTCCGGCCGGAGCGGTGGACGTAGTCCTTGTCCGTGGTGGGCGGGTCGAACTGGAGGACGCAGGCCACGCCGTCGACGTGGATGCCGCGGGCGGCGACGTCGGTGGCGACCAGCACGTGGACGTCGCCCCGGCTGAAGGCGCCGAGGGCCCGCTCGCGCTGGCTCTGGCTGCGGTCCCCGTGGATGGCCTCCGCCCGGACACCGGCCTTGTTCAGCTGCTTGGACAGCCGCTCGGCGCCGTGCCGCGTGCGGCTGAAGACGATGGCTGGCCACGAGCGCTCCACGATGGCGGTGGCCACCTGGATGCGATCGGCCTGCGAGACGCCCCAGAACCGATGGGTCACCTCGCCCTGCTCCTCGAGCGAGACGGCCTCGTGGTGGGCGGGGTTGCTCTGGTAGTGCTTGATGAGGACGTCGACGTCGCCGTCGAGCGTGGCCGAGAAGAGCAGCGTCTGGCGCCTGGCGCTCGTCTTGTCGAGCAGGCGGCGGACCTCGGGCAGGAAGCCCATGTCGGCCATGCGGTCGGCCTCGTCGATGACGACGATGTTGACGTCGTCGAGGCGCAACGAGCCGCGGTCGAGCAGGTCCTTGAGGCGGCCGGGGGTGGCCACCACGATTTCGACGCCACGGGCCAGCCGCTTCATCTGGCGTTCCATGCCGGCGCCGCCGTAGACGGCCAGCACGTCGGTCTTGGTGCCCCAGCAGAGGGCTTCGAGCTGGTCGGCCACCTGGGAGGCCAGCTCGCGGGTGGGCACGAGCACCAGCCCCTTGGGGCGGCGCGGCGTCGCCTTCTCGATGCGGGCGAGCAGGGGGAGCCCGAAGGCGATGGTCTTGCCGGAGCCGGTGGGCGCCTTGCCGCAGACGTCGCGGCCGGCGAGGGCATCAGGGAGCGTGGCGGCCTGCACGGGGAACGGCGAGGTGAGGCCGAGCTCGTCGAGGCGGGCGCACAGGGGGGCAGGGACGCCGAGGGCGGCGAAGGACGTGGACATGCGAAGGGGGGGTCTTTCGGTGCGAGGCGCACGTGCGATCAGCGGTGCGCGGCGGCAGCGGGATGGCTGCTCGTGGAGGTGGCTGTCTCAAGCCACAGCTCGACACGGCCCGCCAGCGGCTGCTGACGCCCGATGACCCTACCCGCTCCGCCGTCCGTCCCCACCATCGGCGGCCGGGGTGACACCGGTGTAGTTTCGAGGGATGGCCGTGCTGCGCTTCTCGTTCGGGACCATGGGATCGGGCAAGAGCACGCTCGCCCTGCAGATCCACCACAACCTGTCGCGCCGCGGGCTGCTCGGCCTGCTCTGCACCCAGCTCGACCGCGACGGGGCCCGGGTGTCGTCCCGGCTCGGCGTGTCGGCCGCCGCTGTCGACGTCGGCCCCAAGCTCGACCTCTACGCCCTGGCCAACCAGTTCCGCGGGCAGCACGGCGGGATCGACTTCATGGTCTGCGACGAGGCCCAGTTCTACACACCTGAGCAGGTCGAGCAGCTGGCTCGGGTGGTCGACGAGCTGGGGGCCGACGTGCACGCGCTCGGCCTCCTCACCGACTTCCGAGGGAGGCTCTTCGCCGGCTCGGCCCGGTTCCTCGAGCTGGCCGACGAGCGCCAGGAGCTGCAGGTCGAGGCCCGCTGCTGGTGCGGGGCCCGGGCCACCCAGAACGCCCGCGTGGTGAACGGCGCGCAGGTCTACGACGGCGAGGTCGTCGTCGTCGGCGACACCGGCGGCGATGCCGACGTCGTCTACGAGCTGCTGTGCCGCCGGCACTGGCTCCGGGGGGAGACCGGGCGCGTGGCGGACGAGGCGGTGGCGGCCCTGGCCGAGGATCCGACCCTCCGCGACTGAACGAGGCCCCGACGGGTACAAGGTCGGGACCACAGGGGACCGTCGAGCGCACAGGGCGTCCGGATGGGCCAAGATGACCTGCGCCCGCCGCAGGCCGCACACCAAGGGGAGAGCCGCTGATCACGAACGAGCCGGCCCGCACCGATCCGGACGCCCATCGCTTGACGGGGGCCGCTCCGGCGCTGTCGGTGGCCAACCTCGAGGTCGTCTACAACGAGGTCATCCTCGTGCTGCGAGGGGTGAGCCTCACCGTGCCGAGGGGCCGGATCGTGACCCTCCTCGGGGCCAACGGGGCCGGCAAGACGACCCTCCTGCGGGCCATCACCGGCCTCCTCGAGCTGCACCGGGGCCGGATCACCAAGGGGTCGGTGAGCATCGACGGCAAGGACACCACCAAGGCCGACGCCGCCTCGATCGTGCGCTCCGGCGTGGCCCAGGTGATGGAGGGCCGCCGGATCTTCCCGGAGCTGACCGTCGACGAGAACCTGCGCACCGGGGCCTACACCCGGCGCGACAAGGCGGCCATCCAGCAGTCCTACGACCGGGCCATGGAGCTCTTCCCCGTCCTGCAGAAGCGCCGCAGGGACACCGCCGGGTACCTCTCCGGCGGGGAGCAGCAGATGGTCGCCATCGGCCGGGCCCTCATGGCCGAGCCCGAGATCCTGCTCCTCGACGAGCCCTCCCTCGGGCTGGCCCCGCTGATCGTCGAGCAGATCCGGGACATCGTCGTGCACGTCAACGAGGAGGGCACGAGCGTCCTGCTCGTGGAGCAGAACGCCACCATGGCGCTCTCGATCGCCCACCACGGGTACGTGCTCGAGCACGGCCGCATCGTGAAGGACGGCCCCGGTCCCGCCCTCCTCGAGGACAAGGACATCCGCGAGTTCTACCTGGGCATGGGGGACGTGGGCCGCCGCTCCTTCCGGGACGTGAAGACGTACCGCCGCAAGAAGACGTGGGGGTCCTGATGGCCGGCACCAACCTGCTCGAGGTGCGCGACCTCACCCTGCGCTTCGGCGGCGTGACCGCCCTCAGCCGGGTGGACTTCGACGTCCGGCACGAGGAGCTCTTCGCCGTCATCGGCCCGAACGGGGCCGGCAAGACGTCGATCTTCAACTGCCTGTCCGGCGTGTACCACCCCCAGGAGGGGAGCATCCGCCTCGATGGCGCCGACCTGCTCGGTCAGCGCCCGTCGAAGATCGCCGGCCTCGGCGTCGGTCGGACCTTTCAGAACCTCGGCCTGTTCGTGCACCTCGACGTGATCGACAACCTGCTGCTCGGCCGTCACCACCTGATGCGCTCCGGCTTCCTCAGCGGGGCGCTGTGGGTCGGTCGCACGAAGCGCGAAGAGAAGGCCCATCGCCACGCCGTGGAGCAGGTGGTCGACCTGCTCGAGCTGAGCTCCCACCGGCACAGCCCCGTCGGGATGCTGCCCTACGGCGTGCAGAAGCGCATCGAGCTCGGCCGGGCGCTCTGCATGGAGCCCAAGCTGCTCCTCCTCGACGAGCCGGTGGCGGGCATGAACCTCGAGGAGACCGAGGACATGGCCCGGTTCATCATCGACATCCGCGAGCGCCTCGGCACGTCGATGATCCTCGTGGAGCACGACATGCACATGGTGATGGACCTCGCCGACCGGGTGATGGCGCTGGACTTCGGCTCCCCGATCGCCACCGGCAGCCCGGCCGAGGTGCAGAGCGACCCGAGGGTCATCGAGGCGTACCTGGGAGGGGCGGCATGACCACCGTGCTCCACGAAGTGGCCCCGACCGCCGCCGGAGGCAGCGGGTTCGAGACCCTGCCGTCCATCGTCATGCGGCGAGCCCGTGAGATGGGCACCACGACCGCCATGCGCGAGAAGCACCTCGGCCGGTGGCGCACCCACACCTGGGAGGACTACGAGCGCCGGCTCGTCGACATCGCCCGGGGCCTCCACGGGCTGGGCGTCGAGCCCGGCGACCGGGTGGCCGTGCACTCCGACAACCGGCCCGAGTGGCTCTTCGCCGACATGGCCATCCAGGCCCTGCGGGCGATCTGCGTGGGGATCTACCCCACCTCGCCGTCCGCCGAGGTCGAGTACCTGCTCAACCACTCCGAGGCCAAGGTGCTCCTGGCCGAGGACGAAGAGCAGGTCGACAAGGTGATGGCGGTGCGGGGCAACCTCCCCCACCTGCGCAAGGTGGTGGTCATCGACACCCGCGGGATCGACATGGCCGACGACCTGCTCATGAGCCTCGAGGAGCTGGAGGCCATGGGCCGCTCCTCGGACCTCGACGTGGCCGCCAGCGCCGCCGCCTCCCAGCCCGAGGACGCCGCCATCATCGTGTACACGAGCGGCACGACCGGCCCGCCGAAGGGCGCCATGCTGAGCCACCGCAACCTGCAGGCGGCGGCGGAGGCTTCGGGGGAGGTGTTCGCGGTCGACCCCCGGGCCGAGGTGCTCAGCTACCTGCCGCTGTGCCACATCACCGAACGGCTGGTGTCGTGCATCGATGCCGTCGCCACCGGCTACGTCGTGAACTTCGGCGAGGGCGGCGAGACGTTCACGCAGGACCTGCGCGAGGTGCAGCCCACCTTCTTCCTGGGCGTGCCGAGGGTGTGGGAGAAGATGATGGCGGCCATCACCATCCGCATGGAGGACGCCGGCGCCCTCAAGCGGGCCAACTACCGGTTCTGGATGCGCACCGGCGCCAAGGTCGCCCGGAAGCGCTGGACGACCGGCAAGGTGCGCGGGATCGACAAGCTCACCTACGGGCTCGGGTGGCTGTTCCTCTACCGGCCGCTGCGGGAGAAGCTGGGGATGAGCCGGATCAAGGGCGTGCTCTCCGGTGCGGCGCCGATCGCCCCGCAGGTGCTGGAGTTCTTCTGGACGATCGGCGTTCCCGTGCGGGAGGGCTACGGCCAGACCGAGAACACCGCCCAGGCCACGGTGACGCCTCCCGACGACATCCGCCTGGGCAAGGTGGGCAAGCCGCTGGCCGGCACCGAGGTGAAGATCGCCCCGGACGGCGAGATCCTCACGCGGGGCCCCGGCACCTTCCTCGGCTACTTCAAGGACCCCCAGGCGACGGCCGAGACGATCGACGCGGAGGGCTGGCTCCACACCGGCGACGTCGGCGAGCTGGACGAGGACGGCTTCCTCACGATCACCGACCGCAAGAAGGACATCATCATCACGGCCGGAGGCAAGAACGTCAGCCCGTCGGAGATCGAGAACATGCTGAAGGTCTCGCCCTTCGTGAAAGAGGCGATGGTCATCGGCGACCAGCGGCCCTACCTGACGGCGCTGATCGGCATCGAGCTCGACACCGTGAGCAACTGGGCGCTGCACCACCGCATCGGCTTCACCACCTACGCCGACCTGGCCTCGAAGGAGGAGGTCGTGGCGCTGATCGGCACCGTGGTCAACGAGGTCAACGAGCAGCTGGCCCAGGTCGAGACGATCAAGCGCTACGCCCTGCTGCCCAAGGAGCTCGACGAGGAGGATGGCGAGGTGACGGCCACCCAGAAGGTGAAGCGCCGAGCCGTCGAGGCGGAGTACCGCCAGCAGATCGAGGAGATGTACCGGTGAGCGGGCTGCTGCTCGGTGCCATCAGCGCCGACGCCTGGATCGAGACGATCTTCTCGGGCGTCGCCCTCGGCGCGAAGTACGCGCTCGTGGCCCTCGGCTTCGTGGTGGTGTTCAAGGCCACCGGGGTCATCAACTTCGCCCAGGCCAGCCTGGTGCTCGTCGGCGGCTACCTGTGCTGGAACTTCGCCGCCACCTGGGGCTGGAACTTCTACCTCGCCCTCCTGGCCTCGATGGTGGGAGGCGCCCTCCTTGGCCTGCTCCTGGAGGTGCTCATCCTCCGCCGCATGAGCGGGGAGGCGCCCTTCACGCTCATCATGGTGACGATCGGCATCCTCTTCGTGATCGACAACATCGTCACCGCCATCTGGGGCGCAGAGGGCCGGGACCTCCCCGACCCTTGGGGCCTGCGCACCTACCGGTTCGGCAAGGTCGACATCGCCGTGGCCGACGTGTGGACGATCGGGATCACGGTGCTCGTCCTGGGCGCCTTCTTCGCCATGTTCCGCCTGACCACGTTGGGGCTGGCCATGCGGGCCAGCGCCCTCGACCAGGAGGCCGCCCTGGCCCAGGGCATCGCCCCCAAGCGCGTGTACCAGGTGGCCTGGGCCTGCGCCGGGGCCGTCGGGGCGGTGGCCGGCGTGATGCTGGCGTCGGGCTCGGGCTCGCTCAACCCGGCCCTCGGGCTGCTGGCCCTGGTGGCCTTCCCGGCGATGATCCTGGGTGGCCTGGAGTCGCCGGGCGGCGCCGTGATCGGCGGGATCATCATCGGGCTCGTGCAGCAGCTCACCGCCTTGTTGGCCCCCGAGTACTTCGACTGGATCGGCTCGGGCTTCGAGGTCGTGTCGCCCTACTTCGTCATGGTGATCATCCTGCTCGTGCGGCCGACCGGGCTGTTCGGTCAGAAGGAGGTGCGGCGGGTCTGATGGCTGCCATCCCCTCGATCCTCACCCGCCGCCCGCCGGGCGGCCGGCCGCACCACCGGCTCGACCTGGACGGCTCCCGCGACCTCCGCCTCCTGAAGGGCCCGTGGGCCAAGGGCTTCGCGGTGGCGCTGGCCGTGGCCTACTTCGTCATCCCCGGGTCGCTCTCGGAGACGACGCTGCGCACCCTCTGCTACTGCGGTGTGTACGCCATCGGCGCCATCGGCCTGAACCTGCTCACGGGCTTCACGGGCCAGGTGTCCCTCGGCCACGCCGCCTTCTTCGGGGCGGGGGCCTACTGCTCGGCCTACCTCGGCTCCACCCGGGGGTGGCCCTTCCTGGCCTACATCGCGGCGGCGGTGGTCGTGGGCCTGGCCATCGGGGGCCTGGTGGGCCCCTTCGCGGCCCGGCTGCGGGGCAACTACCTGGCCGTCGTCACGATCGGCCTGCTCTTCCTGGCCCAGCACCTCTTCACCAACTGGGACACCGTGACCGGCGGCGGCAGCGGGGTGTCCGTGGGGGAGGCCGCCATCGCCATCGGGCCGCTCGACTTCCGGTCCCTCGAGCTCGGCGGCCTGACGTACACCTTCGTCCAGGGGATGTTCTGGCTGATCTGGGCCTTTGTCGCCCTCACCGCCCTGCTGGCCAAGAACATCGTGCGCAGCCGGGCCGGCCGGGCCCTGCAGGCCATCCGGGACCGCGACCTGTCCGCCGAGATCATCGGCGTGCAGCCCACCCGGTACAAGGTGGGGGCGTTCGCGCTGGCCGGCGCCTGCGCGGCGGTGGCTGGCGCGTTCTACGCCCTCCTCCAGAACTACGTGAACCCCTCGGAGTTCGGCGGCCGCATCGGGCTGTTCCTGTCGATCACCTTCGTCGCCATGATCATCATGGGGGGCGTGGGGACCGTCTTCGGCTCGATCCTCGGGGCTCTGCTCGTCGAGTACGGTCGCCGCTTCATCGCCGAGCAGGGGGCCGACGCCCCGCTCTTCGGCATCCCCGTCGAGAAGGGGTGGCTGACCACCGGCGAGCTGAACGGCGTGCTCTTCGGCGGGCTCATCGTGCTCTTCCTGCTCATCGAGCCGCGAGGCCTCGCGGCGCTGTGGCTGCGCATCAAGACCTGGTTCATGAGCTGGCCCTTCTCCTACTGATCTCCTGATCTCATGCCCACACCACCCACCACCCAAGGGGGAACCCACCCGTGAAGAAGCAACCCTGGCTGCGCCTGCTGGCCCTGCTGCTGACCCTGGCGCTCGGCGCCGCGGCCTGCGGCGGGAGCAGCAACGACGACGACGATGCCACGGCGACCACCGCCGCCGGCGGCGGCGGTGAGGAGAAGCCGGCCGGCGACCCGGAGCCCACCACCGGCTTCGACGGCACGACGATCAAGCTCGGTGTGCTGACCCCGACGAGCGGCGCGGCGTCGATCATCGGCAAGCCGCTGGCCGTCGGTAACCAGGTGTACTTCGACCGCCTCAACGCCGAGGGCGGCGTAGCCGGCAAGTACAAGGTGGAGCTCGACGTCCGCGACACCGCCTACGCCGAGGCGACGGCCATCCAGGAGTACAACGCCACCAAGGGCGGCGTGCTCATGTACACCCAGATCATGGGAACCGCCATCATCAAGGCGGTCCTCTCCCAGATGAAGCAGGACGGGATCGCCGGCTCCCCGGCCACCCTCGACGCCGACTGGATCCGTGAGCCGAACCTCATCCCCCTCGGTGGCCCCTACCAGGTGCAGGTCATCAACGGCCTCGACTGGTACATGAAGAAGGGCGGCGGGGAGGGCAAGCAGGTCTGCTCGCTGGCGCAGGACGATCCCTACGGCGACGCCGGCCAGGAGGGCGTGGACCACGCCGGCGAGGAGCTCGGCTTCGAGCCCGGGCCCCGCGTCGACTTCGCCGTCGCCACGGCCGACTTCACCACCCAGATCAACCAGCTGGAGAGCGCTGGCTGCGAGGCCGTCGTCCTGGTGGCGACGCCCCTCGACGCCTCTGGCGCTCTCAACAAGGCGGCCCAGGCGGGCTTCGCCCCGACGTGGCTCGTGGTGTCCCCCGGCTTCCTGAAGCTGCTCTACGCCGGGGACCTGGCCCCCTACGCCACCGAGCACGTGAAGGTGCTGTCCGAGGGCGGCAACTGGGGCGACGAGTCCATCCCCGGCATGGCCCAGATGCTCGAGGACCTCGCCACCTACGGCGGCGACCAGGTGCCCGACCCGTACTTCGCCTTCGGTTACAGCCAGGCGCGCGCCGTGCACCAAGTGCTCGAGAAGGCCGTCGAGCTCGGCGACCTCTCCCACGAGGGCATCCTGAAGGCGATCACGTCGATCGACGAGCTGACCTTCGACGGGCTCCTCGGCGACTACAAGTACGGCGCCATCGAGGACCGTGACCCGCCCCGGGCGAGCACGATCTTCAAGTTCGACGCCGCCGCCCCCACCGGCCTCACGGCCCAGGAGGCGAACTACGAGTCCGAGGCTGCCAAGTCGTTCGACTTCGGGTGAGCTGACCGGCCCACCTGACGTCTCCAGAGCAGATCGGAGCCGGGCCCCGGGCCCGGCTCCGGCGCGCCGGGGCTCAGGCGGCGTGGCTCGGCACGCCCGCCTCCAGCCCAAGGGCCTCGGCGACGACGGGGTTCACGATGCGGCCGCCCTCCACGTTGAGGCCCGGGGCGAGCACGGGATCCTGCCGGCAGGCCTCCGTCGCCCCGTGCACGGCCACCTCGACGAGGTAGGGGAGTGTGGCGTTGGTGAGGGCGTGGGTCGACGTGGCGGGCACGGCGCCGGGCATGTTGCCCACGCAGTAGTGGACCACTCCGTGCTGCACGAAGGTCGGCTCGTGGTGGGTGGTCTCGCGGGAGGTCTCGACGCAGCCGCCCTGGTCGATGGCGACGTCCACGATGACGGCGCCGGGCCGCATCGTCTGCACCATGGCCTCCGTGATCACGATCGGGGCCCGCCCGCCGGCCACCAGCACGGCCCCGATGACGAGGTCGGCCTGGGCGATGCAGCGCTCGACCGTGCCGCGGTTGGAGGCCAGCGTGGTGATGCGGCCCTTGTGGATCTGGTCGACGAAGCGCAGGCGATCGAGGTTCTTGTCGAGGAGGTTGACCTCGGCCTCCATGCCTGCCGCGATCCAGGCCGAGTTCCAGCCCACGTTGCCGGCACCGATGACGACCACCCGCCCGGGCTGTACGCCGGGGGCGCCGCCGAGGAGCACGCCTCGGCCACCCTGGGGGGCCTCCAGGAAGCGGGCCCCGGCTTGTACGGCCAGGCGCCCGGCCACCTCGCTCATCGGCGCCAGGAGGGGGAGCGAGCCGTCGGCCCGCATCACCGTCTCGTAGGCCAGGGCCGTGGTGCCGGCGGCGCAGAGGGCATCGGCCACCTTGGGGTTGGCCGCCAGGTGCAGGTAGGTGAACAGCGTGAGGTCGGGGCGGAGGTGGCCCAGCTCGGACGCCTGGGGCTCCTTGACCTTGCACACGAGGTCGGCCCGCTCCCAGGTCTCCTGCGCGGTGGCGACGATCTCGGCGCCGGCGGCGACGTAGGCGTCGTCGGGGATGCTGGCCCCCGCCCCCGCTCCCGCCTGCACGAGGACCTCGACCCCGCGGCTCTCCATCTCCCGCACCCCGTCCGGGGTCAGGGCCACGCGGCGCTCGTCGGTCTTGACCTCGGTGGGCACACCCACGGTGAGGGGGTTGGGCATGTGCAGTTCGTAGCCCAACCGGGCGCCCGCTGCCCGGACCTGGCGCCCTCACGGCGCCGGCAGCACCTCGATCGGGCCGCGCATCCCGTAGGCCTCGTGGCCGGAGGCGGGCGGCAGGCGTACTCGTAGGTCCCCGGTTCGGTCCGCTCGTAGAGGGTCAGGCCCGGCTCGCGCCCACGCTGGCCTCGCCCCGTGAGCTCCAAGGACGTGACGTAGCGCTCCGAGCCGTCGTGGAAGGCGGCCAGGGTGGTCGTCTTGGTCAGCTGGATGGTGCCGTTCTCGCCGGCGAGCCCGCCACAGGCGCCGGCCGGGGGCGCGAGGGCGAGGCCGGGTGACTGCGAGGGCGGCGAGGGCGGCGGGGAGGCGGAGGGTTCGCATGGCCGGCACGACGACCGCCGGACGGTGCCTGGTTCCGGTTGGCGCGGCGCCGGCAACGCGGGGGACGATCAGGCGTGGACTTCGCCACGATGATGCAGCTCGAGCCCCACGGGACCGACGTGTTCGTGGGCGTCGGCCCCCGCTACCCCTGGGGCGGCCTCTACGGCGGCCAGATCGTGGCCCAGGCGCTGCGGGCGGCTGCCCGCACCGTCGACCCCGAGTTCCGCGTCCACTCGCTGCACGCCTACTTCATCCGCCGGGGTGACCACGACCAGCCCATCCGCTTCGAGGTGGACCGGCTCCGCAACGGGCGCTCCTTCGTGACCCGGCAGGTCGTGGCCCGCCAGTCGATGGGGGCCATCTTCACGATGTCGGCCTCGTTCCAGGTGGACGAGCCGGGCCACGACGTGCAGACGGCCCAGCTGCCCGACCTCCCCGGCCCCGAGCAGTCGGAGGGGGAGAGCTGGAGCCCCATGTTCGAGCGCCGCTTCGCCCGGCCCCGCCTCCAGGGCGACGGTCGCTCGGTGGCCTGGATGAAGATGGTCGAGCCGGTGGGCCACGACCCGATCCTCCAGGCCTGCGCGCTGGCCTACCTCTCCGACGACGTCGCCACCGACGCTGTGATCGCCGTGCACCCCGACCACGCCGAGGTGGCCGACAGCCCCGACGACGCCCACGGCTTCATGTGCGCCAGCCTCGACCACGCCATCTGGTTCCACCGGCCCGTCGTGGCCGAGGAGTGGCACCTGCACGACTTCAACAGCCATGGCTATCTGAGCAGCCGTGGCCTCGCCGTGGGCCACATCCTCAGTCAGTCGGGTGTCCACGTCGCCACCGTCACCCAAGAGGTGCTGCTGCGGCGGGTGGGGTAGCCCCTCAGTCCACCCGCTCGCCGTACATCCAGCGCAGCGGATCGGCGATCAGCTCGAGGCGCTCGCCATCGGGGCCCCGGAAGTAGAGCGACGTGCCGTCGACGTGGTCGTAGGGGATGCCGGCGGCGTCGAGGCGGTCCTTGGCCGCCCGCCAGTGCTCCCACTCGGTCGAGATGGCGAGGTGGTGCAGGCCGCCGAGCACCTCGGCGTAGGGGCCGGGGTCCACGCCGGGCAGGTCGAAGAAGGCGATCGTGTTGCCGCAGCCGATGTCGAAGAAGAAGTGGGTGGAGCCGGCCAGGTCCCGGTTCTCGAACATCGTGACGAGCGGGAAGCCGAGGAGGTCCTGGTAGAAGCGGGTCGTCCGCTCGACGTCGGCGCAGATGAGGGCCACGTGGTGGACGCCGCGAGCCGTCGACGGGGGGCGTTTGTCGCGTGGCCGCTCGTGGGCGGCTCGGATGCGGTCCCGCTCGGCGGCGAGGCGGGCCCGCTCCGCCTCGCTGATCGCATCGGCACCAGCCGAGTAGGAAGCCGGCATGGCATCGCCGGGCACGGGGTCGGCTCCGGGCGCGTCCATGGCGTCCTGTCTACCGGAGGCCGACCTCAGGTGCAGGAGGTGTAGGCATCGGACATCGTCTGCTGGAACTCGTCGGTGCCGAAGGCGACGCCGGTCGGGTCGACGATCTCGTCGTAGGTGAGGCCCGCGAGCACGGCGCCGGCGTAGCACCGGGCCGTGCCGGCGTCGGCGACGGTGGCCGCGTCGGCCACCAGGAAGCCCCAGAGGCTGGGGACGTACAGGGCCTCCTCGGACCGCCCGGCCACCTCGATGTCGACGTCCTCGCCCGGGTCGCAGCTCTCGAAGCCCGGGTGCCCGTCGAGGTCGAGGACCTCGACCATCCCGTCGGGCAGGGTCCCCGCCCACTCGTCTAGCGCGGCGGTCATCGCCTCCTCGTCCGCCGCCTCGTCGCCGGCGAAGGCGGCCCGGATGCAGCTCGTGCCGTCGCGCTCAAAGGAGGCGTAGGCGTCCCCGCCCCACCCCAGCGCGGCGTCGAAGGCCGTCAGGGGATCGATCCGCTCGGCCAGCACCAGGTACCACGAGGGCGAGCCGAACGGCCCGTCGTCGAGGACCTCGACATCATCGTCCAGGCCGAGGTCCACCTCCTCGGCCTCCTCTCCGGCCAGGAAGCTGGCCGGGTCGAAGAGGTGCTCCTCGGTGCTGGGGGGATCCCGAAGGGCGTCGTCGACCGCGGCATTGCCGCCCTCGTTGGCCAGCATCTCGGCCAGGGGCTGGCCGAGGAGGTACGGCACGCCGAAGCCGGCGCTGACGAAGGGTGGGACGTCCTCGATGGCCGCCTCGCCCTGCTCGACCTGCTCGGCGAACTCGGCGTCGTAGTCGTCCTGCTCGGCGGGGCTCAGCTCGGCCGCGACATAGGCGTCCTCCACCCGCAGGGCGTCGCCCTCGACCAGGCCGCGGAAGGCGACCGCCTGGCTGCTGTCGACGTCCTCCTCGTAGAGCCGGTCCAGGTCGAAGCGCTGGTCCTGGAGGGCGTGGGTCAGCTCGTGGACCAGGGTGACCCGCAGGCCGACCGACATCTCGGTGCCCCGCACGCGGACTCGGCGGTCGGCCGGGTCGTAGAAGGCCAGCGTGCCGCCGTCGGAGACCTGGTTGTAGGCCGTGAACAGGTCCAGCGGGCCGGAAGCGACCCCCAGCGCCCGGAGGGTGCCGGCGTAGCGGTCGAGCTCGTCGCGGTCGGCGTCGGTGAGGTCGTCCTCCGAGGTCGTGGCCACCTCCGTGTACTCCGAGGCGCTCAGGAAGTCGACGTACACCGGGTGGTCGAACTGGAGGCCCCGCTCGTGCTCGACGAAGGTGGCGAGGTCGGCCACCCGTGGATCCCACTCGTCGGGGTACCCGTCATCTCCCAGCCGCACCACGGCGACGACGAGCCCCACGAGGAGCACCGCGACGGTGGCGAGGGCGAGGGCCATGAGCCAGCGCGGCCGCGGGCGGGCCGGGGCGATGCCGGGCGGAGGCGGCGGCCACGGGCCCGGAAGGGCGGACCAGGCGCCGGGAGGGGGCGGCGGCGCAGGGGGGACGTCGACCATCGGCGGCGGGGCGGCTCAGGTGAGCGGAGCCATCCCCAGCACCTCGTCGGGATCGAGCTCGTCCGGGTGGGGCCCGATGAGCCCGGCGTAGGCGGCGCGGCCGGCGCGGTGGGCGACGAGGGCCACCACGGCCGCCGCCGTGTTGCCCCCCAGGAACGCCCACGCGGCGCCGTCGAGGCCGTGGGCGGGCACGAGCAGGAGGGCGGGCCCGAGGATGCAGACGGTGAGGGTCGCGGTGATGGCGATGGTGGCCCCGTGGAAGTGCCGGACCCTGGCCTCGGTGAGGTACACCGACGTGATCGCCCAGGGGATCGATGCCGCGACCAGGGGTGGGAGCACGTCCGCGGCGGCCTGGTAGTCGGCGCCGTAGAGCGTGACGATGAGGCTGCGAGCGGCCGTGGCGGCGACCGTTCCGACGACCATCAGGCCGCCGGCGATGAGGATCCCGAGTCGCACCTGGGTGCGCAGCTCGGCACCCTCCCGCCCTCCCTCGGCGAGCAGCGCCTGGCCGATCGCCATCGGCACGTAGCAGGCCAGCCCCACGATGCCCCAGGCCACGTAGAAGCTGGCGTTGACGTCCGCATCGACGTTCATGAGCACGATGACGGGCATGGCGAAGGTGGGCGCCTGGTAGGCCAGCGTCGACACCCAGTTGACCAGCGAGTAGTGCACCATCGCGCGGGTGGTGGCCGGGAGGGGCCCGAAGCGGTGGCGGTCGCCGGTGACGAGGGGCAGCAGGCCGGTGCCCACCAGCCCGGAGATGGCCGTCGGCAGGGTGGCGGCGACGAAGAGCCAGAGCGAGCGATGGGAGTCCACCGAGATGGCCAGGAGCGGGAAGCGCACGACGGCCACGAAGACGGACCGCCCCAGCACGAGGCCCCAGCGGCGCTGGGTCATGAGGCGCACGTCGAGCAGCAGCGACAGGCCGGTGCCGACGACGAGGAAGACGAAGGTGGCGGGGCCCAGCGTGGGGTCCCAGTCCCGCATCTCGTCGACGGCGGCCGGGCTCACGAGCAGGAGGTACCCCAGCGACACCACCACGCCGGCCACCGCCGTGGCAGCTGTGGCCCAGCCGTAGAGCACGTGATCGTCTCGGGTGCGTCCGGCGGCGTAGCGAGCCACCGCCACGGGCTGGCCCAGGCCGGCCAGGAAGGTGACGAAGAGCACCGACGTGTAGAGGGCGGTGGCGTGCCCGACGTCGGTCTGGGTGTCGGACCGGGCGGCCAGCAGCCAGAACACCGCGCCCGAGATGGCCTGCACCCCGGCGGTCAGCACGAGCGCCGCGGAGCCCGTGAGGAGGTGGCGGTGCCCCGAGGCTCGGTGGCGCAGCGACTGCAGCATCGGCGGTGAGGCTACTGGTGCGGAGCAGCGGGCTTGCACCTCCCTTGACCGGCCGGTCAAGGTGGGCCATGCACGGTGGCGACGACGCTCCCGAGACGAGGACGTACCCGGGGGCCCGACCGCCGGATCGTCGCCGGACCGTCGACAGCAACGGGCTGGCCATCGCCGTCCACGAGTGGGGCGACGCCGACGCCCCGCCGCTGCTGCTGTCCCACGGAGGCCTCGACTTCGCCCGCACCTTCGACGTCCTGGCCCCGATGTTGGCCGACGGCGGCTACCGGGTGGTGGCGTGGGACCACCGGGGCCACGGAGAGTCGGAGCACGCCGCGCTCTACAGCTGGGACACGGATCTGCGCGACGCCGTCGCCGTGTTCGACTCGGTGTCGCCGCACCCCGTGCCGGTGGTGGGCCACTCGAAGGGCGGCAGCCAGATGCTGCAGCTGACCGACGCCCTGCCGCACCGGGTGAGCCACCTGGTGAACCTCGACGGCCTGCCGTCGCGCCGCGGGTTCCCCGACGTCGCCGACCACCTGCGCACCAAGCTCATGGCCCAGGAGCTCTCCGGCTGGCTCGACCACCGTCGCAGCCTCGCCGGCAAGGAGCGCCGTCCCGGGACGATCGAGGACTTGGCCGCCCGCCGCGGACGGACAAACCCCCGGCTCGAGGAGGCGTGGCTCGAGTACCTCGTCACCGTCGGCGCCCGCCGCGACCACGACGGCTGGCGCTGGCGCACCGACCCGTCGCTGCGCTTCGGCGGGTTCGGTCCGTGGCGGCCGGAGTGGTCGATGATGCGCCTCCCCAACATCGGCGTCCCCTTCCTGGCCCTCCTCGGGTTGGAGGTCGAGGCCATCGGCTGGGGCACGCTCCCCGAGGACGTCGAGCCCAACCTGCCGCCGGGCGGTCGCCTCGTGACGATGGAGGGCACGGGTCACTTCGTGCACGTCGAGCAGCCGCGATTCGTGGCCGACCAGATCCTGGAGCACCTGGCATGACGGAGACCGTCGGGCGCCCGGTGCGGATGCCGACCTACCTGCGGCACAACAAGCTGCGCCTGGCCCTCCACCACCTGCGCGACGGCGACGGCCGGCCGCTGCTCCTGCTGCACGGCCTGGCCGAGCGGTCCCCGGTCACCGTGCCGACGCACCTCGCCGGTTGGCCGGGCCCGGTGTGGGCGCTCGACCTCTCCGGCCATGGGGACTCCGACACCGCCACCGGAGGGGGCTACCTCTGCGAGGCCCTCATGGGCGACGTCGACGCCGCCATCGCCCACCTCGGCCCGGTGACCGTCCACGGCCGAGGCCTCGGGGCCTACGTCGGCCTGCTCATTGCCGGGGCCCGGCCGGAGCTCGTGCGGGGAGCCATCCTGGCCGACGGGCCCGGTCTGGCCGGCGGTTCGCCCACGCCGCCCTCGCCCGCCATCACGTCGGTGGTCGGGCCGCCGCCGCCCGGGGGCACGCCGGACCCGTGGGCCGTCCACGAGCTGGCCGGCGACATCCGCCCGCCCGACTACGCCGCCACCTTCGCCCGCCAGGCCGCCATCCGCTCCGGCCTCGACATCGCGATCGTGGCCGTCGGGCTCAACCGGCCGCCGTGGCTGGAGGCGGTCGTGCGGGAGCCGGGCGTGGCCAAGTCGACGCTGGCCGACGCGCTGGCCCGCTTCGCCGCCGCCCCCGACAGCGCCCCCGGCGAGTAGGTCGTCGCCGCCGCTACGTGGCCCGCCAGGCCACGAAGTGGGCCAGCTCGACCAGGGCCGTGCGGGCCTCCTCGGTGATGTCCGCGCTGCCGATGGCAGCGAGGGCCGCCTCCGTGAGCGAGTCGATCGAGGCCTCGATGGCCGTCACCGCCCCGGTGTCGGTCAGCACCTCCTGGATGGCGGCGATGCCGGCGTCGTCGATGTCCGGCCGCCCGACGTCGGCCAGCACGGCCGCCTGGGCGGCGTCGGCGCGCGTCGCGGCTGCCGCCAGCAGCGGCGTGGGCTTGCCCTCCCGCAGGTCGTCGCCGACGGGCTTGCCAGTGCGGTGCTCCTCCCCGAAGGCGCCCAGCAGGTCGTCCCGGAGCTGGAAGGCCTCCCCGAGCGGGTCGCCATAGGCCGAGAGCACCTCCTGGAGGGGGCCCAGCTGGCCGGCCAGGGCGGCGCCCAGGTGGAGCGGGCGCTCGATCGTGTACTTGCCCGACTTGTAGCGGGCGATGCGGCGGGCCGCCTCGGGGTCGATGTCGGCACGGGCCGTCCCGAGCAGGTCGAGGTACTGCCCGGCGTTCAGCTCGATGCGCAGCTCGTCCCACACCCGCTGCACGTCGCCCAGACGGCGGGGGAGGAGCTGGTCGGCGTAGACGTGGGCCAGATCGCCGATCAGGATCGCCACCCCCTCGCCGAAGCGGCGGGCCTCGCCCCGCCAGCCGTCGTCGGTGTGACGGTCGCCGTAGGTGAGGTGCGCGGTGCGCGAGCCCCGGCGGACGGCGGAGCCGTCCATCACGTCGTCGTGCACGAGGGCGAAGGCCTGGAGCATCTCGAAGGCGGCGCCAGCGTCGATCACCTCCCCGCCGGCCGGGTCGCCTCCGGCGCCGAGGTAGGCCCAGTAGCAGAAGGCCGGTCGGAGCCGCTTGCCGCCGCCCATCACCAGGTCGCGGAGCGACTCCAGTGGGGGGACGAGGTCGGCGCTCAGCTCGCCCCAGCGAGCGATCTCCTGCTCGAACAGCGCGTCGAGGCGGGCTTCGACGCGCTGGGCCACGGTGAGCAGGCTCGGCGGGACGGTGACGGGGGGGCGGTCCATCTCCGGGCCGATCGTAGGCGGTGGACGGACGACCTCCGCTGGGCGAGGCTCGGGGCATGGACCAGCGACTGCACTTCGTGACGCTCGGGGTGGCTGACGTGTCGGTCGCCCGCCGCTTCTACGTCGAGGGGCTGGGGTGGGAGCCGACCTTCGAGCTCGAGGGCGAGGTCTGCTTCCTGCAGGTGGCCCCCGGGGTGCTGCTGGCGCTCTGGGGAGCGGCGGCGCTGGCCGCCGACGTGGGGGTGGACGCCGCTGACGCTGGAGACGGCCTGGGCCGCATGGCGATGGCCCACAACCTGGGCAGCGAGGCTGAGGTGGACGCTGCCGTGGCGCTGGCCGTCGACGCCGGGGGCACCGTACTGAAGGAGCCGCAGCACACCTTCTTCGGGTACCACGCCTACGTGGCGGACCCCGACGGCTTCCGGTGGGAGATCGCCCACAACCCCGGCTGGGGGGTGGACGACGACGGCATCGTGCACCTCGGCCCGGAGGCCTGAGGGCTACTCGCCGGCGGCCGCGGGCTGGTCGACCTCGGCGTCGGTCAGCGCGGTCGGGTCGAGGTCGGCCACGATCTGGGTGACCTCGATGCGGGCCGCCGTGATCCGGTCCCGGCAGATCCGGAGCAGCTCGGCCGCCCGCTTCACCCGGGTGGCCAGCACATCGACGTCGACGGCGTCGTCCTCGATCTCGTCGAGGATCCCTTCGAGCTCGGCCAGAGCCTCGCCGTAGCCGATCGTCTCGTCGGTGGTGTCAGCCATCGCCGTCCACCGTAGACCGCACCTCGCCGCCGGCGAGACGGGTGATCAGCGTGTCGCCGGGGGCCAGGTCGCCGGGGTCGCGGACCACCCGCCCGTCGGTCGTGGTGGTGATCGACCAGCCCCGGGCCAGCGCCGCCTGGGGGTCGAGGGCCCGCACCCGGGCCTCCACGGCGCTCAGCGCCCGGTCGGCCTCGGTGAGGGCGCGCGGGGCCCGGGCGACCAGCCGGCGCTCGGCCCCGTCGACCGCCCCGGTGGCGTCCCGCACCCGGATCCGCGATGCACCGGTGAGGCGCCCGAGGTCACGCCCGAGCCGCTGCTCGGCCCGGGCCGTGGCCACGACGCCGGCTCGACGGGCCCGGGCGGCGTGGGCGTCGAGCCGCCGGTCGCCTTCGGCCAGGCAGGCCCGCACGCTGCGCTCGGCCCGGCGGGCATGGCTCCGCAGGACGGCGTCGTGGTTGGTGAGGTCTCGCTGGGCGAGGCGGGCGATCAGCGCCCACACCTCCTCGACGCGGCCGAGGTGCTCGGCCACCCGGGTGACGAGGAGCTGGGCGCAGGCGGTGGGGGTCTTCTCGGCTGTGTGGGCCAGCTCGTCGGCCACCGACCGATCGATCTCGTGGCCGATGCCCGTGATCACGGGCACCGGGGATCCCGCGATAGCGCGGGCGACCTGCTCGTCGTCGAAGGCGGCCAGGTCCGTGCGGGCGCCGCCGCCCCGCACCACAGCGATCACGTCGCAGGCTCGGCCGGCGGCGCTGGCGATGCCCCGGGCGATGGCTCGGGGCGCCCCCGAGCCCTGCACCCGCACGTCCACGGCGATGACGTGGAACGCCAGTCCGCTGCGGGTGAGCTCGTCGAGGAAGTCGGCTTCGGCGGCGCTGCCGCGGCTCGTCACGAGGCCGACCCGCAGCGGCACGACGGGAAGGTCCAGGGCCGCGTTGCGACCGAGCAGACCCTCGGCCTGGAGCCGGGCCAGCAGCTCGGCTCGGGCCACCTCGAGCTGGCCGAGCGTGTACGCCGGGTCGATGGCCGTCATCCGCAGCTGCAGCTGGCCGCGGGGGCCGTACCAGTCGAGCCGGCCCCGGATGCGCACCTCGGTGCCGTCGACCATCCGGACAGCGCCGCCGGCCCGGGTGAGGGCTCGGTTGACCGCCACCTTGTTGGCGGCGGAGAGCATCACCGAGATCGACGCCTTGGTCCCGTCGTCGCGCTGCTCGACGAGGGTGAGGTACACGTGCCCCGAGGCGGGTCGTGAGAGGTCGTGGATCTCGCCCCGCACCCACAGCTCGTCCCGGAAGCTGGCCCGGAGGGCGTGCCCGATGGCATCGCTGAGCTCGCCCACCGAGAACGTGGGCTCGGGGACGGTGCCCACGTTGGGATCGTCGAAGAGCGACATCGACCCGAGGCTAGGCAGCCGGTGCGATAGCTCGGTCGACGACGCTCACCCGCGACGGGCGGTCAGCCGCACCACGGACGCGCCGAGCACCACGTGGCCGTCCGGGTCGACGTGGTCGGCCAGCGCCACGGCCATGGCGTCGAGGACCTGCCGGCGGGCGTCGTCGTCGATGCCGGTCATCACCACCCGTGACGGGCCCACGCCGAGCGCTACTTCCGAAGCCTGGGCCGGCGTCAGGCCTCCGCCCAGGTGCACCTGGATGGCGAGCGGCTCATGGGTGACGTCCCGCCACCCGCTGCCCTCCAGGAGCGGCACCACGTGGGCGGGGTCGTGCAGCGAGAAGGCGGCCTCGTCGACCGGAGGGACCTCAGGCGGTTGCCCGAGCGCGGTGAGCACTTCGGTGGCGACGGCCAGCGGGACCTGGAACAACTGGCTGCGGTCCCGGCGGTCCCACACCATCGCGCAGAGCCTCCCTTCCGGGGTCGTGGCTGCCGCCAGGTTGGCGAACGCGGCAGCGGGGTCATCGAAGAACATGACCCCGAACCGCGAGATGACGACGTGGACCGGCTCCAGCTGCGGCGCCCAGGTCGCGACGTCGGCCTTGATCCAATCGATCGGTGCCGCCCCGGCGGCGGTGGGCACGCCCCGGGCGGCGTCGAGCATCTCGGCCGACACGTCGATGCCGGCCACCCGCCCCTCCCGGCCGACCGCCTCGGCCGCCGCCCTCGTGGTAGGCCCCGCCCCGCACCCCACGTCGAGCACGCGCTCCCCGGCTCGGAGCGCCGCCCCCTCGAACAGGAGCCGGGACACCGGCACCAGCTGGCGATCCAGCCGCTCCGCTTGCGCCAGCCACAGCCGCACCCGCTCCCCGCTCCAGTGCTCCTCGCTCATCCGCTCAGGCTAGGCACCCGCTCGCCCCCCACCCGACGCGTGCGCAACCCGACGCCGGCCGTCGCAATGCGTACGCCTGTCGCTCTCCGCACGCGACGGCGCCGACGGGCGCGACCTCCGCACGCGACGGCGCCGACGGGCGCGACCGCTCCCGTGCGCACCGCGACGTCGGCGGTCGTCTTGCGCACGCGTGTCGCTCTCCGCACGCGACGGTGCCCTCGCCGGTGGGGGGCGAGGGCACCGTGGGGGTGGTGAGATCAGCTCAGTGTCGGGACCAGAAGTGGCGGCGAGAGTGCTCCTCGCCACGCAGGTCCATGGTGCGGACGTTGGTGTGGTTGGTGCGCCAGACCGGGAGGGCCATGGCGGCGAGGGCGACGACGGCGCCGAGGGCGATGAGGGGCCAGCCGAAGCTCTTCTCGAGGGCCAGCTCCTCGGGCATCGAGCCGGCCTCGGCCAGGACGAGGACACCCGCCACGACGGTGGCGGCGCCGAGCAGGACGCTGAGGGGGCGGCCCCAGGCGCCGGTGCCGACCAGCATCAGCACCGCGCCCAGTCCGAGCTCGGCGATGCCGAGCCAGGCGGTGTGGTTCCAGCCGAGGACGTCGACGACCGGCGAATCGAGGGGAGTGCTCATCCCAGCACGAGCGAGGGCGATGGCGCCGACGACGGCCAGCGCGCCACCGGCGACTAGCGAGACGAGCTGGCCCGGGGCGAAGGTCCAGGTGCGCTCCCGGATCATGGCCGGCGTGGTGGCGTCACGATCGATCTCGCGCTCGGTGTCGGTGCGGTCGAGCCGGTCTCGGTCGACGCTGTCGACCACCTCGGTGTCCCGGCGCTCGGTCACCAGCGTGTCGTCCGGTCCGTAGGAGGCGTCGCGGTCCCGGAGATCGACGACGTCGGTGCGATGGCCGGTGTCGGTGTCGCGCTCGTCGACGCGCTGGGTGGTTTCAGTGCTGTCTCGGTGCAAGAGCCGCATGGCGATCCTCCTTGGGAGAGCCCGTGTGGCGCGTCTTCCCGCTGGCCCACACCGGCAAACCCGGAGGAGGCCCGGGGGCGGCGAGTCGACCCGTCACCAGCAGGGGATGCAGACTGTCGCTGCATCTGCCGGACCGCCTGAGGAGGGGCTCCATGCCCGAAGCCGTCATCATCGCCACCGCCCGCACGCCAATCGGACGGGCCAACAAGGGCAGCCTCGTCGACTGCCGGCCCGACGACCTGTCCGGCCACATCATCAAGGCCCTCCTGGAGAAGGTCCCGAACCTCGACCCGCAGACGGTCGAGGACGTCATCTGGGGCTGCGGTCAGCCGGCCGGCGAGGCGGGCTACAACATCGGCCGCGTGGCCGCTCTCCTGGCCGGCCTGCCCGACGCCCCCGGCGTCACCGTCAACCGGTACTGCTCGTCGTCCCTGCAGACGATCCGCATGGCGGCCCACGCCATCAAGGCCGGTGAGGGCGACGTGTTCGTGGCTGGCGGCGTGGAGACGGTCAGCCGCTTCAAGAACGGCGCCTCGGACGTGGGCCCCCACAACGAGCTCTTCGCGGCCGCCGAGGCCCGCACCGCCGAGCGCACCCAGGGCGCCGACAGCTGGGAGCCGCCGGCCGGCCTCCCGGACATCTACATCGCCATGGGCCAGACGGCCGAGAACGTCGTCCTGGCCGAGGGCGTCACCCGCGAGGACATGGACGAGTGGGGAGCGCGCTCGCAGCAGCGGGCGGTCGCCTCCCAGGAGAACGGGTTCTTCGACCGGGAGATCACCCCGGTGACGCTGCCCGACGGCACGGTCGTGGCCAAGGACGACGGCCCCCGCGCCGGCACCACCGCCGAGAAGCTGGCCGAGCTGAAGCCGGTGTTCCGCCCCGACGGCAAGGTCACGGCGGGGAACGCTTGCCCCCTCAACGACGGCGCCGCCGCCGTGGTGGTGATGAGCGACACCCGGGCCAACGAGCTCGGCATCCAGCCCCTGGCCCGCATCGTGTCGACCGGCGTGACCGGCCTCAACCCCGAGATCATGGGCCTGGGACCGATCGAGGCATGCCGCATGGCGCTGCAGCGGGCCAAGCTCACCATCGACGACATCGACATCGTCGAGATCAACGAGGCCTTTGCGGCCCAGGTCCTGCCCTCGGCCAAGCACCTCGGGATCGACCTCGAGAAGCTGAACCCCAACGGCGGCTCCATCGCCCTCGGCCACCCCTTCGGGATGACCGGCGCCCGCATCATGACCACGCTGCTCAACGGCCTGGAGGACTCCGGCGGCCGCTACGGCCTCGAGTCGATGTGCGTGGGCGGCGGCCAGGGCATGGCCATGATCGTCGAGCGCCTCTAGGCGCCCTGGGGTCAGCCCAGCGCGGCGGCGTGCCGGTCCAGCTCCCGGATGCGGGCGGTCTGGGCCAGCAGGAGCCTGGTCGACATCGCCGGGATCTCGTCGAGGAGCTTCTGGAAGGCCGTGCGGTACAGCTCGATGGCCTCCACGGCCGACTCCGCCACGACCGAAGCCGAGCGAGGACGGCCATCGATCAGCGACATCTCACCGACCGCCTCCCCGGCGCCCACCTTGGCGATGGTGCGGCCCTTGCTCGCCACGCGGGCGGTGCCCGAGATGAGGGCGACCATCTTGTGGCCGTAGTCGTTCTCCCGCACGATCTCCTCGCCGGGCGCGAAGTGCTGCTGACAGCAGACCTTGGCCACCGCGTTGAGCTGCTTGCGGGTGAGTCCGCCGAACAGCGCGCTGCGTTCGAGCACGCCGATCAGCTCCGACCGGTTGCGCTGCGCCATCGCCCCTCCTCGTCCTGCCCCAGACGTGGTGGGACCCTATCTCTCGGGCCCGCCGGCTGCTCGGCGAGGGGCGGGCCCGACTGCCATCGGGGCACCGGCGGGGTTAGCGTCCCGCACCGGTGCTGACCGCTGACCCCGATGCCGACCTCGAAGGCGCCCTCGACGACTGGCGGGCCTTCCGCCGCAAGAAGCGGGTCGCCGACATCCACTGGATCGATGCCTTCTACCAGGCGTACCTCACCGGCATCCTCGGGCTGATCGCCGTCGCCGTCGTCGCCAGCTTCGTGGGCGACGAGGCGATCACGACAGCCCAGGTGCACCAGGTCCGGGCCGACGGCCCGGCCTGGGTAGGCCTCCTGGCCGCCTTTGCTGTCGCCCTCGGCCTGCGCTCCGGGAGCCGGGGGGGACCCCTGGCCCTCGAGCGGGCCGAGGTCCGCCACGTCCTGCTGGCGCCCGTCGATCGCACGAGCGCCCTGCGGGCGCCTGCCATCCGGCAGCTGCGCTTCCTGGCCTTCGTCGGCCTGGTCGGGGGCGGGATCGCCGGCTACCTCGCCACCCACCGCCTCCCGGGGACGGAGCCGGCCTGGATCGCCACCGGGGCCCTCGCCGGCCTGACGCTGGTGGGCCTGGCCACCGGCACGGCCCTCGTCACGTCGGGTCTGCACGTCCCCCGTTGGGCGGCGTCGGCGACCGGGGTGCTGCTCGTGGCGGCCGCCGTGGCCGACGGGACCGACGTGCTGGGCTGGAGCCCCACCTCCGTCTTCGGCGACCTCGTCCTGTGGCCGCTGCGCTTCCGCCTCGACGGCGTGGTGCCCGTGCTGCTGGCGCTGGGCCTGGTGCTCGTCGGGCTGGCCCTGCTGGGTCGGACGTCGCTCGAGGCGGCCGAGCGCCGGTCCAGCCTGGTCGGGCAGCTCCGCTTCGCCGCCACCATGCAGGACCTGCGCACCGTCATCGTCCTCCGGCGCCAGCTGGCGATGGAGCTGCCCCGCCTGCGCCCGTGGGTGCGCCTCTCCCTGCGGGGCGCCGGCCGGCTCTCCGTGTTCACCCGTGGCCTCCGCGGCCTCCTGCGGTGGCCGGCGGCCCGTCTCGCCCGGCTCGTCCTCCTGGCCGTGGTGGCCGGGCTCTCGCTGCGCGGCGCGTGGACTGGCACCTCCCCGCTCGTGGTCCTCGCCGGGCTGGCCATGTTCCTGGCCGGGCTCGATGCCGTCGAGCCGCTGGCCCAGGAGGTCGATCACCCGAGCCGGCGCGACGCGTCGCCCCGTCCGGCAGCCGAGATCCACCTCCTGCACGTGCCCGTCGCGGTGCTGACGATGCTGGCCACCGCCGCCGTCGCGGCGGCGGTGGCCGGTGGCCCCGGCCCGGGTCACCTCCCCGCCGACCTGGCCGGCGCGTGCCTCCTGCCCCTGGCCCTCGGCGGGCTGGGCGGCGCGCTGGTCAGCCTGCTCGGCGGCGCCGTCAGCATGAGCGAGGGTTGGTCGTTGGCCCCGCCCGAGGCCCAGGGCATGCGCCTCGCCTTCCGCACGGCGTGGCCCCCGGCCATCGCCGTGATCGGCGCCACGCCGGTGCTGGCCGCCCGCAGCGCGCTCGACTCGGGCAAGGAGGCCCTCGACGGGGCCCTGCCCCTCGTCGCTGCCGTGGTCGCGCTCTTCGCGCTGATCGCGGCGTGGGTGCGGGTGCGCGACGACATCGCCGCCTGGTTCAAAGCGTC
The DNA here is from genome assembly GCA_036275535.1 of Acidimicrobiales bacterium. GTDB lineage: Bacteria > Actinomycetota > Acidimicrobiia > Acidimicrobiales > VFJN01 > VFJN01. The sequence continues at coordinate 27,419 of DASUDP010000118.1, read as the reverse complement.
CATGGACATGGCGCAGGAGCAGCAGAAGGAACGAGTGAGGACCACGGGATGACCGCTGACCCCATCCTGCGCGCCGAGGGCGCCACGAAGGCCTACGCCGACCTCGTGGCGCTGGCCCCGCTGGACCTGATCGTGCCGGCCGGCCAGACCGTCGCCCTCATCGGGCACAACGGTTCGGGCAAGTCCACCTTCCTGCGCCTGGCGGCGGGCCTCCTCGACCTGTCGGAGGGCACCATCGACATCGCCGGCGCCCCCGCCGGCACCTCCGAGGCACGCGGCGCGGTGAGCTTCCTGCCCGACGAGCCCGTCCTCTACGACGACCTGTCGGTGCGCGAGCACCTCGCCTACGTCGCCGCCCTGCACGGCGTCGACGTCGACGTCGACACGATCGACGCCCTGATCGAACGGGTCGAGCTGAGCCACCGGGCCGACGACCTGCCGGCCCGCTTCAGCCGCGGCCTCCGGCAGAAGACCTCGATCGCCCTGGGCCTCATCCGGCCCTTCGAGCTGCTGCTCGTCGACGAGCCCTTCGTCGGCCTCGACGCCACCGGGAAGGAGGCACTGCTCGGGATCCTGGCCGAGCTGCGCACCGACGGGGCCGCCGTGGTGGTGGCCACCCACGATCCCGGCTTCGTGGAGCTGGCTGACCGGTGCGTGGCCCTGCGTGACGGCGAGGTCGTCCACGACGGCCCGGCCACCACGGCCGAGGTGCACCGGCTCGTCAGCACCTGACCTGGGCCGATCCTCCGCGGGTCTATCCGCTGGGCGCGGTCGTGGTCGTCGTCGATGGCGACGTGGTGGACGACGAGGTCGTCGTGGTGTTGCCGTTGCCCGGCCTGGTGGTCGTGGTGGTGGCGTCGGGGGCGGTCGTGGTCGTCGACTCCGTGGACGTCGTGGTGGGCCCGCGCACCACGAAGGTGGCGGAGCCGGCGGTGCGCTCGCCGGCGCCGCTGTCGCAGCGGGCCACCACCTGGTACGAGCCGGGGGCGATGTCGGCAGGCAGCTGGATCGTGGCCGAGCGCTCGTCGGCATCGGAGCCGGTCTCGGGCGTGCTGGCGAGCGGCGTGCCCTCGACGGCCACCGACCACGAGGCGCGGCAGAGGTCGAAGCCGGAGCCGGACACGGTGATGGAGCCGCCGGGGTCGACCTCGGGCGGGGCGACGCTGAGCTCGGCGGCCGCGCTCTCCTTCAGCAGCTCGGCAGGGGGGTCCGGGAAGTCAGCTTCGTCGCGGCCCTCCATGGCCACGGTCATGAACTTCTGCCAGATCTGGGCGGGGAACGACCCGCCGGTGACGGTGCGGCGGCCCTGGACGTTCTCCATCGGCGTGGCGCCGTCTGGGTAGCCCATCCAGACGACGGCGGCGTAGCCGGGCACGTAGCCGGCGAACCACGCATCGACGCTGTCCTGGGTGGTGCCGGTCTTGCCGGCCGCCGGGCGCCCGATGTCGGCGGCCGTGCCGGTGCCGCCGTCGATGACGCCCCGCAGCGCGTGGGTGACGGCCCGGGAGATGCCCTTGTCGATGGCGCCGTCCTTCGGCTCGGGCCGGTCGGGCTCCCAGAGGACCTTCCCGTCGCCGTCTTCGATGCGGACGATGGCGTAGGGCTCCACCCCGGTGCCGTCGTCGGCCAGGGTCAGGTAGGCACTGGCCAGGTCGAGGGGCGACACCTCCTCCACGCCGAGCGCGATGGAGGGGAACACGTCGAGCTCGGCGTCGATGCCCATCCGCTTCGCAGCGTCCGCGACCGCCGGTGGGCCGACCTCGGTGAGGAGCTGCGCGTACACGGTGTTGACGGAGTGCGCTGTGGCGTCCGCCACGGTCATGTCGCCGAAGCTCTCACCGCCGTAGTTGCTGACGTTCCACGGCTGCCCGTCGACGGTGAGGTCGAGGGTCGGCGGCGCGGCGTACCGGTCGCCGAGCGTGATGCCCTTCTCGAGGGCGGCTTCCAGCACGAAGGGCTTGAAGGTGGAGCCGGGCTGGCGGCCGGACCCGCCGCCGTCCGCGCCGCGGGCGAGGTCCACCTGCAGCGCGTTGAAGTCGCGCCCGCCGACGTGGGCGCGGATGGCACCGTCGAGGTCGAGGGCGACGAGCGCGGCCTGCGGGGCGGCGGGGTCCGTGATGACCTCCTTGATGGCCGCCTCGGCGGCGGCCTGAGCCTTGAGGTCCAGGGTGGTGACGACCTTCAGGCCGTTGGAGTAGAGGGCGTCCTCACCGACGGCGTCGATCGTCTGTTGGCGGATCCACTCCACGAAGTGCGGGGCCAGCCCGGCGGTGAGCTCGACCGGGGAGGTCTGCTCGGAGGCGGTGATGGGCGTGGCGTCGGCCGCCTCCGCCTCGTCCTTGGTGATCTTGTGGTTGGCCACCATGTCGCTCAGCACGACAGCGCGTCGCTTCTCGGCGGCTGCCATGTCCTCCGCCGGGTCGGCCGACTCCGGCGCCCGCAGCAGCCCGACGAGCAGGGCGGACTGGGGGAGGTCGAGCTGGGCGGCGGTGGTGTCGAAGTAGATCCGGGCGGCCGCCTCGATGCCGTAGGCGCCCCGGCCGAAGTAGACGGTGTTCAGGTAGCGCTCGAGAATCTGGTCCTTGTCCTCAGTGCGCTCGAGCTTGGCCGCCAGCACGGCCTCCCGGGCCTTGCGCCAGATGGTGCGCTCGCTCGTCAGGTACTGGTTCTTCACCAGCTGCTGCGTGAGGGTCGAGCCGCCCTGGGTGCCGGAGTGGCGGACGTTGCTCCACAGCGCCCGGGCGATGCCGATGGGATCGAGGCCGCTGTGGCTGTAGAAGCGGCGGTCCTCGGCGGAGAGGAGGGCGTCGACCACGAGGGGAGCCACCTCCTCGAGGGGCACCTCGAAGCGCTGGCCGCCCTTGGAGAGCACGGCCAGCTCCTGTCCGTCCGCCGACAGCACGACGGCGGACTGGAGCTCGGGTGGGTCCTCCGGGAGGTCGACCGTGAACCACAGGACGGTGAAGGCCAGGACGCCCAGCACGCCGAGGCCCACCACACCCCACGCCGGCCACCGGACCCAGCGGGGGAGGCGGTGCCAGCGCTCGCGCGCGCGGGTGAAGGTGGTTGCTGTCCGGCCCATGTCGACTGCCGTACCCCCTGGTGGTCCGGTCCACACCCGCGGCCCCCAGACCCTCCCACATGCGGTGGGGGTCGCTGGGTCAGGGCACGAGCACCACCTTGCCGGCCACCCGGCGCTCTTGGAGGTCGGTCAGGGCGCGGACGACGTCGCCGAGCGGGTACGGGGTGGGCTCGACGGGGTGGACCTCACCGGCGCCGGCCAGGTCCATCAGCTCCTGCAGCAGCAGCCGGTTGCCCTCCGGGTCGCGCATCGTCCACGCCCCCCAGTCGACGCCCACCACGGTGCGGTTGTTGAGCAGGACCTGGTTGGCGGGCAGGCGCGGGATGTCCCCGCCGGCGAAGCCGATGACCAGGTAGCGGCCCATCCAGCCGAGCGACCGCAGCGCCGGCTCGGCGAAGGAGCCGCCCACCGGGTCAACGACAACGTCGACGCCGCCTCCCGAGAGCTCCCGCACCCGGGCCTTCAGGTCCTCCTCCTCGTAGGAGACGGTCGCGTCGGCCCCGGCGGCTACCGCCGCGGCCAGCTTCTCGGGCGACGAGGCGGCGGCGATCACGCGCGCACCGAGGTGCTTGGCGACGTCGACGGCAGCCAGGCCGATCCCGCCCCCCGCCCCCAGGACGAGCACCCACTCCCCGGCCCGGAGCTGCATGCGCCGGGTGAAGGAGAACAGCATCGTGCCATAGCTCTGCACGAGGGCGGCTGCCTGTCCGTACGACAGGGGCCCCGGGATCGGCACGACGCCGTCGGCCGCCAGCTCGACGTGAGAGGCGAACCCGCCGAGCCAGGGCATGGCGAGCACCCGGTCGCCGATCGCCAGCCCGTCCACGCCGTCCCCGCGGGCGACCACGTCGCCGGCCACCTCCCCGCCGGGCGTGAAGGGCAGCGGTGGCTTGATCTGGTACTTCCCCTGGACGAAGAGGCCGTCGACGAAGTTCACGCCCGCCGCCCGCACCGCCACCACCACCTTGCCGGGGCCGGGCACGGGGTCGGGTCGCTCCTCCACCCGCAGCTGGTCGATGGGGGCGAACTCGGAGCAGACCACGGCGCGCATCGCAGGAGCATGGCACGACGGTCGGTGCCCGACCTCGTTGGAGGGCCGGTAGGGAGGGCGTGAGAGGCTGCCGGTGATGCCCATCGTCCCGATCACGGACCTCGACGACCCGCGGCTGGCCGACTACCACCACCTCCGCTCGCCGTCGCGCCGGATGGCGCTGGAGCGAGAGCGGGGGATCTTCACCGTCGAGGGTCGCCTGTCGATCGAGGCCCTCCTGGCCTCCCCCTTCACCGTGCGCTCCCTGTTCGTGGCCGAGGAGCACGTCCAGCGGGTCGCCTCCCTGGTGGCCACCGAGGCACCGATCTACACGATGCCGGCCAGCGCCATGGAGGCCGTGAGCGGTGTGCACTTCCACCGCGGGGTGCTCGCCGTGGCCGAGCGGCCCGAGCTGCCGGCGGTGGCCGATCTGGTGGCGGGGGCGCGGCGCCTGCTCGTCCTCGAGGCCGTGAACGACCACGAGAACGTGGGGGCCCTGTTCCGCAACGCGGCCGCCTTCGGTGTGGACGCGGTGGTGCTCGACCCGACGACGAGCGATCCCCTCTACCGGCGGTCTACCCGGGTGTCGCTGGGCCACGTCCTGCGCGTGCCGTTCGCCCGCGTGCCGGACGGGGGCTGGCCACGGGCCCTCGACGACCTGCGCGAGGCCGGCGCCACGACGGTGGCCCTGACGCCCTCCGCAACTGCGGACCCCTTGGGCCGGCTCGTGGCCGAGGCCCCGGCCCGGGTGGCCCTCGTGCTCGGCGCCGAGGGCCCCGGGCTGACCGAGGCGGCGCTCGCTGCCACCGACCGCCGGGTGCGGATCCCGATGGAGCCCGGCGTCGACTCGGTGAACGTGGCGACGGCGGCCGCCATCGCGCTCGCTGCCCTCTACGGCCTCGGGACCTGACGCCGTCCGGACCACCAGCTGATGCGGTCCTTGCCCTTTCGCTTGGCCTCGAGGAGCGCCCGGTCCGCTTCGTTGATGAGGGCCTCGGCCGAGGTGTCCCGGCCGGCCACGGCGATGCCGATGCTGCAGCCGAGCGGGATGTGGCCCTCGGCGACCGCGATCATCCGGGAGGACACCGCCTCCCGCACGCGCTCGGCCAGCTCCTCGGCCTCGGTCTCGTCGTCCCCGTCGTCGCCGAGCACGCCGGCCACCAGGAACTCGTCGCCGCCGAGGCGGGCGACGACGTCCGAGGCGCGCGTGGCGCTCCGCAGAGCGTCCGCGGTCAGCCGCAGGGCGTCGTCGCCGGCGGCGTGGCTGTGGGCGTCGTTGATCGGCTTCAGGCCATCGAGGTCCAGGTAGAGGGCCACCACGCGGCCCCCGCCGCGATCGGCCCGCAGCAGGTCTCGGGCCACCACCTCGAAGGCCGCCGCCCGGTTGAGGAGGCCGGTGAGACCGTCATGGGCGGCCGTGCGCTCGAGCTCCCGTCGGCGCTGCTCGGCCACCTGCATCGACGACCGGAGGCGGTCGAGGGCCACCTGCAGGGCTCGCCCGGTGGGTCCGGGGAGCGGCTCCTCCAGGACCGGGGCGGCGGTGTCGGCGGCCAGCGCGACGGCGTGGCGCTCCACCGCGGCGAGGGTGGACGACATCTCGTTGAAGGCCCGGGCCATGTCGGCCAGCTCGCGCGGGCCGCGCTCCGGTAGGGGAGGCAGGTCGAACCGCCCGTCGTGGATCTGGTGGGCGGCGGCCTCGAGACGGGTGATGGGGGTGGCGAGGGTGCGGGCCGCCCACACGGCGGTGGCCAGCGAGGCCAGCGCGAGGAGCACGACGACGAGCGCCTGCAGCACGACGGCTCGGGTGGCGTCCGCGGCGTGGTCCCGGGTGAGGTCGCGCAGATCGGCGGCGGTGGCCTGGATGGCCGTCGAGATGCTGCGAGCCCAATCCGGGCCGTCGATGTAGGCCTTCCCGAAGGCCACCGGGTCGGCTGCCAGCGCCGGGGGCACACCACGGGAGACGGCCACGATGGTGTCGTCGAGCACGGCCTCGAAGCGCCGGCCGGCGGCTTGATCGGTGTGGGCGCGCCAGGCGGCGGCGCCGAGGGGCCCGAGCCGGTCCGGGAGCACCCTGACCGCGGCCCGGTAGGCGCCCGTGGCCTCCACCAGGGCCAGCAGCTGGGCATCGGTGGGCTCGCCGGTCAGCACGACCTCGGTGAGCAGGGCGCGGTCGGCCGCCGCCGACAGGGCGATGTACGTCGCGGTCAGCGCCTGGAAGCGCACCTGCACGGAGGCGGGCAGCTCGCCGCCGAGGACCTCGCGGATCTGGTCCCGGACGCGGGCGTCCCACACGGCATCGATCTCATCGGTGAGCGCGGTGGTGACGGCCACCAGGTCCCCGAAGGTGAGCGTGCCGGCGTCGATCTGCGGGCGGAGGGCCCGGAGCTCGGTCAGGCCGGCTCGGACCTCGGGAAGGGTGGCCAGCGTCGGGTCGTCGTCGAGGCGGATCCGGGCGGCGGCGAGCTCGGCCGAGAAGTCCTGTCCGAAAAGGTCTTGCAGCGCGGCGGCGTCGACGCCGAGATCGGCGCCGATGACGAGCACGGACGACGCCACCTCCTCGCCGCTGATCGCCGTGCGGGCCTCGACGAGTCCGACGAGGCGCTCCGTTCGGCGCTCCAGCGTGGTCGCGTCCTGGCGCCCGCGCTCGAGCCGGCGGGTCGAGGCCAGCGAGACGACGAACATCCCGATGATGGGGAGGAGCACGAGCAGCACGAGCAACGCCCGGACGCTGCGGCCCCAGCCGCCTCCAGGACGGCGCCCGCGGGCCGGACCCCCGTCGTGTTCCCCTGCTACGTCGCCCATGTCCCGGTTCCATCGCCCGGATCGCCTGGGTTCCGTACGCCCCCGGTGATCGCCCTCGAGCAACTCTAGTGCCGCGCCGGCTCGACGATCCGAGGACCGCCGCGGTGCCGGGACGCGGCGAGGCCCCGGCCGGAGCCGGGGCCTCGCGTCAGCTCAGCTGACCGGTTGGGTGGTCAGCTGACGTGGGCGGCCACGGGCGCGTCGCCGATGGCCTCCTTGTCCCGCTTGCTGTAGGCGATCGCCCCGACCAGCACGACGAGGGCCGCCAGCGCAATGGCGATGCTGACCCCGTTCGGGGAGGCGATGCGGGTCTCCTCGTTGATGTCGGCCAACGAGATGATGGCCGGGAGGATGAGCAGCGACACCAGGTTCATCACCTTGATCAGCGGGTTGAGGGCGGGGCCGGCGGTGTCCTTGAACGGGTCGCCGACGGTGTCGGCGATGACGGCCGCCTTGTGGCCCTCGGAGCCCTTGCCGCCTTCGTGGCCGTCCTCGATGTACTTCTTCGCGTTGTCCCACGCGCCACCCGCGTTGCTCAGGTAGTTGGCCATGAGCTGGCCCACGAGGATGACGGCGACGAGGAAGGCGCCGAGGGCGGTGAAGCCGATGCCGAAGCCGACGATCACTGGGGTGAGGACGGCGAGCAGGGCCGGGGTGACCAGCTCCCGCAGGGAGGCGGCGGTGCAGATGTCGATGACCGGGCCGTGGTCGGGCTTCTTTTCGCCCTTCATGATCAGGCCGTCGGCGAACTGCCGGCGCACCTCCTGCACGACGACACCGGCCGTGCGGGACACGGCGTTGATGGCGAGGGCCGAGAACAGGAACGGCACCGCGCCGCCGATCAGCAGGCCGATGAAGACCTTCGGGTCGGCGACGTTGATCGGGATGTGGTCGAACACGCCACGGGGCGTGGACTTCACGCTCTCGACGAAGTCGGTGCCGAGGATCTCCGTGGCCGCCGTCTCGATGAACGAGGCGAAGATGGCGACGGAGGCGATGACCGCCGAGCCGATGGCGAAGCCCTTGGTGACGGCCTTCGTCGTGTTGCCCACCGCGTCGAGGCTGACCATGATCCGCTCCGGCTCGCCGTGGAACTCGCCGGACATCTCGGCGATGCCGGCGGCGTTGTCGGAGACCGGACCGAAGGTGTCCTCGGACACGATCACGCCGGTGGTGGCCAGCATGCCCATGCCGCAGAGGGCGACGAGGTAGAGCGAGAACTGCAGGTTGCCGCCGCCGAGGGCCATCGACACGCCGATGGCGAGGGCGATGGCGAGGATGGCGTAGACGGAGCTCTCGAGGCCGGCCGAGGTGCCCGACAGGATCGCAGTGGCGGGGCCGCTGCGGGTCGCCTCGGCGATCTCCCGCACCGGGGCGTGGTGGGTGGCCGTGAAGTACTCGGTCAGCCGGCTCACGAGCTGGGCCAGGATCAAGCCGATGACGACAGCGGCGACGCAGCGCAGGCCGACGTTGGAGAGGGTGGCCTCGCCGGCGCCCTGGACCCCGTCGCCGACGTAGAGGAGGCCGACGGCGCCGACGCCGATCACGGTGATGATGCCGGCGGTCAGGAAGCCCCGGTTGATGGGCTTCAGCGCGTCGGTCTCGCCCTCCTTCGCCTTCACGGCGTACACGCCGGCGATGGAGGCGACCACGCCGACGGCGCGGGCGGCCAGCGGGAAGATCAGGCCGAGGGCCGGGTTGGCGCCGACGGCGGAGAAGCCGGCCACGCCGAGGATGATCGACGCGACGAGGGTCACCTCGTAGCTCTCGAAGAGGTCGGAGGCCATGCCGGCGCAGTCGCCCACGTTGTCGCCGACGTTGTCGGCGATGGTGGCGGGGTTGCGGGGGTCGTCCTCGGGGATGCCGGCCTCGACCTTGCCGACGAGGTCGGCGCCGACGTCGGCCGCCTTGGTGAAGATGCCGCCGCCGACCCGGAGGAACAGGGCCAGGAGCGAGCCGCCGAAGCCGAAGCCGACCAGGATGGCGGAGCTGGTGTTCTGGAAGATGACGATGATCACGGTGGCGCCGAGCAGGCCCAGGCCGACCGTGAACATGCCGGCGATTCCGCCGGTGCGGAACGCCACCTTGAGGGCGTCGGGCAGCGAGTTGCGCTTGGCCGCCGCGGCGGTGCGCACGTTGCCGCGGGTGGCCAGCGTCATGCCGATGTAGCCGGTGAGGCCCGACAGGAAGCCGCCCATGATGAAGGCCAGCGTGCGGAACAGCCCGGACTCGAAGAACGACAGGGCGGTCTCGCCGTCGGGCTTCAGGATCTCCGTGGAGGTGATGAAGACGATGACCGCCAGCGGGATGAGGATCACGCCGATGGTCTTGAACTGACGCTTGAGGTACGCCCAGGCGCCCTCCTGGATCGCGGTCGCGATCTCGATCATCTTCGGGGTGCCCTGGTCAGCGGCCAGGACCCCCTTCATGAGGATGAAGCCGACTGCGATGGCGAGGAGGGCCGAGATGCCGGAGAAGGCGAGGATGGCCCATTCACCACCCTTCAGTACGAACTCCTGATAGCCGCCTTCAGCGGCCAGGATGCTGGTCATGGGTGGATGCCCCTCCTAGGAGCGTTTGGGGCGCTCACGCGCCGGTGCTGGTGATGTCGCGGTCGCCGGTGCGGCGACCTCGATGGGTGACGTAGATCTGGCGGGCGACCCGCTCGCCGAGCGTGCGGTCCTCGCCGGCGACGCTGACGACGAGCGGCCCGTCGAATGGGTGCTTCTCAACGACGGTGACCTCGACGCCCGGCACGAGGCCGAGGGTGCCGAGGAAGGCGACGAGCTCCGGGTCGGTGGAGCCCGAGAGGGCCACCTCGGCGATGTCGTCGGTCTCGAGGTCGTAGAGGGCGGGGGTCTCGGGGAGCTCCGCCGCCTCCGCCGCCGGGATGGGGAAGCCGTGGGGGCAGGTCTCGGGACGGTGGAGCGCGACGTAGAGCCGGTCGAGCACCTCGTCGGGGAGGCCGTGCTCGAAGCTGATGGCCAGCTTGTCGGCTTCGTTCCACTGGTAGCCGAGCATGTCGGCCAGGAACCGTTCGACGATCCGGTGCCGCCGGATGGCCGCCACCGCGGTGCGGCGCCCGGCCGGGGTGAACGACACGCCCTGGTAGGGCCGGTGGTCGACGAGCTGGCGGTCGGCCAGCCGCTTCACCGTCGTCGTGACGGTCCCCGGGGACAGGCCCAGCACCTCGGCGAGAGCGCCGGTGTGGGCCTCCGTGCCGTCACGGGTCAGCCGGTAGATGGCCTTGAGGGCCTCTCGTTCAGACTTCGTCAGCGAGTCGTCCAACCGTGCTCCAGAGCGAAGATTTGACCCGTCGAAACTCTGGCTTTGCACCAGCGACGTGACAGTTGTCGCTATCCCATCAGACGTGCGCGTTCCGGGGCAAACCCTCCGCCGGGCGCGACGATGGCGGCGTGGACGACGTGACGCAGCCAAGCCGGTTCTTCGACCCCGCCACCGGGGGGACGATGGTGCTCCAGCTGGAGCCGGACGGGGCCCGCTTCCGGATCCTCCGACAGTTCGCCTATCGGGACGACGCCTACCGGGAGCCCTTCGTGGTGCCGGCCGACGTCGCCACCTTCCGCACGGACCTGGCGTCGATCCCGTGGTTCGTGGCGTGGCTGGTGCCCGGGCTCGGCACCCACCTCCCGGCCGTGCTCGTGCACGACGCCCTCGTCCTGAAGCCCGGGGAGGGCAAGACCCACATCGGCCCCGACGTGGACCGCGAGGAGGCCGATCGCATCCTGCGCGACGCCATGGCCAGCCTCGGCACCCCGCTCGTGCGGCGCTGGCTGATGTGGACCGCCGTCATCCTGGCCACCGCCCTGTGCTGCCTGCGGCCGCGCTGGCGGTGGGCGCCGCTCGTCGTGGCCACCTTGAGCGGCATCGGCGGGCTCGGGGTGCTGGCCACCCTCGACCTCATCGACGTCATCGACGTGCTGCCGTGGATGGGCGATCGCGGGTGGGTGGCCGAGCTCGCCGGCGGTGGTGCCTTCGCCCTGCTCATCCCGCTCGCGCTGTCGGTCCTCTGGGGCCGGCTCTGGCGGGCCGGCGTCATCGCCGGCGTGGCGTTGGCGCTGCTGCTCCACGTCACCGTCGCCGTGATCGCCGTCTACGGGGTGTATTGGGGGCTCGAACGGTTGCTGGCGCTCCGGGGCGGCGCCTCGCCCAGTCCGAAGGCCAACCTCGAGGACGCCGACACCTCGGAGGGGCGGTACCTGCCCGCCCAGTGAGCGGTCAGATCTGGAGCTCGGCCACGGCCTCGTCGGCGCTGTCCGCCGCCGACTGCCGCTCCTCCCGCAGGAGGGTGCGGTAGAGGTCGGCGTAGAGGCCGCCCTGGAAGAGCAGCTCCTCGTGGGTGCCGGACTGCACGATGCGCCCGCCGTCCAGCACCAGGATGTTGTCCGCGGCGGCGATGGTGGAGAGCCGGTGGGCGATGACGAGGCTCGTGCGCCCGGCCAGTGCGGTGGCGAGGGCCTGCTGTACGAGCAGCTCGTTCTCGGCGTCGAGGTGGCTGGTCGCCTCGTCGAGCACGACGATGGCGGGGTCCTTCAGCAGCATCCGGGCGATGGCCAGCCGCTGCTTCTCGCCCCCGGAGAGCCGGTAGCCCCGCTCGCCGACCAGCGTGTCGAGCCCATCGGGCAGCGACAGGACGAGCTCCTCGATCTGGGCCGCCCGCACGGCGGCCATCACCTCGGCCATGGTGGCGGCGGGACGGCCGTAGCGCAGGTTGTTGCCGACGGTGTCGTGGAAGAGGTGCGGGTCCTGGCTCACCACGCCGATGGCAGCGCGGAGGCTCTCCTGGGTCAGGTCCCGCACGTCGATCCCGTCGATGCGGATGGCCCCGTCGCTGACGTCGTAGAGGCGGGGGACGAGCTGCGACAGCGTCGTCTTGCCGGCCCCCGACGTGCCGACCAGCGCCACGAGGTGCCCGGGCTCGATCGTCGCCGTGACGTCGTCGAGCACGTACGGCCGGTCGAGCGGCTCGTGGGACCCGGGGCCGCTGGCCTCGAGCGATGCCACGATCGGCCGGTCCGGGTAGGCGAAGCGGACGTGGTCGAGCTCGATGCGCCCGGCGGGGGCGATGAGGTCGACAGCGCCCGGGCGGTCCTGGATGGGGCTGGGGCTGTCGAGCACCTCGAAGACCCGCTCGAAGGACACGAGGGCGGTCATGACGTCGACCCGCACGTTGGTGAGCGCGGTGAGCGGCCCGTAGATGCGGCTGACGAAGGTGGCGAGGGCGACGAGGGTGCCGACGGTCAGCGTCCCGGAGACCGCCAGCTGCCCGCCGATCCAGTAGACGGCAGCGGTGGCCAGCGCCCCCACCAGCCCGAGGGCCACGAAGAAGGTGCGCCCGTAGACGGCCGAGCGCACGCCGACCGCCCGCACCCCGTCGGCCCGGGCCGCGAAGTCCCGGGTCTCGGCGTCGTGGTGCCCGAAGAGCTTCACCAGAAGAGCGCCGGCCACGTTCAGCCGCTCGCTGATCGTGGTGTTCATGGACGCGTTGAGGTCCATCTGCTGGCGGGTCAGCTGCTGGAGCCGGCGGCCGACCCGCTTGGCCGGGACGATGAACAGCGGGAGGAGGACGAGCGAGATGACGGCGAAGCGCCACTCGAGCAGCACGATGGCGGTGCCGTTGGCGATGAGGGTGATGACGTTCGACACGACGGAGCCGAGCGTGCCGGTGACCGCCCGCTGCGCCCCCATGACGTCGTTGTTCAGGCGGCTGTTCAGCGCCCCCGTCTGGGCCCGGGTGAAGAACGACATCGGCATGCGCTGCACGTGGTCGAACAGCGACACCCGCAGGTCGTAGATGATCCCCTCGCCGATCCGGGCCGAGTAGTAGCGCTCGCCGAGGGCGAGGGCGGCGTCGGCCAGCGCGGTGACGACGACCAGCGCGGCGAGGACGTTGAGCAGCCCACGATCGTGGTTGGGGATGGCATCGTCGAGGATCTGGCGGAACAGCAGCGGCGGCGCCAGCCCGATGAGAGCCGCCGCCGCGATGATCCCGACGAAGAGCAGGATCGACCGCCGGTACGGCGTGGCGAACCGCCACACCCGCCGGACCACGGCGCGGCTCAGCCTGGCGCCGGCCACCGCCGCCGGGTCGGCACCGATCATGCTGTGAGGGCCTCCGCGTCGCACGTTCGGAGCGTACGGGCGTTCCCGTCGAACCGGTCGAGCGAGCGCTGCGCCTGCTTGGTAGGTTCCTGCGCCGTGGGGCGACAGACATATGTGGATGAGCTGGCCAAGGTGCCGTTGTTCTCGACGTGCTCGAAGGCAGAGCTGCAGGCCATCGGCCGAGCGACCGACGAGCTGACCCTCGGGGCCGGTCGGGTCCTCTGCGAGCAGGGGGGGATGGGGCGCGAGGCGTTCGTGATCGTCGACGGTGAGGCGGAGGTGCGACGCAACAACCGGCGGGTTGCCGCGCTGGGGCCGGGCGACTGCGTCGGCGAGCTGGCGCTCCTGGACCGCCAGCCGCGCACGGCGACCGTCACCGCGTCGACCGACCTGCGGGTGCTCGTGATCGGCACCCGGGAGTTCGAGGCGCTGCTCGCCACGGCCCCGTCGATCATGCACAAGCTGCTCGGTTCGCTCGGGGCCCGCCTGCGGGGCCTCGACACCAAGGCCTTCGGCTGAGCGGGCTGGCGCTCGCCCCTGCTTAGGGGACGGGTGCCGCCGGCCGTGAGCCGTTGAGCACCTGCTCCCGGAAGTCCTGGACGTTGTAGGCGGTCAGCCGCACGTCGGTCGCGGCGCGAGCGGTGGCGCTGCGGGGGAAGCCCAGGAGGGGGCCGAGCTCGCCGAAGTAGTCGCTGGGGCCGAGCGAGGCCAGCTGCTCGACGTCCCCGCCGGCCAGTGACCGCTCGATGTGCACCTGCCCGGCGTCGATGACGTACACGAGCTCGCCGCGATCCCCTTGCTCGAAGATGGCCTCGCCCGCGCGGTGCTCCACCACGCGGGGCGCCGCAGCGTCCTGGCGGAACTCGGGGACGAGGTGGATCACGCGGTCGGCGATGGGGACGAGCCGGTCGTCGTGGCTCGACACGATGATCGCCCGCCCGTCCGAGCGCAGGTCCCGCAGCAGGGAGATGATGCCCTCGGCCTGGATGTAGTCGAGGTTGGCCGTCGGCTCGTCGGCCAACAGCACCAGCGGGTCGGCGGCCAGGCCGCGCGCCACCGCCACCCGCTGCTGCTGGCCGCCCGAGAGCTTGGCCGGCTTGTGGCCGGACCGGTCGCTGAGGCCGACGCGCTCGAGGAGCCGGTCGGCCCGATCGAGGGCCCGGCGGCGGCTGACCCCCGCCAGCAGGAGCGGCATGGCCACGTTCTCCCGGGCCGACAGGGAGGCCACCAGGTTGAAGGCCTGGAACACGAGGCCCACGGTCTGCTGCCGGTACTGGGTCAGCTCAGCGCCCTTGAGCTGGGTCACGTCGACGCCGCCGACGAGGACCCGCCCGGCCGTCGGGCGCAGGATCCCGCCGATGGCCGACAGCAGCGACGTCTTGCCGCAGCCCGATGGGCCGAGCAGGACCACGAGCTCGCCGGGGGCGGCGTCGAGGTCGAGGCCGTCGATGGGTCGCACGTTGTACCCGCCGCTCTGGTACTCGATCACCAGGTCCCGGACCTGCACCTCGGCGGTGCTCATGAGCCCGGCCCGGCGAAGGCGAGGGCGGGGTCGACCCGCACGGCCTTGCGGAGTCCCACCCCGCCGGAGGCCAAGGCGACGAGCACGGCGATCAGCGGCACCTGCCAGAAGGCCTGGTCGGGCACCACCACCTGCATCGGGAAGACGGGTACCAGCACGGCCTGCAGGACCGACGCGATGGCGGCGGAGGCCAGCGCGATGAGGACGCCTTCGAGCGCGATCGAGGCGGCCATCTGACCGGTCGAGGCGCCCACCGCCTTCAGCACGGCGACGTCCCGACGGCGCTCGACCGCCGACAGGTAGATCATCGTGCCGATGATCATGGCGGCCACCAGCCACAGCAGGGCCCGGATGAGCTCGATCGACGAGATGGCGTGCTCCAGCGGCCGCAGGCCGTCCTCGGCGATCTCGTCGTTCGTCCGGAGGGTGAAGCCGTCGGGGACGTCCTGGGGCACCCGGTCCAACAGGACGGCCGTGGCCAAGGGCTCCCCGCGGTAGACGAGGTCCTGGGCATCGCCGATCGACATGAAGATGAGGGGCATGCCGGCGAACATCGTCGTGCGGTCGGTGGTGCCGCTCACCGTGTAGGCGTGGCTCCCCAGCTCGAGGGAGTCGCCCGGGTCCAGGCCGGCGGAGTCGTCGACGAGCACCTCGCCGGGCTCGCTCGGCAGGGTCCCGGCGGTCACCGGAGGCTGGCCCAGCTCTCCCCGCCCGAACCCCAGCACCACGACGTCGGTCTGCTGGCCGTCGTTGTCGAAGCTGTGGCGAGCCACGACGACGGGAGCGGCGCGGACACCGTCCACGGCGTCGGCGGTGTCGGCCGGCATCGTGGCGCCGGACGTGAAGGCTCCGGACACGCCCTCCCGGAGCATCCAGCGCTCGGCGCCGAGCGCGGCGACGGTCTGCTTGGGCTCGCGGTGGAACTGCTCGACGAGCCCGGTCATGAGGAACAGCAGGGCCAGGACGACGGCCGTGCCGGCCACGACGGCGGCGAACCGGACAGCACGGTGCTGCAGGTCCCGCAACGTCAGCAGCAGCACGCCCACCCCCCTCGACCGGCTGCTGGCATCGGCGAGCGCCATCCCACCCGCAGCGGCCGTCTGAACGTAGCGCACGTCGCTCGCCTCTCGGCTGTGCAGCCAGCGGCGCAGGATGGGGCGCGTCGTCAGCTCCGCGCTGGTGGCGATGTGGTCCGCGGCGGAGAAGTCGAGGAGCCCGCCGCCCTCGACGGTCACGTCGAGGTAGAGGTCGGCGATGCCCTCGCGCACGACGCGGTCCCGGTCGCGGACCGAGGCGATCAGGCTCGAGCGCACGATCGTGGACATGAGGCCCGGGGGCCCGCCGCCGCGCCGCCGCCCGAGCAGCGCCCGGAACCCGGAGACCGACAGGCCGTAGTCCTCCTCGGCGGCCGGACCGTCGGCGGGGGCGACATCCACGGCGATGATCCGGCCGCTCGGGTTGCGGCGGCGCATCTCGTCCACCGGGACGTTGTCGAGGATGCCCCCGTCGACGAGGAGGTCACCGTCGATGGGGACGGGGGGCAGGACCCCGGGGATGGCGATGCTGGCCCGGATGGCATCCACCAGGGGACCGCGGTCGTGGTAGCGGCTGCAGGCGGTGGTGAGGTCGGTCGACACGCAGAAGTACGGGACCCACAGATCGGCGATGTCGACGTCGCCCAGGAGGGTGCGGAGCTTGTGGGAGATCCGTTCGCCCTTCAGCACGGCGACAGACGGCAGCGTGTAGTCGAAGATCTTGCGGAACTGCTCGATGGCGGTGCGGCGGGCCTGCTCCGCCGTCCAGCCCATGGCCGGGCCCACGGCCATGATCGATCCGATGCTGGTGCCCCCGATCATGTCGATCGGCAGGCCGAGCTCCTCGAGTACCACGAGGGTCCCCAGGTGGGCGAACCCGCGGGCTCCGCCCCCGCCGAGCACCAGCGAGGTCCCCGAGCCCGACAGCAGACGGGCCATGCGGGCCATTGTCACGTCGTCGCCTGCGCGGAGGTGGTGGTGCGAGGCCAGCTCCCGCTGGTCGATCCATCGGCGGGTGCCGGATGGCAGCACGGTGTCCGCCGGGTGGATGAGGGCGAGGCTCACCTTGGGGTGCTTCTGCAGCGCCACCAGCTGCCACAGCTCGGTCTCCATCGGGCCGGGCTCCGGGTCGTCCCCGGCATGGGCGACGACGACGACGTGGTCGGCCCAGCGCAGGGCCCTCCGGCTCCACGCCGACCATCCGTCGTCGATGCCGTAGACGAGGAACCGGTGGCGCTCCTGCTGCTCCTCGAGCCAGTAGCCCAACCGGATGGCCCCCACGTCGTCGTCTCCGACCTGGGCGATGCCGGGGACGTCGAGCTCGGCGTCGATGTCGCCGCTCGACAGGTAGCGGGCATCGGCCCCCAGGGCGGCGGTGAGCTCGTCGCTGAAGGCCCGCACATCGATCCGAGGGCTCCCCGGGACGACGACGACCGACAGACGCCGCTGGGACGCATCGATGGAGGTGCGGTGGGAGCGCCGCAGGACCGTCATGGCCACGAACAGGGCGGCGCTCGGGTAGCGCTCGAGGAGCGTCTCGAAGGCGCGCCGCGAGAACCGCACGAGCTGGCTGTCCCGGACGGCGTAGACGGTGGCCACCCGGGGCTGGTGCTCGAGGAGCGCCATCTCGCCGACCATCTCCCCGCGGCTGACCTCCCCGACCTCGACCTCGGCCCCGTCGGCCCCGGCGCGGAAGGCGCGGAGGCGACCCGTCACGACGAAGTAGGCGGCGTCACCGGGCTCGCCTTCGGAGAAGAGGCGGGTGCCGGCCCCGACGGGGACCCACTCGATCAGGTCCTTCACGCTGGCCAGCACCTCGGGCTCGAGGTGGCCGAACAGGTGATTGAGCTGGCCCACCAGCTGCGTTTCGCGGAGCCGCTCGACGGCGTTGCGGGCGAGCGCTTCCCCGATGAGGGGGTGCTCGGCCAGCAGGCGGCGGAACTCGGCCTCGGAGATGGCGGCGACGCGGGCGGGGCCGCTGGCCCGCACGGTGGCGGAGCGGGGGTCCCCGGCGAGCAGGGCGATCTCGCCCACGGTCGCGCCGGCAGAGAGGGTGGAGACCGTCTGCTCGACGGCGCCGACCCGCAGGACCACCTCGAGCTCGCCGTCGAGCACGACGTAGAGCTCGTCGGCCACGGCCCCCTGCTCCAGGAGCACCATGCCCGTGTCGAGGTCGATGAGGCGGACCTGGGCGTCGACCGCGCGCAGGGCGGCGAGATCCAGACCGAGGTCACTGCTCTGCCCGGCGCCCGCCGAGTGCACATGCTCGGTCACCCCCCAAAGGCCGCGCCCTGGTCGTGACACGTCAGCATGATGCCACCATCTCGTCGCCGGGGTCGGGCCGATCGGTCGGCCGCCACGCACGGTCCGAGCTGGCGCCACCACCGGCCGGTTCGATCAGCTCAGGCGCGCAGGGCCCGCACCTCATCGTTGGCGTCGCGCAGTCGGCGCGACAGCATGCCGGCGAGGTTGCGGTACAGCTGCTCGATGAAGCCGGGGAGCGTTCGTTGCAGCCGTTCGAGGGCCTCCACGGACAGCACATGGCACTCCGCGTCCGCCTCGACCTCGACAGTGCTCGACCTCGTCCCGCGGTCGAGCACGGCCATCTCGCCGAACGTGCCGCCGGGTCCGATGGTGGTCAGCCGTGCCGGCCCGTCGTGCAGGTCCAGCCCGACGCGGACGCGGCCCGACCGGAGGAAGTAGATCGAATCGGCGAGGTCACCGCGTCGGAAGATCGTCGCTCCGGTGGGATGGCGCTCGAGCCTGGTGGCGGCGAGCACCGCTCGGACGTCTTCCGCGTCGACACCTCCAAACAGCTCGTTGTCGAGGAGGTCCGCTTCTTCGATGCCCGCCGAGGATCCGAGCTGCGCGAGGACCTCGTCCTCGAACTCCTCGAGCGCCTGATCGAAGCTCCGGTGGGCTGTCGCTGACAGACCGACGAGCTGGGCGGCCTCCGCGCCGGCGACGGCAACGGCCACCCCCCGCTCCGCGAGGAGGTTCAAGAGGCCCTCGATGACGGGCAGGGCACCGTCGTCGATCGACGTCACACGGGTGACGTCCACGAGGAGGTGCGAGATGCCCTCCAGGCCGGCCATCACGGTGCGGCTGAGGGACTCGGCGGAGCCGAACTGGAGCGGTCCCTGGAGCTCGATGATGCGGATGCGCGCTCCCTCGGCCCGCAGGAGCTCCGCCTCCATCGGGGCTCGGCGCCGCTTGGAGCGGACCGTGGAGCCGTCGACGGCGCGGCGAACCGCCGATGCCGTGGCCCGACCGCTGAACACGTGGAGCCGGAAGCGCTGGGCCAGCGCCTCGCAGGCGCGGATCCCCCGCACGCTGTTCCCACGTGCATCGAGGGGCGGGGAGTAGGAAGCGATGCTGAGCACGCCCGGGAGCACCGCGACGACCCCGCCGGACACTCCGCTCTTGGCCGGCAGCCCCACGCGGTAGAGCCACTCTCCCGCGTAGTCGTACATGCCGCAGGCGCTCATCACGCTGAGGACCCGGGCGACGTGGTCGTCGGCCACCGCTCGCTGGCCGGTAATAGGGTTCACGCCCTTGTTGGCGAGCGTCGCTCCCATCACGGCGAGATCTCGGACGTCGACGAGCACCGAGCACTGCCGGAAGTAGGACTCGACGGCCGAGTCGACCTCGCCGCGCAGCATGTCGAAGTTCCGCATCAGGTAGGCGATGGCGCGGTTGCGATCGCCCGTCTGGCACTCCGCCTCGAAGACGAGCTCGTCGACGTCGAGCGGGCGACCCGCGAACCGCCCGAGACCCTCCAGCAGGCGCTGCTCGCGCTCCTGCCGGTCGGTGCCTAGGAGGCTCGTCGTGACGATGGCCCCGGCGTTGACCATCGGGTTGAACGGGCGACCGCTGGCCTCGTCCACGGTGATCGAGTTGAAGGCATCGCCCGTGGGCTCCACCCCGACCCGCTCGAGCAGGGCTTCCACCCCCAGCTCGTCGAGGGCCAAGCCGAACGCGAACGGCTTCGACACGGACTGGATCGTGAATTGGTCGTCGATGTCGCCAGCGGTGTAGCAGTGGCCGTCGACGGTGACGACGGCCAGGCCGAACCGGCCGGGGTCGGCGGTCGCCAGGGGCGGGATGTAGGTGGCCAGCTCACCCTCGTCGACCGTGGCCAGCTGCTTGTGCAGCTCGATCAGCTCCTGCGCGAGCGGCAGCTCTGCTGCCGCGTCTCCGATCTGGTTCACAGCGCCCTCCGGCGTCTCACCAGATCACCTCTCTGTGCCCGCACCGTTCCCCGCCTGTTTCGGGTGTGTGAACGGGGGGCCGTCGAATGGGCCGATCTCGGACGCAATGGTGCGCGCCGGTGAGAGAGCCCGGTCGAGGGTGCGGTCAGTCGCCGACGAGCATGCGTGTGATCGCTCGGTCGGCGGTGGCCTGGGTCTCGCTGTGGCCGGTGACCACCTGGAGGAAGACCCGCCGGTCGATGGCCCGAAGGGTGAGGTCGGTGGCCGCCCGCACCGTGGCCTGACGAGGGACGTCGCGCAGGAGGGCGATCTCGCCGAAGCCCTCGCTCGGCCCGAGGACCGTGCTGAGGTCGTCGGTGACGCGGACCTCCGCCTGGCCCGACTCGATGACGTAGTACAGGTCGCCCGGATCGCCCCGGCTCATCACGACCTCGCCGGCGGGGACGGTGACGAGCGTCGCGCACCGGGCCAGCCGCTCGATGGAGCGCTCGGGGAGCGGTGCGAACAGCGCCGCCGAGCGAATGACACCGAGGCCGTCGGGGGCCAAGGCGATCGTGTCGATGCGGCGCAGCGCCCCGAACGAGGCGAGCGAGAGCGCGGTGACGGAGGTGCCGACGACGAGCAGTCCCGTCCGGAGGCCCACGGTGTGCATGAGCAGCGGCATCGCAAGGGAGCCCAGCGCCATGCCCGCGATCAGTGCGCTGTCGACCGCCCCGAACACCCGGCCCATGACCTCGTCGGAGACGAGGCGCTGCATGATCGTGAAGGCGTTGATGTCGACGATGGAGTTCCCCAAGCCCAGGATGGCCATCACGATCAGCACCGGGGCCAGGCTCGGGAACGCCACCACGATCAGCAGGGGGGCCGACCACAGCATCACGCCGACGCCGAAGTCGACGGCCAACCGCCCTCGTGTCGCCAGGAGCAGCGCTACGAAGCCGCCGACCAGGCCCCCGACGCCGACCATGGCGTCGAGCATCCCGACACCCGACTCGGACATGCCCAGCATCTCGAAGGCGATGGCGACGCCGAAGACGAGGGAGGCGCCGGCAACGACCGTCTGCGCGCAGTACAGCGACATCAGGACCCGTAGGTCACGGCTGGCCAGGATCTCGCGGAAGCCGAGCGAGGCGCCGGCCAGGATGCTCGTGCGGGGCGCCTCCGCGGCCGGCTCCTCGTCGACGCTGTCGACCTCCAGCGCATCTGTGGCCCTGACCGGCACGTGGAGCGTGGTCACGAGCAGCCCGGACCACAGGAAGGTGGCGGCGTTGAACCCGAACACGATGGCCACATCGGCTAGCGCGAGGAGCGTGCCGGCCACCGCCGGTCCGGCGAAGAAGCCGACGGACTCGATCGTGCTGGCGGCGACGTTGGCCGCCGTGAGCTCGGCCGGGTGGTTGGCCAGCTTCGGGAGCAGGGCCGCTTGGGCGGGCCGGAAGGCGGTACCCGCCAACGAGGTGAGCAGGCCGAGGGCGTAGACCACGAGCGACGGCCCGTCAGCGGCGATCACCAGGGCAGCCACGGCCACGAGGACGAACCGGATCCCGTCGGCGACGACCATCACGTGCTTGCGGTCGTACCGGTCGGCCAGCATCGACGTGAACGGTGAGGCGACGGCCATGGAGATGTAGCGGGCGACGCCGTAGACGCCCACGGCGGTGGCGCCGCCATGGCGATAGGCGTACACGGAGACGGCCACCGCGTAGGCCCAGTCACCCATGATCGAGCCGGCCAGGGCGACGTTGACCTTCCGCAGACCGGGGTTCCGGAACACCTCCGCGATGGCCGCCTTCGACTCCCCAAGTCGCTCTGCCAGCTCACTGCTCACGGCGTGCCCCTCGTCGTCCCCGGTGTCCACCGCGCGGCGTACGGCAGGACCCGACGGCGACGAGGGGGTCGCCGTCCGAGTCGTGGCGCGCCCTGTCCGCTCGGCGCCCTCTGCGGGCACGGTACGACTGCACGTGGGCCCACGCCAGAGATTCCGGTCGAAATGATCCGGCCGGGTGGTGGACAGGGATGGCCATTCCGAGCGCCCTGCGGCCGGCTGCGCGCGCTGCGTGACGCGGCGGCGGCGTTCTGCTCGTCCGCACGACGCCACCCTCCCCAACGGAGCGGGAGTGTGCGATCCTCAGCCCGCGGCGCTGATGCGCGGCAGGGAGGATGCGGGCGAATGAGCATCGACACCGGCGTGTCGAGCGAGGCGGCTCGGATCGCGCAGGCGATGCCGGACTACGACGTCGAGCGAGAGCTCGGTCGCGGCGGCATGGGGGTCGTGTACCTCGGTCGGCACCGCCGGCTCGACCGCGGCGTCGCCATCAAGGAGCTGCCGCCGTCGTTCGCCGCCGAGGCCGAGGTGCGCGACCGGTTCTCGGCCGAGGCCCGCACCCTCGCCACCCTGGCCCATCCCCACATCGTCCCGATCTTCGACTACGTCGAGCGCGAGGGCCTCTGCCTGATCGTGATGGAGCAGCTCCCCGGCGGCACGGTCTGGGACCGGTTCACGACGAGCGGCCTCACCCCGCCCACGGCCTGTGCCGTCGTCATGGCGTGCTGCGCGGCGCTGCAGCACGCCCACACCAAGGGCGTGCTCCACCTCGACGTGAAGCCCGACAACCTGATGTTCGACGCCGAGTCGGCGGTGAAGGTCACCGACTTCGGCATCGCCCGCGTCATCAGCGGCGGCCGCACGATGGGGACCGTGGACGGGCAGGTGCTCGGCACCCCCGCGTACATGTCGCCGGAGCAGGCCCGCGGCGAGGACCTCACCCCGGCGTCGGATGTGTACGCCGCCGGCGTGATGCTCTACGAGCTCCTCTCGGGCCAGCTCCCCTGGCAGGGAGCCGAGTCGGCTGCCGAGCTGCTGAGCCAGCGCCTGCGGGAGGACCCGATCCCGCTGCGAGACGTGGCCCCCCACGTGCCGCAGCCCCTGGCGGACGTCGTGATGACCTCGCTCTCGCGCGACGCCACCGAGCGGTACCAGCGAGCCGAGGACCTGGGCGTCGCCATCGGCGAGGCCTGCGCCGACTCCTGGGGGCCCGACTGGCTCGACCACGCTGGCATCGCCATCGTCGGGTCAGAGCGCCTCTCGCGCGCCGCTCGCACCACCGGCCACCACGTCAGCGCCCCCGCGGCGCCGACGGCCGCGGCGGCACCACCGCCCGTGGCGACGCCTCCCGTGTCGGGCTCCGGTCCGGCCGGCGAGACAATCACCCGCGGCCCCGCCGGTGGCCCGGGGGCGGGCTCGACGATCGTCACCGGTGCCGCCACTACCGGTGCGCCCCGGGCTGCGGAGACCGGCGCCGTCGCCACCCCACCCGCCGCCACAGGTCGCGCCCACGAGACGATCGCCCGCCCGGTCAGCCCGAGCTCCGAGGTGCCCGGGGCTGCCGCTACGGGTGCCGTGGCCCCGGCGGCCCCCGCCACCGGAGCGCTCGCACCGGCACCGCCAGCCGACGACGCTGCCGCCAAGGCCGGTGCGACTCCGGCCGGCGATCCCGGCGCCCCGATCGAGTTCCAGGTCGTGCGGTCGGCAGCCGCCGACGAGCGCATCGAGGGGGCCGACCTCTACCAGCTGGAGATGGCCGACCTGATCGGCGTCGAGGACGTGCTCGATCCCCCCAAGCCGCCGTGGCCGGCGCTGCTCCTCACCGCCGGCCTCTTCCTGGCCGCCGCGGTCGTGGCCCTCGTCGGTCCGGGCGGACCCGATCGGACCGGCTCGCTCGTGACCGACCAGGCGGAGCTCGCCGGTGCCGACGCCCTGGGCGGAGGTCGCATCCACGTCGACCTCTCGGAGGACGTGACGGTCACGGTCACCGACGAGCGGCTCGCTCGCTCCGTCGACGGCGCGGAGCTGGAGCTCGGCTACCTGGGGATCCCGGTCAGCACGATCAGCGCCCCGGTGCGCGACGGCGAGGCGATCCTCGACCCGGGCATCGCCCAGCGCACGATCGGCGGACCGGCGTCGGCCCGTCTCGTCCTGCTGTCCGGAGACGAGGTCGTCGCCGACCAGGAGCTCGGTGTCGACGCCACGCAGAGCTGGTACCTCACGGTCCCCTTCGTCGGCGGGTTGCTGCTGCTCCTGCTGGCCCTCGCCAACCTCGAGTCGAGCCTCAAGCCGCTGCGCTCCGGCCACTCCCGGGTGCTGTCGTTCGTGGGGGCGTGCGTCTCGGGGGCCCTGGCCGGCGCCAGCCTCGCGGTGCTGGCCGGACCCCTCGGGTTCAGCGAGCCGACGCTTGCCAGCCTCGTCGCGGCGGCGGCCTTCGGCGCCCTCGGCGGTGTGGCCGCGGCACGAGCCCGGATCGGGGTCGCACGGCGGCGCCGGGTCCGTCGAGCGGTCCGACGCGCAGAGAAGTCGTTGGGCGTTCACGCAGACGCCGCTTGACACTCTCCGTGACACCATTAGGGTCGTGCGGTGACAGAGCGGCGAAAGCCGTGCGGGCAAGGGTGCATCGATCCTCGGGCGTGACTGGTCGCGTTGCCTGAGGGGAGCCAAAGCGAACCCGACTTGCTTCAACGAAGCGGACTCCATCTGGAGGACGCGTCGGTTGGCCGCTGACGAGGTCCGTCAGGGGCACGACAGGGGAGGCAAGTACATGCGCAAGGCTCTGATCGCCATCGCAGTAGCGACGGCACTGTTCGCGGTAGGTGCGTTCGCCGCATCGTTCGCGGTGAACTCCGAGGACGTGGCCTCGGGCAGCAACGGCGTGGTCGCCTGTGCGGCCAAGGTCGACGTGAACCTCGACACCACGTACTCCACGGCCAGCGACGACTGGACTGTGACGGGCGCACTCGTGACGTTCTACGACGCCGCCAACGCCCCGACGAACGGCTGCCAGAACCATGACGTGACCGTCGTCCTCGAAAACCTCGCGGACAACGGCACCATCGGCACCGGTACAGCCGCTGTCGGCACGAGCACCGCTCAGGTCTCGTTCGCGGCTCAGCCCCTGGCGAGCGCAGTCGGTCGGGCTTCGGTCCTCGTCGACGGGTATGAGCTCTTCGTCGACCCGACGACACCCGCGCCGTAGTCCGACGCTCTGCGCGATGGTGGGGGCGGGCGCTCGCTCGACCCCATCATCGCGTCTGACGCCATGGGTGCTTCTCGAACGCGCACCGTTGCAGTGGTTCTCGGCTCGCTCGTTGTGGCAGCTGCGTGGTTCATGTGGCTGCGGCCGACGGCGCTTGGTGGTGACGCGTCTTATGTGGTCGTGCAGGGGCACAGCATGGAGCCCACCTATGAGGACGGGGATCTCGTCCTCGTGCGGGCGGTCTCGCAGTACCACCAGGGCGACATCATCGCCTTCCATGCCGGGGGGACGTTCGACGACCCCACCCGCGTCATCCACCGCATCGTGGGCGACGCGGGTGGGGGAGCGTTCAAGACCCAGGGGGACAACCGTGATCGGCTCGATCCCTGGGAACCGGGGCCCGACGACATCATCGGGCGGGCGGTGCTCCACATCCCGAAGGCCGGGAGCGCGGTGGGGTTCCTCACCCAGCCGGAGACGTTCGCAGCCCTCGGGGGCGCCGCAGTGGTCGTCGGGGGCGAGCGCCGTCGTCGCCGGCGCCGGCTGCCCCGCCCGGCCCACCAGGAACACGAGGAGGAAGCGGTGATCAGGCAACCAGCACCGGTCCGGCCGCTGCCGCCGGCGAGCGCCTCTCGCCTCGGCCGGGTGACCCATCCCCGCTGGGCCTTCGTCGGGCTGGTCGTCAGCGTGCTCCTCGCCGTGCCCGTCCTGGCCGTCACCTGGTCGGCGCTGCGGGCCCCGGACTCCACCCAGCGGGTCGAGCCGGTCGGGCACGTCGACTACGCCATCGGCCTCGACTACCGCTTCACCGGGTTCCCCTCGCCGGTGTACCCGACGGGCGAGGTGAGCACCACGCGCAGCGCCGCCGGCGCCGTCGCACCGAGCGGGCCCCTCTACAGCCGCCTGCTCGACCGGCTCGACGTCGAGCTGGCCTTCCGAGTCGACGCGCAAGGCGCCGAGCAGCTGACGAGCACCTACGCCATCGACGTCGCGGTCGAGACCCCGGGCGGGTGGTCGACGGTGCTCACCTCGATCCCCGCGACGCCCTTCGACGGAACGACCGTGCAGGCGGTCCCCGTCGACCTCCGGGCGGTGGCGGCGCAGGTCGCGTCGGTGGCGGAGCTCACCGGCGTCGGCGGCGACGAGTACACGATCGCCGTGACGCCCAAGCTCGACGTGGCGGGAGGTTCGGAGGCCGGCGAGGTGCAGGAGCAGCTCGCCGCGCCCATGACCTTCGAGGCCAAGGGCAACGTCATCACGGCCAAGGCCCTCGAGGCCTCCGAGCGCAAGGAGCTCACCCGCACCGTCTCCGAGCGGGCCACGTACTCGCTCGGCCCGCTCGAGCTCGGCACCCAGGCCGCCCGCGGCTTGACCGGCGGTCTGGCCCTCGTCCTCGTGGCCGGGATCGCCTGGTTCGCCTCCGTGCTCTTCGGCGGGCTCGGGCTGGGCGAGCCGCAGCGCATCGCCGCCCGCTACCGATCCCAGATCATCGACGTGGCTGTCGCCACCGCCCCGCCCGGCCCGGTGGTGATGGTCAGCGCCATCGACGAGCTGGCCCGCATCGCCAAGCTGGAGCAGACGGTCATCGTCCACGAGGACCAAGGCGACGGCGCTCACCGCTACCGCGTGTTCCTCGGCACGGTGACCTACGAGTACGAGACCGCTCCGGAGCACGCCGGCGCGGCGGCCGACAGCGAGGCCACCGACGTGGGCGAGACGGGCGGCTGAACCGACGTGCGCCGTGTCCTCCTGTTCGCCGTGGGGCTCTCCCTGCTGGGACTCTCGTCTGCCTTCGCGGCGAGCTTCACGGTCCAGGCCGAGGACATCCACTCCTTCTCCACCCCGGTCTCCATCAGCGTGCCGAGCACCTCGCTGGTCGCTCTGTACCTCGGTGGGGAGGACAACGTGCTCCCCGGTGAGCTGGCGACGGCCGCCAACGCCACCGTCGACACCTCGGTGAACAGCAAGGCCATCGACCCGGGCACCCTCAGCGTGCAGGCCCAGACGAACACCGCCCGCTACCACAGCTGGCAGACGGTCCCAGCCCCGGCCGGGGGCCTCGTGCTGAACGGACCAGCGATGCTCAAGCTGTTCCAGAACGGCTCCGTCGGGACGGTGAAGGCCGGGCTCTTCGATTGCGCCACGGCCTCGACTGCGACGACGGCCTGCACCCAGTTCGCGGGTGACTCCTCCAGCCTCGGGGGAGAGTCGGCCAGCACGGAGACGCCGGTGGACTTCGGATCCGTGACCTACACGATCTCCGCCGGCCGAGTCCTGCGCCTGCAGATCGTCAACCCCTCGGCCCACGCCTGGAACGTCCAGTGGGGCTACAAGTCCAACCGCCAGTCGAGGCTCGAGCTCACCTTGGCGACGCCATGACGTCATCGAGCCGTGTGGCCGGCGCGTTCGTGGGGCTGCTGCTCGGCGTTGTGTCCCTCGCGCCGGCTCCGGCGTCTGGGCAGGAGCAGCCGCCGGTCGGGCAGGTGGACATCTCGTTCGAGGTGGGGGACTACAACCCGCGGCTGGATGACTGGGTCATCGACGTGGTGGTGGTGAGCGGGGACCTGGAGGTCGGGGCGGCGTTCACG